>NZ_JAOWES010000056.1:0-436374 GCF_030334095.1 Citrobacter sp. Cf118 | reverse complement strand
GGGTGGATCAGGGTAACAACCATTTTGATGTTGTCGCCCGGCATTACCATCTCTACGCCTTCCGGCAGTTCGATGGTACCAGTCACGTCAGTAGTACGGAAGTAGAACTGCGGACGGTAGCCTTTGAAGAACGGAGTATGACGGCCGCCTTCGTCTTTGGACAGAATGTACACTTCAGATTCGAACTTGGTGTGCGGCTTGATAGAGCCCGGCTTAGCCAGTACCTGACCACGTTCGATTTCTTCACGTTTGATACCACGCAGCAGAACACCAACGTTCTCACCAGCACGGCCTTCGTCCAGCAGTTTGCGGAACATTTCAACGCCAGTACAGGTAGACTTAGCAGTCTCTTTGATACCAACGATTTCAACTTCTTCACCAACTTTGATGATACCGCGCTCTACACGACCGGTAACAACGGTACCACGACCGGAGATGGAGAATACGTCTTCGATAGGCAGCAGGAACGGCTTGTCAATCGCACGCTCTGGTTCTGGGATGTAAGAATCCAGGAAGCCAGCCAGTTCGATGATTTTCGCTTCCCACTCTGCTTCGCCTTCCAGCGCTTTCAGAGCAGAACCACGAACGATCGGAGTGTCGTCGCCCGGGAAATCGTACTGAGACAGAAGTTCACGAACTTCCATTTCTACCAGTTCCAGCAGCTCTTCGTCATCAACCATGTCGCATTTGTTCAGGAACACGATGATGTACGGAACGCCTACCTGACGACCCAGCAGGATGTGCTCACGAGTCTGCGGCATCGGGCCGTCAGTCGCAGCAACAACCAGGATCGCGCCGTCCATCTGCGCAGCACCGGTGATCATGTTTTTAACATAGTCGGCGTGGCCCGGGCAGTCTACGTGTGCGTAGTGGCGAGTCGGGGTGTCATATTCAACGTGAGAAGTGTTGATGGTGATACCACGAGCTTTTTCTTCCGGCGCGTTATCGATCTGGTCGAATGCACGAGCAGCACCGCCGTAGGTTTTAGCCAGTACGGTAGTGATTGCAGCGGTCAGGGTAGTTTTACCGTGGTCAACGTGGCCGATGGTGCCGACGTTAACGTGCGGTTTTGTACGTTCAAATTTTTCTTTAGACACGGCTATATTCCTTACTATAGTGCTCTCCCCTATGGAGAGAGCACGGGACTTAGGTTTTAATCCTGTGGATTATTTACCACGGGCTTCAATAACGGCCTGAGCAACGTTGTTCGGCGCATCGTCGTACTTCAGGAACTCCATGGAGTAAGAAGCACGGCCTTTGGTCAGAGAACGCAGCTGGGTTGCATATCCGAACATTTCAGACAGCGGAACTTCAGCATGGATAACAACGCCAGTGACGTTGGATTCCTGACCACGAAGCATACCACGACGGCGGCTCAAGTCACCGATTACGTCACCGGTGTTCTCTTCCGGAGTCTCTACTTCAACCTTCATGATAGGCTCAAGCAGAACTGGTTTCGCTTTCTTAAAGCCATCTTTGAAGGCGATAGAAGCGGCCAGTTTAAACGCCAGCTCAGAGGAGTCAACGTCATGGTAAGAACCGAAGTGCAGACGCACGCCCAGATCAACAACCGGGTAACCAGCCAGCGGGCCAGATTTCAGCTGTTCCTGGATGCCTTTATCAACGGCCGGGATGTATTCGCCAGGAATTACACCACCTTTGATGTCGTTGATGAACTCGTAGCCTTTCGGGTTTGAACCCGGCTCCAGCGGGTACATGTCGATAACAACATGACCGTACTGACCGCGACCACCAGACTGCTTAGCGTGTTTACCTTCGATATCGGTAACTTTCGCGCGAATCGCTTCACGGTAAGCAACCTGAGGTTTACCGACGTTCGCTTCAACGTTGAATTCACGCTTCATACGGTCAACGATGATGTCGAGGTGCAGCTCACCCATACCAGCGATAATGGTCTGGTTAGATTCTTCGTCAGTCCATACGCGGAATGACGGGTCTTCTTTAGCCAGACGGCCCAGAGCCAGACCCATTTTTTCCTGGTCAGCTTTGGTTTTCGGTTCTACCGCGATGGAAATTACCGGCTCAGGGAATTCCATACGTTCCAGAATGATCGGGTGATCCGGGTCACACAGAGTGTCACCAGTGGTCACGTCTTTCAGACCGATAGCAGCAGCGATATCGCCCGCGCGAACTTCTTTGATCTCTTCACGTTTGTTAGCGTGCATCTGTACGATACGGCCGAAACGTTCACGTGCAGTTTTCACGGAGTTCAGGATGGTGTCACCGGAGTTAACCACACCAGAGTACACGCGGAAGAAGGTCAGGTTACCCACGAACGGGTCGGTAGCGATTTTGAATGCCAGAGCAGCAAACGGCTCGTCATCGCTAGCATGACGCTCAGCAGGAGTATCTTTACCGTCGTCCAGAATACCGTTGATCGCAGGTACGTCTACTGGGGATGGCAGGTAATCAATTACCGCATCCAGCATCGCCTGAACACCTTTGTTCTTGAACGCAGAACCACAGGTTACCAGGATGATTTCGTTGTTCAGAACACGCTGACGCAGAGCTTTTTTGATCTCTTCTTCAGTCAGTTCTTCACCACCCAGGTATTTCTCCATCAGCTCTTCTGAAGCTTCTGCAGCGGACTCGATCAGGTTCTGGTGCCATTCTTCAGCCAGTTCCTGCATGTCAGCCGGGATATCTTCATAAGTGAAGGTTACGCCTGCATCTTCTTCGTTCCAGTTGATGGCTTTCATTTTCACCAGGTCAACAACACCGGTGAACGCTTCTTCAGCGCCAATTGCCAGCTGCAGCGGAACAGGGTTCGCGCCCAGACGGGTTTTGATCTGACCAACAACTTTCAGGAAGTTCGCACCCATACGGTCCATTTTGTTAACGAACGCAATGCGCGGAACTTTATATTTGTTTGCCTGACGCCATACGGTTTCAGACTGAGGCTGAACACCACCAACTGCGCAGTAAACCATTACTGCACCATCAAGCACACGCATGGAACGTTCTACTTCGATAGTGAAGTCAACGTGCCCCGGGGTGTCGATGATGTTTACGCGATGCGGTTCATACTGCTTAGCCATACCAGACCAGAATGCAGTAGTCGCTGCGGAGGTGATAGTAATACCACGTTCCTGCTCCTGCTCCATCCAGTCCATGGTGGCTGCGCCGTCATGAACTTCACCGATTTTATGGTTTACACCGGTGTAGAACAGAATACGTTCGGTAGTAGTGGTTTTACCGGCGTCGATGTGCGCACTGATACCGATGTTACGGTAGCGCGCGATGGGTGTTGTACGAGCCATTTGATTCCTCGTTTATCTTTTAGGCGTTCAATTTAAGTAGCCCAAAGCGGGCTGCTTACTAGAAGCGCCCGCCTGGTGACTAAAACTCCGAAGGGATTACCAACGGTAGTGTGCGAACGCCTTGTTGGCTTCTGCCATACGGTGAACGTCTTCACGTTTCTTAACTGCAGTACCTTTGTTTTCTGCAGCATCAGAAAGTTCGTTCGCCAGGCGCAGAGCCATGGATTTATCACCGCGTTTACGAGCAGCTTCAACGATCCAACGCATTGCCAGAGCATTACGACGGACCGGACGGACTTCAACTGGTACCTGATAAGTAGAACCACCAACGCGGCGAGACTTAACTTCGACAGTCGGGCGCACGTTTTCGAGAGCTACTTCGAAAGCTTCCAGTTCGTTTTTACCAGAACGCTGAGCCAGGGTCTCCAGCGCGCTGTATACGATAGTTTCGGCAGTAGATTTTTTACCATCTACCATCAGGATATTTACAAATTTAGCCAGCAGTTCTGATCCGAACTTCGGATCCGGCAGAATTTTACGCTGACCAATGACGCGACGACGTGGCATGGAAATACTCCGTTGTTAATTCAGGATTGTCCAAAACTCTAAGAGTTTAGTTTGACATTAATATAAAACGTTTGGCCTTACTTAACGGAGAACCATTAAGCCTTAGGACGTTTCACGCCATACTTGGAGCGTGATTGCTTACGGTCTTTAACGCCGGAGCAGTCAAGCGCACCACGAACGGTGTGGTAACGAACACCCGGGAGGTCTTTTACACGACCGCCACGGATCAGGATCACGGAGTGCTCCTGCAGGTTGTGACCTTCACCACCGATGTAGGAAGTCACTTCAAAACCGTTAGTCAGACGAACACGGCAAACTTTACGCAGTGCGGAGTTCGGTTTTTTAGGAGTGGTAGTATATACACGAGTACATACGCCACGTTTCTGCGGGCATGCTTCCAGCGCAGGCACGTTGCTTTTTGCAACTTTGCGTGCACGTGGTTTGCGTACCAGCTGGTTAACTGTTGCCATTAAATAGCTCCTGGTTTTAGCTTTTGCTTCGTAAACACGTAATAAAACGACCTCATACAATATGAGGACGCAGAATTTTAGGTCGGTGTCGAAAAGGTGTCAAGAAATATACAACGATCCCACAATTACCAGGACATCTGGCTGGGATGCTTCACCGTAAGTCTGACGAAGTCAGTATAGCTAACCCTGACGACACTGTCTGAAATTTGACCGCTCAACCCGCGAGCCTTAATGTCTTCTTCCAGTACATAGACCTTAATGGAGGCATTTTGCAGACTTTCAAGGAAACGGCTTCCTTCGATTGCTGCCGTCACGCCATCCTGGAGCAATAAAAGTTCATCGTCTTTATCAATCAGACGAAGAAGAGAGGAGAAATCGGTAAGCCACGCGGAGCGATGTAGTGTGTGCAGCATGAGAGTCTCAAAACCTTAAAATGACGTCATAGTTGCCTAACTCACGGCGTAAATCTTCCGGTTCAAGCGCTGTCGCATCGATCACAAAATTACTCCCCTGCTGAAGGCCCCGCTCGCGTAATGAGGCAGCGCAGAGCCAACATTGATCGATATCGTACAACCCTAACAGCTTGAAGGTCGCGATATAGTCTCGCGCCAGCACGGCATCCGGTTGCTGTCCCTGAAGGATTTGAAAGACGCCATCACCGATAAAAAACACACCGAGGTCTTCCGTTAATGCAGAGGTCGCCAGCAATGCATCTAACCCTTCACGGCCAGATGCGCTGCCGTGCGGCACGGTAGAAAAGACAAAAGCAACACGTTTCATCAGAATTGCACCACGCGATCGCAGGTCAGGGATGCCTCAGCCAGCGATCCAAGCCCGCTGAGGTTAAAACCTGATTGTAAATTAGCTCCTGCCAGCCCCAGCCGCTTTGCCTCAGTCTCATCAACCACGCCGCGTCGCAACGCCGCAGCCACGCAAATATTCAGTGTTACACCATGCTGTTGGTTCAGCTGTTGCCAGGCCCGTACCAGATCGTATTCATCACTGGCAGGCGAAGTGAGTAGGTTGGCGTTATACACACCTTCACGATAGAAAAAGACGCTGCTTAGCTCATGCCCTTCTTTGAGTAGCGCATGAGCAAATTGCAACGCGCTGCTCGCCTGCTGCGTGCCGTATGCAGGCCCCGTCACCATGATGGCAAAACGCATTACTTATCTTGCCCCTGGAAATCGCCACTTTTGAACTGACGAATATAGAGGTAGACCGTATGTTTGGAGATGTTCAGCCGATCGGCGACCTGGTTGATGGCATCTTTAATATCGAAGATGCCTTTCTCATACAAATTCAGGACGATCTGGCGGTTCTTCGCGTTGTTGGAAACATTACGATCGGCATTCACTTCTTCGATTGTGAATTCCAGCGTCTGGGTAACCAGATCTTCCACCGAAGAAGCGAAGTTGACGGCAGAGCCCACTTCCGGGGTTTCCGGTGGGATAAAGGTATTCATTATCTGCGAGAAAGGGACATCAAGGTTCATGTTGATGCACAACAGACCAATCACGCGATGCTCACGGTTGCGAATGGCAATCGTCACCGACTTCATCAAGACACCGCTTTTCGCACGTGTGAAGTAACACTTCGACACGCTGCTATCCGCACCCGTCATATCATGCAGCATACGCAACGCAAGGTCAGTAATCGGTGAGCCAATTTTACGGCCCGTGTGTTCACCGTTAGCAATGCGGATGGCCGAGCATTTCAAATCCTGCAAAGAGTGCAATACGATTTCACAATGGGAACCAATGAGCATCGCCAACCCGTCCACTACCGCTTCGTAGGATTTGAGGATATCGAAGTCGGTTTGATCGAAAGGACGTTGATCCAGCAAATCTAGCTCACTGGTTTCGTTGGTTAAAAGCGACCTGGACATGAAAAAAAGCACTCCTTTTCAGGAGCCTGTCGTTATGTTGTCAGGGCAGGCTCATCACTATTATAGGGGCATCTAAAGTAATACAGCGCACAAGGCGCTTTCCAGTATTAATTATATCCTGTCGATAATAAAAAACCGCCGCCCTGTGGGCGGCGGTTTCTGTTAGCTTATTTTTTGCTGCTGTCTGCAGCTTTATCTGCCGGTGCAGCATCTGGCTGCGCGTCAGCTTTCGGTGCCGGTTTGATGTCTAACAGTTCAACATCAAAGACCAGCGTAGAGTTGGCCGGAATGCCCGGAACGCCCGTTTTGCCGTAAGCCAGATCCGGTGGGATAACCAGCTGGATTTTGCCGCCTTTCTTGATGTTTTTCAGGCCTTCAGTCCAGCCCGGGATCACGCCGTCAAGACGGAAAGAGAGCGGCTCACCACGGGTATAAGAGTTATCAAACTCTTTACCATCGATCAGCGTACCTTTGTAGTTAACAACCACGGTATCGCTGTCTTTCGGTGCAGCGCCGGTACCTTCTTTCTCTACTTTGTAGACCAGGCCAGTAGCCGAGGTTTTAACGCCTTTCTCTTTAGCAAATTTCTCGCGGTAAACTTTACCTTTGGCTTCGTTGTCAGCCGCGTCTTTTTCCATTTTTGCCTGGGCGGAGCTCTTCACGCGCGCTTCAAACGCCTGCAGAGTTTGTTCGATTTCCTGGTCAGACAGTTTGCTCTTGTCTGCAAACGCATCCTGAACACCAGCGATCAGCTGATCTTTATCCAGTTTGATGCCCAGCTTTTCCTGCTCTTTCAGAGAGTTTTCCATATAACGACCCAGGGACGCGCCCAGCGCGTAAGCGGCTTTTTGGTCGTCATTCTTGAATGCTGCTTTGCTGTCAGCAGTAGCGGCTGGTTTCGCAGCATCAGCAGCGAAGGTGATCGGGGCATGCAGAGCAACAGCCATTGTGGTCGCCAGCAGCGTTACTTTAAACAGTGATTTCATCCATATCTCCAGGGCCGGGGCATCTCACCCCAGGGTTAACTAACATAAAAATGTACTATAAAGCGTTGCAGAACAAATCAACATACAGGCACGCCCTATTATCACCACTTTTCAGACTCTTTTTGTTTAAATTAGTTTCGTTACCGAAGATTGAGTGCTGTGCAAACAGGCAAAGTTAAGTAGAATTCGCCGCAGTCCGCGATCTGCCGGAGAAAAAAGAAAGAGGTGAATCATGCAGGATACAACAATGGAAACTCGCCTGGCTGAACTGGAAAGTCGCCTGGCATTTCAGGAGATAACCATTGAAGAGCTCAACGTGACGGTGACCGCGCATGAACTGGAAATGGCCAAACTGCGCGACCATCTGCGTCTGCTGACGGAAAAGCTCAAAGCAACGCAACCGTCCCACATCGCGTCGCAGTCTGAAGAGACCCCTCCGCCACATTATTGAGACGTAAAAAAGCGGGGATATCCCCGCTTTTTTTGTGTCCGAAAGCGCTAACGCTTATCGGATCTACTCACATATACCCAAAGGATTTCAAATCACAGCAAGGCGGCAAGCTTGAGGAAGTCCTGGGAGCATAGATAACTATGTGACCAAGATTCGAAAGCGCAGCCAACACCGCTGTGGGTTGAAAGACGAAGGGTATTAGTGGCAACCGCAGCCGCCGCCGTTACCTTTACCGCCACCGCCGCAGCAGCCTTCGCCGCCGTGCTCGTGACCATGGTCGTGGCCGTGACCACCGCAGCAACCGTCATGACCGTGGTCATGATCGTGGTCGTGACCGTGCGCACCGTGAACGTGGCCGTGAGCCAGTTCTTCTTCGGTCGCTTCGCGGATAGCAACAACTTCTACGTTGAATTTCAGATTCTGGCCAGCCAGCATGTGGTTACCGTCAACCACAACGTGGTCGTCTTCCACTTCGGTAATTTCTACCGGTACTGGACCCTGGTCAGTTTCAGCCAGGAAACGCATGCCAACCTGCAGTTCGTCAACGCCCATGAAGACGTCTTTAGGAACGCGCTGCACCAGGTTTTCGTCGTACTGACCGTATGCGTCGTTTGCGCCAACAGCAACATCGAATTTGTCGCCAACTTCATGACCGTCCAGCGCTGTTTCCAGGCCAGAAATCAGGGAACCGTGACCATGCAGGTAGTCCAGCGGTGCACTCACCGGAGACTCATCAACCAACACACCGTCTTCTGTACGTACCTGATAGGCCAGGCTGACCACCAGGTCCTTTGCTACTTTCATGATATCTCCTGAGCATGGAAAGAATAGTGGCGCAGATTGTAGCGGAATTCTGCACCCGTGTACCCTCTAGCTTAAAAAAAGCTGCGCCATATCGCTAGTCCGGATGAAAAATCCCGATCACTTGCTCTTCTTTGCGAACGTGCTCGCGCGCCTCTTTATCGGCTTCCCGCATCTGATGACCGCACTTAACACACTCAACAATATCGATATTATTTTCACGCCACATCGCCAGCGTATCCTGCGACTGGCAGGACGGACATTTTGCGCCTGCGATAAAACGTTTACGAATTGCCATGATTATCCTCTACTCAAATTCATCCCAGCCATCCAGCTGACGTCGCTCTTGCTGCATCTCTCGTTGGAAAATTTCCTCCAGCTCGCGCCGTGCTTCCCTGGCTCGAGAGATTTGTACCGTATCTGTATGCATGGGGATCAGTTCCCGCAGCATGCGCATATCCAGCCGACGAAAATGCAGCTGGGCACGCTGGGCCTGGTGCGGATGCATCCCCAGTGTAACCAGCGTTTTACGCCCCAACTCCAGCGCACTGGAGAACGTTTCGCGCGAAAACTGCGTAACACCGGCCTGTAATAACTCATGCGCCTCTACACGTCCGCGCGCTCGCGCAAGAATATGCAAATGCGGAAAATACTGTTGGCACAGTTCCACCAGTTTCATTGTGTCTTCAGGCTCATTACAGGTAATAACAATAGACTGTGCCGCCTCTGCCCCTGCGGAGCGCAACAGTTCCACCTGAGTGGCGTCACCGTAGTAGACCTTATAGCCATATTTGCGCATCAGATTCACCGCGCTGATATCTCGCTCCAGGACGGTAATACGCATTTTATTGGCCATCAACAGGCGACCAATAACCTGACCAAAACGCCCAAACCCCACCACAATCACCTGCGGTTTATCATCTTCCACCCAGGGTTTTTCGTCTTCCTCATCCGTGCCGTTAAACTGGCGGGAGAGCCATTTATCAATCAACTTCATCACCAGCGGCGTGGTCATCATCGACAGTGTGACGGTCACCAGCAGCAACGCCATTTGGTCGCCCTGAAACAGCCGTTGCGAGGATGCCGTTGAAAACAGCACGAAAGCGAATTCACCGCCCTGACTTAAAACCCCGGCAAATTGCATCCGTTCAGAGCTTCTCATGCCGTTAAGACGCGCCAGTACATACAGCACCAGCATTTTTACGACCACCAGCACGATCACACTCGCTGCCACCCACAGAATATGGGTGTAGAGCACGCCGAGATTGAGCGACATGCCAACGGAGATAAAAAACAGCCCGAGCAACAGTCCTTTAAAAGGATCGATTGCCGTTTCCAGCTCATGTCGGTATTCACTTTCCGCCAGCAGCACACCCGCGATAAACGTTCCCAGCGCCATTGACAGCCCCAGCGCATCCATAAATAAAGCAGAACCCAGCACCAACAGCAGCGTGGCAGCGGTGAACACTTCCCGCACGCCAGAATCCGCAATAAAGCGGAAAACCGGACGCAGCAAATAGCGCCCGCCAATCAGCATGCCGGCAAAGGCCAGCACCTTCATTCCCACTTTAATCCAGTCAAAATGTTCGTCAGCAGACCCCGCCAGCAGCGGAACCAGCGCCAGCGCAGGGATCACCGCCAGATCCTGAAACAGCAGCACCGAAAAACCCAACTGCCCGGATTCACTGCGGTTCATGCCTTTCTCACGCATCAACTGTAGCGCCATCGCGGTCGATGACATCGCCAGACCAATGCCGCCAACCACTGCCGCCTGCCAGGAGAACGCAGTGAGCATCAATAATCCGGCCAACACCACCGCGCTCAGCATCACCTGCGCGGCGCCGACGCCAAAAATTGAACGCCGCAGTTGCCATAGCTTGGCCGGGTTAAGTTCCAACCCAATGATGAACATCAGAAAGACTACGCCCAGCTCGGAAAAGTGCAGGATTTCATCCACATCGCTGATGAACCCTAATCCCCACGGGCCGATGGCAATACCCGCCAGCAAGTAACCCAACACCGGACCGATACCCAACCTGGACGCCAACGGTACCGCCGCCACCGCTGCGAAGAGGAACAACACTCCGGCTGTCAACAAATCTGAACCTTCCATCAGCGGCCTCCCACAGGGATCGGATTCGCCAGCCAGTCACCATACGCTTTCGCATGGCTGTCCAGCTCCTGCTTCGTTTGCCTTCTGGCCCAGTAAACGATAATAGGGCTCATCCAGTGCATGCGGCACATACCGGCCGTCAGCTCGAAAGGGCGCAGCACATCGCTCATTGGATAACGGTTTAGCGCGTCATAGCGGTAGGCACTTTCCGGTTCTCCGGTAGTGATAACGCTACGCCAGTACTTTCCCGCCAGTTGATTCCCTCCTGGACCGCTGGCAAATCCACGGCTCAGTACGCGGTCAAGCCACTCCTTTAACAGCGCCGGACAGCTATAGGTATAGAGTGGGTGCTGAAAAACAATCACATCATGCTCACGCAGCAGCGCCTGTTCATGCGGAATATCGATAAAAAAATCAGGATAGTGCGCGTAAAGGTCGTGCACGGTAACATTGCTGAGCTGCATGGCCGGTTTAAGCAGAACACGGTTCGCGACCGAGTCCTGAGATTCCGGATGGGCATACAGCAGCAAGACTTTCGCTGGCTGGAACATCATCCCCCTCCCGGTTTTGTCTTTTGTCTATTTTCGACGTTTTGGGCTACCATTGCGCCTCGGTGCGGCAAACGGCCCGCACATTACATTATCATAATGATAAATTAACATAGTCTGAACATACGGCGCCTTATGATTGTTTTCTCATCGTTACAAATTCGTCGCGGCGTGCGCGTCTTGCTGGACAATGCCACGGCCACCATTAATCCAGGGCAGAAGGTTGGCCTGGTGGGTAAAAATGGCTGCGGTAAATCTACCCTGCTGGCATTGCTGAAAAATGAACTCAGCGCCGACGCTGGAGGATTTACCTATCCGGGAAACTGGCAGCTCGCGTGGGTGAATCAGGAAACGCCTGCGTTGCCACAGCCCGCGCTGGAGTACGTCATTGACGGCGACCGCGAATATCGTCAACTGGAAGCGCAGTTGAACGACGCCAACGAACGTAACGATGGACATGCCATTGCCACTGTCCATGGCAAGCTGGATGCCATCGACGCCTGGACCGTGCGTTCACGCGCCGCCAGCCTGCTGCATGGCCTCGGTTTCTCCAACGAACAGCTTGAACGGCCGGTCAGCGACTTCTCCGGTGGCTGGCGTATGCGCCTCAACCTGGCCCAGGCGCTGATTTGCCGTTCAGACCTGCTACTGCTCGATGAACCTACCAACCACCTCGATCTCGACGCGGTGATCTGGCTGGAAAGATGGCTGAAAAGCTATCAGGGCACGCTGATCTTGATCTCCCACGACCGCGACTTCCTCGATCCGGTGGTGGACAAAATTATTCATATCGAACAGCAAACCATGTTCGAGTACACCGGCAACTACAGCGCGTTTGAAATACAGCGTGCGACCCGCCTCGCGCAGCAACAGGCAATGTACGAAAGCCAGCAGGAGCGCGTGGCACATCTGCAAAGCTATATCGATCGTTTCCGCGCTAAAGCAACGAAAGCAAAACAGGCGCAGAGTCGTATCAAAATGCTGGAACGCATGGAGCTGATTGCCCCAGCGCACGTGGACAACCCGTTCCACTTCAGCTTCCGTGAACCGGAAAGCCTGCCAAACCCGCTGCTGAAGATGGAAAAGGTCAGCGCTGGCTACGGCGATCGCGTCATTCTCGATTCGATCAAACTGAACCTGGTGCCGGGTTCCCGCATCGGTCTGCTCGGTCGCAACGGCGCGGGTAAATCGACGCTGATTAAGCTGCTGGCCGGCGAACTGGCCCCCATCAGCGGCGAGATTGGCCTGGCGAAAGGCATCAAGCTGGGCTACTTCGCGCAGCACCAGCTGGAGTTTTTACGCGCCGATGAATCACCAATTCAGCATCTGGCACGCATGGCGCCGCAGGAGCTGGAGCAGAAACTACGAGACTACCTGGGTGGATTCGGCTTCCAGGGCGATAAAGTCAGCGAAGAGACTCGCCGCTTCTCCGGTGGTGAAAAGGCGCGTCTGGTGCTGGCATTGATCGTCTGGCAGCGCCCGAACCTGCTGCTGCTCGATGAACCGACCAACCACCTGGACTTAGATATGCGTCAGGCGCTGACCGAAGCGCTGATCGATTTTGAAGGCGCGCTGGTTGTCGTCTCGCACGACCGTCACCTGATCCGCTCCACCACCGACGACCTCTATCTGGTACACGACAAGAAAGTCGAGCCGTTTGATGGCGATCTGGAGGATTATCAGCAGTGGCTGAGCGATGTCCAGAAACAGGAAAATCAGAGCGACGAACCGGCGAAAGAAAGCGTTAACAGCGCCCAGGCACGTAAAGACCAGAAGCGTCGTGAAGCTGAACTGCGCACTCTGACGCAACCGCTGCGCAAAGAGATCACCCGTCTGGAAAAAGAGATGGAGAAACTGCACGCGCAGTTAGCTCAGACGGAAGAGAAACTCGGCGACAGCGAACTGTACGACCAAAGCCGCAAAGGCGAACTCACCGCTTGTCTGCAACAGCAGGCCAGTGCGAAATCCGGGCTGGAAGAGTGTGAAATGGCCTGGCTGGACGCTCAGGAGCAGCTTGAGCAGATGCTCGCCGAGTAGTCATAATTGCCGGATCTGACGCCAATACGTCCTATCCGGCATTTTTGTTGAATTATCCCTGCATCGCCAGACGCTGGCGGATTTCTTCGAAATGCTCGCGGTTAAACAGCTTGCCGTTGAGAAAACGAGTTTTCAGCTCCCCTTCCTGTTCTTGTTTCCAGGTTTGTTCATCATGCAGACGCAGTTCCCCTTGCTCATCACGCGTGACGCGAAGCAGACCACGGGCTGAACGCTTCAGGCCATTATCGGTTTTCGGCTCTTTGAAAATCGTCCGGCCTTTGCCGTCGACTTCTCCCCACGTCGCTTTCATCGCAAAACCGAAGGTGTCACGCGTGTTGTACTGATAGGTAAAGGAACCGACGCCAAACACGACGTTTGAACTGGCAAATCCTTTCGCTTCCAGACGACGCAGGATCTCATTCGCCCGCTCAAGGGTGATGGAGTCGCCATAAATCAGTCCAACATGCGGGTCGAGCACCTTGTAACCTTTGGCGTTAATCGTACCGCCAAAAATCTCCCACAGCACTTCCACGGACCCTTTCTCCTGAGCGGTACGATCGCTGCTTGTATCGTTATCTTCGCCAGTACCGCACAGAATCTCTACCGGGTTGCCGCTATCCGGACGGAATACCACACGACCTTCACGCGCCAGAATGATGCCCTTCAGTTCACGGGTATATTCCGTCAGCACCTGCCAGTAGTCCCAGGTATCAGATACTATCGATACAAATCCTTGCGGGTAGAGATCGGCAATCAGGCGGCGGAAGGTTTCAATCTCATGCTCGCGCTCGCCCATACACATCACGCTGTGTTCAGTAGCTGGAATGCTGGCGCCGATAAAATAGGGCTCGCCGTCGGTGTAGTAATCGCGGGCGTACAACAGAGATGGAATACTGTCGGTCCCTTTAAAGCTCAACAAATGCCCACTGCCCGCCTGCATGGTGTCCTGTAATCCGGACATACCGCGAAATGAAAAGTCATGGCACTGGAAGTCAAGATGCGTCTGGTCGCTACAGGTTTTCTGTGCCCAGCGTGCGCAGATTTTGCGGTAATGGTGAGCAATCGTGGCGTTTGTCGACGCTTTCCACAATTCCGCCGACAGGACGGTCTCCAGGTAATTCACCAGCCAGAAAAATTCGGGTTTGGTGTTGATAATGGTTAAAACCGGCACCGTCATTGGGACTTTGCTACCTTCATCCAGCGCCTTGATGTGCAGCGGCAGATAGCCCAACTGATGCAATGCACGAATATGGTCCACCGCCACTGCATCTTTGCCGAGATAGCTATCCATGACCTGTTTGTATTCACTCACAACCTCATCTTCCGGGCGGGCAAAGAACGCCTCATTAAACAGGTCGACTAAAAACCACTGCATAAACCCCTGCAGGCCGAAAAATACCAGTTTGCCATCCGCCAACGGCGAGGAGAAAAAGCGATCGCTGCGTGGGGTAAAGTTGGAATATACGCGACGGGTGCCCTGCGGATACTGCACGCGGTGAGACACTTTGTAGCCGTCGATAGCTAAAATTGGATTCATTTTCATAACAGGTGTCTCCCTCAGGCGCGGTAAATCGCGTCAATATCGATAAGTTCAAGCTGCGGATGTTCCAGCGTCGGGGCAGCTAAAGAAGTGGTGGTGTAGATGGCGTCAATACCGTTAGCAAACAGGTGTTCAACGCCCTTAGAAAAGATCCCGTGGGTGACGTACAGGCTAACGCTGTGGGCACCGGCATCACGTAGCACCTGCGCAGAACCTATGAAGGTGCCGCCAGCATCACACAGGTCGTCGACAATCAGCAGATCCCTCCCCCTGACGTCTCCGGCCAATAACGCAAATCCCGTCAGGCTGCCGCTTGCCACATCACGTTTTTTGCTCAGGATGGCGTACTGCTCCACACCGGCCGCTCTGGCTACGGCATCAATCTTCTTCAGCGATCCTGCATCGGGAGCAACCAACATCAGCGCGTTTTGCTGAAACAGCCGCGATAATGACGCGCTTTGCATCAGGCAAACCTCCTGGGGGATCGCCACAAAGTTGTCGATTGCAGCCGCCGCCGCGTCACTGTGCGGGTCGAGCACGTTGACCTTGTCAAATTTCAACGTATTGAGCTGACTGGCGAAGACTTTCAGCGCAAAGCTGTCACCCGATACCATATGTCTGTCCTGACGCGCCCACGGTAGCCAGGGAAGGTCGAGATGGCTGACCAGTACATCGGTCTGATGACGGACCGCCTCAACCAGTTGCGACAGCAGCATAAAATCGTTCATATCGCGCATAGCCGTGGCACGGATGCGCATCAGGCGAGCAAAGGTTGGCAACGCATCGGTGACTTTTAACCAGACAGCACCATCAGGAAAAACACCGCTGGCAACGGCATAGACCTGGTCGTCCAAAGTTAGTGTCAATTTTATGTTCATCGCGCTCACCCCTTAATTATGTCCCTTCGACACAATTAATAATGTCCTTAAGACACATATTAAGCAAGCAGAAAATGAATTATTTTTAAGCTGTTAGTTAATCAACTGATAAGTAATGAGAAAAAACGAATCTTGCCCCCCGGTGCCGGGCTGGTACACTTATCAGCGTTACAAATCATCGTGAGTACCTTATGACCACCGAAGCCGACTACCTGAATCAGTACGACGCCAGCCGCTTCCCTTCACCTCTGGTGACGGTAGATAGTGTGTTATTTACCCTGCATCAGCAGGCGCTGTGCGTATTACTGGTCGAGCGGGCAAAGCAGCCGCAAAAAGGACGTTGGGGATTACCCGGCGGCTTTATTGATATCGAAAACGATGATTCAACCCGTACCACCGCGCTGCGCAAACTCACTGAAAAAACGGGTGTTTCGCCTTCGTGGCTGGAACAACTGGATACCTTTTCCGGGCCTGATCGTGACCCGCGCGGCTGGAGCCTGACGGTCACCTGGTTTGCACTAATCGCCTGGGTAGACTGCGCGCCCCATATCGCCAGCGTCAGCAATGCCCGTTGGGTGCCGGTTGATGAGCTGAAAAACTATTCACTCGCGTTTGATCACGAGAAAATCATTACAGCGGCGCTGCATCGCTTGCGGCAAAAAACGATGTACTCGCTCCTGCCAGTGTACTGCTTGCCAGAAACATTTACCCATGGGCAACTACTCGAAGCCACTGAGGTGATCCTCGGTCAGTCGATCCAGCGTAAAAGTCTGATTCGTCGCTTTGAAGCGTCAGGAATGTTTGAAGATACTGGAGAAAGCGTGGCGACAGGGACGCGTAAAGCCCGCCTGTGGCGACGTAAACCTAACGTCGATTTTCATTTTTTCTCGCGTAACCTGCTGACTGACTAGCGACAAAATCACATATTGGCTAACCCGCACGCGCTGTGCGCGGTATAGTTATTCTTTCCGATTATTAATTGCTCCGGTGTTATGGTTGAAATCACGTCCACAGAAATGACCCCACCTACCGACGATTCGCGAGAATTCCGCCCGATGCGCGGTATCAGTAACCGCCATCTGCAGACGATGCTGCCGCGATTAATTCGCCGTAAGGTGAAGTTCGACGCCCACTGGCAGCGTCTGGAATTGCCCGACGGCGATTTCGTCGATCTGGCGTGGAGTGAAGATCCGCAACAGGCGAGACATAAACCGCGCCTGGTGGTTTTTCACGGTCTGGAAGGTAGTCTGAACAGCCCCTACGCACATGGCCTGATTGAAGCAGCACAAAAGCGCGGCTGGCTGGGCGTGGTAATGCATTTTCGCGGTTGCAGTGGTGAGCCCAATCGTTTGAACCGTATTTATCACTCCGGTGAAACAGAAGATGGCACCTGGTTTTTACACTGGCTGGATCGTGAGTTCGGTCGCGCACCGACCGCCGCGGTAGGTTATTCACTCGGTGGAAACATGCTGGCTTGTCTGCTGGCAAAAGAAGGCAACGATATTCCGATAGATGCAGCGGTTATCGTTTCTGCGCCTTTCGTGCTCGAAGCCTGTAGCTACCATATGGACAAGGGCTTTTCCCGTGTCTATCAGCGCTACCTGCTCAATTTATTGAAAACCAACGCCTCGCGTAAGCTTGAGGCGTATCCAGGTTCGCTGCCGGTAAGCCTGGCCCAGTTGAAATCTTTGCGCCGCATTCGCGATTTTGACGATCTGATCACCGCCAAAATCCACGGTTTCGCCGATGCTATCGACTATTACCGCCAGTGCAGCGCCATGCCGTTGCTCAATCGGATCGCCAAACCAACACTGATTATCCATGCTAAAGACGATCCGTTTATGGATCATCACGTGATCCCGAAACCGGAAAATCTGCCTTCACAGGTGGAATATCAGCTGACTGAACATGGCGGCCACGTCGGATTTATTGGTGGCACAGTGCGCCGTCCTGAGATGTGGCTGGAATCAAGAATCCCGGACTGGCTGACAACGTATCTGGAGGCGTCATCATGATTATCCCATGGCAAGATATCTCTCCGGACGCGCTGGACAATCTGATTGAAAGCTTTGTCTTGCGTGAAGGCACCGATTACGGTGAACATGAACGCTCGCTCGAACAAAAAGTCGCCGACGTCAAACGCCAACTACAATCAGGTGAAGCCGTGCTGGTGTGGTCCGAACTGCATGAAACGGTCAACATTATGCCGAGGAAGCAGATTCACGAGTAATCCGTAGCCGCCGGCCGACTTTACTATAATTACAACCATTTCATGGAGTTGTTATGTCTGCCAAACATCCGGTGATTGCGGTAACAGGATCCAGCGGCGCGGGGACCACCACCACCAGCCTCGCGTTTCGTAAAATTTTCGCGCAGTTAAACCTGCACGCCGCCGAGGTGGAAGGTGACAGTTTTCACCGCTATACCCGTCCGGAAATGGACATGGCGATTCGCAAAGCACGCGATGCCGGGCGGCATATCAGCTATTTCGGCCCCGAAGCTAACGACTTCGGTCTGCTGGAGCAAACCTTCATTGAATACGGCCAGACGGGCAAAGGTCAGTCGCGTAAATACCTGCACACCTACGATGAAGCAGTACCGTGGAATCAGGTTCCGGGGACATTCACGCCCTGGCAGCCGCTGCCTGAACCGACGGATGTCCTGTTCTATGAGGGACTTCACGGCGGCGTTGTCACCCCTCAGCAAAATGTGGCCCGGCATGTCGATCTACTGGTTGGCGTGGTGCCGATCGTGAACCTGGAGTGGATCCAGAAGCTGACCCGCGATACCAGCGAGCGTGGACACTCGCGTGAAGCGGTGATGGACTCGGTGGTGCGCTCAATGGACGATTACATCAATTACATCACGCCACAGTTTTCCCGTACGCATATCAACTTCCAACGCGTACCAACCGTCGATACCTCTAATCCCTTTGCCGCCAAGAGCATTCCGTCACTCGATGAAAGCTTTGTCGTGATTCATTTTCGTAATCTGGAAGGGATCGACTTCCCGTGGCTACTGGCCATGCTGCAGGGCTCATTCATTTCTCATATCAATACGTTGGTCGTACCGGGCGGAAAAATGGGTCTGGCGATGGAATTGATTATGCTGCCGCTGGTGCAGCGACTGATGGAAGGCAAAAAGATAGAGTGATATGTGGAAAGCGCCCGATGGCGCTTCGCTTATCGGGCCTACGACTCAACATCACCCTGTAGGCCGGATAAGGCAACGCCGCCATCCGGCATCAGCAATTACGCGGCAACCACTTCATAGGAGTGGGTAATGTTCACCGCCTTTTCCAGCATCAGCGCCACGGAGCAATATTTTTCCGCCGAAAGATCGACCGCACGTGCGACGGACGCATCTTTCAGATCGTTACCCGTTACGATGAAATGCAGGTTGATATGGGTAAACAGGCGCGGCGCTTCATCACGACGCTCGGAGGTCAGCTTCACTTCGCAGTTGGTCACATCCTGACGACCCTTTTGCAGGATCGACACCACATCAATTGCGCTGCAACCACCCGCAGCCATTAAGACCATTTCCATCGGGCTCGGCGCTTTATCACCGGAATTACCGTCCATCAAAATCTGGTGGCCAGAGGCGGACTCACCGAGGAAGGTCAGCCCTTCAACCCACTTAACACGTGCTTGCATATTTTATTACTCCGATGCATCAATTTTCCTGACAGATTACGCGCACACAACAAATCTCGCAACGGAAGGCGACCTGCGTCATGCTGAAGCGAGACACCAGGAGACACACGGCGAAAGCTATGCTAAAACAGTCGGGATGCTACAGTAATACATTGACGTACTGCATGTATGCAGAGGACATCACATTACAGGCCGTCGCACGTATTGACAGCCCCCTTCCCAGGTAGCGGGAAGCACATTTTTGCAAACCCAGAGACAGGATGTTTTTTGGCTCTGGAGACAGCTTATAACAGAGGATAACCGCGCATGGTGCTTGGCAAACCGCAAACAGACCCGACTCTCGAATGGTTCTTGTCTCATTGCCATATTCATAAGTACCCATCGAAGAGCACGCTGATTCACCAGGGTGAAAAAGCGGAAACGTTGTACTACATCGTTAAAGGCTCAGTGGCAGTGCTGATCAAAGATGAAGAAGGGAAAGAAATGATCCTTTCTTATCTGAATCAGGGCGATTTTATTGGTGAATTAGGCCTCTTCGAAGAAGGTCAGGAACGCAGCGCCTGGGTCCGTGCTAAAACTGCATGTGAAGTCGCTGAAATTTCCTACAAAAAATTTCGCCAATTAATCCAGGTCAATCCAGATATTCTGATGCGCCTGTCCTCTCAGATGGCTCGCCGTCTGCAGGTCACGTCTGAAAAAGTGGGCAACCTTGCCTTCCTCGACGTTACCGGTCGTATCGCGCAGACTCTGCTGAATCTGGCGAAACAGCCTGATGCGATGACCCACCCGGACGGCATGCAGATTAAAATCACCCGTCAGGAAATCGGCCAGATCGTTGGCTGCTCCCGTGAGACCGTCGGTCGTATTCTGAAGATGCTGGAAGATCAGAACCTGATCTCCGCACACGGTAAGACCATCGTCGTCTACGGCACACGTTAACCCCATCGAAGTGGCGCGTTACCCCGTAATGCGCCACTTTTGTTTGCTCCGATGTGGCGAAGACTGATATACCACCCAGAGATCAACTACGCACTACGACAAACGCTGGTGCTATGTTTACCTGTGGCCGTCGGCCTGATCATCGGTCAGCTTCATCTGGGACTCCTCTTTTCCCTCGTCCCTGCCTGCTGCAATATTGCCGGTCTTGATACCCCGCATAAGCGCTTTTTCAAACGCTTAGTGATTGGCGCGTCTTTGTTTGCCGGATGCAGTCTGATCATGCAATTACTGCTGGCACAGACTATACCGCTGCCGCTGATCCTCACCGGCCTGACGCTGATTCTTGGTGTAACCGCAGAATTAGGCCCTCTGCATGCGCGACTACTACCTGCCTCGCTTATCGCGGCAATTTTCACACTCAGTCTGGCAGGTAACATGCCCGTCTGGGAGCCGCTGCTAATCTACGCGCTGGGCACATTGTGGTATGGCCTGTTCAACTGGTTCTGGTTCTGGATGTGGCGCGAGCAGCCGCTGCGTGAGTCGCTCAGCTTGTTGTACCGCGAATTAGCCGATTACTGTGAGGCCAAGTACAGCATGCTGACCCAGCATGCCGACCCAGAAAAAGCGCTGCCTCCCCTGCTGGTGCGCCAGCAAAAAGCGGTGGATTTAATTACCCAGTGCTATCAGCAAATGCATATGCTGTCGGCGCATCGCAACAACGATTATAAGCGCCTGCTACGTGCCTTTCAGGAGGCGCTCGATTTACAGGAACATATTTCCGTTAGCCTCCACCAGCCGGAAGAGGTGCAAAAGCTGGTCGAACGTAGCCACGCCGAACAAGTGATTCGCTGGAATGCGCGCACCGTCGCCGAACGCCTTCGCGTACTGGCCGATGATATTTTGTATCACCGCTTACCGACCCGTTTCTCAATGGAAAAGCAGATTGGCACGCTGGAGAAAATCGCCAACCAGCATCCGGACAATCCGGTGGGTCAATTTTGCTACTGGCACTTCAGCCGTATTGCCCGTGTGCTACGCACCCAGCGACCACTGTATGCCCGTGATTTAATGGCTGACAAGCAGCGTCGGCTGCCGCTGATCCCTGCCCTGAAAAGCTATCTGTCGTTGAAATCCCCGGCGCTGCGTAATGCCGGACGCATCAGCGTCATGTTGAGCATTGCCAGCCTGATGGGCAGCGCCTTACACCTGCCAAAACCCTATTGGATTTTGATGACAATCCTGTTTGTCACGCAAAATGGCTACGGGGCAACCCGGGTACGTATCTTACACCGTTCAGTAGGGACGCTCGTCGGTCTGGTGATCGCCGGCGTCACGCTGCACTTTCATATTCAGGAAGGTTACACGCTGGCAGGCATGCTACTGATAACCCTGGTGAGTTATCTGACCATCCGCAAAAACTACGGCTGGGCTACCGTCGGCTTTACCGTCACCGCGGTATATACCCTGCAACTGCTGACACTGAACGGGGAACAGTTTATCGTGCCGCGGTTTATCGATACGGTCACTGGCTGCCTGATCGCTTTTGGCGGGATGCTCTGGCTGTGGCCGCAGTGGCAGAGCGGTTTACTGCGTAAAAACGCCCACGATGCGTTAGAAGCCGATCAGGAGGCCATTCGCCTGATTCTTAGCAACGATCCCCAGGCCACACCGCTGGCGTATCAACGCATGCGGGTCAACCAGGCGCATAACACGCTGTTCAACTCACTTAACCAGGCGATGCAGGAGCCTGGGTTCAACTCGCACTATCTGGCGGACATGAAACTGTGGGTTACGCATAGTCAGTTCATCGTCGAACACATCAACGCAATGACTACGCTGGCAAGGGAACATACGATGCTGACGCCGGATTTGGCGCAGCGATATCTGGAGTCCTGTGAAATTGCGATCCAGCGCTGTCAGCAGCGGCTGGAATATGACGGACCCGGAAGCTCCGGCGATGTGAATATTCTTGAGGCGCCAGAGATGCTGTCCCATGGGCCTTTAAGCACCCTTGAGCAGCATCTGCAGCGGGTTTTGGGGCATCTGAACACCATGCATACCATTTCGTCGGTAGCATGGCGTCAGCGACCGCACCACGGGATCTGGCTGAGCCGCCGGTTGCGGGACATGAAAGGTTAAGGTCGACTGCCGGATGCGCTACGCTTATCCGGCCTACGAATCACACCTTACCCTGTAGGCCGGATAAGGCACTCGCGCCGCCATCCGGCAATCAGCCCACCACTTTCGCCACGGCCTGCGCGAAGCGCTGCATCCCTTCATCGATATCGGTCTGCTCCACCACCAGCGACGGCGCGAAACGCATCACGTCCGGTCCGGCGTTCAGTACCATCACGCCTTCATTCGCCGCGGCGTACAAGAAATCACGCGCCCGGCCTTTAAACTGCGGCTTCAGTTCGGCGCCGATCAGCAGTCCCATACCGCGAATGTCGCTGAAAATGTCAAACTGCTGGTCAATTTTCTGCAAATGCTGAACAAACGCCTGGCGTTTGGCCTGAATACCTTCCAGCACTTCCGGCGTGTTGATGATATCAAACGCAGCTCCCGCAACCGCGCAGGCCAGCGGGTTACCGCCGTATGTGGAGCCGTGTGAACCCACGTGGAACGCGGAGGCAATCTCCTGGGTGGTCAGCACCGCGCTCACCGGGAAACCGCCACCGAGCGCCTTGGCGCTGGTCAGGATATCCGGCGTCACGCCGTAGTGCATATAGGCAAACAGTGAGCCAGTACGCCCCATCCCGCTCTGTACTTCATCAAATACCAACAGCGCCTGGTGCTGATCACAGAGCTCACGCAAGCCTTGCAGGAATGCCGGCGTTGCCGCAGTAACGCCACCCTCGCCCTGAATAGGCTCGATCACCACCGCGCAGGTGTGATCGTCCATCACCGCTTTGACCGCATGCAGATCGTTAAACGGGACATGGATGATATCTGCCGGCTTTGGTCCAAAGCCGTCGGAATATTTCGGCTGCCCGCCGACGGATACGGTAAACAGCGAGCGGCCGTGAAACGCGTTATGGAAGGCAATGATTTTGGTTTTGAACGGGCTATGACGCACGCAGGCATAGTGGCGCGCCAGCTTAAAGGCGGTTTCGTTAGCTTCGGTACCGGAGTTCATGAACAGTACGCGTTCGGCGAATGTTGCCTCAATGATTTTACGGCCTAAGCGCAACGCAGGTTCGTTGGTGAAAACGTTGCTGGTATGCCACAGGGTTTCACCCTGGGTTTTTAACGCCTCAACCAGCGCAGGATGGCAATGCCCTAACGCGGTAACTGCAATGCCGCCCGCGAAATCAACATACTCTTTACCCTGTTGATCCCATACTCGACTCCCTTTCCCTTTTACCGGGATAAACTCAGCCGGTGCATAAATCGGCAGAATCACTTCATCGAATGTCGCGCGTGTAATTGCAGTTTGTTCAGTTGCCATGTCATTACCACCCTGTTAAGCAGAAATGCTAGTGAAATTATAATCACAAAATATGAATAAAAAATCACTAAATAGCAACCACAAATCACCGGTTGAGGAAATTAGCCAGCAGCTGATGCCCCTGTTCGCTGAGAATGCTCTCCGGGTGAAACTGCACCCCTTCCATATCCCACTCCCGGTGGCGAATACCCATGATCTCCTGCGTTTCACTCCAGGCGGTCACCTCAAAGCAGTCAGGAAGGGTTTCGGGAGCGACCACCAGAGAATGATAGCGCGTTACCGTTAATGGATTGGCGAGCCCCTGAAAAACGCCCTGCCCGTTATGCGTAATCGGCGACGTTTTACCATGCATCACTTTCGCCGCCCGAACCACGGTCGCGCCAAAGGCCTGCGTCATCGCCTGGTGCCCCAGACAAACGCCCAGCAGAGGGATCTTCCCTGCGAAATAGCGAATAACCTCCAGCGAAATACCGGCGTCATCCGGCGTACAGGGTCCCGGGGAAATGACGATTTTTTGCGGGCTCAGCGCGTCAATTTGCACCAGCGTCAGCTCGTCGTTGCGCCTGACAAGGACATCTGCCCCCAGTTCGCAGAAGTATTGGTACAGGTTCCAGGTGAAAGAATCATAGTTATCGATAAGCAGGATCATGGCGGCTCCGGTACATAAGAACCGCGCTATTCTACTCAGTTTCCGGTGCTTCGCTTACCACTTTACGAAATATCGCCCGCAGTGCAGACAGGTCACCCATCGCCCCGCTCTGATTAGCCTGATTCCACTCCTCAACCGGAATGCCATCCCAGCTCAGCACATACCCTGCATGAATCGCTAACTGTTCGAAGAAAATACGCTGCGCCAGACCGCTACCAATGCGAAACGGATGCAGCACATTGATTTCGCAATAATAGTGCGCAAGACGATCGACAAACTTGTCTTCCAGTAATCCCACCAGCCAGGACTCATCTTCCAGGTCCTGCATCAGTGCATTGCCCTCTTTCTCGATATAGGCGAAATGGCAAAAGCGAGTATCGCCCTGGTAAATATCGACTTCGCGCAAGTGTCCCGCCCAGTCAAAAATATCCCGATACAGCTGGCGATGAATGGCGCACAGGTGCGGTAAGCCCCGTTTAAGCGGCCCCAATTCGATAGTCGCCGCACGCAGCGCCGTCAGTTCATAAGCCGCCTGCGCCAAACGCTGCGCCTGATGAATCCCCAGACGGTTACGCATGACATTCAGGCCCGGATATAAATACGGGTCGCGACCATCACCGAATTTATCGCTCATAGTGCCTCCTCAGCTCTTCAAGACGCGCCAGAGCGTCTTCAGCACTCAGAGTAACCCGTAGAATATCTACGCCTTCCAGCCGTCGGCTGGCCTGGAAATTGGCGTTTCGCCGCTGTTCCCACAGCCTGGACTTTTGTTTATCGGTGAGTTTTTTCACGTGACCTCCCTGAATGAGCCGACACTTGCCACAAGTATAAGCAGCAATTTCGGGTTACGCAGAGAGAGGGGGGAACGCGGGCAAGAACTACCCGCGCGAGATACGATTACGGCAGAACTTTAGCAGAAAGGATAACAATCGGTTTTGACGGAACATTCTGGTATGGACCGACATCATGGGTCTGTACCTGAGAGATCTTATCCGCGACATCCATACCTTTCACAACTTTTCCGAAGACAGCATAGCCAAAGTCGCGCTGGCCGTGATCGAGGAAAGCGTTGTCTGCAATGTTGATAAAGAACTGGCTGGTCGCGCTGTCTTTATCCGCTGTACGCGCCATAGCAATCGTGCCGCGGGTGTTACGCAGTCCGTTATCGGCTTCATTCTTGATTGGCGGGTTAGGTTTCTTCTGCTGCATCTGCTCGGTAAAACCGCCACCCTGCACCATGAAGCCAGGGATCACACGGTGGAACGTAGTGTTGTTATAGAAACCGCTGTTGACATAATCGACAAAGTTTTGCACTGAAACCGGGGCTTTCTGACTGTTCAGCTCCAGCTCAATGTTACCAGCAGAGGTTGTCAGCAGAACATGAGGGTCACCTTTTGCTGCCAGTGCTGCGGGAGAGAGAGCAGAAAGAGCGAGAACAGCTGCAACAGCCGCCAGAGTCGATTTGAGCATGAGAATTCCTTAACAAGAGCAGAAATGAAGCAAGTGAATTGATTCTAAAGAGCCTTCAAGGACAAGGCCATCCCTTTACCTAATTTTACGTACTTGAAACAAATGTAACCTTACTGCCGCATGAATCAATGTGATTTAGATCACATACAAAAATGTAATAAACAAACTCATTACCAATAAATATTTAAATACATCACAAAAGCGCCTAAAATCTGCCCGCTCACGGCGCAGTCAATGCGCCTTACACTTCTATACAGGCCAGTCATGACTAACAGCAATCGCATCAAGCTCACATGGATTAGCTTTCTCTCCTACGCCCTGACAGGTGCGTTGGTAATTGTCACCGGGATGGTGATGGGAAACATCGCAGATTACTTCCATTTGCCCGTTTCCAGCATGAGTAACACCTTCACCTTCCTGAATGCCGGCATTCTGATCTCTATCTTTCTGAATGCATGGTTAATGGAAATCGTGCCCCTGAAAACCCAGTTGCGCTTCGGCTTTATCCTGATGGTACTGGCAGTCGCCGGACTGATGCTCAGCCATAGCCTGGCCTTGTTCTCTGCCGCCATGTTTGTATTGGGTCTTGTGAGCGGTATAACCATGTCGATTGGTACGTTCCTGGTAACTCAAATGTACGAAGGTCGCCAGCGCGGTTCCCGCTTACTGTTTACTGACTCCTTCTTCAGCATGGCCGGGATGATTTTCCCGATGGTTGCCGCGTTCCTGTTAGCGCGCAGCATCGAATGGTATTGGGTCTATGCTTGCATCGGCCTGGTATACGTCGCTATTTTCCTGCTGACCTTCGGTTGTGAATTTCCGGCACTGGGTAAACACGCTCAGCAGTCAGACGCGCCGGTAGTAAAAGAAAAATGGGGGATTGGCGTGCTGTTTCTGGCGATCGCCGCGCTGTGCTACATCCTCGGTCAGTTGGGCTTTATCTCCTGGGTTCCGGAATACGCCAAAAGCCTGGGTATGAGCCTGAACGACGCAGGTAAACTGGTCAGCGACTTCTGGATGTCTTACATGGTTGGCATGTGGGCGTTTAGCTTCATTCTGCGTTTCTTCGATTTGCAACGCATCCTGACCGTACTGGCGGGTCTGGCCACCGTACTGATGTATCTGTTTATCACGGGTACGCCGGAACATATGCCGTGGTTCATTCTAACGCTGGGCTTCTTCTCCAGCGCGATTTATACCACCATCATTACCCTTGGCTCCCAGCAGACGAAGGTCGCCTCACCCAAACTGGTTAACTTCGTTCTGACCTGCGGCACCATCGGTACTATGCTCACCTTCGTGGTAACCGGCCCTATTGTGGCACACAGCGGCCCACAGGCAGCATTGCAGACGGCTAACGGCTTGTATGCGGTTGTATTCGTAATGTGCTTTATTCTTGGGTTCGTCACGCGTCATCGCCAGCATAACGCGCCAGCAACGCATTAATCTCAGTGCCGGGGCGCTTAGCTAGCCCGGCCTACACACTGCCGGATGGTATCTACATCATCCGGCATATTTTCGCCCCCTCTCTTCTTTCACTGGTCATGTAGGCCAATTCTTACAAAAACCCCTTAATTTGTACGCTATTTGTACAAACACGAAAACTCAAATAATTCCGTCACTTATAAAAATGCTGACAAATCAGTTATATACCTCTTAAGGGGTATATAAGGGCGAATTTGATTTGCATCAATAAGTGCGGTTGCTGAATCGTTAAGGTAGGCAGTAATAGAAAAGAAATCGAGGCAAAAATGAGCAAAGTCAGACTCGCTATTATCGGTAATGGTATGGTCGGCCATCGCTTTATTGAGGATCTTCTTGATAAATCCGACGCTGCCAATTTTGATATTACCGTCTTCTGTGAAGAACCCCGCAAAGCATACGACCGCGTACACCTGTCTTCCTACTTCTCCCACCACACCGCCGAAGAGCTTTCTCTGGTGCGTGAAGGATTCTACGAGAAGCACGGCGTTAAGGTGTTAGTGGGCGAGCGCGCAATTACCATTAACCGCCAGGAGAAAGTAATCCACTCCAGCGCAGGTCGTACGGTTTACTACGATAAGCTAATCATGGCGACGGGCTCTTACCCGTGGATCCCACCGATTAAAGGTTCGGAAACCCAGGACTGCTTCGTTTACCGCACCATCGAAGACCTCAACGCGATTGAGTCTTGCGCGCGCCGTAGCAAACGCGGTGCCGTGGTCGGCGGTGGCCTGCTGGGCCTGGAAGCCGCTGGTGCGCTGAAAAGCCTCGGCGTTGAAACCCACGTGATTGAATTCGCCCCAATGCTGATGGCTGAACAGCTGGATCATATGGGTGGCGAGCAGTTACGTCGCAAAATTGAAAGCATGGGCGTGCGTGTGCACACCAGCAAAAACACCAAAGAGATCGTTCAGGAAGGCACCGAAGCGCGCAAAACCATGCGTTTTGCCGACGGTAGCGAACTGGAAGTCGATTTCATCGTCTTCTCTACCGGTATTCGTCCACGCGACAAACTGGCCACCCAGTGCGGCCTTGACGTCGCGCCACGCGGCGGTATCGTCATTAACGACACCTGCCAGACTTCTGACCCGGACATCTATGCCATCGGCGAATGCGCAAGCTGGAACAACCGCGTGTATGGTCTGGTCGCTCCTGGCTACAAAATGGCGCAGGTTGCCGTTGACCATATTCTCGAAACTGAAAACGCCTTTGAAGGCGCGGACCTGAGCGCCAAGCTGAAGCTGCTCGGCGTTGACGTCGGCGGTATTGGCGACGCGCATGCTCGCACGCCGGGCGCACGTAGCTATGTCTATCTCGACGAAAGCAAAGAAGTCTACAAACGCCTGATCGTTAGCGAAGATAACAAAACCCTGCTCGGCGCGGTTCTGGTTGGCGACACCAGCGATTACGGCAATCTGCTGCAGTTGGTGCTGAACGCCATTGAACTGCCGGAAAATCCAGATTCACTGATTCTGCCAGCACATGCGGGCAGCGGTAAGCCATCTATCGGTGTCGATAAACTGCCGGACAGCGCGCAGATTTGCTCCTGCTTTGACGTCACCAAAGGCATGCTGGTTGCCGCTATCAACAAAGGCTGCCATACCGTTGCGGCGCTGAAAGCGGAAACCAAAGCCGGTACCGGATGTGGCGGGTGTATCCCGCTGGTAACGCAGGTCCTGAACGCCGAACTGGCGAAACAGGGTATCGAAGTTAACAACAACCTGTGCGAACACTTCCCGTATTCACGTCAGGAACTGTTCCACCTGATCCGCGTAGAAGGCATTAAAACTTTCGAAGAGTTGCTGGCTAAACACGGTAAAGGTTACGGCTGCGAAGTGTGTAAACCTACCGTGGGTTCCCTGCTGGCGTCCTGCTGGAATGAGTACATCCTCAAACCACAGCACACGCCGCTGCAGGACACCAACGACAACTTCCTGGCCAATATCCAAAAAGACGGTACTTACTCCGTGATCCCGCGCTCTGCGGGCGGTGAAATTACCCCTGAAGGCCTGGTGGCCGTGGGCCGTATCGCGCGTGAGTTTAACCTGTACACCAAAATTACCGGTTCTCAGCGTATCGGTCTGTTCGGCGCGCAGAAAGATGACCTGCCGGAAATCTGGCGTCAGCTGATTGAAGCGGGTTTTGAAACCGGCCACGCGTATGCCAAAGCGCTGCGTATGGCGAAAACCTGCGTAGGTAGCACCTGGTGTCGTTATGGCGTCGGCGATAGCGTCGGCTTCGGCGTGGAGCTGGAAAATCGCTACAAAGGCATTCGTACCCCGCACAAAATGAAATTCGGCGTCTCCGGTTGTACCCGCGAATGTGCGGAAGCTCAGGGCAAAGACGTGGGTATCATCGCCACTGAGAAAGGCTGGAACCTGTACGTTTGCGGTAACGGCGGGATGAAACCTCGCCATGCAGACCTGCTGGCAGCAGATATCGATCGCGAAACGCTGCTCAAGTATCTTGATCGTTTCATGATGTTCTACATCCGTACCGCCGACAAACTGACCCGTACCGCACCGTGGTTAGACAATCTGGAAGGCGGCATCGAGTATCTGAAGTCCGTCATCATCGACGACAAGCTGGGCCTAAACCAGCATCTTGAAGAAGAGATGGCCCGTCTGCGTGAAGCGGTGGTCTGCGAGTGGACAGAAACCGTTAACACTCCATCCGCGCAGGTTCGCTTCAAACACTTTATCAACAGCGATAAACGCGATCCGAATGTCCAGGTTGTGCCTGAACGTGAACAACATCGTCCGGCCACGCCTTATGAGCGTATCCCGGTGACTCTGGTGGAGGAAAACGCATGAGCCAGTGGAAAAACATCTGCAAAATCGATGACATTCTGCCTGCAACAGGCGTCTGCGCCCTGTTAGGTAACGAGCAGGTTGCGATTTTCCGCCCGTATCACAGCGACCAGGTGTTTGCGATCAGCAACATCGACCCGTTCTTTGAGTCCAGCGTGCTTTCTCGTGGGCTGATTGCTGAACATCAGGGCGAATTGTGGGTTGCCAGCCCGCTGAAAAAACAGCGTTTTCGTTTAAGCGACGGACTGTGCATGGAAGACGAACAGTTCTCCGTAAAACATTACGAAGCGCGAGTGAAAGACGGCACGGTGCAACTGCGCGGTTAATAAATTTTTGGGAGGCGCAACGCCTCCCCTTTTTTGTATTTTTTTCATTGTAATTGTTATCACAAAATCATTTGTGCTGCATCGCGGCGGCAACTGAGCAACCCCCCAAGAGCATAGTTCACTATGTGACTGGGGTGAGCGAGGGCTGCCAACAAAGAGGCAGTGCAAAGGATGAAGTGAGAAAAGGATAATCAACACATGTTCACAGACACTATCAATAAGTGTGCGGCTAACGCTGCGCGCATCGCACGCCTGTCGGCAAATAACCCGCTCGGGTTCTGGGTCAGTTCGGCAATGGCAGGGGCCTACGTTGGCCTCGGCATCATCCTTATTTTTACCCTCGGTAACCTGCTCGACCCGTCCGTACGTCCGCTGGTGATGGGTGCAACCTTTGGTATCGCTTTAACGCTGGTTATTATTGCCGGTTCAGAACTGTTTACCGGTCACACCATGTTCCTGACGCTCGGCGTCAAAGCGGGCACCATCAGCCACGGCCAAATGTGGGCTATCCTGCCGCAAACCTGGCTGGGTAACCTGGTCGGCTCCGTGTTTGTCGCCCTGCTTTATAGCTGGGGGGGCGGCAGTCTGCTGCCGGTCGATACCAGCATCGTCCATTCGGTCGCGCTGGCGAAAACCACCGCGCCTGCAACGGTGCTGTTCTTTAAAGGCGCACTGTGTAACTGGTTGGTTTGTCTGGCAATATGGATGGCAATCCGTACCGAAGGCGCGGCAAAATTCCTCGCTATCTGGTGGTGTCTGCTGGCGTTTATCGCTTCAGGCTACGAGCACTCGGTGGCCAACATGACGCTGTTTGCCCTCTCCTGGTTCGGTCATCACAGCGAAGCTTATACCCTGTCAGGAATTGGTCATAACCTGCTGTGGGTGACACTCGGTAATACTTTGTCCGGTGTCGTATTCATGGGATTAGGTTATTGGTATGCTACGCCAAAATCGGAGCGTCCGGCTCCGGCAAAAATCAACAAGCCAGAGGCGGCTGCTAATAATTAATTAAGGGGTAATGTCGTGGACCATTTGCCTATATTTTGTCAACTACGTGACCGCGACTGCTTGATCGTCGGCGGTGGTGATGTCGCAGAACGCAAAGCGCGGTTACTGCTGGAAGCGGGCGCCCGTTTAACGGTTAATGCACTGGCGTTTATTCCGCAGTTCAAAGTATGGGCAGATGAAGGCATGCTGACGCTGGTTGAGGGACCGTTCGATGAGTCCCTGCTCAACACCTGCTGGCTGGCTATTGCCGCCACCGATGACGATGCCGTCAACCAAAGCGTCAGCACCGCCGCGGAGTCACGCCGTATCTTCTGCAACGTGGTCGACGCGCCAAAAGCAGCCAGTTTTATCATGCCCTCCATTATCGACCGCTCGCCGCTGATGGTGGCGGTCTCCTCCGGCGGGACATCGCCGGTGCTTGCCCGTCTGCTGCGTGAAAGGCTTGAATCCGTACTGCCTCAGCATTTGGGCCAGGTCGCACAATATGCCGGCAAGTTGCGCTCCCGGGTGAAGCAACAGTTTGCCAGCATGGGTGAACGTCGCCGCTTCTGGGAAAAATTGTTCGTGAATGACCGCCTGGCGCAGTCGCTGGCGAACAATGACCTAAAAGCCGTCGAGGAAACCACCGAGCAAATGCTCAGCGAACCGCTGGATCACCGTGGTGAAGTGGTACTGGTTGGCGCCGGTCCTGGCGATGCCGGCCTGCTGACGCTGAAAGGGCTACAGCAGATCCAGCAAGCGGATGTCGTGGTCTATGACCGCCTGGTTTCCGACGACATCATGAACCTTGTACGCCGCGATGCAGACCGGGTGTTCGTCGGCAAACGTGCGGGCTATCACTGCGTACCGCAGGAAGAGATCAATCAGATCCTGCTGCGTGAAGCACAGCAGGGCAAGCGCGTGGTACGACTGAAAGGTGGCGACCCGTTCATCTTTGGCCGTGGTGGCGAAGAGCTGGAAACGCTGTGCCATGCCGGTATTCCATTCTCTGTAGTGCCTGGTATTACCGCAGCCTCTGGTTGTTCTGCCTATTCCGGCATTCCACTGACCCATCGTGATTACGCTCAGAGCGTGCGTCTGGTTACCGGACACCTGAAAACCGGCGGTGAGCTGGACTGGGAAAACCTGGCGGCCGAGAAACAGACGCTGGTTTTCTACATGGGATTGAATCAGGCAGCCACCATCCAGGAAAAACTGATTGAATTTGGCATGCAGCCTGATATGACCGTCGCACTGGTAGAAAACGGGACTTCCGTGAAGCAACGCGTCGTCAACGGGGTTCTGACACAGCTCGGCGAGCTGGCACAGCAGGTTGAAAGTCCGGCGCTGATTATCGTCGGTCGCGTGGTTGGGCTACGCGATAAGCTGAACTGGTTCTCGAATCATTAATTGAATGCTAATAAATGCCCTGATATTCAGGGCATTTATTTTATTAATAGAGTTATTTATTCTAACAAGACAATTAAAAAAAACTAAATAATTCACTCTAGAAATACACGAAGATAAAAAACCGCATAATTATCAATAAAGCGCCTCCCGCCCGCACAAAACAAGCAAACTACATTCATCAGAAAAATGAATAGCTCCGAGGGCCTATTTGACCAGGTCCGATATATCGATGGTAAAATAATATTCATTGAATGAAATTCCCTAGACTAATCATATTTCACTTACATTTAAGAATTTCATTTCCAATTACAGGATGTTATATAACCAAGGACGATTCTTATGAAAAGAAGAAAGATCATTGCTATTGCGATTGCGGTTGCATTACAACCCTGGTACACCCCAGCATTTGCCTCAGATAACAACGATGACAATGAAGATTGTCCGAAAAACATTTCCTTATTATCCAAAGAAGAACGTAAAAAACTCTCTGCAGCCTGTCTTGCTGCATTGCCTGAAAACGACAATCACTGGGGGTGGGTAACAGGGGGAGTAGCGGCTCTGGTTGCCAGCGTCGCCATTGGTATAGATAACAACGGCGGCGGTCATGCTCGCCATCAGGATACCTCACCACTCCCTCCAGACGATAATGTAACACCGATACCACCTGACGATGGCGGCGATGATGTCACCCCGCCAGACGACGGTGGCGATGATGTCACTCCGCCTGACGACGGTGGCGATGTCACTCCGCCTGATACTCGCGTAAATATCTATGATAACGGCGTGACGTCCGATCACGGCGCGGCAACGGTCACACTGGATGAGCTAAACATTAATACCGCAGCGACCAGCGCCACCAATGTGGTTCTGAGCTGGCAAAAATCAACAGATGGCAACAGCTACATCCTGACTGCCGCAGACGGCACGCAACTGGTTGCCGATAAATGGCACATCACCGATGACAACAATGCCGTTTTCAGCGGCACAACCTCTGATGGGCGTTTCTGGAAATATGACAGTCGCGGTAACCTGATTGTCGCCAGCTAAGGGACGCTAATTACCGACCAGGACGGCGCAACGCATACCAGCGAACGCGGGCTGGTGATCAGCGGTGAGAATGAAACGGGTGTGATTATTTCCGGCGATAACACACAAAACACGCTGAATGGCAACTCCACGGTAAGCGATGGCGCTATTGGTATTATTGTTACCGGCGATAACACTATCAACACCATTTCAGGGCAATCGACCACTGACGGCGCGACCGGCGCATTTATTTCAGGTAATGGCACGACAACCAACATCTCAGGCGGTATCGACGTCACTGACGGTGGTACAGGTCTGGTTATCGATGGCGACGATATTACGATCGATAATACCGGAATCTCAGACATCAGCGGTGAAGGTTCCACTGGCTCTGTTATCAACGGTAATAACGCGCGCGTCGTCAATGAAGGTGAAATGACTATCACCGACGGTGGCACCGGGGGACACATTACCGGGGATAATGCGTTCATCGAGAATAAAGGGAACTCAACCGTCAGCGGAGAGGGATCGTCTGCGCTAAATATTAGCGGCGACGACGCCACCGTCATCAGCGAAGGCGCACAGTATATATCCGATGGCGCTACTGGCACTCATATCAACGGTAATGATGCCACTGTTAATATGACTGGCGATATCACCGTCAACAACGGTGCTATCGCTATGATCATTGACGGTGACAATTCCAGTGTGAATATCACCGGAACCTCCGATATTAGCGGACAGGGTTCAATCGGAACGATCATTAATGGCGATAAAGCGCATATCACTAACGATGGTGAACTCAATGTAGCTGACGGTGGTACAGGAGCGAAAATTACTGGCAACGATACAGTCGTCGACAATACAGGGGATGTTACAGCCAGCGGCACCGGTTCCACTGCACTGTATATTGAAGGTGACGATACGCAGGTTATCAGTCAGGGACAGCAAACCATTACCGATGGTGCAACCGGTACACGAATCAATGGTGACAGCACTCGCATTACCAACACGGGCGATATTACGGCCGATGGCGCAGGCTCAATAGCCGCCGTTATTGATGGCAATGACTCCAGTCTGATCCAAACCGGCGATCTGCTGGTGACTCATGGTGCTACGGGTCTTGTCGCCTATGGCCAGAACAACACCCTTAGCAATACCGGTAATGCCACAGTACAGGATACATCGTCTATCGGCTTCGTGGTGGCCGGCCAGGGGAACACCTTTAAAAACAAAGGCAATATCCAGGTTAGCCTCAACGGTACGGGGACGTTGGTGAGTGGCAATGAAGCGCAGACCACGCTCGGTGGCAATATCATTGTCGACTCAACGCAGGACAGTACGGGTGTTTATCGTGGCGCAACCGGCATTTCCATTATTGGCGATGATACCACCACCGATATCTCCGGCAGCGTATCGCTTAACAGTGATTTTGCCAATAATAGCAAAATGGCAAGCAGTGATGTTTTATCCGGTATTGATATCACTGGTGATAATAATCAGGTAAGTTTATCCGGTGCTCTCACCATTTATTCCAGCGATCAGACGAGTAACGACTCGGGCGGCTACCTAAATTCTATCGGGCTTAACATTACTGGCGATGGCAATAATGTTGATCTGATGGGAGGGATCAATATTGACCAGTCTGCCGTCCCGGGGATGTATTCCTCCCTCGTTACCGGCATTAATATCAATGGCGAAAGCAACGTCACGCTGGATGGACATTCTCAGCTGAAAATTAAAGATATCTCCGGAGGCAGTACCGCCCTGGTTAATGTGGCAAATGGCGGAGAAGTTATATTTAACGACACTTCGGTGGTGGATATTCAATATAACTTCATTGACAGCCAGTACTTCAGCCTCAATGCAATAATGGCAGCAGGCGGTACGAACTCTTCTATTGAAAATCAGGGGGCAATTAACATGAGCGGTATAACAACCCTCATGCGTGCCTCAAATGGAGCATCGGTTAAAAATAGCGGTGATATCAAAGCAACAACCAACACCACCAAGTACAACATGATAGCAACCCTCGAAGCCGATGGAAAAAATTCGACCGCAGTCAATGCCGCAGGCGGCAGCATCACGCTGACCACCGGGTCAACGCCTTACGGCGAAGGCGGCATCCTCCTCTATCCAATCGCCTGGTATAGCAATACGGTTTACGGCATGTTGGCCTACAACAATGCCGCGGTGTTCAACGACGCCGGGGCCGAAATATCCCTTTACGGAGCAGGGTTATATGGTATGACCGCATCCAAAGGAACAGCACTTAACGCCGGGTCGATTTATGTCGACGGTTTTAAGCAGACGCTGGATGCAGACGGTAACATCATTAGCGAAAGTTACTGGGCGCCTTCCGACCGTAGGGTGAGCAGTAGCGGAATGGTAGCAGGCTCCAGTAATAGCGGTAGTGGTAGCGCTACGGTAACGAATACCGGCACCATCACCGTCCATAATGCGGGCTTCGGTATGTCGGCCCTGTCAGGCGGTACGGCGATTAACCAGGGCACCATCAATTTAACCAGCGATGAGAACGTGGGAACAGAGACTCCCCTGCTGGTTGGTATGGCCGCGACCGCAGGAGGGACAGCAATAAATAGCGCGACAGGCGTTATCAATATTGATGCCAGCTACGGCCAGGCATTTTATGCCGACGGCAGCAGCTACATCATCAATAATGGCCAGATCAACCTCAACGGTAGCCCGATGGATGATCAGGATACGCATATGGGCTCCACGCCAGGCGATCAGCTGTGGCTGCAGGTGCTGGCGGGCAGCGGCGACAGCGACACCCAAACCTCCGCCAGCGGATTCATCAGCGTCACCCCCCTGGCAAACTACGGCAACGAAACGCTTAACGGCAATGTTGATGCGAAAAGCTGGCTATACAACGAAGCGGATGCCGCACTGACCGTTGATGGTACGTTGAGCATCAACGCAGGTGGTCTGGAAAACAAAGGAACTCTGAACGCCGATAAAATAAAGGCCAATGCAACCACGTACAACCGTGCGGGCGGCAGCATCACCACCGATCTACTGACCCTCGGCGGCAACACCACCTTCTTTAACGATGGTGATTTTACCGGGGCTATTTCAGCAAGCAGCTACCAGCAGGAAATCGTCAACAACGGTGGTATGACGGTGACGGAAGACGGTAAAGCGCTGATGAGCGGCAGCTTCCTGCTCTACAATGATGCGGGGGCAACACTCAGTAACAGCGGCAGCGCGGTAGCGGGCGGCGAAAATACTATTGTCCATGTCACACGCACCAGCGACTCTCTCTCTCAGGTCAACAGCGGCACTATCACTGCCACTAACGGCTACAGCGCCATCACCACGGCCAGTACCGATTCAAACAGCAATGGTAAATGGATCTGGAATACCGAAACAGGCGTGATTAACGGCATTAACCCAAATGCGCCGCTCATCAACCTCGGACGCGGCTATAACTTCGCCAACCAGGGAACCATCAACGTACAGGGCAACAACGCTGTCGCAATCAGCGGCGGCTCCACCAGCTATATTGTCAACCTGGTTAACAGTGGCACCATTAACGTTGGTACCGAACAGGGGCAAATCGATGACACCAACGGCACCGGGCTTATCGGAATCAAGGGCAATGGTTCGAAAACCACGATCAACAACACGGCTGACGGCGTAATCAACGTATACGCGGATAACTCTTATGCCTTTGGCGGCACGACAAAAGCCATTATCAATAACGGCGAGATCAATCTGCTGTGTGATAGCGGCTGCGGTATCTATGCGCCAGGAACCACCTACACCAACGAAGACGGCGCTGCGGATATCGCTATACCAGACGCGGATACTGCACCATCTCAGGGAAACATCCCGACGCCGCCAGCCGATCCGAACGCGCCGCAACAGCTCTCTAACTACATTGTCGGCACCAACGCTGACGGCAGCTCCGGCACGCTGAAAGCTAACAATCTGGTGATTGGCGACAATGTAAAAGTGGGTACCGGATTTACCGCGGGCACGGCAGACACTACTATCGTGGTGGATAACGCCTTTACCGGTAGCAATATCCAGGGCGCGGAAAACATCGGATCCACCAGCGTGGTGTGGAATGCTCAGGGCAGCACCGACACCGACGGCAACGTAGATGTCACCATGACCAAAAACGCCTACACCGACGTGGCGACCGACAGCAGCGTCGACAGCGTCGCCCAGGCGCTGGATGCAGGCTACACCAACAACGAGCTGTATACCAGCCTGAACGTTGGCACCACCGCCGAGCTCAACAGAGCCCTGAAGCAGGTGAGTGGCAGCCAGGCCACCACTGTATTCCGTGAAGCGCGCGTACTCAGCAACCGCTTCAACATGCTGACCAGCGCAGCGCCGCAGGTGAACGCGAATGGTCTGGCGTTCAACGTGGTGGCGAAGGGCGATCCGCGTGCCGAACTGGGCAACGACACCGAGTACGACATGCTAGCGCTACGTCAGACGCTTGATTTGACCACCAGCCAGAACCTGACGATGGAGTACGGGATCGCCCGTCTGGACGGCAGTGGTTCACAAAAAGTGGGCGACAATGGCCTGACTGGCGGCTTCAGTCAGTTCTTCGGTCTCAAGCACAGCATGGCGTTTGAAGACGGACTGGCGTGGAATAACGCCCTGCGTTATGACGTACACAATCTCGACAGCAACCGCTCTGTCTCTTATGGCGATGTCAGCAAAGTTGCGGATTCCAGCACGCGTCAACAATACCTCGAATTCCGCAGTGAAGGTGCGAAAACCTTTACCCTGGATGAGGGGCTGTCGGTCACGCCATACGCAGGAGTGAAATTACGTCACACGCTGGAAGACGGCTACAAAGAACGCAGCGCGGGTGATTTCAACCTGAGCATGAACAGTGGAAGTGAAACAGCTGTTGATTCTATCGTCGGCCTGAAAGCGAACTATACAGGTCAAAATGGCTGGAGCGCTAACATGACGCTGGAGGGCGGTCCAAATCTGAGCTACAGCAAGAGCCAGCGCTCAGCGTCTTTGCAGGGTGTGGCGGGTCAACAGTTCAGTCTCGATGATGGTCAGAAAGGCGGCGGCATGAACGGCCTGGCAACCGTCGGCGTGAAATACAGCGCCAAAGATGCCAGCCTGAACCTGGATGCTTACCAGTGGAAAGAGGACGGTATCAGCGATAAAGGCTTTATGTTGAATTTCAAGAAACATTTCGCTAAATAAAAGCGCTGGCGGTCTGTTATTATTTATTAATATCAGACCGCATTTATAACCCATCAATTCACCAAACAAATAATTAATAAATAATATAAAGTCCTTATCTGGACTACATCAATGCCCTATTACCTGATATTTTAACGACCGAGAAATGGATTTCATCCATTTAAAAATAGATACCTAATAAGGATTTTGATATGTTTAAATTTGCAAAAATCACCATTGTTGCAGGGATTCTGGCTACGCTGACCGCATGTACTGGTCATATTGAAAACACAAAAAACAACTGTAGCTACGATTATTTATTCCATCCGGCGATTTCAATTTCTAAAATTATTGGTGGCTGCGGCCCGGCTGCAAATCAATAATATACGCGATTGCGCAGATACAAAAAAACCGGGAATTTCCCGGTTTTTTCATTTTAGATTTACGCTCACTCACATACACTCACGCTTTCCCGCAAAATCCGCAGCACCGTGTCCTCGCCACTGCGATTGGGATTAATACGAATCGCATAGTCGCTCAGCTCTGGATTCGCTTCACGGAAGGTCCCGGAGAGGCGATAAAACAGCGGCGGGATTTCATATTTCGACTCCGCTCCTACCGGATACGGTAGCGCACCTCTCTCTTGCGCCGCTTTCAGCACACGGGCGGCAATCGGCTGGTGAAACTCCACGATCAGCACCTTCGACTGGGCATTAGCAATAACCGCTTTTTTCACCTCAGGTATCGCTCCACTATCGAGCAGATTCAGCAGACGCTCAGAAACGCCAGCCTGCACCGCATGCATCACCGGAGCGAAAACCAGACCGCGAAGAACCTCGAGCGCCTGCGCTCCCTGGATCTGGCTGCCGCCGGAATAGAGGGTGCTACGAATTTTAGCGATGACCTCTGCCTTGCCGATAACCGCCCCTACGCCTTCCGGGCCGAAGAGCTTAAAGCAGGAAAAGGTGGACAGCGTCGCCCCACACTCGCAGCCGATACCCTCTACTTTCATCACCGCGTAGTTATCATCGGTTAATGTCGGTACGCCACATTGTGTTATTTCCGCCAACACATCCGCTAAAACGTAATGGTCCTGCGGTTGCTGCCGCGTATGCTGTACCAGCGCGGCATCAGGGCGATACTGCGTAATAGCCCGCATGATTGCCGAGGGGCTGTTGAAATCAGCCCTGACCAGGGTGATGCCCATCTGCTCGATGATCACCTGTGTTGTAGGATACACAGGTGCGTCGTGTACCAGCAGCCGCTGCCCGGGTTTGAGCAGTGCGGCCAGCCCAGCGCGAATAGCCCCGGTGCCAGCCCCCTGAACCAGCACGGCGGCTTCAGCATGAAACGCCTCGGCCAGCACCTTTTCCACTCGCTGCGTGACCCGGGGCTGATTCAGTCCCGGGGCCAACCCAAAATCGCCACCAGCCAGAAAGTCAGCGCCAGGAAAGTGACGGCAGAGCGTATCCACCAGCGCAAACTGCTTTTGTTGTGCTTGCGCGAGCGTCAGACTTTGCAGAGGGAACGTCTTCATGTTTTACGCCTCCTCAGGCCGGAACAAACAGACCAAACCAGTAGAGAATATTCAGCACAATACCCGTAATCATCACCGCCACGACCGGGGCCGCCATCTTCTGCACCGGACGCCCTATCGATTCGTTAAGGAAGTAAATCGCTACCGCAATCGAGAAGCCGGTGTAGCCCGCCATCTTGATGGCGGCAAAAATCGAGCCTATCAGCAGCGCCATTTCCATCAGCATATTCATCGCATTACGAATATTGTCCGATGCGTTACGCACTGACGGATAACGCCCCAGCCATTTGCCAATTGAGCGCAGCAGCAGCACTTCCGCTGAAATCACGATAGCGCCAAGGATTGCCGCTATCCACGGGTTCGGAGCCAGATAACCTACGGAATAAACAAAGGTGAAGCCCGCTACCGCGTACACACCGGTTGCCAGCGCGGTGGTGGCAATCAACGGCACAAAACCCAACCCACGCATAAATTCCGCCAGCGCCGCCTGGTTAATCAGCGTCTGCGATTGCTCAGGCGTAATCCCCGCTGAATAGGCTTTTTCCAGCGTAAAAATTGAGACCTCGCTACCAGCAAAAATTTTCATACTGGCAACGGCGGCAATCAGCGCGCCAACGATGGCAATATACGGCAGGTTTTTAATAATCCGTGAGGTTCGTTCTTCAAAGACAGATAACCCGCTGGCATCTATCTCTTCATCGCCACGATGGCGAATATCATGCGTAATGGCGATCGCCAGCAGCATCATCATCCCCACAAAAATCTCAATTGATTCCGGGTTCAGATGCGGGAAGTAACGCACCACCACCACGCGGGTCATCAGTACCACCACCGCCGCGATAATGCTGTGTTTCCAGCCAAACTGGTAGAAAATCGCCACCAGCGGGAAGAGTGCGAATGCAGAAACCACCGGCGAACTTAATTCACCCAAGCTACCCAGCACATCCACCGGCAGCGCCGTGAGCAGATGGTTCACCGGCAGCAGGCAGGTCAGAATCAATACGCCCCAGATAGCGCCCAGACCGAACGCCAGCAGGCTGTTCATTGCCAGCACGCCGAGAATATCCGTCGGCAGGAACAGCAGCCAGGCGTTGAGCAAGCCGGTTTTCAGGGTAAAGGAGATCCCCACCGACGCTACAAAGCCGATACTCAGACCAAACGCGATACTTCCCGCCTCACGGCGGTTCATGTACCCCTCGATCAGTTGCGGCAGAATCGGGCGGATGCCGTCATGAAAGACGGCCGCCGAGCGGTGTGCCAGAAGTGACGTCATGCCGGTCAGGCAGGCCACCACCACAATCTGAATATACAGATCCATAGTCATGCCTTTTATTTCAGGTGGTTAACCAGCATCGGAATCGCATGTTCAACATGTTCGACGGAGAGACCAAATGCCACTTTCCCTTCCGCAACCATTTTTGCGATATGTTCGTCTTTCGCCTTAATACCCGGCTTGGCGATAGTGCAACTCTTGTTGTAGCCAATCACCGCGATGGCAATCGACAGTGCTGCACCCGCACCGGTGTTACAAGCGCCGATGTAGTAATCCAGTTGTCCGGATTTCACCTTCATCGCCGCTTCCATATCGTTATGAATGGAGACTTCAAAGCAGCCCGGTGCTGCGGTTTCGATGGTTTTTTTAATCTGCTCACGCTGTAAGCCAGCAACGCCAATCTTTTTCATGATTCTGTCCTTATTGGAAAAATTTTGAGGGGTTATCACGTAACATCATGTCCACATCGGCCTGACTGAATCCTGACTGGCGCAGCTGTGGGATAAAGGTGGTTAACAGATAGTCGTAGCCATTGCCGCCATTGGCTTTTAAATGCGAGCGGCGGGTAATGTCCATAGAGAGCATGACGTGGCTAAGCAGTCCGCGATCGCGTATCGCGTGCAGCATGGCGATGCGTTTCTCGTCCGGGTAATAGTTGTTTTTTCCGATGGTATCGAATTGCACATACGCGCCGAGCTCGATCATGCGTAAGATATTGTCGAGATTATCTTTCAGGTCGCAGTGACCAACGGTTACGCGGGAAAGGTCGACGCCGTGCGCCTGTAGCAACACCAGCTGTTCCACTCCCATCGTGCTAAAAGAGGTATGGGTTGAGATGGGGCGTCCGGTTTCGATGTGTGCCCGTGCCGCGGCGATAAACACCTTCTCTTCAAGCGGCGTAATCACGCCTTCACTAGAGCCAATTTCCGCGATAATTCCGGCCTTCAATTCAGTGCCATCAATACCGATGACTATCTCATCGACCATCTCCTGCGCGAGCTGTTCCACGCTGTGCGCCGCAACATGTTCAGGGAAGAACGCATCCTGGTAATAGCCTGTGCAGGCCACGACGTTGATTCCGGTATCGCGCATCAGGTCGAGCATGAATTGCGGATTACGTCCCATATAGCGGTTGGTCATCTCAATAATGTTGCTGACGCCTGACGCCCGGAGATCCTTCATTTCCTGACAAATGAGATCGTACTGATCTAACCGGCAGTCGAGGTTATTCTTAAATCCGGAGAGATCGATATGCAGATGTTCGTGGACCCAGGTGTAGCCCGTCGGATCAAAGTTCATAAGGTGTCTCCTGTAAGGCGCAATGCCGAGAGAAAAGAACAGCCGTTTTGTGGCGCCGCCGCGCCGAAAAATTCACACACCGTAGCGCCAACATCGGATAACGTCGCCCGGATGCCTAATTGCGCAGGCTCAAGCCCCTGTTGATACACCAATACCGGCACAACTTCCCGGGTATGGTGGCTGTGCCCTATGGTCGGATCGTTGCCGTGATCGGCCATGACCACCAGACAGTCATTTGGCTCCATAGCGGTCAGAAGGCGTGAAAGATTAAGATCAACAAGCTGCAGCCGTTCGGCATAACGTGCGACGTCTTCAGCGTGTCCGGCGAGATCGGTTTCCTGAATGTTGGTACAGATAAATACCGTCGATTCCGCGTTAAATTCGTTAAGCGTGATATCCATAATCTGCTGGCTATCTACCAGGTTTTGCCAGCTGCGCCCGTGCGGATTGCCAACGATGTCCGCCACTTTACCGACCAGCACGGTAGGGATTCCGGCGTCATGCAGTTTTTGCGGTACCTGTACCTGCTCATCTACGCCAAAGCCCATATGCCTGACCTGAAAACCGCTTTCATACGCGCCGGAGCGTGGGGCATTAATGCCGACAAAGCGCCCTTCCATCGTTTCGGCGGCATCCAGAATGCGCTGGCTGTTCGCAAGCTGGCCGCCAAAGGTGATGACGCGCCCGACCTGAACCTGTTCACGCACTACGCGGCCAATCTTTAGCACCTCATCAAACGCAATAGCGGACAGGTTGGCAGTGACGTTGTAGACCTGACCTAAATCCGCTTCGAGGTTATCGCCCACTGCAACCGCATCGTTGATCCAAAGAAACGCCAGGTCGCCGCCGCGACGTTCCACCTGCCAGCCTGCGGCTTTTAGCGCTTGCTCAACGCGATCAATGACGTCGCTAAATGGCATCCGCAGCGGGGCCTGAGGCCGTGTACCTAAAATCTCCTGATGGCCCATAAAGGTATCTCCCCCTTCATGCTGCAGCTCCGCAACGCCCCAGACTGCCGATTCCGAAGGTTTCATCACGCCCGGCGCAAAGCCCAGAGCGTTAATCAGCCCCAACTTCTCAAGCGTTGGCAGCCGTAACTGCGGGAGTTCGCCCAGGATATGACCACAGGTATTCGCTCCGGCATCCTGCGGCCTGACCCGCGTGACGTCTTTCATTGCGCCAACGCCAAAACTGTCGATTACCAACACCACGAATCGGGCCATTAGTCCTCCAGAATATTGCCGAGACTGTCGTATCGCGCGACGATTTCAGCTACGCCGCGCTGAATGCCCGACACCAGCACCACGTCGCTACGCGTCACGAAGATCTGGGTGCGAAAACAGAAGATCACCGCGCTGCTCACCGGAAACTCACCGGCCACAGGCAGGTAGTAGTCAATGCTGCTGTCGTCCACGGGTTTTAGCTTCGCTGCGATCGGCGCGTCATTTTCTGGCGTAAAGACCAGCGCATTTTGCGCATGGCCGCGACGATAATAGCCCCCGCCGTAGCAATAACTGTCCCCGCGAAAATTGTGCGATATCTCGCTCAACCACAGCATCGCAATGCGTTCCGGCTGGTCGCCTTTTTGATTGGAAGGAATGGTGCCGGTCAACGCATGACCCGGCTCCGCATGGGTGACACCATATTCCGCCAGCAAAGGGAGTGACGAACAGCTACTGGCTGACGGCGCATTAAGCTGCTCAATGGCAATCCCGGCCTCAACCAACTGACGTCGGGCATTTACCAGCGTATGCAGATTAGGCGTCGGCATCGTCTGCGCGGAGTTTTCATCCCATAACAGGCATGGGAAATGGGTGAGGCCGCTCAGGCGGAGGCCCGGCAGTCTGCGGATTTCATTGACCACATCCGTCAGATACATCAGCGGAAATCCGCTTTCCTGTCCCGGGTAGAGAAAATCATCTTTGTCGTACACCTTCAGCATCACGTTCTGTTCACAACCGGCCTTCACCGCAGCAGCGGAAACTTCGCGCGCTTTCTCCAGTGAGAACAATGTGATGACTTCAGTACCTTGCGCTACAGCTTCATTGACCAGCCGCGACGGGATCTGCACCAGATGTCCCTGATGCGCAACCGGCAACCCGGCACGGCGCATGACGCGACTCTCCTTGTAATCGACAACCACGATGCCTTCATAGCCAAGCTGCAACAGTTTCTCCGCCAGCCACGGGTTACGTCCAACCTGTTTGGTCATCAGATACAGCGAGATACCATGTTGCCCCGCGACATCCAGCAGACGTTTGCCATTCTCAATGACCTGGTCAACATCAATGACCCAACTATCAGGGGCGATCTTTCCCTGCTGCCATAACGCGATAGCGGCGGAGATTAGCGCAGGGTTCTGGCGTTTCAATGCGTCTATAAACATTTCTCTGCCTCGTTTCTAATCCTTCAGTTAAATATTCATTTTTTTGAATATTTAAGATGCAATAAGCTCATTTCCCAGTGATTTCAGACACCTTCGTTCGCCGCCATCCACAATCCATACAAGTTCGCCAACATATAGCCTTCTTCATTCGCGTGCAGCGCCACCGTAAACTCTTTCATCAGCGCCTGATGTACCAGCAAAATAGTTGGCCAGAGATGAGATTGCGCCAACTCCTCCAGCAACTCACCATCCAGCGCTTCAATCACTTCGCCCTGGCGACTGCGCATTAACGCACTCGCCATATGGGTCATCGCCATGGTTCCTTGCTCGCTGTGAATCGGCAAGCGCCACTCTTCATCCAACCGCCTGACCACTTGCAGCATGCCGCTACAAATATCCTTGTCGATAACGCCTGCTTCACACAGCAGGTTAAGCCTGTTTTCCATGTCGTTTGCCTTCACTTAATAACTGGGTTCCTGTTCACCGTTCGCCACACGTTGTTGGTGGGCAAGCAGCGCCTCTTTGTTAACAACGGCGCGCAGTAGCTGCTGCATCGCATAATCCTCTGCGCGGGTAAGTACCACGGCCTCCGTGGCCTGCAGAAATCGCGGATCGTTGGTGAGCGGCGTGGCTTCTAACCCCAGTACCGCCAGCTCGGCCTCGGCAACCACGTTCCAGATAACCGCATCCACATCCCCTTTCGCGATGCGCTGCAAGCTTTCGTGATAAGGCATATCGATCAATTCAACGTCACGGTTGCCAAAACAGGCCTCGGTCATGATTTTCTGATCCGCCGAACGGTTATCGAGTCCGACACGTTTTACATCTGCAGATTCGCCCTTGCGACAAATTAGCTGATGCTCGCCAACGTAGGTATGCGGTCCCAGCGCCAACGTGATGCGCAGCCCGTCCTGAGCAAGGTAACTTTCCGCCGCCAGACGAGAAACCACCGCCATGTCGTAGACGCCGTTTAGCAGGCATTCCACGCGAATATCAGCCCCACGCATGTGTGCATAATAAAACGGGATCCCATCGAACTGCGCTTTCAGCCCACTCGCCAGTCCTTCATATAAACGGGTGTAAGGCAGCGGCATCGCACAGACCACGTTATTAATATCCACATGCTTTAGCAGCGTACGGTTATCCATATCCACCAAATAGCTACCGTTACGCCCACGACGCTCAATACGGATTGCCCCAGAGGATTCCAGCGTTTTCAACGCAGCCTGAGTTAACCCTACCGATGAGTGACACTCGGCTGCCAGTTCATCAATAGTTTTCAATCTGTTACCGCACTTCTCACCGAGCAGGTAACGAGCCAGGGTTGTCAGCACAACCCCCTCTTTCTTGATAAATGTCCGACGCATTTTATATTTTCAGTAAATTGAATATTTATATCTTCATTAAAATGAAGATATAACGCAATGAGGAAATATGCAAACGGCGAGGCGCTTCACATTTTTTGAGGTTCACAAACCAACAGGCGAAAAAAAACCGGGCGTAACCCGGTTTCTTCAACAACACAGAGCGCATTACGGCTTGGCGACAAAACCAATCGCTTCGTAAACGGCTTTAAGCGTAACAGAAGCACGTGCGCTGGCTTTTTCCGCACCGTCTTTCATCACTTTCTGCAGGAAAGCTTCATCGTTACGGAAACGGTGATAACGCTCCTGAAGCTCGGTCAGCATACCGGAAACGGCCTCTGCGACTTCACCTTTCAGATGACCATACATTTTGCCTTCGAAGTGCTGTTCCAGCTCCGGAATGCTCTGGCCGGTGACCGCAGAGAGGATATCCAGCAGGTTGGAAACGCCCGCTTTGTTCTGCACGTCGTAGCGTACAACAGGCGGCTCTTCAGAGTCGGTCATCGCGCGTTTGATTTTCTTAACCACAGATTTAGGATCTTCCAGCAGGCCGATCACGTTGTTGCGGTTGTCATCCGACTTGGACATTTTCTTCGTCGGCTCCAGCAGCGACATCACGCGCGCGCCGGATTTAGGAATGAACGGCTCAGGCACTTTGAAGATCTCGCCATACAGGGCGTTGAAGCGCTGGGCGATATCGCGGCTCAGTTCCAGATGCTGTTTCTGATCTTCGCCAACCGGTACCTGGTTGGTCTGATACAGCAGAATGTCTGCCGCCATCAGTACCGGATAATCAAACAGGCCGGCGTTGATGTTCTCCGCATAGCGTGCGGATTTATCTTTGAACTGGGTCATACGGCTCAGCTCGCCGAAGTAGGTGTAGCAGTTCAGCGCCCAACCTAACTGTGCATGCTCCGGTACGTGAGACTGCACGAAAATTGTACTTTTTTCAGGATCGATACCGCATGCCAGGTACAGCGCCAGCGTATCGAGCGTTGCTTTACGCAACTGCTGAGCATCCTGACGAACGGTGATGGCATGTTGGTCAACGATGCAGTAGATGCAATGGTAGTCATCCTGCATGCTCACCCACTGACGCAGCGCACCCATATAGTTGCCAATGGTCAATTCACCTGAGGGCTGTGCGCCACTAAAAACGATGGGCTTAGTCATTTTTTGATTCCTGATTTTCGCTATGCGGAAGCCCGAGAGCGGGCAGTAGTTCATTAATACGGTCGTAAATAACGTCGGGCTGGCTCAGCGCGATCGACTCACCGTAGTTGTAGCCATAGGTCAGGCCAACGGACGGACAGCCAGCAGCTTTTGCCGCCTGAATATCATTGCGTGAATCCCCTACGAAGAGCATTTGCTCAGGCTTGATGCCAAGCTTGCTTGCCACCAGCAGCAGCGGATCCGGATGCGGTTTTTTATTCTGCACGTCGTCACCACCGATGACCACGCTAAAGTATTTGGCGATATCTAATGCTTCGAGTAATGGCGCGACAAACGGGGTCGGTTTGTTGGTCACCAGACCCAGCGGCAATCCTTTCGCATGCAGCGCGCCCAGCGTGTCGGCAACATCAGGGAACAGGAATGTCCCCTCTTCTGCGACATCACCGTAGTATCTGTCGAACAGCTTACGCAAAATACGTACCTGTTCCTCAGCGGGAATATCATCATCAACGGGCGGTTTACCCATCGTTTTACGTAATGTCGCGCGCTCCTGACGAGACCACGCCAGCGCGCGCTCCATCAGTACGTCTGCACCGTTGCCAATCCAGGTGATAACGCGTTCTTCTCCGGCAACCGGCAATTCCAGCGCATACAGCGCCATATCCACCGCTGCGGCTAATCCCGGCGCGCTGTCGACCAGCGTGCCGTCGAGGTCAAATGCAGCGCCCCGAATATCCTGAAACTTATCCATGACTTACCTTCGCCAGTTCATTGCGCATTTCATCAATGACTTTTTTGTAGTCTGGTTGGTCGAAAATAGCGGAGCCTGCGACAAACATATCTGCGCCTGCCGCGGCAATTTCGCCAATGTTGTTCACCTTGACACCGCCGTCCACTTCGAGGCGGATATCGTAGCCAGATTCATCAATGCGACGACGCACTTCGCGCAGTTTATCCAGCGTTTGTGGGATGAAGGACTGCCCGCCAAAGCCTGGGTTAACGGACATCAGCAGGATCACATCGAGCTTATCCATGACGTAGTCCAGATAGCTCAGTGGCGTTGCCGGGTTGAACACCAGGCCCGCTTTACAGCCATGCTCTTTGATCAGCTGTAAAGTGCGATCAACATGCTCGGAGGCTTCCGGGTGAAAAGTAATGATGCTGGCACCGGCGGCGGCGAAGTCCGGGACAATACGATCGACCGGTTTCACCATCAGGTGAACATCAATCGGGGCAGTGATGCCATATTTACGCAGCGATTTCAGTACCATCGGTCCGATGGTCAAGTTCGGTACGTAGTGATTGTCCATGACGTCGAAGTGCACGACGTCGGCACCGGCAGTCAGCGCTCTCGCAGTGTCCTCACCCAGGCGGGCAAAATCAGCCGACAGAATTGAGGGGGCGATCAAATACTGTTTCATCCGCTTCTCCTTGAGATTTATTTCTTCGCAGGCGTTACAACTCCTGGTTTATACAGTGCCAGCAGTTCGTTCACCTTTTTACGCGTGCCGCCATTGCTGCTTATGCTGCGCCGCACTTTGACCTGAAAATGTTTCGCCGCTCGGTACCATTCACGGGTATCGGGCGTATCGTGGTTCGAAATTAACACTGGGATCTGCTTACTGACCAGCTTTTCTGCCATCTCGGCCAAATGCGCCTGCTCTTTCGGGCTAAAGCTGTTGGTGTGATACGCAGTGAAATTTGCCGTCGCCGAAAGTGGTGCATAAGGCGGGTCACAATAGACCACAGAGTTGCTATCCGCACGATCCATGCACTCTTCATAGGAGAGGCAATGGAACTCCGCATTCTGCGCTTTCTCAGCAAAATGGTACAACTCGGCTTCCGGGAAGTAAGGTTTTTTATAACGCCCAAACGGGACGTTAAACTCGCCGCGCAGGTTATAACGGCACAATCCGTTGTAACCAAAGCGGTTCAGATACAAGAACAGCACTGCTCTGCGGAACGGATCCTGGCTGGCATTAAATTCTTCTCTGAACCGATAGTACACCTCAGCCTGATTGGTTTCAGGCATAAACAGCTCACGAGAAGCCTGCACATACTCATCGGTACGCGTCTTCACGATGTTGTAGAGACTGATAAGGTCGCTGTTGATATCGGCAAGAATATAACGAGAAAAGTCGGTGTTGAGAAACACCGACCCGGCACCCACGAAAGGTTCAATCAGGCACTCACCCTGAGGTAAATGCCGTTTAATATCATCAAGCAGGGGGTATTTCCCCCCTGCCCATTTTAAAAAAGCGCGATTTTTTTTCATGCTGACTAACTAATTACACCTTCTCCGGCTGTGGAGAAAGCTCCGACAGCATCCTGCGCTTTAGTCTTTGTCCCGCAATTGGGCGAAACAGCAAACCATTGCAGAACATATCCTATCTTACTTCAAATCGGCCTGAACCTGGTGCAGCGGTTTTGCCCACGGGTTTTTCGCCTGAATATCAGCGGGTAACGTAGACACTGCACGTTTCGCATCTTCTTTAGACGCATACACGCCTGTTACCAGAACATACCACGGTTGACCGTTACGCGTTGTCTGGTACACCACATAGTTCTTCAGGTTTTCTTTCTTCGCCCAACCGTTCAGGTTGTCGTAGTTAGAAGAACTGCTGAGCTGCAGCGTGTAATGGCTGGACGGCGCAGATTTTAACGCTCCAACGTTACCTGCACTTTTCGCTCCGCCAGCAACAGGTGTTGTCGTTGTTGCTGTCGCCGTTGGCGCAGGCGTTGCGGTCTGTGCTGGCGCCGTCGTGGTTGCTTTCGGCTCAACGGTCGCTTTCGGCGTAGCGGTTACCACAGGTGCTTTGGTTGTGGTAGTCGGCGCAGTTGCGGTTGGTTTTGCCTGGGCAACAGGTTTCGGCTCCGTCGGCGTCGCTTTCACCGTAGTTTGCGATTTGCTCTTCGGCTCAATTACGGCCTGTTTACGTTCCTGATGCGTAGACGCAGGACGTTCAGTCGTTTCCGTTTTCGCAGTCTGGCGCGCAGCATTACCATTACGCATCGGCGCAACGGTCGCAGGTTCGGTCGGCAGCGTAGAGTTAACCACAGCGTTGTTAACTTGCTCCTGCCCTTGCGGTTGTGTCAGAGCGTTGTTCAAATCGCCCTGCACTTCAACACGCTGCTGCCCTTCAGTTGCCGCAGGTGTCTGACCTTGAGTCGGGGTAGAGGAAATCGGTGGCAGGGAAACATCCTGCTGGGTATTGCCAGCAGTCTGCTCTGCGCCCGTTGCAGGTGTCGTTGCACTCGCCTGATCCGTTGCATTGCTGCCAGAGAGATCGATGCTCTTCTCACCAGATGCTGCCTGCTCATTGGAAGAAGATGAGGGGGCTTTCAGCGCAGAACCAATGCCGATAATCAGCAGCAGCAGTACCAGAACACCCACGCCCATCATCATATACTGGCGGGAGGCAGGCTTGCTGGCGGCTTTCTTACGCTTGCGCGGACGACGTTCTACACGCTCTTCATCCACGGTATCGTCATCAGATTCATACTCTTCTTCAATGTCCTGCTCTTCATCACGCTCTTTGCGTGCGCGCGCAGGACGGCGATCGTCAGCATCCAGATCAACATCATCAAAATTGATTTGCGGCTCATTATCGCGTTCAGACGATTGACGAGAACGACCAGTACGACGATCGCTGGGATCGGGTTTCAGCTCGTCTTCTGGTTTGAATTCATCCATTTAACACCCCACTCAAAGGTTAATGCTTACGACTTTGCACATAACCTGAAGCTAAAAGACCTACGTTTCGCAACGTAAGCCTGACCTTTCTTGTTGTTACGCCTGCTGGCAATCAGCAATAGCGTTAAGAACCACCTCGTGCGACACTCCGCCGCGCACTTCACTCTTCCCTATCGCTCGCGGAAGCACCAAACGAATCTCTCCCGCTAACACTTTTTTATCTCGCAGCATGTGCGGCAGATAAGCCTCAGTGGACATTTCACGCGGCCCATTCACCGGTAAGCCTGCTCGCTGTAACAGCGTAATGATGCGCTGCGTATCAGCGGAGGTGAACTGACCCAAACGTTCAGACGTACGGGCAGCCATTACCATACCAGCGGCCACCGCTTCACCATGTAACCAATTGCCATAACCCATTTCAGCTTCGATCGCATGGCCAAACGTGTGCCCCAGATTCAGTAAAGCACGTAAGCCCATTTCGCGCTCGTCTGCTGCGACAACTTCTGCTTTCAGCTCACAACAACGACGAATACAGTACGCCATCGCCGGACCGTCCAGACGCAACAACGCATCCAGATTGTCTTCCAACCAGCTGAAAAATTCACCGTCAAGAATGATGCCGTATTTGATCACTTCCGCCAGCCCCGATGCCAGCTCACGCGCAGGAAGCGTTTTCAGACAATCGAGATCCACCACCACGGAGGCCGGTTGGTAAAACGCGCCAATCATGTTTTTACCGAGGGGATGGTTTACGGCGGTTTTGCCGCCAACGGAGGAGTCGACCTGCGACAACAGGGTTGTCGGAACTTGAATAAAACGAACACCACGTTGATAGCTGGCTGCCGCAAAACCGGTCAGATCGCCAATCACGCCGCCGCCAAGGGCAACTAACGTGGTATCACGACCGTGCGGTTTTTGCAGTAACGCGGTGAAAACCGTATCCAGAACCGTCAGGCTTTTATGCTGCTCGCCATCGGGAAGGATAACGCTATCAACGTTAACACCCGCCTGTTCAAGTACGCCGCGAACCTTATCGAGATAAAGGGGGGCCAGGGTTTCGTTGGTCACCAACATAACCTGATCGCCCGATTTCAGCGGTAAGAATGAAGCTGGTTCATTGAACAAACCAGCCGCGATGGTGATAGGGTAACTACGTTCCCCGAGAGTGACTGTGATCCTCTCCATTACGCGACATCCACCTTAGTTACTTGTACCCGCAGACGAGTGTGTATTCAGCCAGAATTAGTTGCTTTCCAACATATGAATAATCTGGTTTGCTACGACTTTTGCGCTCTGATCGTCGGTGCGAATGGTCACGTCAGCAATCTCTTCGTACAGAGGATTGCGTTCGTCAGCCAACGCTTCCAGAACTTCACGAGGCGGTGATTCTACCTGCAGCAGCGGGCGTTTCTTGTCACGTTGAGTACGCGCAAGTTGTTTTTCAATTGTCGTTTCAAGATAGACCACGACGCCACGCGCGGAAAGACGGTTACGTGTTTCACGTGATTTTACAGAGCCACCGCCAGTTGCCAGCACAATACCCTGTTTTTCCGTCAACTCGTTGATGACTTTTTCTTCGCGATCACGGAAGCCGTCTTCACCTTCTACATCGAAGACCCAGCCCACATCAGCTCCGGTTCGTTTCTCAATCTCTTGATCAGAATCGTAAAATTCCATATTGAGTTGTTGAGCTAACTGGCGCCCAATAGTGCTTTTTCCGGCACCCATAGGCCCAACCAGAAAGATATTGCGTTTCTCTGCCATTTTTTCGGTACTACTAAGACTATTCGTTAATGGTAAACCCGCTTCGCAGACACCCAGCGCAGCAGGACATGAACTGAAACCTCATAAGATATTGCGAGAGTCAGACTGAAAATTATCTCAATACTCAAGCGGGTTTGGCAACTGAATAAATCACCAAACCTAACGCATTTCTGGTCGTGGCAGGCATGCTACCCTGCAAACATCAGACCTGGCGACGTATCGCGCAGCCAAATGACACCCAATAAGCCTATGGCACACCACCGGAAAGGCAAAGCGTATTCACTGCCGCATAAGTAAAGAAAAGTACCGACGCTCAAATCGGTACTCCTTGTATGCTAAATACACCCTCACGTCAAATCCCTGAAACGTGTTCAGTGCAAAAACAACGGCTTTTCATGCATAAGTTATTCCGTTGAAACCAGCCTGGGCGTAATAAAGACCACTAACTCGCGCCGTTCATCTTCTTTACCATCATGGCGAAAAAGAGAGCCAAGCCAAGGAATGTCGCCTAATAGCGGCACGCTGTCGGCTGCGGATTTATTCTTATGTGAAAAAATCCCGCCAAGCGCAATCGTCTCGCCGCTTCTTACCTCGACCTGCGTTTCAATCTCTTGCTTGTCGATAGCCAGCACTTCGCCATCTGCCTGTTGTAGAACCTGTCCCGGAACATTCTGGCTGATATGCAGTTTCAGCCTGATTCTCCCTTTCTGCAACACCGTTGGCGTCACCTCCATCCCCAGTACCGCTTCCTTGAACTCGACGGATGTCGCACCGCTTTCACCGCTGGAGACCTGATAAGGGATCTCACTGCCCTGCTTAATACTGGCAGGTTGCAGGTGAGATGCCAGTAATCGTGGACTGGCAATGATATCCAGTTGCTGTTTTTGCTCCAGCGCAGACAACTCCAGTTCCAGTAAACGACCGTTAATACGGCCAATGTTAAATCCCACACGGGATGTGGCGGTGGCTACAGAGAGATCGCTGGCAAGCGTTGTGACATTCCCAACCGCCCCCGGTTGTTGTGCGTCAGCCAGTGACCACTTCACCCCCAGCTCACGCAAACTTTTTTCATTAATGGTGACGATATGCGCCGCCAGTTCAACCTGGGCAACTGGCAAATCCATTTGCGCTACCCACGTTTCCAGGGTGTCGAGAACAACACGATTGTCACGCAGCAGTATGCGATTGGTTCGTTTATCCACCGTCATGCTTCCTTTAGCACTGAGCAGCTTTTCTCCGGCTTTTACCAGCTCGGTGGCATCAGCATAGTGCAAAATGATGCTGCGATGTTCCAGCGGAAGACTAGCCTGAATCCGCGCCTGCTCGTTTTCCTGACGAGCCGCATTTTCACTCTGCCATTGAACAGAATGCACATGCAGGACGTTGCCTTCCTGACGTAATACCAGCCCGGCACTTTTTACCACCGTCTGCAATGCCTGCTTCCAGGGGACATCCGTCAAATGCAGCGACAGCACACCGCTGACATCCGGCGAAACCACCAGTTTTTTTTGTTCCTGTTCAGCCAGCGCCTGCAATACCTGCGTAACCGGCACATCATCGACCACCAGCGTCACGTTTTGCGGTTTCGTCGCCAGCGCGCTCGTTATCCCGACCGCCAGTGCCATTACTATCAACGCTATCCATCGCTTCATTTACCGCTCCTTGTCGCTGCCACTGCCACCGCGGCGGTTCGCAGTTTTTTTCTGTGTCGAGAGTTATGTTCTGGGCCGTTATCTGCATAATCGTCCAACCGTTTTTCAGGACGTCATTTCGCTTAACCCGCCGCCATTTTTTCTGGCTATCCTGAACGATGCCGATGGGTCGTGTGCCCTGACTCACCATGCCCTGAAAACGCCATGTCGACAGCTCAGCAATTTGACAACGGTCCTCCGGCGGCAGGAAGGGATTACGCATACCGGTGAGCATCAGTACGCTTATACATGCCAACAACCAGCGTTCAACCATCATTCAGGCGCTCCAGCTGTAGCGTTAGCAGCAGCTCTGTGCCTTCTGCGCTAAGCGAAAATCGGCTGACGTTCATCCCCTGATCCGCCAACTGGACAAACGTCAGCGGGATAGCATCCCAGGCCGATATCAGCGCCATCTCTCCCCCCTGAACTGAGGGTTGCCAGTGGATAAGACGGGTAAGTGAATTCTGAAACAGCAGCGGGGAGAACAAGGTCAGTTTCTCTTCAGACTCTGCTGGTGATGCCGCCAGCAGATATACATCTCGCCATTGCATCTGAATAGCCGCACGTTGCTGGACCAGCGACTCGCGTTGCATAGTCCGCTCCCGCGCTACGGGGTAAAGACATAGCGTCACCAGTATGAGTAACCCCAACATCCAGCCGCACCAGCATATGAGTCGAAAGCGTGGCGACTGCGCTAACCAGACATCACAGAGCGTTATCATGCGCGTCGCTCCGTGTCAGTCGAAAGTGGAATTGCCAGCGTCCCTGCGCATCCTGCTGCGTTTCTCCAGGGCTGTTCAACATAAACAACGGCAACTGGCGTAATTGCGCTTCCAATACCTTCAATGCGGCAAAGTTCAGCGTGTTTCCCGTCAGTTCCAGCGTGTCCTGCTGCCAGGTCATTTTTGTTAACCACGCCTGCTCCGGCAGTAATTCCGCCAGCCCTTGCAAAGCCCGTTGCCAGCTTCGGGTCTGCTCACGCTGTTTGTTCCGCGCCTGAACCTGCTGCCATCGTTGCTGGCGCTGTTGCACACGCGGCTTCAGCGCCATGAGGGCCTCGGCCCGCATTTTTTCGGCGTCTGCCAGCAACAATTCAGCCCGATTTTCTACACTCAAAACGCTGTAATAGCGCAACAACACGCCAATACTAAGCAAGAGTGAAGCGCTAAATAAGATGCCCCAGAAGCGCAGGCAAGCGTAACGCCGAGCCTGACGCCAGGGCAGAAGATTAATGGTCGCAATCATCAGTACACGCCCCCCATAGCGAGTCCCAGCGCAATGGCGAAGTGATGGCTTTGCGTTGGAATGGGCGGCTGGCGTACAGACACGGCGCTTAAAGGATCGAAGCCGCCGGGGGAGCATTGCGCAATGGCTGTCGTGGGCAGAGATAATGTCGTGGCAAGCTCCTCGATACAGCTAATATCGCCCGTTGATTTACGTCCCCATGCTGAACGGGTCGCCCATAACCACTGGGCATCATCGCGCCATACCAGACACTGGTGATGCTCCGGCAGGAAGGGAATAAATCGCTGTAACGCGCTGGCGTCCGGGGTAATCGCCGTAACCTGCACCTTCAGGGTTTGGATAAGCGTCAGAAGCGCTGAAATCTCTTTGCTTTGCGCAGCAGTGACGTTAAACGCCGGGCTCAAAGTGTCTTCGCTATAATCAAAATGCAGTGCATCCGGAGCCATATCCAGTTCACGCGCCATCGAACCGGACAACCATGCGGTTTGCTCTGGCTCGCGTAACGTCATTGTCGGACGAGGAAACTTTTTTTGTAACGTCCTGTTGGCGGGAAAAGAGAGATGAATATAGTGTCGGCGAGGGAGCTCCCGGCTCCACGGCAGTAGCGCGGCGACCAGCTGTTCAGGCTCGCGAATGTGGCCATCGACGATAACCTGAGGCGTCAGCGGTATACGCCACCAGCGCTGCAGATACCAACCTGATGCTTCGCGAACGATAGCGACAGCCAGCACTTCATGTTGCTGAATATGCAGACCAATTTTCCAGATATTGAAAGCCATTGCTGATGATCTCCTTATCACCCGTCGCTTTAACGGGTATATCAATGCGTCTGGCTTGCCTTTATACTACCGCGCGTTTGTTTATAAACTGCCCAAATGCCACTAAATGGGAAATCTCCAGTGAAGTTCGTAAAGTATTTATTAATCCTTGCAGTATGTTGCATCCTGCTGGGAGCAGGCTCGATTTATGGCCTTTATCGCTATATCGAGCCGCAATTACCTGACGTCGCGACGCTCAAAGATGTGCGTTTACAGATCCCGATGCAGGTTTACAGCGCTGACGGCGAGCTAATCGCGCAGTATGGCGAGAAACGTCGAATCCCGGTCACGCTGGATCAGATGCCGCCGGTAATGGTTAAAGCCTTTATCGCCACAGAAGACAGCCGCTTTTATGAGCACCACGGGGTAGACCCGGTGGGGATCTTCCGTGCGGCCAGCGTAGCATTGTTCTCTGGTCACGCGTCGCAAGGGGCGAGTACCATTACCCAGCAGTTGGCGAGAAACTTCTTCCTGAGCCCGGAACGTACGCTGATGCGTAAGATCAAAGAAGTGTTCCTGGCGATCCGCATTGAACAACTGCTGAGTAAAGATGAGATCCTCGAGCTGTATCTGAACAAGATTTACCTGGGGTATCGCGCCTATGGCGTGGGTGCTGCCGCGCAGGTCTATTTCGGTAAAACGGTGGATCAACTCAGCTTAAGTGAAATTGCGGTGATTGCCGGTCTGCCAAAAGCGCCGTCAACCTTCAACCCTCTCTATTCGATGGACCGGGCAACCGCGCGACGTAACGTTGTACTGTCGCGTATGTTGAGCGAAAACTACATCACGCAGGCCCAGTACGATCAGGCGCGCGGCGAGGCCATTGACGCCAACTACCACGCACCGGAAATCGCTTTCTCTGCACCATATCTGTCTGAAATGGTGCGCCAGGAGATGTATAACCGTTATGGTGAGAAAGCCTATGAAGACGGGTATCGCATCACCACCACCATTACACGCAAAGTACAGCAGGCAGCTCAGCAGGCAGTACGTAACAACGTGATGGATTACGACATGCGCCACGGCTACCGCGGCCCATCGAACATACTGTGGAAAGTGGGCGAAAGCAGTTGGGACAGCAAAAAAATCACCGATACGCTGAAAGCGCTGCCGACTTATGGCCCGCTGTTACCGGCGGTTGTTACCAGTGCCAATCCGCAGGAAGCCATTGCCGCGCTGGCGGATGGTACGTCAGTGTCATTACGCATGGATGGTATGCGCTGGGCGCGTCCTTACCGCTCGGATACTCAACAAGGCCCAACGCCGCGTAAAGTGACCGACGTGGTACAGGCCGGCCAGCAAATCTGGGTACGCCAGGTGGGCGATGCCTGGTGGCTGGCGCAAGTGCCGGACGTCAACTCCGCACTGGTCTCCATCAATCCGCAAAACGGCGCGGTGCTGGCACTGGTTGGTGGTTTTGACTTCAACCAGAGCAAGTTTAACCGCGCAACGCAGGCGTTACGCCAAGTGGGTTCTAACATCAAGCCATTCCTGTATACCGCCGCGATGGATAAAGGTCTGACGTTGGCTAGCATGCTCAACGACGTACCAATCTCCCGCTGGGATGCCGGTGCTGGTTCCGACTGGCAGCCGAAGAACTCCCCGCCGCAGTATGCCGGTCCTATCCGCTTACGTCAGGGGCTGGGTCAGTCGAAAAACGTGGTGATGGTACGCGCCATGCGCGCCATGGGCGTGGATTACGCGGCAGAGTATCTGCAACGTTTCGGTTTCCCGGCACAGAACATTGTGCATACCGAGTCACTGGCGCTGGGTTCGGCTTCGTTCACACCGTTGCAGGTGGCGCGCGGTTACGCAGTGATGTCTAACGGCGGCTTCCTGGTCGATCCGTATTTCATCAGTAAGATCGAAAGCGATATGGGCGGCGTTATCTTCGAAGCGAAGCCGAAAATTGCCTGCCCGGAATGCGATATTCCGGTGATTTACGGCGATACCCAGAAATCTAACGTGCTGGAAAACAGTAACGTAGAAGATGTCGCTGTCTCGCAGGAACAGCAGAATGCTGCCGTGCCTATGCCACAGCTTGAGCAGGCTAACCAGGCACTGGTCGCGCAAAGCGGCACACAGGAATACGCTCCGCACGTGATCAACACACCGCTGGCCTTCCTGATTAAAAGCGCGCTGAACACCAATATATTTGGTGAACCAGGCTGGATGGGAACCGGTTGGCGCGCAGGTCGCGATTTACAGCGTCATGATATCGGCGGGAAAACCGGAACCACCAACAGCTCTAAAGATGCGTGGTTCTCCGGTTACGGACCAGGCGTGGTGACGTCAGTATGGATCGGCTTTGATGATCATCGCCGCAACCTTGGTCATACGACAGCTTCCGGCGCGATCAAAGACCAAATCTCCGGCTACGAAGGCGGTGCGAAGAGTGCGCAGCCAGCATGGGATGCCTACATGAAGTCCGTGCTGGAAGGCGTGCCTGAACAGCCGTTGACGCCGCCACCGGGTATCGTAACGGTCAATATCGATCGCAGCACAGGACAACTGGCAAGCGGTGGCAATAGCCGCGCAGAGTACTTCATTGAAGGCACTCAGCCGACGCAACAGGCGGTGCATGAAGTGGGGACGACCATTATCGATAATGGCGAGACGCACGAACTGTTCTGATCAAAAAAGGCGCTTAGGCGCCTTTTTTGTTGTTCGTGTATTAGCTGCAGAGAAATTAAAGCCGCCCCTGCCCTTTCAGCCATTCGCGTACGAGGAACAAGGCACTGACATTACGCGCTTCGTGAAAATCAGGATCTTCCAGCAGGTCCATCAAATGCGCCAGCGGCCAGCGCACCTGCGGCAATGGCTCAGGTTCATCACCCTCCAGCGATTCAGGATATAAATCTTCTGCCACCACGATGTTCATCTTGCTGGAGAAATAAGATGGTGCCATGCTGAGTTTCTTTAAAAACGTCAGATCTTTTGCGCCAAACCCCACCTCTTCTTTCAGCTCCCGATTCGCCGCCTCAAAAATGCTTTCGCCAGGATCGATTAATCCCTTGGAAAAGCCCAGTTCGTAAGATTCGGTCCCGACTGCGTACTCGCGGATGAGGATCATGTGGTCGTCAACAATCGGCACAATCATTACCGCTTCACGCGTGGATGGACGCATACGTTCATAAACGCGGCGTACGCCATTGCTGAACTCAAGGTCCACGCTTTCGACTTTAAACAGCCGGGATTGGGCGACGGTTTCCACTTTCAAAATCGTGGGTTTCTGTAATGATTTGCTCATTGTGAGGATCTTTGCTGTGAAATCTGGGGTTATTGTGCGATATACCGCACGGTTTCGGCAATGTGAATTGCCGTTTATTTACATTTATGTAACGTACTAAAAGTTAATCCCTATTTCAAATTAAAAGTCAATAGGTTGAAATAACTCCAGGAATTTGCTGATATTCCATTTTTAGTGATTTTGCTATGATTCGCTTTTACTGGGCTGTACTTAAAGATGCTCAAGTTCGACTCCACACTTGCCGATAGCCAACCACAGAATCACGAATATTGAACAGGGTGCGACTGACCACGCCTGACAGACTAAGTAAGATGGGGAAAGCATGAGCACCATTCTGATTTTTTTAGCTGCTTTGCTGGCCTGCTCATTGCTTGCAGGATGGCTACTCAAATCAAAATCCAGGCAGAAAAATTTACCCTTGAGCAGCGTTTTCTCAGACGCCTCGAAACGTAAACTCGCGCCTGAAGAACGCACTGCCGTCGAAAACTATCTCGAAAGCCTTAGTCAAATTCAGCAAGTACCAGGTCCAACTGGAGCCAGTTCTGCGCCAGTCTCATTAACGTTGAATGCCCAAAGTAATAGCGTCATCGTGCTTACTCGTTCGATTACACGTTACGGCATCACTACCGACGATCCTAACAAATGGCGCTACTATCTTGATTCCGTTGAGGTACACCTTCCCCCTTTCTGGGAACAATACATCAATGACGAAAATAGCGTTGAGATAATCCATACCAATACAATACCGCTGGTTATCTCGTTGAACGGCCATACGCTGCAGGAATATATGCAGGAAGCGCGTGGCTATGCGTTGCAGCACACCGCTTCTACCCAGGCATCCATTCGTGGTGAAGAAAGTGAGCAGATTGAACTGCTGAATATTCGCCAGGAAACCCATGAAGAATATGCGCTCAGCCGCCCTTCGGGATTGCGCGAGGCGTTGCTGATAACCGCATCATTCCTGCTGTTCTTTTTCTGTTTGGTTATCCCGAATACGTTTGTTCCATGGGCAGTCGGTGGCGCGGTGTTGCTGTTAGCTGCGGGCCTGTGGGGATTATTCGCCCCGCCGTCCAAAACCGCCCTGCGGGAAATTCATTGTTTGCGCGGTACGCCGCGTCGCTGGGGGTTGTTTGGCGAAAACGACCAGGAGCAAATTAATAATATCTCGCTGGGTATTATCGATCTGATCTACCCACCTCACTGGCAACCTTACATCGCCCAAGACCTTGGCCAGCAAACGGATATCGATATTTATCTCGATCGCCACGTTGTCCGCCAGGGGCGTTTTTTATCTCTGCACGATGAAGTCAAAAATTTCCCGTTGCAACATTGGCTGCGCAACGCCGTCATCGCGGGCGGCTCGTTGCTGGTACTGCTGATGCTGCTGTTTTGGATCCCGCTGGATATGCCGATAAAGGTCACGCTTTCCTGGATGAAGGGCGCGCAAACTATCGAAGCCACCAGCGTTAAACAGCTCGAAAACGCGGGCGTTCGCGTGGGTGACACACTGCACCTGAGCGGTACGGGTATGTGTAATATTCATACCCAAGGGAGCTGGAATGCGCAGCCCACCACGCCGTTTATGCCTTTCGATTGCTCGCAAATTATCTGGAATGACGCACGCGCATTACCGCTGCCCGAATCCGATCTGGTGAATAAGGCCACTGCGCTCACGCAGGCCGTGAACCGCCAGCTGCATCCCAAACCTGACGATGACTCTCGCGTCAGCGCATCGCTACGCTCGGCAATCCAAAAGTCCGGCATGGTGTTACTGGACGATTTTGGTGAGATTGTCCTGAAAACGGCCGATCTGTGTGCAGCCAAAGATGAATGTGTACGCTTAAAGAATGCGCTGGTTAACCTCGGTAACAGCAAAGACTGGGCCGCGCTGGTAAAGCGAGCGAACGCAGGCAAACTGGATGGGGTGAACGTGCTGCTGCGTCCGGTAAGCGCTGAGTCGTTAGATAATCTGGTGAATACCTCTACGGCACCATTTATTTCACGCGAGACTGCGCGAGCGGCCCAGGCGCTGAATAGCCCTGCTCCCGGCGGTTTCCTGATTATCAGCGATGAAGGCAGCGATCTGGTCGATCAGCCGTGGCCGACGACCTCGCTATATGACTATCCTCCCCAGGAACAGTGGAACGCCTTCCAGCGCCTGGCGCAGATGCTGATGCAGACACCATTTCGCGCAGAGGGGATCGTCACCAATATTTCGACTGACGCCAATGGCACCCAGCACATTGGCCTGCACCGTATCCCGGATCGTTCAGGGTTATGGCGCTACCTTGGCACGACGCTGCTGATGTTCTCCATGCTCGGATGCGCTGTCTACAACAGCGTACAGGCATTCAGACGCTACCAGCGTCACCGCACCCGCATCGCGGAAATTCAGAGCTACTACGAAAGTTGCCTGAATCCAACGCTGATTGACGACCCGGAAAGCCTGATTCGATAACACGCTCGCACGACAGGATATGCTACTCTGTCGCGCATCATGTTTTCTTGTGGGGAGTTTCCATGCATATCAATATTGCCTGGCAGGATGTCGACACCGTGTTGTTAGATATGGACGGCACGCTGCTCGACCTGGCATTCGATAACTATTTCTGGCAAAAACTGGTGCCGGAAACCTATGGCGCGAAGCAGGGTATCTCTCCTCAGGAAGCCCAGGACTATATTCGTCAGCAGTATCATGCCGTGCAGCATACGCTAAACTGGTACTGCCTGGATTACTGGAGCGAGTGCCTGGATCTGGATATTTGCGCCATGACAACGGAACAGGGACCGCGCGCCGTTTTGCGTGAAGATACCGTACCGTTTCTTGATGCCTTAAAAGCCAGCGGCAAGCGCCGTATTTTGCTCACCAACGCGCATCCGCATAATCTGGCGGTGAAGCTGGAGCATACCGGTCTGGCCTCACACCTTGATTTATTACTTTCCACCCACACATTTGGTTATCCCAAAGAGGATCAGCGGTTATGGCACGCTGTGGCTGAAGAAACGGGAATGAGTGCAGAGAAGACGCTGTTTATTGACGACAGCGAACCCATTCTCGACGCCGCTGCTCTGTACGGTATTCGTTACTGCCTCGGCGTGACCAATCCCGACTCCGGCATCGCCGAAAAGCAGTACGCACGCCATCCGTCACTGAATGACTACCGCCGACTGATCCCCTCACTGATGTGAAGGAGACGCCATGAAAGAAAAGCCCTCTGCTGAAGTCAGGCTGGATAAATGGCTGTGGGCTGCACGCTTTTACAAAACGCGTGCGCTAGCCCGCGAAATGGTTGAAGGCGGTAAGGTGCACTACAACGGCCAGCGCAGTAAGCCGAGCAAGATTGTCGAGCTGAACGCCACCCTCACCCTTCGCCAGGGAAATGACGAGCGAACGGTCATTATCAAGGCCATTACCGAGCAGCGTCGCCCGGCAACGGAAGCCGTTACGCTGTATGAAGAAACCGCGGAAAGCGTGGAAAAACGCGAAAAAATGGCGCTGGCGCGTAAACTTAACGCGTTAACCATGCCGCACCCGGACAGACGACCGGACAAGAAAGAGCGCCGCGACCTGTTACGATTTAAACATGGCGACAGCGAGTGACTGTCACCTGCAAGAGAGATGATTATGCCGCAACATGACCAATTACATCGTTATCTGTTTGAAAACTTTGCCGTGCGCGGCGAGCTGGTGACCGTTTCGGAAACCCTGCAACAGATCCTCGAAAATCATACTTACCCGCAGCCGGTCAAAAACGTACTGGCTGAGCTGCTGGTTGCCACCAGCCTGCTCACCGCTACGCTGAAGTTTGCCGGTGATATCACTGTGCAGTTGCAGGGTGATGGTCCGCTGAGCCTGGCCGTCATCAACGGCAACAACAATCAGCAGATGCGCGGCGTGGCCCGCATGCAGGGTGATATTCCTGAAGATGCCGATTTGAAAACCCTGGTGGGCAACGGCTACCTGGTGATCACCATTACCCCGGAAGAAGGCGAGCGTTATCAGGGCGTGGTCGGTCTGGAAGGTGATACGCTGGCAGCCTGTCTGGAAGACTACTTCATGCGTTCCGAACAGCTGCCGACACGCCTGTTCATCCGCACTGGCGACGTTGATGGCAAACCCGCTGCTGGCGGAATGCTGCTGCAAGTGATGCCGGCGCAAAACGCACAGGCAGATGATTTCGATCACCTGGCCGCCCTGACCGAAACCATCAAGGCCGAAGAGCTGCTGACGCTGCCGGCCAACGAAGTGCTGTGGCGCTTATACCACGAAGAAGAGGTTACTCTCTATGATCCGCAGGACGTTGAGTTCAAATGCACCTGTTCACGCGAACGCTGCGCAGGCGCACTGAAAACGTTGCCGGACGAAGAAGTTGACAGCATTCTGGCGGAAGAAGGCGAGATCGATATGCACTGCGATTACTGCGGTAGCCACTATCTGTTTAACGCCATGGATATTGCAGAGATCCGCAGCAACGCCTCCCCTGCCGATCCACAGGTGCATTAATTACCGTCTTGCCTGAAGGCGCGGCGCTTATCAGGCCTACGGAAAACTGTCGTAGGCCGGATAAGGCGTTCGCGCCGCTATCCGGCATAAACGCTGCCGGCAACACACTCACTCGGTGTAATAAGTCATCGGCAGTCTTTTGCCATCAATAGTGATATCCCGCCAGATTCTGGGGGCTGAACCCAGTTGCTGATTCGCCACCGCCTGCAGCAATTTATCCTTATTGAATCCTTCAGGTAGCCTGGCAACAGCTAACAAATCCCATTTGTTTTTCTGCATGCCGAAGACCAGACTCTCCCCATCGCCAAAAGCATATAGCACCTGCTCAGGATGACCATCCGCATTGAGGTCCTGACTCACCAATACGCACGCATTCTGCTCAGCACAAGAGGTGATGCGATACCCCTGTGCTTTGACAAACGTCCAGAACGCATCGTCTGGCTTCTCGCTCCCCGGAGCAATCACCACCTTCGATACTAACTGTGTTGCGGTTAGCTCTTTAACCGGATCCCGGCTCCCTTGCAGCAGAGAATTCAAGTCGCGTCTGCGCTTACTGTCTTGATTAAACGCCACATCTTTTTGTAATGCTTCCAACGCTGCGCGCCCCGGTTTTCCGCTGTGATCCAACATATACAGGCTGACCTGATCCGGTTTAATTTTCCCGCTGTGATACAGCCCCATATGGCTGTTAACGCTGATACGCCAGGCGTCAATAACCGGCGACGACAGCAGAACCAACAGCCCCAACGCCAGCAACGAAACGCCAAGAATGACCGGCCCCTGAAGCTCAAGCGGATTGCGCCCGCGGCGTAAAATGCTGGCCAGATAGCCAAACGACCATACCAGCAGTACCACGACCACCAGCACGCCATACAAACGCTCAGGCGTCCAACCGTACTGCTGTATTCGCACCCACAGTGACCAACCAGCAATCAGCATATAGATGGGCGCGACAATCAGAGAGCATTTGATCAGGTAGCGTAACGCGCCAGGATAGGGTAACGCCTCTTTTTGCGGTTCACGCACGATAGCCATCAACAGCAACAGGAGCAGCGTCAGCGTTGACATCAACCCGGCCGCAGACACGCGTTGCGAAATAGCCTCCAGTCCAGTGAAGGGCAAGGTCAGTATGAACATCAGCGCCAACAGCGCGACCAGAGGTAACAGACCGGTGGCAATAAACGTCAGTAATTTTTGTACCGCCGTGACCAGACGCGACTGTGTACGAGCCAGTACCACTGCCAGTGCGGTAATCAGACCAAAGGCCACATAGCCAAACCAGTCGGTATCAAAGAAGAGCGTGCTGAAGAAGGGAATACCGACCAGCTTAAACATCTCGCTCCATAGCAGGAGCACCAGCCAGAACAGACCGTTGGCGACAAAGACAATCAGCAACGTCAACGCATTAAGCCACAATTGCCGATAAAAATGCGGGTAACGCGCCTGCTCACGAGAGACATGAAGCGAGTACTGAATCCAGGGCAAGGCAAGCATCGCCATCAGCAGTAAGCGCCAACCGTAGAACATAAAAACTTCATGTTGCCGCCACTTATCACTGTCCTCGACTTGCCACTTTAGCCAGGCGCTCATCGCCAGCACCACAACAAAGATCAGCGCCATCCAGTACCACAGCGCGCGTTGTTTGAAAGAAACGACAGTAAGCAAAAGTGCCGAGGTGATCGCAATCGTCGCAGGCATGCCATAGAACAGCCAGCCGTCGTTATGGGGCACCAGATATGTCATCAGCAGGTAGCATAATGCCCCCTGCAGCAGGCCGATAAATATCATGCCCAAACGCGTTGTACGTGAAATTTCAGCACTATCCATGTCAGTTTCCAGAATGAAGGGAAAAGCTAATTATCGCATCAACTTCACAATTTTGAGCATTGGTAGGCTGATTTCAGACTAACGCGACGGGAAGTGAATCGATATTGTATATGTATGAGTTACGTTATTTTCTTACGTGAATGCGATTACACTCACAAGATTCCCGCCAAAAACACTCTTCATTAACGTTTTAAGAACATTTTCCACAACAAAAAAGGGTTTCCTGCCATAATATCCGCCTCTTTGTGACAGGAGTCGCAGCGTATTCGGTAACCCGTGATTTTCCCGGATGCGTAAATCTATGAGCCTTGTCGCGGTTAGCAATCCCTAAAAAACCTTACTATTCCAGGTAATACATATTGGCTAAGGAGCAGTGAAATGCGTGTGAACAACAGTTTAACCCCGCAAGATCTCAAGGCTTATGGTATCAATGACGTTCAGGATATCGTTTACAATCCAGACTACGACACGCTTTTCCAGGAAGAACTTGATCCAAACCTGGAAGGTTATGAACGTGGCGTGTTAACGAATCTGGGCGCCGTTGCCGTTGATACCGGTATCTTTACCGGACGTTCGCCAAAGGATAAGTACATTGTCCGTGACGACACCACGCGCGACACGCTCTGGTGGTCCGACAAAGGTAAAGGTAAGAACGACAACAAACCGCTCTCCCCGGAAACCTGGCAGCATCTGAAAGGATTAGTTATCCAGCAACTTTCCGGCAAGCGCCTGTTTATCATTGATGCATTCTGCGGCGCTAACGCCGATACCCGTCTTTCCGTGCGCTTCATTACCGAAGTTGCCTGGCAGGCGCATTTCGTCAAAAACATGTTCATCCGCCCAAGCGACGAAGAGCTGGTTGATTTCAAACCGGATTTCATCGTGATGAACGGCGCTAAGTGCACCAACCCACAATGGAAAGAGCAGGGTCTGAACTCTGAAAACTTCGTGGCTTTCAACCTGACTGAGCGTATCCAGCTGATTGGCGGCACCTGGTACGGCGGCGAAATGAAGAAAGGTATGTTCTCCGTGATGAACTACCTGCTGCCGCTGAAAGGCATTGCCTCCATGCACTGCTCAGCAAACGTCGGGGAAAAAGGTGATGTGGCAGTCTTCTTTGGCCTGTCCGGTACCGGTAAAACAACGCTGTCCACCGATCCGAAACGTCGCCTGATTGGCGATGACGAACACGGCTGGGATGACGACGGCGTATTTAACTTCGAAGGCGGTTGCTACGCGAAGACCATCAAACTGTCTAAAGATGCCGAGCCAGAAATCTACAACGCAATTCGTCGTGACGCGCTGCTGGAAAACGTCACCGTGCGCGAAGATGGTTCCATCGACTTCGACGACGGTTCCAAAACTGAAAACACCCGCGTTTCCTACCCGATTTATCACATCGATAATATCGTTAAGCCAGTGTCAAAAGCGGGTCATGCAACGAAGGTTATCTTCCTGACCGCCGACGCCTTTGGCGTGCTGCCGCCGGTTTCTCGCCTGACAGCAGACCAAACTCAGTACCATTTCCTGTCTGGCTTCACCGCCAAACTGGCCGGTACCGAACGCGGCGTTACCGAACCGACCCCAACCTTCTCTGCCTGCTTCGGCGCAGCATTCCTGTCTCTGCACCCAACGCAGTATGCAGAAGTGCTGGTGAAACGTATGCAGGCGGCAGGTGCGCAGGCGTATCTGGTTAACACCGGCTGGAACGGTACTGGCAAACGTATCTCTATCAAAGATACCCGTGCGATTATTGACGCCATCCTGAACGGTTCGCTGGATGACGCAGAAACGTTCCGTCTGCCGATGTTTGACCTGGCTATCCCGACCGAGTTGCCGGGCGTGGATACGCGCATTCTCGATCCGCGTAATACCTACGCGTCTCCAGAGCAGTGGCAGGAAAAAGCCAATGCACTGGCGAAACTGTTTATCGAGAACTTCGAGAAATACACCGACACCCCTGCGGGTGAAGCGCTGGTTAGCGCCGGACCGAAGCTGTAATTTTTGATTCGTTATATAGCCCCTTATCCGAGAGGGTAAGGGGTTTTTTATTGTGTTTATCTTTTAAAATGTACTCCGTACACCTATAATCTGTACTATCAACCCCATGCGCAGGACGCGCTATGTTCACATTTATTGAGCTACAAGGATTTAGTAAACGCCGTCCGTTACTTTTGCCTGACGATGAGTTTCGCGCTTTTCAAGAGGCGCTTATAGAGAACCCTGAGGCTGGAGATACTATCGCTGGTACAGGTGGATTCAGAAAAATTCGCTGGAGTCGCTCTGGTATGGGCAAACGCAGCGGTATTAGGGTTATCTATTACAACGTGACGCGCAAAGGTCGAATCTATCTCGCTTTGCTCTATCCTAAAAATGAACAGGATGATTTAACCGAAGAGCAAAAAAGAGTTTTAATGCACTTATCCAATATGCTGATTTAATCATGGGAATTTTAATCATCAGGACACCGCTATCCGGTGTGGTGAGGCCAAAATGAAAGACGAATTATTTGCCGATTTGCTGGCCAGTGCAGAAGAAATGGTGCGTATAGAGAAAGGTGAAGAAACACCTAAGCCTGAACATGTACATACCTTTAGCGAAATTGATGTTAAAGCCATCCGCGAAGCAACAGGGTTACGCCAACAGGATTTTGCCATAGCTGTTGGCGTGAGTTATGACCTGGTTAAAAGCTGGGAAACGAAACGACGCCAGCCGACTGGTGCACCAAGAAAACTGCTTTTATTAATTCAAAAAAATCCATTTATAATTAATCAATTAAAAGCAATTTAAGCCAGAAGTTTTACTCTGTATCCCGTAAACAAAGGGAGGCATTTCGCCTCCCTTTCTTATACGTCTTTCGTGATACCCTGCGCGCGAGTGAAAGGAACCGGAAGCCATGCACGAATCGACAACCCACCACGTTCACTGGTACCAATCTCCAGCATGCCGTTATGGTTATCGATAATACGTTGCACAATCGCCAGACCCAGCCCCGTGCCGCTGGTACTGCGCGCGCTGTCGCCGCGGACAAATGGCTGGAACAGGTGCTTACGCTGCTCCGGCTTGATGCCCGGACCATCATCTTCTACCTGGAACCAGGCGCGATGCGTCTCCGTACCGCTACTAACCTTAATCCAGCCGTTGCCGTAGCGGGCGGCGTTAACCACCATATTGGCAACCGCACGCTTGATCGACAGCGGGTGCATCTTCACCTGAATGGCGCCAGGCTGCAGCGCAGTTTCGATTTCACGTTCATAGCCGCTTTCTGCCGCAACCACTTCACCCAGCACCGAGTTCAGATCCGCCATCTCCATCGGCATCTCCTGACCGGTACGCAGGTAATCGATGAACTGCTCGATGATGGCGTTACACTCTTCGATGTCCTTATTGATGGACTCCGCAAGATAACCGTCCTCTTCGCCCATCATTTCCGTTGCCAGACGAATACGCGTCAGCGGAGTACGTAAATCGTGGCTCACGCCCGCCATTAACAGCGTACGGTCATCGGCCAACTGCTTCACACCTGCGGCCATATGGTTAAAGGCTCGGGTTACGGAGCGCACCTCTGAAGCGCCATACTCACGCAACGGCGGTGGAATGATACCTTTCCCCACCTGCAGCGCCGCATGTTCAAGATCCACCAACGGTCGGTTCTGGATACGGATAAACAGCCACGCGCCACCGATAGCCAGCAGCATAATCGCCAGCGTATAGCGGAACAGCGGTGAGAAATCGCCTTGATGAATTTCCGTAAGCGGCACACGTACCCAGATGTTGGGCGACAGCCAGGTTTTCAGCCACACAACCGGCGAGCTTTTGTTTACCTCAACGCGGACTTCCGTTGGGCCACCCAACTGCTGCGCCATCTGATGGCTTAAGAATTCATAGTGTTGCGCCCAACGCAGTCCGGCTTCTTCAGCGGCCTCGTTGGAATAGAGGGAAATACCCAGCTCACGATAAATTTCCCGACGGAATGCGGGCGGCACCACCAGTTGCGTACCGTCCTCCAGCTGTAGTTTATCGGTCATCAGCATACGAACTTCGTAGGCCAGGACCTTATTAAACTGCTGGAGGCTCGGCAGAATCGCGAAGTTCAGCACTACCAGGTAAGTCGTCACCAGGCTGGCAAACAGCAAGGTGACGATGAGCAATAACGTGCGGGCAAACGAACTTCGTGGCGAGAAGCGCATTCGCCTCATGCTTTAGAACCGTCCGGAACAAAGACGTAGCCCAGACCCCATACAGTCTGAATGTAGCGTGGATGCGCCGGGTCTTCTTCCACCATGCGACGCAGACGGGAAATCTGGACGTCGATAGAACGTTCCATCGCAGAATATTCACGACCACGGGCCAGGTTCATCAACTTGTCGCGGGACAGCGGCTCACGCGGATGGCTAACCAGTGCTTTCAGCACCGCAAACTCACCGCTGGTGAGCGGCATAGGCTCATCTTCACGGAACATTTCACGCGTACCGAGGTTCAGTTTGAACTTACCAAACGCAATGACCGCTTCTTCCTGAGAAGGCGCGCCCGGCAATTCATTCGCCTGACGGCGCAGGACTGCGCGAATACGTGCCAGTAGCTCACGCGGGTTAAACGGTTTCGGAATGTAATCGTCAGCGCCGATTTCCAGTCCTACAATACGGTCCACTTCTTCGCCCTTCGCCGTGACCATAATGATCGGCATCGGGTTGCTTTGGCTGCGCAGGCGACGGCAAATAGACAGGCCATCTTCTCCCGGCAACATTAAATCCAGCACCATCAGGTGGAAAGACTCACGGGTCAGCAGACGATCCATCTGCTCAGCGTTTGCGACGCTTCGAACCTGGAAGCCCTGCTCGGTCAGATAACGCTCCAGAAGCGCACGTAAGCGCATGTCGTCATCGACCACCAGAATCTTATAGTTCTCTTGCATTGTTATTACTCCCAAAGGTTCGCAACAATTAAGTGTATATTCTTAAGAAAGCTAACGTGAGTCACCAGCGAATTCTGGTATGAATTCCAGGCTAAATTGTTACAAAGCATATTAAACAGCAGCTTAAGTATACAATGTTTCTCGCAATACATTATTTATTCTGTTGATATGCTCACGTAATACTAATTGTGCGCATCATCACAGAGTCGAAGGTAAAACAATAAGATGAAAACGCCCCTGATAACCCGTGAAGGGTATGAAAAACTCAAACAAGAGCTGAATTATCTCTGGCGTGAAGAGCGCCCGGAAGTCACCAAAAAAGTAACCTGGGCCGCGAGTCTGGGTGACCGCAGCGAAAATGCCGACTACCAGTATAATAAAAAGCGCCTGCGTGAGATCGACCGTCGCGTCCGATATTTGACCAAGTGCATGGAGAATCTGAAAATCGTCGATTACTCCCCGCAGCAGGAGGGCAAAGTCTTCTTTGGCGCATGGGTTGAAATTGAAAATGACGATGGCGACATCCGCAAATTCCGTATTGTTGGCTACGATGAGATCTTCGGTCGTAAAGATTACATCTCTATCGACTCACCAATGGCGCGGGCGCTGCTGAAAAAAGAAGTCGGCGATCTCGCAGTAGTAAACACCCCTGGTGGCGAAGCCAGCTGGTACGTGAACGAGATTGAATACGTTAAGTGAGACCGGAACAATCCGAAGCCCCGGCAGATGGCTGGCATTTTTGTCAGTCAATCCGTATAACTATCCCCTGATTTTTTATCCTATAGACGAAGCTATCCATGATGAATGATTCTTTCTGCCGCATTATCGCAGGTGAAATTCAGGCTCGTGCTGAACAGGTAGAAGCTGCCGTTCGCCTGCTTGACGAAGGGAACACCGTGCCGTTTATCGCACGATATCGTAAGGAAATCACCGGCGGTCTGGACGATACGCAACTGCGTAATCTGGAAACCCGTCTGGGATATCTGCGTGAACTGGAAGACCGCCGTCAGGCAATCCTGAAATCTATCGGCGAGCAAGGCAAACTGACCGACGACCTGGCGAAAGCGATCAACGGCACGTTAAGTAAGACCGAACTCGAAGATCTCTATCTGCCGTACAAACCTAAGCGTCGTACCCGTGGGCAGATCGCCATTGAAGCAGGCCTTGAGCCGCTGGCAGACCTGCTGTGGAACGAGCCGTCTCACGACCCGGAAACAGAAGCCGCTAAATATCTCAACGCCGACAACGGCGTGGCGGATACCAAAGCGGCCCTCGACGGCGCACGTTACATCCTGATGGAACGCTTCGCTGAAGATGCCGCGCTGCTGGCGAAAGTGCGTGACTACCTGTGGAAGAACGCGCATTTGGTTTCCACCGTGGTAAGCGGTAAAGAAGAGGAAGGCGCGAAATTCCGCGACTACTTCGATCACCACGAACCGATCTCTACCGTGCCATCCCACCGTGCGCTGGCCATGTTCCGTGGCCGTAACGAAGGCGTGCTGCAGCTTTCGCTGAATGCCGATCCGCAATTCGATGAGCCGCCAAAAGAGAGCCACGGCGAACAGATTATCCAGAACCACCTGGGACTGCGCCTGAATAACGCACCTGCCGACAGCTGGCGCAAAGGCGTGGTCAGCTGGACATGGCGAATTAAGGTGCTGATGCACCTCGAAACCGAACTGATGGGCACCGTGCGCGAACGCGCGGAAGATGAAGCAATCAACGTCTTTGCCCGTAACCTGCATGACTTGCTGATGGCGGCTCCGGCCGGCCTGCGCGCCACTATGGGCCTCGATCCCGGCCTGCGTACCGGCGTGAAGGTGGCGGTTGTTGACGGTACAGGTAAGCTGGTCGCGACCGACACCATTTATCCACACACCGGTCAGGCCGCCAAAGCCGCCGTTGCCGTTGCGGCGCTGTGTGAAAAATACAACGTTGAGCTGGTGGCGATTGGTAACGGTACAGCGTCGCGCGAAACCGAGCGCTTCTTCCTCGACGTGCAGAAACAGTTCCCGAAAGTCACCGCGCAGAAAGTGATCGTCAGCGAAGCCGGGGCATCGGTTTACTCGGCTTCCGAGCTGGCGGCGCAGGAGTTCCCGGATCTCGACGTTTCATTGCGTGGCGCAGTGTCTATCGCCCGTCGTTTGCAGGATCCGCTGGCTGAGCTGGTGAAAATCGATCCGAAATCGATCGGTGTGGGCCAGTATCAGCACGACGTTAGTCAGACGCAGCTGGCGCGTAAGCTGGACGCGGTGGTGGAAGACTGTGTGAACGCCGTCGGCGTCGATCTCAATACCGCTTCCGTTCCGCTGTTGACCCGCGTGGCCGGTCTGACACGCATGATGGCGCAAAACATCGTCGCCTGGCGTGATGAGAACGGTCAGTTCCAGAACCGTCAGCAACTGCTGAAAGTCAGCCGTCTGGGGCCAAAAGCCTTTGAACAGTGCGCAGGCTTCCTGCGCATCAACCATGGCGATAACCCACTGGATGCCTCCACCGTTCACCCGGAGGCCTATCCGATTGTGGAACGCATTCTGGCCGCTACCGAGCAATCGCTGCGTGACCTGATGGGCAACAGCAACGAACTGCGCAATCTGAAAGCCGCCGATTTTACTGACGAACGCTTCGGGGTGCCGACCGTCACCGACATCATCAAAGAGCTGGAAAAACCGGGCCGCGATCCGCGTCCTGAATTTAAAACCGCGCAGTTTGCCGATGGTGTCGAAACCATGAACGATCTGCTGCCGGGAATGATCCTGGAAGGGGCGGTCACCAACGTCACCAATTTCGGCGCGTTTGTTGATATCGGCGTTCATCAGGATGGCCTGGTGCATATCTCTTCGCTGTCGAATAAATTCGTCGACGATCCACACACCGTGGTGAAAGCGGGCGACATTGTGAAGGTGAAAGTGCTGGAAGTGGACCTGCAACGTAAGCGTATCGCGCTGACCATGCGTCTGGACGAGCAGCCGGGTGAAACCAATGCGCGTCGCGGCGGCGGGAATAACGATCGCACTCAGGGCAATCGCCCGGCGCCAAAAGCGGCGAAACCGCGTGGTCGTGACGCCCAGCCTGCGGGCAACAGCGCGATGATGGATGCGCTGGCAGCGGCAATGGGTAAAAAGCGCTAAGTTTAAACCGTGTGCCGGATGACGGAATCAATACCTTATCCGGCATATTTAATATATGCCCCGCTTTTCACCACAATATATTTATCACTTTATTAACAGATGAAACCTTAATTAAACATTAAGATTCTCAATAATTACCTCCGCGAACCATTCTTTCCCTACAAGAATAAATATTGAGGAATATCAAAATTGGCTCAAATTATTATCCAATTGTACATTCCGTCACATTTATTCTATTGATGATAGAAACCATTCTCATTATCATTGTTTTGTTGATTATTTACTCTTTCCTTACGTTGGCTAATCATCTGGTCTCATGCCGCCCTGTCGCCCCATGAGGTAATCATCCAGTTAGCGAGATATAAGTAGGTCCCTATGCAATTCACTCCTGACAGTGCGTGGAAAATTACCGGCTTTGCCCGTGAAATCAGCCCGGCTTATCGTCAGAAACTGTTGTCACTTGGCATGCTGCCCGGCTCCTCCTTCAACGTAGTACGCGTCGCCCCGCTCGGCGATCCTATCCATATCGAAACGCGTCGCGTAAGTCTGGTATTGCGTAAAAAGGATTTGGCGTTATTAGAAGTGGAAGCGGTTTCCTGTTAATACAGTGAGTCTATAAAAATGAAAAAACTAACCATTGGTTTAATTGGTAATCCTAATTCCGGCAAGACAACTTTATTCAACCAGCTCACCGGCGCGCGCCAGCGTGTAGGTAACTGGGCTGGCGTTACCGTTGAGCGTAAAGAAGGTCATTTCGCCACAACGGACCATCAGGTCACGCTGGTGGATTTACCCGGCACCTATTCTCTGACGACAATCTCATCCCAGACCTCTCTCGATGAGCAGATTGCCTGCCACTATATTTTAAGCGGCGACGCGGATCTGTTGATCAACGTGGTCGATGCTTCAAACCTTGAACGCAACCTCTACCTGACGTTGCAACTGCTTGAGTTGGGCATCCCCTGCATCGTCGCGTTGAATATGCTGGATATCGCTGAAAAGCAGCAAATCCGTATTGATATCGACGCCCTCTCAGCACGTCTTGGCTGCCCGGTGGTTCCGCTGGTTTCCACCCGCGCCCGCGGCATTGAAGCGCTGAAGCTGGCGATCGATCGCTACAAAGAAAACGACACCGTCGAGCTGGTCCATTATGCCCAGCCGTTGCTGCAGGAAGCGGACTCCCTCGCCGACGCGATGGCCAAAGATATGCCGCTCAAACAGCGCCGCTGGCTGGGCCTGCAGATGCTGGAAGGCGATATCTACAGCCGCGCCTATGCGGGTGATGCCGCGCAAAATCTCGATGCCTCTATCGCACGCCTGAGCGAGACAATGGACGATCCGGCGCTGCATATCGCCGATGCGCGCTATCAGTGCATTGCCGCTATCTGCGATACCGTCAGCAATACTCTGACGGCAGAACCGAGCCGTTTCACCACCGCGGTAGATAAAATCGTTCTCAACCGCTTCCTCGGGCTACCGATTTTCCTGTTCGTGATGTATCTGATGTTCCTGCTCGCCATTAACATCGGCGGCGCACTGCAACCGTTGTTTGACGTTGGCTCCGTAGCACTCTTTATCCATGGTATTCAGTGGATTGGCTACACGCTGCACTTCCCGGACTGGCTAACCATCTTCCTGGCCCAGGGCCTTGGCGGCGGGATTAACACCGTGCTGCCGCTGGTACCGCAAATCGGCATGATGTATCTGTTCCTCTCCTTCCTTGAAGACTCCGGCTACATGGCGCGCGCCGCGTTTGTGATGGACCGTCTGATGCAGGCGCTGGGACTGCCGGGCAAATCGTTCGTCCCACTGATCGTCGGCTTTGGCTGTAACGTACCGTCCGTGATGGGCGCACGTACGCTGGACGCCCCGCGTGAGCGTCTGATGACCATCATGATGGCGCCGTTTATGTCCTGCGGCGCACGTCTGGCGATTTTCGCCGTCTTTGCCGCGGCGTTCTTTGGTCAGAACGGCGCACTGGCGGTCTTCTCGCTGTACGTACTGGGTATCGTGATGGCTGTTTTGACGGGCCTGATGCTCAAACACACCATCATGCGTGGTGAAGCAACGCCGTTCGTGATGGAGCTGCCGGTATATCACGTGCCGCACATCAAGAGTCTGATTATTCAGACCTGGCAACGCCTGAAAGGCTTCGTTCTGCGTGCAGGTAAAGTCATCATCATCGTCAGCATTTTCCTCAGCGCGTTTAACAGTTTCTCGCTGAGCGGGAAAATCGTCGATAACATCAACGACTCTGCTCTGGCCTCCGTTAGCCGTGTTATTACTCCTGTGTTTAAACCGATTGGCGTTCACGAAGATAACTGGCAGGCAACCGTAGGTTTGTTCACCGGCGCGATGGCGAAAGAAGTGGTGGTGGGTACGCTGAACACGCTCTATACCGCGGAAAACATTCAGGAAGAAGAGTTCAACCCGGCAGATTTCCACCTCGGTGACGAGCTGATCGGCGCAGTGGATGAAACCTGGCAAAGCCTGAAAGACACCTTCAGCCTGAGCGTACTGGCTAACCCTATCGAAGCCAGCAAGGGCGACGGCGAAATGGCGACGGGCGCAATGGGCGTGATGGGCGAGAAATTTGGCAGCGCCGCCGCCGCGTACAGCTACCTGATCTTTGTTCTGCTGTATGTGCCGTGCATTTCAATGATGGGCGCTATCGCACGTGAATCCAGCCGTGGCTGGATGAGTTTCTCGATTCTGTGGGGCCTGAATATCGCCTACTCTCTGTCGACGCTGTTTTATCAGACGGTCAGCTACAAAGAGCACCCGACCTACAGCCTGGTGTGCATTTTAGCGGTCATCCTGTTTAACATCGTGTTGCTGGGCCTACTGCGTCGAGCTCGCAGCCGCGTGGACCTCGCACTGCTGGCAACCAACAGAACGGCGAGTTCCTGCTGTTCCAGCACGACTGGCGATTGCCACTAAGGTTATCGACAATGGCATCACTTATTCAGGTTCGTGATTTATTGGCTTTGCGGGGGCGCATGGAGGCAACACAAATTAGCCACACGCTGCATACCCCGCAGCCCATGATTGACGCCATGCTGAATCAGTTAGAAAAGATGGGCAAAGCGGTGCGGATTCAGGAAGATGCCGACGGGTGTCTTTCCGGAAGCTGCAAAAGTTGCCCGGAAGGTAAAGCCTGCCTGCGCGAATGGTGGGCTTTACGCTAATCAGATGCTATTTGCCGGATGGCGCTACGCTTATCCGGCCTACAAATGATGCAAACGTCCAGGCCGGATAATTCGTTTATGCAGATATCCGGCTTTTTTGCGTAATGGATTCCACATAGATTTCATTATTTCAGCAAAAAAGATCTATCCTCCAGCCAGCTACGCATCGTTATTAATTCGTGGATGATTACTGCCGACCATGAAAGTAGAGTCTCGTCATCTTGTTTCTCAGGTGACGGATCGCCATGAATACTGACACGACTGCTACGCCGCATGACGCGATTTTCAAAACGTTCTTAAACCACCCGGCAACCGCACGCGACTTTCTTCAGCTCCATCTTCCAGCCTCTTTACAAAAACTATGCGATCTTAAAACGCTGCAACTGGAATCAGGCAGCTTTATCGAGGACGATTTACGCGCGTACTATTCCGACGTGCTGTGGTCGTTAAAAACTCGCGAAGGTGATGGTTACATTTACACCATTATTGAACATCAAAGCAGCGCCGATGCTCACATGGCATTTCGGCTAATGCGCTATGCCATTGCGGTAATGCAGCGTCATCTGGATGCGGGACATAAGAAGCTGCCTCTGGTAATCCCCCTACTTTTTTATCATGGTGCAGCAAGCCCATACCCCTATTCACTTTGTTGGCTGGACGAGTTTAATGACCCAGAGTCCGCCAGACAGCTTTATAGCACCGCGTTTCCATTGATCGATATCACCGTTATGCCCGATGACGAGATTATGCAGCATCGCCGGATGGCGCTGTTGGAACTCATCCAAAAACATATCCGTAAACGCGATTTAATGGGGCTGGTAGAAAAACTGGCCATCCTGCTTGTTAAAGGACACGCTAATGACAACCAGTTGAAAGCCTTGTTTAATTACCTGATGCAAGCCGGAGACACCATGCATTTTGGGGAATTTATTCATGAAATCGTCGAACGTTTACCCCAACACAAGGAGAGATTGATGACAATCGCTGAGAGGCTACGGCAGGAAGGACATTTTAATGGTCTTCAGGAAGGCCATCGGAAAGGATTACAAGAGGGGTTACAAACAGGTCTACAACAAGGCAAACGAGAGGAAGCTTTGCGCATCGCGACGACCATGCTAGCGGATGGTATCGACAGATTAACAATACTCAGAATTACCGGGCTTAGCGCTAAAGACCTGCCTGCGCAACCGCATTAATTTCAGGCCCGGCAAGCGCGACGCTACCGGGCAAATCAACATTGGCTATAGCTGTTGTTTTAACGCCACCAGCGCTGAGCAGAACTCCGCCGGATGCGAGATAAACGGCGCATGCGCCGCCTTAGCAAACACCAACGACTCGCTCTGCGGCCACAGGGCATCCAGCATCGGGACGACTTTGCGCGGCACCAGGCCATCAAGATAGCCGTACAACCGCAGGAAAGGCATTTCCACCGTGCACAGCGGTTCCCGCAGATCGACCGTTTTCAGGATCTCCAGCCCGCCATTAAGCACCTCGACGTCCGGCATGGGTAAAGCCAGCACCGTTTTCTTCAACGCTCGCGCATCCTGACGCGCGGTTTCCGTACCCATCGTTTGCAATGCCAGAAAACGCTCCACTGTACGCTGGAAATCTTCGCTCAGCTGCTGCTGGAAGCCTGCCAGCACCTCTGGCTTGATACCCGGCCACTCATCCCGCGCGTTAAAGCAAGGGGAAGACGCGACGGTCACCAGCGCCTGAACACGCTCAGGATGCGTTAGGGCTACCTGACTCGCGACCAACCCGCCCAGACTCCAGCCGAGCCAGATAGCTTTCTCCGGTGCCTGATTCAATACCCGCTCAGCCATCTCTTCCAGCGACATTGCACCGAAACCCTGGCTACGACCAAATCCCGGTAAGTCGACAAGATGCAGCGTAAAATGCGAACTCAGTTCCTCGCTTATGCAATGCCACACTTGCGCATTCAGTCCCCATCCGTGCAGCAGCACAAGATGGCAATTTCCCGAACCCTGGGTCTGCCACCAGATGTCATTCATCAGTTATTGTTCTCTTTTAGCCTGAAAGGATGCATCTATGCTAACAGTACCGGGATTGTGCTGGCTATGCCGAATGCCCCTGACGTTAGGGCATTGGGGGATCTGCTCAGTCTGTACGCGGGCAACGCGCCAACACGCCAGCCTATGCCCCCAATGTGGACTCCCTGCCGCTCATACCGTCATTCCCTGTGGGCGCTGTCTGCAAAAACCGCCGCCGTGGCAGCGGCTGGTCACCGTCAGCGACTATGTTCCGCCGTTGAGCGGGCTTATCCACCAGCTCAAGTTTTCGCGACGCAGCGAAACAGCCTCCGCTCTTTCGCGTTTGCTGTTGCTGGAGGTACTACAGGCCCGGCGCGTCAGCGCTCTTCCTCTGCCGGACAGGCTGGTCAGCGTCCCGCTCTGGCAACGCCGACACTGGCGCAGAGGGTTTAATCAGAGCGATTTACTGTGCCGTCCGCTTGCACGCTGGCTGGGTTGCGACTGGGACAGCCGGACCATCTCGCGGGTTCGGGCAACCGCCACACAGCACCATCTCAGCGCCCGATTACGTAAACGTAACCTGAAAAATGCCTTTCGCCTTGAATTGCCGGTGCAGGGACTCCATATGGTTATTGTGGATGATGTCGTCACTACCGGAAGTACCGTCGCGGAAATCGCGCAGCTGCTTTTACGCAACGGCGCGGCGACTGTCCAGGTATGGTGCCTGTGTCGAACCTTGTAGAGCCTCGATGATGGGCGTATTATAACCAAGTAAAATAGTCAACTATTAGGCCATTACTATGATCCATATTTCCGATGCTGCACAAGCGCACTTTGCCAAACTGCTGGCAAATCAGGAAGAAGGGACACAAATCCGCGTATTTGTGATTAATCCCGGCACGCCTAACGCTGAATGCGGCGTTTCTTATTGTCCGCCGGACGCCGTGGAAGCAACCGACACCGCCATTAAATTTGACCTGCTGACCGCATATGTTGATGAACTGAGCGCACCGTATCTGGAAGATGCAGAAATCGATTTCGTTACCGACCAGTTAGGCTCCCAGCTGACCCTGAAAGCACCAAACGCCAAAATGCGTAAAGTTGCCGATGATGCGCCGCTGATGGAACGTGTGGAGTACATGCTGCAATCGCAGATCAACCCACAGCTGGCTGGTCACGGTGGTCGCGTATCTCTGATGGAAATCACCGATGAAGGCTACGCCATTCTGCAGTTTGGCGGCGGCTGTAACGGCTGTTCAATGGTCGATGTGACGCTGAAAGAAGGTATCGAGAAGCAGCTGCTGGCTGAATTCCCTGAACTGAAAGGCGTTCGCGATTTAACCGAACACCAGCGCGGCGAGCACTCTTACTACTAACGACCAGACTTGTAGGCCCGGTAAGACGCATCCGCGTCGCCACCGGGCATCGATGCCGGATGGCAGCGTAAACGCTTTATCCGGCCTACGCCCTTACATTTCTCTGCACGCACCCTGTAATAATCCCCCGCATAATTTGACCAGCCTCTCATAATTTAAATTTTGCCTGCCCAGGTGATTTTCAAGCGCCTCATGTTACCCGTATCATTCGTATCAGCACCTAACACACACATAATAGCCAGCTAAACTGATTAGTTTTGCAGGCAACCAGCATTGGTGCTGAGAATACTCTGTTCCCGGTCGGGACAATCGGAATTTGTCATCTAAACACTGACGTTACCCATAACAAAGTTAAGGCCAGGTAAATCATGCCATTAGTCATCGTTGCTATCGGTGTAATCTTGTTACTCCTCCTGATGATCCGTTTCAAAATGAACGGCTTCATCGCTCTCGTCCTGGTGGCGCTTGCTGTCGGATTGATGCAAGGGATGCCACTGGATAAAGTCATCGGTTCAATTAAAGCCGGCGTCGGCGGAACCCTTGGCAGCCTCGCCCTGATTATGGGTTTTGGCGCCATGCTGGGCAAAATGCTGGCGGACTGCGGCGGCGCACAGCGCATCGCAACCACCCTGATTGCTAAATTCGGCAAAAAACATATTCAATGGGCGGTGGTATTAACCGGCTTCACCGTTGGTTTTGCCCTGTTCTACGAAGTTGGTTTCGTACTGATGCTGCCGCTGGTGTTCACCATTGCCGCTGCTGCCAATATCCCGCTGCTGTACGTTGGCGTGCCAATGGCTGCGGCACTGTCCGTAACGCACGGCTTCCTGCCACCGCACCCGGGTCCAACCGCTATTGCCACCATTTTCCACGCAGATATGGGTAAAACCCTGCTGTTTGGTACGATTCTGGCAATCCCGACCGTTATTCTCGCCGGTCCGGTATACGCACGTTTCCTGAAAGGCATTGATAAGCCAATCCCGGAAGGTCTGTACAGCGCAAAAACCTTCACTGAAGAAGAGATGCCAGGCTTTGGCGTCAGCGTCTGGACCTCTCTGGTCCCGGTTATTCTGATGGCAATGCGCGCCGTGGCGGAGATGATTCTGCCGAAAGGTCATGCTTTCCTGACGGTTGCAGAATTCCTCGGTGACCCGGTCATGGCAACGCTGATTGCAGTGCTGATTGCGATGTTCACGTTTGGTCTGAACCGCGGACGTTCGATGGATCAGATTAACGACACGCTGGTGTCTTCAATCAAAATCATCGCGATGATGCTGTTGATCATCGGTGGTGGCGGAGCCTTCAAACAGGTCCTGGTTGATAGCGGCGTGGACAAATACATCGCCTCAATGATGCACGGCTCTAACGTGTCTCCGCTGCTGATGGCATGGTCTATCGCTGCAGTACTGCGTATCGCATTGGGTTCCGCAACCGTTGCAGCGATCACCGCTGGTGGGATAGTGGCGCCGCTGATTGCAACAACCGGCGTAAGCCCTGAGCTGATGGTTATTGCGGTTGGTTCCGGTTCTGTCATCTTCTCCCACGTGAACGATCCAGGTTTCTGGCTGTTCAAGGAGTACTTCAACCTAACCATCGGTGAAACCATCAAGTCATGGTCAATGCTGGAAACCATTATCTCCGTCTGCGGTCTGGTAGGGTGTCTGCTGTTAAATATGGCAATCTGATGTAAAAAAGCCGGGTGGCGCTAGCGCCTACCCGGCTTGATTTCTTTATTTCTTCTTCGCGGCCGCTTTTCGCCGCTTATCCAAATCCTTAATTAGCTTATTCACTCTCTCATCGGCAAACATCTGCTCCAGCGTGGCGGTGAGCTTACGCCGCCAGTTTTTGTACTGGTCGCTGGTCCCCGGAATGTTGACCGGTTCAGCCATATCCAGCCAGTCTTCCGGTTGTAGGCCCAGCAGCGCACTGTTGCTGTCAGCGATGTAGCGTTGCATGCCGCGATTAAGAATCGGCGTCATCGACATCAGGGACGCCTTGTGACCGGCACGTTTTGGCAGGCAGCCGTATTTGTGCAGCGCGTCCAGCAGCCCCTGTTTCGCCAGCTCTCGGTCCTGATACAGCCCGCGCAGCACGACTTCATCCGGATACAGGCCCAGTGCTTTACCCAGCGTCAAATCGCCGCTATCCCAATAACCTTTAAGCGTAGGAAGGTCATGCGTCGCCGCGACTGCCATTGATTGTTCCGGGTACGCTTTCGGCGTACGGAAGTTTTTCTCATGGTCATTCTCGAAATAAAGCACTTTGTAGGAGTACACGCCGCTGTCGCGCAGCTTGCTGACGATCTCCACCGGCACAGTACCCAGATCCTCACCAATTACCATGCAGTGATGACGTTTACTCTCCAGCGCCAGAATTGAAAGCAGGTCATCGACCGGATAGTGCACGTAAGCGCCGTGATCGGCAGTTTCACCGTAGGGGATCCACCACAGACGCAGCATCGACATAACATGGTCGATACGCAGCGCACCGCAGTTCTGCATATTGGCGCGCAGCAGTTCGATAAACGGTTCGTAGGCGCGTGCCGTGATGATGTGCGGATCCATCGGCGGCAGCCCCCAGTTTTGTCCGAGCGGACCGAGAATATCCGGCGGCGCACCAACCGAGGCTTTCAGGCAATACAGCTCGCGGTCGCACCAGGTTTCCGCCCCACCTTCGGCCACGCCAACCGCCAGATCGCGATACAGTCCAATCGGCATCGCAAAACTCTGGCTGGTTTTCCAGCAGTCAGCAAACTGGGTATACGCCAGCCACTGTAACCACAGGTAGAAATCCACATCGTCACGATGTTCTTCGCAGAAGCGTTTTACCTCTGGCGAGTCCACTGACTGGAAAGCTTTCGGCCACACCGGCCATCCCCAGCGCAATGCGTCCTCTTTCACCTGATGCGCATGCAGCGCATCAAAGGCTGCCTGCCAGTAGAGGCTGTCCCCTTCCTGAGACACAAACTGGCGAAAGGCCGCCATCTGCTCATCATCACGTACAGAGAAGCTTTTCCACGCCATACGTAGCGCCGTCATCTTCAGTGCAGTAACGGCAGAATAATCAACCCACTCGGCATCGCGCGCACGTTGCAGAGCTTGCTGAGTCGCGGGTTTCTGCCACCACGCCTGCGCCTCTTTACTCAGACGGAAATCGTCTACGGCGTTCACATCAATATAAATCACGTTCAACCAGCGGCGTGAAGACGGGCTGTACGGGCTGGCGCTCTCCGGGTTAGCCGGATACAGCGCGTGAATAGGATTAAGCCCGATAAACGCGCCGCCGCGTTGCGCCACATCTACCAGCATGGCGCGGAGATCGCCAAAGTCGCCAATCCCCCAGTTCTTTTCTGATCGCAGGGTGTAGAGCTGAACGCATGCGCCCCACAGCTTCTGCCCGGCTAACAGCGCCTGCGGTTCATAGCAGCGCTTTGGTGCCACGATGATACGACAATGGGTACGCAGCTCGCCCTGGGTCAGGGTCAACGTGTGATACCCCTCCGGCAGCTTCGCCGGAAGAGTGAAAGATTTACCGCCGACGGCATGCCCTTTGTGCTGCACGCCCTCTTCGGTGGTCAGCAGCCAGTTAAACTCTCCGCTTCCCTCAACCGCCAGCGGCATTTTCTTACCGGCGGTATAGACCATGACATTCGGCACCGGAGTTACCGCCACCTGAGTGGCAGCGGTGGTGCGATGCATGGCGTCAAGCAAACGCCGTTTGGTTTCGGCACCAATAGACTGCGGTTTACCGTGGGCATTAATGTAATTGGGGCTGATCCCCGCCGCCAGCGCGGCATTATCCAGACGTTTGCTTTCCATCGCGATTCCTTAACGTTTCGCCTGCCAGATACGAGCCTGATAATCGCGGATGGAGCGATCCGAGCTGAACATGCCGCAACGTGCGGTATTCAGAATCGCCGCCCGGGTCCAGGCTTCCTGGTCACGATACAACACGTCAACCTGCTTCTGAGCTTCAACGTAGGCCGCGAAGTCCGCCATTACCAGATACGGGTCGCCGCCCTGCTTGCCGATACTGTGCAGCATCTGGTCAAAGGCATGCTTGTCGCCGTCGCTGTATTTCCCGCTTTCCAGCTCTTTCAGGACAGCATCCAGCACTTTGTCTTTTTTACGCCATTTCACCGGGTCGTAGCCTTTGGCTTTGAGCACCTTCACCTCTTCCACGGTATGACCAAAGATAAAGATATTCTCGTCACCCACCTTCTCGGCGATTTCGACGTTTGCGCCATCCAGCGTACCAACGGTTAACGCACCGTTCAGCGCCAGCTTCATGTTACCGGTGCCGGAAGCCTCTTTCCCTGCGGTTGAAATTTGCTCAGAGATATCCGCCGCCGGGATCAGCATTTCCGCCGCCGAGACACAATAATCCGGCAGGAAGACGACCTTCAGCTTGTCGCCAACTTTCGGGTCGTTATTGATAGTTTGTGCAACCTGGTTGATGGCGAAGATGATATTTTTCGCCAGGTAGTAACCCGGAGCCGCTTTTGCGCCAAACAGGAATACGCGCGGCACGCGATCTGCCTGCGGGTTGTCACGGATTTCTTTGTACAACGCCAGAATATGCAGCAGGTTGAGGTGCTGACGCTTGTATTCATGCAGACGTTTAATCTGAATATCAAAGATAGCGTTAGTCGTTATTTCAATACCGGTACGCGCTTTAATAAACTTCACCAGGCGCTCTTTGTTCGCCAGCTTGATGTCGCGATACTGCTGACGGAACTTCGCGTCGTCTGCATATTTTTCCAGGTTAATCAACTGGTCGAGGTCGTTGGCCCACTCTTTTTTCAGCGTTTTATCCAGCAGTGCGGCAAGCGCCGGGTTGCACTGCTTAATCCAGCGACGTGGGGTAATCCCATTGGTGACGTTATGGAATTTGTTCGGCCAGAGCTGGTGGTATTCAGGGAACAGATCTTTCACCACCAGATCGGAGTGCAGCGCCGCCACACCGTTAACAGCAAAGCCGCTGACCACGCACATGTTAGCCATGCGCACCTGTTTGTTGTGCACCACCGCCAGCTTCGCCCAGACTTCAGCATCACCCGGCCAGGTTTTATCGACCAACGTCTTAAAGCGCTCGTTAATCTCTTTGATGATTTGCATATGGCGCGGCAGTAGCGCTTTCACAAGCTTCTCGTCCCAGCACTCCAACGCCTCTGGCATAAGGGTGTGGTTGGTGTAAGCAAAGGTTTTGCTGGTAATGGCCCACGCATCGTCCCAGCTCATCTGGTGCTCATCAATCAGCACGCGCAGCAGCTCAGGAATGGCAATGGTCGGGTGAGTATCGTTGAGCTGAATAACTTCAAAATCAGCCAGCTCATGCAGTTTACGCCCTGCCAGATGATGGCGGCGCAGAATGTCAGCTACAGAACAGGCACACTGGAAGTACTGCTGCATCAGGCGCAGCTTTTTACCCGCGGTGTGGTTATCGTTCGGGTACAGCACTTTCGTCAGTTTTTCGGCGTCGATGCCCTGCTGCTCTGCGCGCAGGAAATCACCGTCGTTAAATTTGGTCAGGTTAAACGGATGCGCGTGGCTGGCCTGCCACAGACGCAGCGGTTGCGCTACGCCGTTACGGTAGCCGAGAACTGGCAGATCCCAGGCCTGACCGGTGATGGTAAAACCTGGCTCCCAGTGGCCTTCTTTGCTGACCTTGCCGCCAATCCCAACCTGCACATCCAGCGCCTCGTTGTGACGGAACCACGGGTAGCTGCCACGATGCCAGTCATCCGGGGCTTCCATCTGTTGCCCATCGGCAAAGGACTGACGGAACAGGCCGTACTGGTAGTTGAGGCCATACCCCGTCGCCGACTGGCCGACAGTCGCCATCGAATCGAGGAAGCAGGCTGCCAGGCGTCCCAATCCACCGTTACCCAACGCCGGATCGGTCTCCTCTTCCAGCAGGTCGGTCAGGTTGACATCATGTGCTTTCAGCTCATCGCTCACCTCCTGATACCAGCCGAGGTTGAGTAAGTTATTGCCGGTCAGACGGCCAATCAAAAACTCCATCGAGATGTAGTTAACGTGACGCTGATTTTTTGCCGGTTTCGCCGCAGGCTGGGCGCTGAGTAACTCAGCCAACGCCCCACTCACTGCCCGCCACCACTGGCGCGACGTCATTTCTTGAGCCGACAGTAAACCGAAGCGCTGCCACTGACGCGTCAGGGCAGCCTGAAATTGATCTTTGTTGAAAGTAGGCTGTGACATAGGGGTTCCAGATCCTTAGGTAATAAAACAACGTTATCGCTAGTTTGCCTGGCTCGTTGTTGACATTCCTCATCCTGGCACGGATTAGGGAGGGAGGAGGAGCGGGGATGAGCATAAAAGTGTGATCACCGCCACTTAAAGGGGGCGTAATCACCCGTAAATTCGCGCAAACCGTGCATAACGCCCTTTGGATGACGCATTAATAACAAAGGATTAATCGACAATCTCAAATAATGGAGTGACGATGAGAAACAAAATGTAAATAGAGAAATAGTTTCTAACCTGAAATATCTATGCCGGGTAAGATAATTCACATAAAAATTTTAAGTCGGCCACAAAATTCGTCGATTTTGATTAGTCGCCTGAGTAACCATATAAAAACAGAGGGATTTTTCGACACATTAAAAATTACAACGGATCCAGTCGCCACGCCTGTTGCGACTCTTTAAAACAATTATTGCAATAGATGTATAGATTTGTGACATAGTGCAAAATCAGACACACAAAAAGTCCGCTTAGCTTGCATAAAACACCAATCTGGCCGACCTTATATCTATTAATTACGAAGCGCAAAAAAAAATCATTCTTCCCTATTTTCACACAGTGAAGTGACTAACTTATGTTGATTCCGTCTAAATTAAGTCGTCCGGTTCGACTCGACCATACGGTGGTTCGTGAGCGCCTGTTGGCTAAACTTTCCGGCGTGAACAATTTCAGGCTTGCCCTGATAACAAGTCCTGCTGGTTATGGAAAAACAACGCTGGTTTCACAATGGGCGGCGGGGAAGAACGACTTAGGTTGGTACTCTCTGGATGAAGGCGATAATCAACAAGAGCGCTTTGCCAGCTATCTGATCGCCGCCATCCAACAGGCAACGGGTGGACATTGCACCACCAGCGAAGCGATGGTGCAAAAGCGCCAGTACGCCAGTCTGACGTCACTGTTTGCCCAGCTATTTATCGAACTGGCCGAGTGGCACCGTCCGCTCTACCTGGTGGTGGATGATTATCATCTGATCTCCAATCCGGCTATTCACGAAGCGATGCGTTTCTTCCTGCGTCACCAGCCTGAAAACCTCACGCTGGTCGTACTGTCGCGCAACCTGCCGCAGTTGGGTATTGCCAATCTGCGGGTACGCGATCAACTGCTGGAAATAGGCAGCCAACAGCTGGCCTTTAATCATCAGGAAGCCAAACAATTTTTCGACCGACGTTTGTCCTCTCCCATTGAAGCGGCAGAAAGCAGCCGGATGTGCGATGACGTTGCTGGCTGGGCCACAGCGTTACAGCTGATCGCCCTCTCCGCCCGCCAGAACAACCATTCTGCGCACCAGTCCGCACGCCGTCTCGCGGGGATCAACGCCAGCCATTTGTCCGATTATCTGGTTGATGAAGTGCTGGACAGCGTCGACCTCGGCACCCGTCACTTCCTGCTGAAAAGCGCCATTCTGCGTTCCATGAACGATGCGCTGATCGTCCGCGTTACCGGGGAAGAAAATGGCCAGATGCGGCTGGAAGAAATTGAGCGCCAGGGGTTATTCCTGCAGCGGATGGATGACGTTGGCGAGTGGTTCAGCTATCACCCGCTGTTTGGCAGCTTTTTACGCCAGCGCTGCCAATGGGAGTTGGCGAACGAACTGCCCGAAATACACCGCGCCGCCGCCGAAAGCTGGATGGCGCAAGGCTTCCCCAGCGAAGCTATCCACCACGCGCTGGCGGCCGGTGACGCCCATATGCTGCGCGATATCCTGCTTAATCATGCGTGGGGACTGTTTAACCACAGCGAGCTGACGTTACTGGAAGAGTCGCTGAAAGCCCTGCCGTGGGAAAGCCTGCTGGAAAATCCGCGTCTGGTTCTGCTACAGGCCTGGCTGATGCAGAGCCAGCACCGCTACGGAGAGGTTAACACCCTGCTGGCGCGCGCAGAGCAGGAAATAAAAGGCGACATGGAGCCAACGCTGCACGCCGAATTCAACGCTTTACGGGCGCAGGTAGCGATTAACGATGGCAACCCTGACGAAGCCGAACGCCTGGCAAAACTGGCGCTGGATGAATTACCCATCGCCTGGTTCTATAGTCGTATCGTCGCCACCTCGGTGCACGGCGAAGTCCTGCATTGTAAGGGCGATCTCACGCGCTCTCTGGCGTTAATGCAGCAAACCGAGCAAATGGCACGTCATCATGACGTCTGGCATTACGCACTGTGGAGCCTTATCCAGCAAAGCGAAATTTTGTTTGCCCAAGGCTTTTTACAAGCCGCCTGGGAGACTCAGGAAAAAGCGTTCCAGCTGATCAAAGAGCAGCACCTGGAACAGCTGCCGATGCACGAGTTCCTGGTACGTATTCGCGCGCAGCTCCTGTGGGCATGGGCGCGTCTGGACGAATCAGAAGCCTCTGCCCGTAGCGGTATTGAACTGCTTTCCACTTTCCAGCCGCAGCAGCAGCTACAGTGTCTGGCGCTGCTGGTTCAGTGTTCACTTGCGCGGGGTGATCTTGATAACGCTCGCAGCCTGCTCAACCGTCTGGAAAACCTGCTGGGCAACGGTCACTATCACAGCGACTGGATCTCCAACGCCGATAAGGTGCGGGTGATTTACTGGCAAATGGTGAGCGACAAAAACTCTGCCGCCAACTGGCTGCGCCACACGCCGAAACCAGAATTCGCCAATAACCACTTCCTGCAAAGCCAGTGGCGCAACATCGCTCGCGCGCAAATCCTGTTGGGTGAGTTTGAACCGGCTGAAATTGTGCTGGAAGAGTTGAATGAAAATGCGCGCAATCTGCGCCTGATGAGCGATCTGAACCGTAACCTGCTGCTGCTTAATCAGCTCTACTGGCAGGCAGGGCGCAAAAATGACGCCCAGCGTGTGTTACTCGAGGCCCTACAGCTGGCGAACCGCACCGGGTTTATCAGCCACTTTGTTATCGAAGGCGAGGCCATGGCGCAACAACTGCGTCAGCTGATTCAGCTCAATACCTTACCGGAACTCGATCAGCACCGCGCCCAGCGCATTTTGCGTGAAATTAACCAGCATCATCGCCATAAATTCGCTCACTTCGATGAAGGGTTCGTTGAGCGTCTGCTGACTCACCCGGAAGTACCAGAGCTTATCCGCACCAGCCCGCTGACCCAGCGCGAATGGCAGGTTCTGGGACTAATTTATTCGGGCTACAGCAACGAGCAGATCGCCGCAGAGCTGGCCGTCGCGGCAACGACCATCAAGACGCACATCCGCAATTTGTACCAAAAGCTCGGCGTCGCACACCGCCAGGATGCGGTGCAACATGCGCAGAAGCTGCTGAAAATGATGGGATACGGCGTTTAGTTAATGCCTGATACGCGACGCTTATCAGGCCTGGAATTACCTTAGCACAGCTCTAACTGAATATGATGGTCAGCAATCACCTGCATCACACCAGCAGGCGGCAGCGTATCGGTATACACCGCATCCACCATGCTGATGCTGCCCATATTCACCATCGCGTTACGCCCAAACTTCGAGTGGTCCACCACCAGCATCACATGACGTGAATTCTCAATGATCGCGCGTTTGGTGCGAACTTCGTGATAATCAAATTCCAGCAGCGAACCATCGCTGTCGATACCGCTGATGCCTAAGATGCCGAAGTCCAGACGGAACTGAGAAATAAAGTCGAGGGTCGCTTCGCCCATAATACCGCCGTCGCGGCTACGCAGTTCACCACCGGCGAGGATTATGCGGAAATCCTCTTTCGCCATCAGCGTATTCGCCACATTGAGGTTGTTGGTCACAATGCGTAAATTGCTGTGATTGAGCAGCGCGTGAGCCACCGCTTCCGGCGTAGTTCCGATATCAATAAACAGCGTAGAACCGTTCGGGATCTGCGTGGCAACTTTGCGGGCAATGCGCTCTTTTTCCGCCGTCTGCGTTGCTTTACGGTCATGCCACGGGGTGTTAACGGAGCTGGATGGCAACGCCGCGCCGCCGTGATGGCGCAAAATCATGTTCTGATCGGCCAGATCGTTAAGATCGCGGCGAATCGTCTGCGGGCTGACGGAGAAATGCTCCACCAGCTCTTCAGTACTGACGTATCCCTGTTTTTTTACCAGCTCGATAATCGCGTCATGTCGTTGTGTTTGCTTCATTATTGTTCCCTGAAATTTTGCCGGATGCGCTGACGCTTATCCGGCCTACAAATTGGTCCAAACGCACACCGCCTTCCGGCACCACAAAACTTGAATCAAGTTCGTTTTCGTACATTTATAGTATCGGCAAACGCCATTGCCAAACCCACGGCCAACCCGGCGATATGAGCGCCATTCGCCATCGACATGCCGAATAGATCAAACCAACCGGCAACAATCCAGATCAAGGCAAAGATAATCAAACCACGCTGCAGGAAAATACCGCTCTGCGGATCGCGCTCGCCGCGCAACCACACGTAGCCCATCAGCGCATATACCACGCCAGACAATCCACCAAACCACGGGCCGCTAAATTTCTGCTGAACATAGCCGCTCAACAGGGCGCTGATCACGGTAATAACAATCAGTTTTCCACTGCCCAGACGCTTTTCAACCGCACCGCCGAGATACCACCACCACAGCAGGTTGAACAGAATATGCATCAGCGAGAAGTGCATAAAAGCGTGGGTGAAATAACGCCAGAATTCAAATTTCAGCGAAGGGTCAAACGGCCATGCCAGCCAGAGCATCACAGCCTGATCGCCCAGCACGTTCATCGCGATAAACACCAGCACACACGCGGCCATCACCAACCAGGTTACCGGACCTGCGCGTTCGCGCAATGTGGCCAGGAACGGATAACGTTGGTAGCGCAGACCGCTGTCGGTCTGACCCGACTGCCAGCTTGCCGCGAGGTAGCGCGGATCGCCCGGATTTTCCAGAAACCGCACCAGTTCAGCGTGCACGCGCTGAGCCTGGGACTCATCCGCCAGCCAGACATCCGTTTGCTGATGTTGTTGAATCGTCAGGATAACGCCCTGTGTCGCCATATAATCAACAAATGCCTGCGCCACGCGGGGGTTAGCAAAAGAGGTAATCATCAACATGGTTGCTGTCGCTTATTCCACACAAAAGAGGACAGTATATCTATCCTGCCTGTTTCAGGCTGCATCTTTGTTAGCTTACGAACCGTATGCCACTTCTGCCGGAAAATGTCGATGCCAGGCATCGAAGCCGCCGTCAACGCTGTAAACCGCGTCATAGCCCTGCTGCAGAAGATATTGCGCCGCGCCTTTACTGCTGTTGCCGTGGTAACACATCACCATTACGGCAGTATCAAAATCATGGTCACGCATAAACGTCCCCAACGTGTCGTTGGTCAGATGAAAGGCCTGTGGGGCATGGCCCATTGCATAGCTTTGCGGGTCGCGAATATCCACTAACACCGCCGCCCCCTGATGCAGCTTCTGATGCGCTTCTTCGACATTAATACATTCAAACTGATCCATTGCTCTCTCTTCTTTATATGGCAGGTGACGCTTTTCGGACATGTTACTGCTTAGTGTACGTCCCGACGGCAGTTAAACGCCATAATGTTATATGTATCACTGTAAATTGTTTATCCGATGTTACCAATGGCGCGATTCTTTGCTATTATGCTCGATAACGAACATTAATGAGCTATAACGAAAGTGCGAGAGGCCAGCATGGAAACCAAAGATCTGATTGTGATAGGTGGAGGCATCAACGGTGCCGGTATCGCGGCAGATGCCGCTGGACGCGGTTTATCCGTGCTGATGCTGGAAGCGCAGGATTTAGCCTGCGCCACCTCTTCCGCTAGCTCCAAACTCATCCACGGTGGCCTGCGCTACCTGGAACACTACGAATTTCGTCTGGTGAGCGAAGCGCTGGCCGAACGTGAAGTGCTGTTGAAAATGGCACCACACATCGCCTTCCCGATGCGCTTTCGTCTGCCCCACCGCCCGCACCTGCGTCCGGCGTGGATGATCCGCATTGGTTTGTTTATGTACGATCATCTGGGCAAACGCACCAGTTTGCCAAGTTCTACCGGTTTGCGTTTTGGCGCAGATTCCGTAATGAAACCTGAGATTGTGCGCGGTTTCGAATATTCTGACTGCTGGGTAGACGATGCACGACTGGTTTTGGCAAACGCCCAAATGGTCGTACGCAAAGGCGGAGAAGTATTAACCCGCACTCGCGCCACCTCTGCTCGCCGTGAAAACGGTTTGTGGATTGTTGAAGCTGAAGATATCGATACCGGCAAAAAACACACCTGGCAGGCGCGTGGCCTAGTCAACGCCACCGGTCCGTGGGTGAAAGAGTTCTTCGACGACGGTATGCACCTGCCATCACCGTACGGTATTCGCCTGATTAAAGGCAGCCACATCGTGGTGCCGCGTGTACATACCCAGAAGCAGGCTTATATTCTGCAAAACGAAGATAAACGCATTGTGTTTGTCATCCCATGGATGGACGAATTCTCGATCATCGGGACGACAGACGTTGAATACAAAGGCGATCCGAAAGCCGTGAAAATTGATGAAAGCGAGATCAATTACCTGCTGAAGGTTTACAACGCGCACTTTAAGAAGCAGCTGGGCCGTGATGATATCGTCTGGACTTACTCGGGCGTGCGTCCGCTGTGCGATGACGAGTCTGACTCACCGCAGGCAATCACCCGTGATTACACGCTGGATATCCACGACGAAAACGGCAAAGCGCCGCTGCTGTCGGTCTTTGGCGGTAAGCTGACGACCTATCGTAAGCTGGCTGAACACGCGATGGAAAAACTGGCATCGTACTATCAGGGAATTGGTCCGGCGTGGACCAAAGAGTGCATTCTGCCAGGCGGTGACATTGGCGGCGATCGCGAAGACTACGCGGCCAAACTGCGCCGTCGCTACCCGTTCCTGACCGAGTCGCTGGCGCGCCATTATTCTCGCACCTACGGCAGCAACACCGAATGGGTCATCGGCGAAGCCACCTCGCTTGCCGAGTTAGGTGAAGACTTTGGCCATGAGTTTTATGAAGCCGAGCTGAAATATCTGGTCGATCACGAATGGGTTCGTCGTGCAGAAGATGCGTTGTGGCGTCGCACGAAAGAAGGTATGTGGCTGAACGCTGAGCAGCAGTCGCGCATGACCCAGTGGCTGGCAGAATACATTGAGAAGCACCAGCTGTCGCTGGCGTCCTGATAAAAATGCCGGATGGCGGCGACGCCTTATCCGGCCTACAAAAGTGCATAAACGTAGGCCGGGCAAGCGAAACGCCCCCGGCCTCGTGTTTTACAACCGCACCGAATCAATATGCCAGATGTTTTCGGCGTACTCTTTGATCGTCCTGTCCGATGAGAAGTAACCCATGTTGGCGATATTAATCATCGACTTGGTAGTCCACTCTTCCGGGTGACGATACAGTTCATCAACCTTATCCTGACAATCAACGTAACTGCGATAATCCGCCAGCACCTGATAGTGGTCGCCAAAGTTGATCAATGAGTCCACCAGGTCGCGATAGCGTCCCGGCTCCTCCGGGCTGAATACGCCGCTGCCGATCTGCGTCAGCACCTGGTGCAACTCCTCGTCTTTCTCGTAATATTCACGCGGCTTATAGCCCTGACTACGCAAGGCTTCAACCTCTTCCGCCGTATTACCAAAGATAAAGATATTTTCTGCGCCCACATGTTCCAGCATCTCGACGTTGGCACCATCCAGCGTACCGATGGTCAACGCGCCATTCAGCGCAAATTTCATGTTACTGGTCCCGGAGGCTTCGGTCCCGGCCAGTGAAATCTGTTCAGACAGGTCGGCAGCAGGAATTATCACCTGCGCCAGGCTGACGCTGTAATTGGGGATAAACACCACTTTCAGTTTGTCGCCAATTTGCGGATCGTTATTGATCACTTTCGCGACATCGTTGATCAGATGAATGATGTGCTTCGCCATGTAATAGGCCGAAGCCGCTTTACCGGCGAAGATATTCACACGCGGCACCCACTCGGCGTCAGGATCGGCCTTAATGCGGTTGTAGCGGGTGATCACATGCAGCACGTTCATCAGTTGACGTTTGTATTCGTGAATACGCTTTATCTGCACGTCAAACAGCGATTTCGGATTCACTACCACATTAAGCTGCTGGGCAATGAGCGTGGCCAGACGTTTTTTGTTCTCCAGCTTCGCCCGGCGTACCGCCTGGTTCACCAACGGGAAATCGCAGTGCTGTTCAAGCTCGCTCAACTGGCTGAGATCGGTACGCCAGGTGCGACCAATATTCTCATCCAGTACCTCGGAGAGCGGCGGGTTAGCCAGCGCCAGCCAGCGACGCGGCGTTACGCCGTTGGTAACGTTGCAGAAGCGGGTCGGGAAGATCTTCGCAAAGTCAGCAAATAGCGACTGCACCATCAGGTTGGAGTGCAGTTCAGACACACCATTAACCTTGTGGCTCACCACGACCGCCAGCCATGCCATACGCACACGACGACCATTAGATTCATCGATAATCGACGTCCGCCCCAGCAGACCGGTATCGTTCGGATACTGCTCCTGCAGCGTTTTCAGGAAGTAGTCGTTAATCTCAAAAATGATTTGCAGATGGCGCGGCAGAATTTTACCCAGCATATCCACCGGCCAGGTCTCCAGCGCTTCGCTCATCAAAGTGTGGTTGGTATACGAGAAAACCTGACAGCACACTTCAAACGCATCATCCCAACTGAACTTGTGCTCATCAATCAACAGACGCATCAGCTCAGGGATCGACAGCACCGGATGGGTGTCGTTGAGGTGAATGGCGATTTTATCCGCCAGATTATCGTAGGTTTTGTGCAGTTGATAATGACGATTCAGAATGTCCTGCACCGTGGAGGAGACCAGGAAATACTCCTGGCGCAAGCGCAGCTCGCGTCCTGAATAGGTGGAGTCATCCGGATAGAGCACGCGGGAGACGTTCTCGGAGTGGTTTTTATCTTCCACCGCCGCAAAGTAGTCGCCCTGGTTAAATTTACCGAGGTTGATCTCGCTACTGGCCTGGGCATTCCACAGGCGCAGCGTGTTAGTGGCATCGGTGTCGTAACCGGGGATAATCTGGTCGTAGGCAACCGCGAGGATCTCTTCGGTTTCTATCCAGCGCGTTTTCTTGCCTTCCTGCTGTATACGCCCGCCAAAGCGCACTTTGTAGCGCGTATTGTGGCGTTTGAACTCCCATGGGTTACCGTATTCCAGCCAGTAGTCCGGCGACTCTTTCTGTCGGCCATCAACAATGTTTTGCTTGAACATGCCGTAGTCATAGCGAATACCGTAGCCGCGTCCCGGCAGTCCCAGCGTTGCCAGCGAGTCCAGGAAGCAGGCCGCCAGGCGCCCGAGGCCACCGTTGCCTAGGCCCGGGTCGTTTTCTTCATCGATCAGATCTTCAAGATCCAACCCCATACCTTCCAGCGCATTTTTGACATCGTCATAAATACCCAACGATAACAGTGCATTGGAAAGCGTGCGGCCAATCAAAAACTCCATAGACAGGTAATAAACCTGTCGAGTTTCCTGTGACAATTGCGCACGGTTAGAACGCAGCCAGCGCTCCACGAGACGATCGCGCACCGCGAACAATGTGGCGTTCAGCCACTCATGTTTATTGGCAATGACCGGGTCCTTACCAATCGTGAACATCAGCTTGTAGGCGATAGAATGCTTAAGTGCCTCTACGCTGAGTGTGGGCGATGCATAAGTAAATGGAGCATTCATATAGGTGATTCCTGGATAACTATTTCAAGCGATAGTAAAGCTCACGGTATGACTTCGCCGCGACTTGCCAGCTAAAATCCATGGTCATGGCCTGGCGTTGTACAAACCGCCACAGCGAAGGCCGGGACCACAATACGAAAGCACGCCGGATCGCACGTAGTAGCGACCAGGCATTACTATCTTCAAATACAAACCCACTGGCGATACCGTCCGCCAGGTTTTCCAGCGAACTGTCAGAGACCGTATCAGCCAGCCCACCGGTGCGCCGCACCAGCGGCAGCGTGCCGTACTTCAGTCCATACAATTGCGTTAAGCCACATGGCTCAAAACGGCTGGGAACCAATATCACATCGGCCCCACCCATGATGCGGTGCGAGAAGGCTTCGTGATAGCCAATCTGCACGCCCACTTGCCCCGGATGTTCCGCCGCCGCGGCGAGGAAACCTTCCTGCAATACCGGATCGCCCGCGCCGAGCAACGCCAGTTGTCCGCCCTGCTCTAACAGACCCGGCAGAGCCTCCAACACCAGATCCAACCCTTTCTGACTGGTCAGACGGCTGACTACGGCAAACAGAGGCACTTTGTCGTTAACCTTAAGTCCCATCGCGATCTGTAGCTGACGTTTGTTCTCCGCCTTTTCTTCCAGCGTGTCACGCGTATAGCGCGACGCCAGCAGCAGGTCGGTTTCCGGGCTCCAGATTTTTTCATCCACACCGTTCAGCACGCCGGAAAGCCGTCCTTCCCGATGACGCTGCTGCAACAGACCTTCCATACCATAGGCAAACTGCGGCTCGGTAATCTCCCGCGCGTAAGTTGGACTCACCGCTGTAATGTGGTCTGCGTAGTACAACCCGGCCTTCAGGAACGAAATCTGGCCGTTAAACTCCAGCCCGTGCACATTAAAGAACGACCATGGCAATTGGATGTCATCCATATGCTTTGCATAAAACATGCCTTGATACGCCAGGTTGTGTACGGTGAACACCGATTTCGCCGGATGGCCGCGCGCCGCCAGATACGCCGGGGCCAGACCGGCATGCCAGTCGTGCGCATGCACCACATCCGGGCGCCAGAATGGGTCAAGGCCGCAGGCCATTTCACATCCGGCCCAGCCAAGCAACGCAAAACGCAGGACGTTATCGGTATAAGCGAACAGGTTGGTGTCGTGATACGGGCTACCGGGACGGTCGTAGAGATGTGGCGCGTCAATCAGGTAAATACCCACGCCGTTGAAATGCCCGAAAAGCAGCGTGATACGTCCAGCGAAGGTATCGCGACGCGTCACGACCTGTGCATCGGGAATGCCGCGACGAATATCAGGAAACGCCGGGAGCAACACGCGGGCATCCACGCCGTCCGCAATTTGCGCGGCAGGTAACGCCCCAATAACATCCGCCAGTCCCCCGGTTTTTAACAGGGGGAACATCTCTGAACAAACGTGTAAAACCTGCATTATCGCTCCTGTTTGATCTGCAGTTTGCGCAGCATTTCACGCGTGACCAGCACAATGCCTTCCTCTGAACGGTAGAAACGACGCGCATCTTCTTCCGCGTTTTCACCTATCACCATGCCTTCAGGAATAACGCAGGCGCGGTCAATAATGCAACGACGTAAGCGGCATGAACGTCCCACCCACACTTCAGGTAATAACACTGCCGAATCAATGTTACAGAATGAATTCACCCGCACACGCGGGAACAGAACGGACTGCACCACCACCGAACCCGAAATAATACAGCCGCCGGAAACCAGCGAGTTCAGCGTCATTCCGTGGCTACCGGAACGGTCCTGCACAAATTTCGCTGGCGGCAGCGATTCCATATGCGTACGGATTGGCCAGTCCTGGTCGTACATATCCAGTTCAGGCGTCACCGAAGCCAGATCAAGGTTCGCTTTCCAGTAGGCTTCCAGCGTCCCCACATCGCGCCAGTACGGTTCGGATTCCGGGTCAGACTGCACGCAGGACAACGGGAATGGATGCGCATATGCCATGCCAGCTTCGGTGATTTTTGGAATGATGTCTTTGCCAAAATCGTGACTGGATTTTTCATCGAGATCATCTTCCGCCAGCAGTTCATACAGATAATCGGCGTTGAAAATGTAGATCCCCATACTGGCAAGAGATTTGGTCGGGTCGCCTGGCATCGCTGGCGGGTTGGCGGGTTTTTCAACGAACTCAATAATTTTATCGGTGTCGTCCACGTCCATCACGCCAAACGCGCTGGCCTCTTCAATAGGCACTGGCATACAGGCCACGGTGCAACGCGCGCCCTTCTCGACGTGGTCGATCAGCATGCGTGAGTAGTCCTGCTTATAAATATGATCGCCCGCGAGGATCACCACGTATTCCGCTTTATAGCGTCGAATGATGTCCAGGTTTTGGGTCACCGCATCCGCCGTACCGCGATACCAGTTTTCACCCTGCATTCTCTGCTGGGCAGGCAACAAATCGACAAACTCGTTCATCTCTTCGCTAAAAAACGACCAGCCGCGCTGAATATGCTGCACCAGCGTATGGGACTGGTACTGGGTGATCACGCCAATACGGCGGATCCCGGAGTTAATACAGTTGGATAAGGCAAAATCGATAATGCGGAACTTACCGCCAAAGTGCACAGCAGGTTTGGCACGTTTGTTGGTCAAATCTTTTAAGCGGGTACCGCGGCCACCGGCCAGGATCAGGGCAACAGATTTTAATGGCAGCTGGCGCGCCAACATTACACGATCGTTCTTCTCTAAACTCACCATGACTAACTCCTTTTTTATCTTCTCTGGAACACACACAGTCCGTGCGCAGGTCCCTGCCAGACAGCCGTAAGCACCGGATTATCCTCTCCGGCAAATGGGGGAATGGCATGCCATTCCCCTTCAGGTAAAACGATATCTGTCACCTCAAGCGTGGCGTTTATTGCAATCAGAAAACGGTCTGAAAGCTGGATTTGCATCTGCCTCGGGCCGTTTTGCCACTCATCCGCACTTAAGGGTTGTGCGTACTTATTCAGCCAACGAACATTGCCATCGCCCTCTTCCCACCAACAATCCCCTGTTAATGCTGGGATTTGCCGGCGCAGATGAATCAGCGCGGCGGTAAATGTGGTTAGCCCACTGTTTGCCTGCTGCCAGTCCAGCCACGTTAAGGCGTTATCCTGACAGTAAGCGTTATTGTTGCCGTGCTGGCTATGACCATGCTCATCGCCCGCCAGCAACATCGGCGTCCCCTGGGAGAGCAACAGCGTGGTTAACAGCGCATGAATGCTGTCGCGCCGCCGCTCAATCAGGTCCAGCGTGCCGCCTAATCCTTCTTTACCATGATTGTCGCTGTAGTTATTGCTAGTGCCGTCGCGATTTTCCTCACCATTCGCTTCATTGTGCTTATTTGTGAAGCACACACAGTCGCGTAGCGTAAAACCGTCGTGCGCAGTCACCAGATTGACCGTGGCGCTGGGTTTGCGGCCCTGGCGTTTAAACACATCGCTGGATGCGGCAAAACGCCCGGCAAACTCGCCCAACGAGAGATTACGCTGGAGCCAAAAGCGTCGCGTCGCATCGCGGAAATGGTCATTCCACTCGGCAAACGGAGGGGGGAAATTCCCCACCTGATACCCGCCTTCACCAATATCCCACGGTTCCGCAATCAGCTTCACGCGTGAGAGTAGCGGACAGGTTTGGAGCGCGGTAAACAGCGGCGCATCCTGACGAAACGCAGGTGTACGCCCCATGACGGAAGCCAAATCAAAACGAAAACCATCTACATGGCAGGTTTCAACCCAATAGCGCAGGCATTCACATGCGTATTCCACAACGCCGGGATGGCTTAAATTGAGGGTGTTCCCACAACCGGTCCAGTTGTAGTAATCACCATCGTCCCTGATCCAATAATAGCTACGGTTATCAATTCCGCGCAGCGAGAAGACAGGCCCTTCGAGATCCAGCTCGGCGCTGTGGTTCAAAACGATATCGAGAATGACCTCAATCCCCGCTTTGTGCAGCGCTTTTACCGCGTCGCGAAACTCATCAAGCGCACTCTCCGGCGAACAGGCATAGGCCGGATGCAGCGCGAACATGGCCACCGGGTTGTAGCCCCAGTAGTTCGACAGGCCCAGCCGCTGAAGTCGCGGTTCGCTGGCAAAATGCGCCACCGGCAGCAGCTCCAGCGCGGTAATGCCGAGACGCTTGAAATAGTCGATCATCACCGGATGACCCAGCGCTTTATAGGTTCCGCGAATCTCTTCCGGCAGGTCAGGATGCAAATACGTCAACCCTTTGACATGCGCTTCGTAAATCACGGTATTGCCCCACGGCGTGCGCGGCGGGGCATCATCCTCCCAGTCATAATGGTCGGACACCACCACGCCCTTCAGCGCGATGGTGGCATTATCATGGTGATCCGGTTCATTTAGCCCGCCGTGCAGCAGCGGGTTATCTTTTAACTCGCCCTCGACCCGACGGGCGCAAGGGTCGAGCAGCAGCTTGGCTGGGTTAAACCGGTGGCCCTGCTGCGGTTGCCATGGGCCATGAACGCGATAGCCATAGCGCAGACCGGGCCGGGCGTTGGCCAGATAGCCGTGCCAGACATCACCGCTACGCCCCGGCAGGTCATAGCGAAGTTCACACCCTTGCTCGTCAAATACGCATAATTCAACGCGTTCAGCATGGGCTGAGAAGAGAGTAAAATTAACGCCATGGCCGTCATACGTTGCACCATGGGGGGTGGCGTTGCCGGTTGCCAGTTGCGTCATTCCCCCTCCCGAACCAGCCAGATCGTTGCCAACGGCGGCAACGTGAGGCTCAGTGAATGCTGACGACCATGACTGGCGATTTCATCACTGTGCACCGCACCGCCGTTGCCAGTATTGCTGCCGTGGTAATGCATCGAATCGGTATTGAGGATCTCACGCCATTTCCCCGGCTGATTGATACCGAAGCGATAGCCGTGGCGGGGCACAGGCGTAAAGTTACTGACCACGATGATTTCATTGCCGACCTTGTCACGACGCACGAAAGCCAGCACCGAACGTTCTTTGTCATCCACCACCAGCCACTCAAAGCCATAGGCGTCAAAGTCGAGCTCGTGCAGCGCTTTGTGATGACGATAGGTGAGGTTCAGATCGCGCACCAGACGCTGTACGCCGTGATGCCAGTTATCACCGCCTTCCAGCAGGTGCCAGTCGAGGCTCGCGTCATGGTTCCATTCACGTCCCTGCGCAAACTCGTTGCCCATAAACAGCAGTTTCTTACCGGGGAAGGCCCACATCCAGCCGTAGTAGGCGCGCAGGTTGGCAAACTTCTGCCACGCATCGCCCGGCATGCGGTCGAGAATCGATTTCTTGCCGTGCACCACTTCATCGTGCGACAACGGCAGGACAAAGTTCTCGGTGTAGTTGTACAGCATGCCGAAGGTCAGCTTATCGTGGTGATGTTGGCGATAAACCGGATCCAGCTTCATGTAGTCCAGCGTGTCGTGCATCCAGCCGAGGTTCCACTTATACCAGAACCCTAAACCGCCCATGTCCTGCGGTCTTGAAACGCCAGCAAAATCAGTGGACTCTTCCGCCATGCTCACCGCACCAGGCACCTGTTCGCCAAGAATACGGTTGGTATTGCGTAAAAACTCGATGGCTTCGAGGTTTTCACGACCGCCAAATTCATTTGGGACCCATTCCCCTTCTTTACGGCTGTAGTCGCGATAAATCATCGATGCCACGGCATCCACGCGCAGCGCGTCGATACCAAAGCGCTCAATCCAGTACAGGGCGTTGCCCACCAGATAGTTGCTGACTTCACGGCGGCCATAGTTGTAGATCAGCGTGTTCCAGTCCTGGTGATACCCTTCTCGCGGGTCGCTGTGCTCATACAGATTAGTGCCATCAAACTCTGCCAGACCAAAATCGTCCGACGGGAAATGGCCCGGCACCCAGTCAAGAATGACGTTCAGCCCCGCCTGATGCGCGGCATTCACAAAATAGCGGAAGTCATCGCGCGTACCAAATCGACGGGTCGGCGCATACATGCCGGTAGGTTGGTAACCCCAGCTACCGTCGAACGGATGCTCGTTAATCGGCAACAGTTCAAGGTGGGTAAAGCCCATCCACTTGGCGTAAGGCACCAGTTGATCCGCCAGCTCGCGGTAGCTCAGCCAGAAGTTGTTATCGGTATGACGACGCCATGACCCCAGGTGCACTTCATAGATAGAGATTGGCGCATCAAACTGGTTGGCTTTTTTACGCTCCTCGCTTTGCACCACTTTTTCCGGCAGACCACAGATAAGCGACGCTGTTTCCGGGCGCATTTGCGCTTCGAAGGCGTAAGGGTCCGCTTTGATTCGCAGCTTACCGTTGGCATCGATCATCTCATATTTATACAGCTGACCATGCTGCGCACCGGGGATAAACAGCTCCCAGATACCGCTTTCTTTGCGCAGGCGCATCGGGTGGCGACGGCCATCCCAGTAGTTGAACTGCCCAACCACTGACACGCGTTGAGCGTTAGGTGCCCAGACAGAGAAGCGCGTGCCGGTTACACCATCCATGGTATCCGCATGCGCACCCAGCGTTTCGTAAGGTCGCAGGTGCGTACCTTCAGATAGCAGCCAGGCATCCATATCCTGGATCAATGGGCCAAAACGATAAGGGTCATCAATCAGATTCTGCTGTCCATGCCAGACAACGGCCAACTGATAGCGAAAGAAATTTTTACGGCGGGGAAGTACTGCACAGAAAAAACCACGAGAGTCGAGGCAATCCAGCTTGCCGACTTTGCGTCCGGTTTTGGGTTCGATCACCCACACTTCGGTGGCGTCAGGTAATAGGGCGCGGACTTCAAGTCCAGCGTCAGTTTGGTGCATACCGAGTACGGAAAAAGGATCCGCAAAATGGCCTGCAATTAGCGCATTAATCACGTCTCTATCGATACGAACGGACATGGTTGTCATCCTGTTTTATGGTGTCACCCCTTCCAACTGATTTTCGACATCAGGTAGCGACACTTTTTTTGACCTGAACGGCGCAGCACAATTGTGCATCCTCTCTGCGTCGTCCCACCTTCAGGCAACAACTTAATACCTCCGGTACTAAGTCACCCTTAAAGAATAGCCAATGCTTTATCTTACTCCTGGTAAAAAATGAAACATCTGCGCTTACTCCTGTATTACGCAAAAAAAAGGGTGACTCAGCACCCTTTGATCATTAACAAACCATTACGCCAGTTGACGTAACATGCGGCGCAATGGCTCCGCAGCACCCCAAAGCAGCTGGTCACCTACGGTAAAGGCTGACAGGAACTCCGGTCCCATATTCAGCTTACGCAGACGACCTACTGGCGTGGTCAACGTGCCGGTAACGGCCGCCGGGGTTAACTCACGCATGGTGATTTCACGATCGTTTGGTACTACTTTCGCCCACGGGTTGTGCGCCGCCAGCAGTTCTTCCACGGTCGGAATAGACACATCTTTTTTCAGTTTTATGGTGAACGCCTGGCTGTGGCAGCGCAGCGCGCCGACGCGCACGCACAGACCATCAACCGGGATCACGGAAGACGTGTTGAGAATTTTGTTGGTTTCCGCCTGTCCCTTCCACTCTTCACGGCTCTGACCGTTATCGAGCTGTTTGTCGATCCACGGAATCAGGCTACCGGCCAGCGGTACGCCAAAGTTATCAACCGGCAGTTCACCGCTACGGGACAGGGTCGTCACTTTACGTTCGATGTCGAGAATAGCAGAGGAAGGGGTCGCCAGCTCCTCGGCCACATGGCCATACAGATGACCCATCTGAGACAACAGCTCGCGCATATGACGCGCGCCGCCGCCGGAAGCCGCCTGATAGGTCGCCACGGAGACCCAGTCGACCAGGTCATTGGCAAACAGGCCACCAAGGGACATCAGCATCAGGCTAACGGTACAGTTACCGCCGACAAAGGTCTTAATACCTTTATTCAGGCCATCGGTGATGACATCCTGGTTAACCGGATCGAGAATAATGATGGCGTCGTCTTTCATACGCAGCGAAGAGGCCGCGTCAATCCAGTAACCCTGCCAACCGCTTTCACGAAGCTTTGGATAGATTTCGTTGGTATAATCGCCGCCCTGACAGGTCACGATGATATCGAGCGCCTTCAGCGCATCCAGATCAAAAGCGTCCTGAAGCGTGCCGGTCGCGGTTCCACCGAATGTCGGTGCCGCCTGCCCGAGCTGGGAAGTAGAAAAGAAAACAGGGCGAATGGCGTCGAAGTCACGCTCCTCAACCATGCGTTGCATGAGAACAGAGCCGACCATACCGCGCCAGCCGATAAAACCAACATTTTTCATAGCGTTTTTTTCCTGCAGAGATGTGTGCTGTGTATGTATGCCAGTGTCCTGGTGGCATATCCTTCACCATACAAAATGCAGCCAAAGTCGCAAGTGAAATTAATCAATGATAGCGAAGCCATCAGTAATGCGACTTATCCCGCTGCGCAAGCAAGCAGAAAGTCCGTGGTAATTATCAGGGAATTTGAGTTATGAATGAAATCATTTCAGCGGCAGTTTTATTGATCCTGATTATGGATCCACTCGGAAATCTGCCCATTTTCATGTCCGTATTGAAACATACCGAACCAAAACGCCGCCGCGCGATTATGATTCGCGAGCTGTTCATTGCGCTGTTGGTGATGCTGATATTCCTGTTTGCGGGCGAGAAAATTCTGGCATTTCTTAACCTGCGCGCGGAAACCGTTTCTATCTCCGGGGGCATCATTTTGTTCCTGATCGCCATTAAGATGATTTTCCCCAGCGCCACCGGGAATAGCACCGGGCTTCCGGCGGGTGAAGAGCCGTTTATCGTGCCGCTGGCGATCCCGCTGGTAGCCGGTCCGACAATCCTGGCTTCATTAATGCTGTTGTCGCATCAATACCCAAACCAGATGGGGCATCTGGTGATTGCTCTGTTGATCGCCTGGGGCGGTACGTTTGTGATTCTGTTGCAGTCGTCGCTGTTTTTGCGTCTGCTGGGGGAAAAAGGGGTGAACGCGCTGGAGCGCCTGATGGGGCTGATTCTGGTGATGATGGCCACCCAGATGTTCCTCGACGGCGTACGGATGTGGATGAAGGGGTGATGTACTCGTTTCACGCCGGGTGGCGGCTTCGCCTTACCCGGCCTACGATGTGGATGTGTGCTCATTTGTAGGCCCGGTAAGCATAGCGCCACCGGGCAATCCGCGCCGTGAATGTGTTTATGAGAAACACCTCAATCATCTAATCCCCTGAAAAAACGTATTTTCATTTCTGCGAGGCGCCTTCCGGAATGCCCTCTTGTCAGCATTGTGGATAAGCCTTATCTTCTCGCTGCACCTGCAAAATCAGGTGTCAGAATTAGCCTTCTGAAAATCATACTGGCGACATATACTTCTATGTCGTGCGACCGATTTCGTCTCAATGGCGGGTCGAGCGGGGGCGTCGCAAGACGCGCCGGTATCCAGTATGACCGGTAAGGCTAACTCCGCTCGATTCCGCCACCCGCGAGATTAGCCTCTCCGGTGGTGGTTTAAATAAAACATACTGGAGGCTGCCCTATGGCGACTACCCCTCTCTTTTCACACTCTTTATTTACCCTGCCCTTTAGCCATGCCACGGATTTCACCGAACTGGCGGATAACTGCGAGCGTTTTGTCGAAGGACTGGTTGAATGCCATGACCCGGTTGAAAAACTGGCGATTTGTGCACGTTTGTCGGCCTGTCTCGCATTATTGCAACCGACCTTAACGGAGCCTGTACCGCAGCATCTACAGGCCAGCCTGACGGTAGAAACCTTACCGACCCGTTTTCCCCTTTTCGAGCCTGAGTCAGACCAGATGGGGCGTTACTGCCAGCTTTTGGCGCATTTGCTGATGAGCAAAACGCTTTCTGATGATATGGAGCGAGTAGCGGGTGATTTGCTGCAGGATTTGGTGGGCTATTTCGCCGACACGCTGAAAGCGCCGCGTTGGTTGAAAACCGAGGATGGGGTGATGGTGCTGTAAAAAAGCCGGGTGACGCTTGCGCTTACCCGGCCTACGATGTGGATGTGTGCTCATTTCCAGGCCCGGTAAGCGCAAGCGCCACCGGGCAACAAGACTCAGCTCAACAGCTGGAAGGCAATCATACCGACAATTGCGCCGACCGTACCGAGGATGGTTTCCATCATCGTCCAGGTCTTCAACGTTTGTGCTTCCGTTGCACCGGTAAATTTACCGAACAACCAGAAACCGGCGTCGTTAACGTGGCTGACCACGATCGAGCCGCCTGCGATACAAATAGACAGTGCCGCCATCTGTGCGCCGGAGAAGTTTAGCTGTTCAATCACCGGCATCACCAGACCGACCGCCGTTAAGCACGCCACGGTCGCAGAACCCTGAATGATACGCACCGCTGCCGCCAGCACGAAGCAGGTAATGGCAATCGGCAGACCCATTCCGGTTAACGCTTCGCCCAGCGCCGGACCGACGCCGGAATCAACCAGCACTTGTTTAAACACGCCACCTGCACCAATCACCAGCAGGATAATCCCCGCCGGTTGCAGCGCATGACCGCAGATCTCCATCACTTTGTCTTTTGGCATACCCTGGCGAATCGCCAGACCGTAAATCGCCACCAGACAGGCAACCAGAATCGCGGTAAACGGGTGGCCGATAAACTCAAACCATTCGTAAGTTGAAGAACCAACCGGCACAAAGCGCGCGGCGATGGTTTTCAGACCAACCAATACCAGCGGCAGCAGGATCAGCGACAAGCTAAAGCCGAAGGACGGCATTTTACCTTCGCCCAGATGCGGCTCGGTAATGTCATCAGGAATGTTCAGCTCAACGTAACGGCTGATGAAATTACCCCACAGCGGCCCGGCGATAATCATGCCCGGAATCGCGGCACACAGGCCAATCAGGATCATCCAGCCAAAGTCAGCGTGCATCTGCGAAGCCAGCAACATCGGCGCTGGCCCCGGCAGTAAAAACGCCGCAGCCGCCGCTACGCCTGCAAACAACGGAATGACTAATTTAACCAGGTTGGTACCGGTGTGACGCGCCATCGAGAACGCTACGCTAATCAGCAGCACAATCGCCACCTCAAAGAACAGCGGTAGCGCGCAAATCAGACCGGCCAGGCCAATCGCGTAATGTGCGCGGCTGTGGCCGAAGGATTTCAGCATTTTGACGGCAATTTGATCGACTGCGCCGGTCTCATGCAAAATCTTGCCGAACATCGCCCCCAACGCCACAACAATCGCCAGGAAACCAAGCGTGCCTCCCATCCCTTTTTCCATAGTCGCGGCGATTTTATCGAGCGGCATACCGGAAAAGAGACCTGCACCAATAGACACCACCATCAAAGCAAGGAAGGCGTGCATACGCGCCTTCATCACTAAAAACAGCAGTAATAAAACGGACCCTACTGCTGTTAAAACAAGCGTTAATGTACTCACTACTTACTGCCCTGGTTAATAACCTCAATGGTGCTGGCGACCACACCGTCCAGTGGTTGATCGATATCGACCACCAGTACATCGTTTTCATTCGCACCTGGTTCTTCCAGCGCTTCAAACTGGGTCACCAGCATCTGCGTTTTGAAGAAGTGGCCTTTACGCGCTTTCAGACGGCTTTCGATAACGTCAAAATCCCCTTTCAGATAGATGAAAGAGAGGTTCGGGTTACCGTCGCGCAGCTGGTCGCGATAGACTTTTTTCAGAGCGGAACAGACGATCAGCGAAACCTTGTTGGTACGCTGCATCGCAAAGGCGGCGTCATTCAGCGCCTGTAACCACGGTTTACGGTCATCATCGTTGAGTGGCTCACCAGAAGCCATTTTCATGATGTTGCTGCGCGGATGGAGAAAATCGCCATCAAGAAACGCGGCCTGCAGTTGATGCGCCACTTCGCTGGCGACAGCAGATTTACCGCTGCCCGATACGCCCATCAGAACGTAAATGTGGTGATCATGATTAGTCGTGCTCAAAGCGTTGCCCCCACTGGTACAAGAATCTGGAAATTGTTACGGGTAACTGTTATCGGTAACATTGTCCAGCCGGATAAATAGAGAAGCAATATCCATTCGTGCTCGAAGTGTATAAGTGTGAGCTACTTCAAACTTGTTGGCTTAAATAGATCCGCCCGGTGACAAGGTGAAACCTAAATCTAACATTTTAGGTGTGACTGCTTCACCACGGATGCGCGCCAGCAGGCGTTCAGCACCAATGCTGCCCATGCGTTCACGCGGCGTGAGCACGCTCGCCAGACGCGGCTCCATCACCTGTCCGATGTCGTGACCGTGGAATCCGGCAATCGCCATGTCATCCGGGATTTTTAGCCCTAAACGCTGGCATTCGAAGGCCGCCCCTACCGCCAGGTCATCGTTGGTACAGAAAATGCCGTCGAGCTGCGGGTATTCGCGTCGCGCCTGACGGATGAGTTCAATACCGGAGGAGTAGGAAGAAGACTGTTCCATCATCACGCTGTACGGCACCAGGTTGGCATCGCGCATTGCCTGCTCGTAGCCTCTCTGTTTGATGATAGTACGTTCATCAAGACGTGCGCCAAGATAGGCAACATGACGGTGCCCTCGGGCGATGATAGCGGCAGTCATCTGGCGCGCGGCTTCAAAGTTGTCGAAACCGACGGCGATATCCAGACACGGGGACTGGCTGTCCATCAGCTCAACCACCGGGATACCGGCGACCTCAATCATTTTCAGCGTACGAGGCGTATGGCTACGTTCGGTGAGGATCAGGCCATCGATATTCCACGACAGCATCGATTCCAGGCGCTCTTGTTCCATCTCTGGCTTATAGCCGTAGTGTGCGAGCATAGTTTGATAACCATGGGCGTCGGTGACGGCCTCAATGCCGCGTAACACTTCAGCAAAAACCTGGTTTGTAAGAGACGGTAACAACACGCCGATAGCGCGGCTGGTGGCGTTAGAAAGGATATCAGGAGCGCGATTGGGAATATAACCCAGCTCATCAAGTGCAGCGGCAATTTTGCCCCGCAGCGCCACGGAGACCTGCTCCGGATTACGCAAAAAGCGACTGACCGTCATTTTAGTCACGCCCACGCAGTCGGCTACATCCTGAAGTACGGGTCTTTTCTTTTTCATCGTCCTGAAGCGTTAAAAAGGGATAGATTCCCCCAGTTTACCACGGACGTGCATGAACCTTTGCAGAGAAAAAAAGGAGTTTTTATTGTGAGAAATACACAAAATCATTCGAGTTGCATCAAGGCGGCGACGCAGTGAATCCCCGGGAGCGTACATTAAGTACGCGACCGGGGTGAGCGAGGAAAGCCAACACAGATGCGGCTTGAAGGATGCCGTGTATTTTTATACAGGCGGCAGGTCAAACAGTAACACTTCGCTGTCGCTGTCGGCATGAATCGAAATTGCCTGTTCATCCCAGATTGCCAGACCGTCGCTGGTGGTCGCTTTGGTTCCGTTAATGGTGACGTTGCCTTTTACGACCTGGATCCAGACGCGACGTTCAGCGGCAATCTGATGCACCGACTGCTCATCTTTGACCAACGCCCAACGGTACAGCTCCATATCCTGGTACACTTTCAGCGAGCCATCGCGGGCATCAGGCGACAGCACCAGTTGTTTACCCTGAGCGGCATCGAAACGGCGCTGTTCATAGCGCGGCGTAATACCGTTTTCCTGCGGCATGATCCAGATCTGATACAGATGCAGCTTCTCAGTATTGCTCGGGTTGTACTCCGAGTGACGGATCCCCGTCCCGGCGCTCATAATCTGGAACTCACCGGCAGGAACCTGCTCTTTGTTGCCCATGCTGTCCTGATGTTCTACTGCACCTTCCAGCACGTAGGTCAGGATTTCCATGTCTTTATGGGGGTGAGTGCCAAAGCCCTGGCCTGCGTCAATCACGTCATCGTTAATCACGCGCAGTGCCGAGAACCCCATAAAGTTCGGGTCATAGTAGTTGGCAAAAGAGAAGGTATGCCAGGAATCGAGCCAGCCATGATTCGCATGACCGCGGTCGTTAGCTTTGCGTAAATAGATCATTGTGTTCACCCCCAGATGTTTTCGATGGAGTAAGTGTGGACTCAATCCGCCTGGGATCATAGAGGGTGAAAATTGACTCCTCTGTTCAAAAAATATGAATAAACCCAGAGGAGTCTGTGCAGGCTATTTGGCGAGGGTTATCGTCGCCGGAGATGCCTGTTCGAAGGCGCGTTCGAGAATCTCCAGGTTGGTTAGAACTTCAGATTCCTTGACGTAATTAGGCGTACCGGCGGTCAGCGTCTGGTACAGCGCATCATAGACGCGACCGTAATCCCCCACCTCCGGCTTCACCTCTTCTTTTACTGTGATGCCGTCATCGTTGACATACTCCAGCATTCCGATGGAATCATCAGCAGCGAAACCTGGCTCACCCGGCATAATATTGGCCTTCAGACTGGTTTCCTGCTGGTCGATGCCGTACTTCACAAACGAGCCTTTGGTGCCATGGACGATAAACTTCGGATAGTCGATTTTCACCAGATGACTGGTTTTAACAATGGCTTTCAGGTCGCCGTAAAACAGCTGTGCTTCAAAGGTATCGTCCGGGTTCGCTTTATTACGCAGGCTGCGGATGTCATAGGCCACATGATCGGGGCGTCCGAACAGCGAGATAATCTGATCCATGGTGTGTACGCCCAGGCCATAAAATGCGCCATCCTGTGGCAATCCCGGCTTAGTTTCCGCCTCGGGACGGTAGTAATCGAAATGGCTTTCAACCTCAACAATTTCGCCGAGCTTGCCGCTCTCAATCGCTTTTTTAGCAGTGAGAAAGCAGGAGTCAAAACGGCGATTCTGATACGGCGTAACGGTCAGCCCTTTGCTTTGCGCCAGTTCGAACAGCACTTTTGCTTCTGCCAGCGTCGGCGTGAACGGTTTCTCAACCAGCACGTTTTTACCCGCCTCCAGCGCACGTTTGGCGTAGTCAAAATGGCTGTCAGCATGGGTACAAACGATCACTAACTTCACCTGCGGATCGTTTAAGATCTCGTCGAGGTCGCTGGTGAAGTGAATATGTGAATACTGCGGCGCCTGCTCTTCCGGCCTGGCGTTACGGCGGAAAATGTGCGCGACATGCCAGCTATTTTTGCGGTTGAGGACGTACGGCAAATGGTAGCGAGTGGTACTTTTACCAAAACCAATAAATGCGCAGTGTAAGGTCATGAGACAGTCCTTTTGAAGATGATTATCTACACCATAGCGCAAAGCGGCTGGAGACTGAATGTTGGATTCTTTGCCGGATGCGGCGTAGCCTTATCCGGCCTACAAAAGCAGATGCCTCAAGATAGGCCGTCGGCGTCGCGGTCAGTTTGTTCACGGCAAGCGCGCAGGGCCCGGAGCGTACTAAATGTACGTGAGGAGCACGAGCACTTCCCGGGGACAAAATGACAAGTAAGCCAGGCTGAAACAAAACCCCAAAAAAAAGCCAGCAAAAGCTGGCTAAAGTAATACTGGAAGCAATGTGAGCAATGTCGTGCTTTCAGGTTCTCCGTAGGGGTTCCCCTGAACGCAGAGCAATAATAATCATTCTCATTCGCACTTGTCTACTTCTTTTTGCAAAAAAATGCAGTTGACGTAATTTTCTTTCTCAGCGAGGGTAAAGACTCAATTAACCCTGAAGGAGATAAGGAATGAGTGAGATAGTGATACGCCACGCTGAACCGAAAGATTACGACGCAATTCGTCAGATCCATGCCCAGCCAGAGGTGTATCACAACACGCTACAGGTTCCTCATCCTTCCATGGAGATGTGGCAAGAGCGACTAACCGAACGGGTCGGAATCAAACAACTGGTCGCGTGCATTGATGATATCGTCGTCGGACATCTCTGTATTGAGGTCGCGCAGCGCCCGCGCCGCAGCCATGTCGCCGATTTTGGTATCTGCGTTGATGCCCGCTGGCAGAATCGCGGCGTTGCCAGCGCGCTTCTCCGTACGATGATCGACATGTGCGACAACTGGCTGCGCGTCGACCGTATCGAGTTAACGGTGTTTGTTGATAACGAACCTGCTGTTGCGGTCTATAAAAAGCATGGCTTTGAGATCGAAGGGACAGGTAAGAAATACGGCCTGCGCAACGGCGAGTACGTGGATGCGTATTTAATGGCACGCGTGAAATAAATTTAAGGGCGAGTCTTATCGCCCTGCTTATTGAAAGGACGCAATAGTGAAAAAGTTTGTTCCCCTGGTTTTACTGGCCTCGCTCTCCCCAGCTTTTGCCACTACCGTACAAAATCTCGATGCCGTACCCGGCGCTATTCAACATACTGAAGGTAAACAGATTTTTTCTGAGCAAATGGCAGGGGCAACACCTGCGAAAGGATTTGGTGAACTTCCACAGGGATTATCAGAGAACCAGTGGATTGGCTGGGTTGCGCCGAACGAAAATCCTAATAATCTGATCCTCACTGGCGCCAAAGCCTGGGGAAAAGACGGGAAATACATTGGCGTCGCCTGTTTTGCTGACAATCAGGCCGATGCCGGGCAGGCAAAAAAGTACGCAGATAACACCTGTCCGGAAAACTACAACAACGGACGCGCCAATAAATTATATCTCGGCGTTTTCTCCTGGCAGAACCAACAGCTGCAGCCGATTGCCCGCTTGGAAAAACCATTAAACCAGATCTCAGCGTGGAATAAAGCTGCCGAGAAAGAGAGCGATGATGAGTCCGTCAGACCGCTGGCTTATTATACAAAATTGGATCTGGCACCGTACCGGATCGCTCCCGATACTCTGGCGTTCGGGGTGCGCGGTGGCTACTCCGATGCCTACTCCGGCGGTGGGGCATTTTATGAAGTGCTGGAACTCTACACCATCAAAGACAGCAAGATAATCAACGTGTTTTCTGACCTTGTTTATTACTATTCGGATATCGCCGGAGACTGGAATAAAGACGGCACAAGGCAGCACGACATCAGCGAGAGTAAGTACATCCTGAAATTGCGGTCGGCAAAGACGCAGGGATTTTATGATTTAGAGGTCGTGAACCTGCAGGATAAAAGCAGCCAAATATTTCACTGGTCTGAATCACTGCAACAGTATGTTCCTTAAGGAACTAATAAGACCTGCAACGTTCAGAAGGCTGTAGGTCATTATCCTTAATTTCCCCGTCGTTACATGCAAAAGCGGAATTGCCATCCAATCCTGGCATAAAGTTGTTGATTGCAGTCCATCGCCTCCGCCGTCATCTTCAGGCGTAACAACCGCCTGAATCATAGGGTTATTTTACTTACTATCTTCATCGCTATTTATCTTAACTTTAATAATATTAATATTACATTTTTGTTTTTTTTTGGTTTCTGCCATCACTTTATGGTGACAATCACAACAATATACTTCCCCTGGGACTAACTTAACCACGGTGAGGTAAAAAATGAAATTTGAACGCCATCATAGAATATTGAAAGAAATCAGTATTTCGGGAGTTGTAAAAGTTTCAAATCTGGCGAAAAGTCTCAAGGTAACAAAGGAAACTATTCGCTCAGATCTCAATGAACTTGCCGGACAGGGATATCTCACTCGCTGTCATGGTGGTGCATTTATTACCCTTGACTCTCTTGATAACGTTGCAAAAAACGAAATTGCTTATGTGCTGGAAAAATATGAATCAGCGCAGAAAATAAAAAAAGGTCTCTCTGCCATGAAGAATAATGTATGTGTTATTGGCTCGTTCAATGTTGATATTATCAGTTACCTACCGAGGCTCCCCTCGACAGGCGAATCATTACTTGCCGATAAATTTATTTTTTCGCCCGGAGGTAAAGGATGCAATCAGGCATTAGCTGCAAGCTATGCCGATTCTGATGTGCATTTTATTACTAAAGTAGGGTCAGACCATTTCAGTGATTACGCTATTAATTTTATAAACTCATCAAAAATCCATAAAAGCGTTATCTATCAGACCAAAGAAACACAAACAGGTACAGCTACTATTATGGTGAATGGAGATACCGGGGATAACGTCATCGCTATCTACCCCGGTGCTAACATGACAATTTCCCCTGATGAAATCACCATACAAAAAGAAGCCATCGTTCATTCAGATATTGTTCTCGTACAACTGGAGACAAATTACGAAGCGCTTCACCAAACCATTCGTCTCGCACAGAAAAATGATATCCCTGTCATTATAAATCCAGCACCATACAATGAAATGGTCAATACCATTATTGATAATATTGATTATATCACGCCAAATGAAACCGAAGCGGGTCTGTTGGCAAACATGTCCGTCAATGATATTGAGTCGGCAAAAAGTGCGGCAAAGATTATTCATCAGAAAGGCGTCAAAAATACCATTATCACCCTAGGGAGCAAAGGCTCCCTCGCTTATGACGGAACACAATTCATCTATTCTCCGGCATTCCCGGCAGTTGTAAAAAATACCGCAGGAGCGGGTGATGCCTTCAATGGTGCACTCGCATCTGGCCTTGCTAAAGGAAAATCACTGGCATCTGCATTGTGCTACGCCAGTGCATTCGCCTCGCTTGCTGTTGAAACACCCAATGCCTCTGACATGCCAGAAAACGAATCCGTTCTTCATCGCATTCAAGGTTCGCATTACAAACAAACTATCTCGACTCACTAAATCAAGGAGCAGACTATGAATAATACACAGAAAAAACTAAAGGTGCTCTTTATTGGAGAATCCTGGCATATTCACATGATCCATTCAAAAGGCTATGACAGTTTTACCTCCAGTAAATATGAAGAGGGTGCCACATGGTTACTGGAATGCTTAAAGAAAGGCGGAGTAGAAGTTGATTACATGCCTGCTCACACCGTGCAAATCGCATTTCCAGAAAGCATTGATGACCTAAACCGTTACGATGTCATTGTCATTAGCGATATCGGCAGCAATACGTTCCTGTTGCAAAACGAGACGTTCTATCAGCTAAAAATAAAGCCCAATGCTCTGGAATCAATTAAAGAGTATGTCAAAAATGGTGGTGGACTGCTCATGATTGGCGGCTATCTGTCATTTATGGGTATTGAGGCAAAAGCTAATTACAAGAACACCATTCTTGCCGAGGTTTTGCCAGTTATTATGCTTGACGGCGATGACCGGGTAGAAAAACCAGAGGGTATCTACGCTGAGGCTATTTCCCCTGAACATCCTGTCGTTAACGGATTCACCGACTACCCGGCATTTCTTGGATATAACCAGGTTGTCTCCAGAGAAGATGCCGATGTTGTCTTAACAATAAATAATGACCCGCTGTTAGTGTTTGGTGAATACCAACAGGGTAAAACCGCCTGCTTCATGAGCGACTGTTCGCCGCACTGGGGAACACAGCAATTTATGTCCTGGTCGTTTTATACCGACCTGTGGGTTAACACGCTTCAATTCATCGCCAGAAAATAAAAAACAATGGAGTAACGAAAGTTACTCCTTTTATAAAATATAAGGATTGATGTATGAACAAGAATAAGTACTCAACCCCCTTACTGATGCTTGCAACTATCTTAGCCGGTATGCTTTCCCCTATGCAGTCTGCCGTTAATGGGCAATTGGGACACTGGTTGCAGGATGGAAATGCTTGCGCAGTAATCTCGTTCGCCAGTGGTCTGGTCGTCATGTTTTTTATTATTATTGCGCGCAAAGAAACACGCCAGCAATTCGCGTCGATCCCAGCTCTGATAAAAACGCGGAAAATCCCTTTGTGGAATTGGTTTGCCGGATTATGCGGGGCGATGGTTGTATTTTCGGAAGGGGCATCAGCCAGCGCGTTGGGCGTTGCCACGTTTCAAACTGCATTAATTTCCGCCCTCCTCCTTTCCGGCCTGCTGTGCGACCGTTTTGGTGTCGGTGTGGACGAGAAGAAATACTTCACGCCATGGCGCGTTACTGGCGCATTGTTCGCTGTTATTGCCACGATTTTTGTCGTGTCACCACAGTGGCATTCAACCTCCTTTATCCTGCTCGCTATCCTTCCATTTTTGGCAGGATTACTCGCTGGCTGGCAGCCCGCTGGAAATGCCAAAGTTGCCGAGGCAACGGGCTCTATGCTGGTTTCCATTACCTGGAACTTCATCGTCGGCTTTTGTGTGCTGGGCGCTGCGCTGGCGATACGTGTCGCATTAGGTCATGTCACCGTCCAGTTACCCGATACGTGGTGGATGTATCTCGGTGGCCCGCTGGGTCTGCTGTCCATCGGGCTGATGGCGATTCTGGTCAGAGGCTTAGGGCTGTTGATGCTCGGTGTTGCTTCTACCGCGGGTCAATTGCTTGGCTCAGTGTTGATTGATGAACTTATCCCATCACTGGGTAATACGGTCTATCTGGTCACGATCATTGGGACGCTGTTTGCGCTAATAGGCGCAATTGTTACCACCATCCCCGAATACAGAGCATCCAAAATGGCGCAAAAAATGGAGGTGTCAGGATGAAAGGTTTCCTGCAAACCGTGACAGGCCCAGTGGCGCACACGGATATGGGTCTGACGCTACCGCATGAGCATCTGTTTAACGATTTATCATCGGTTGTTGACGAACCGCATTATGAATTCTCACAGCAACTCGTGGGGAAAAAGGTCAGCGCTGATCTGCAGTGGGGATTGAAACATGATCCCTACTGCTGCGCCGATAACATGGACAGAAAGGAGATTGATGATGTCATCTTTGAAATCAACAACTTTATGTCACTGGGAGGCAGGACGATTGTCGACGCGACAGGTTCTGAATCTATCGGTCGAGATGTCTTGTCATTGCGAGAAGTGGCATTAAAAACCGGTTTGAACATCGTAGCTTCATCAGGACCTTATCTGGAGAAGTTTGAAAGTGCCAGGATCCACAAACCTGTCGAGTTGTTAGCCTCACTTATTGATAAGGAACTGAATCAGGGGATAGGCGAGACGGATATTCGCGCCGGCATGATAGGTGAAATTGGCGTATCACCCGCTTTTACGCAGGCGGAACGCAACAGTCTGCGAGCGGCTTCTCTGGCACAACGTAATAATCCTCATACTGCGATGAATATCCATATGCCAGGGTGGCTGCGGCTGGGTGATGAGGTGCTGGATATTGTCCTTGAAGAGATGAACGTCTCTCCGGCAAAAGTCTCGCTGGCGCATTCAGATCCTTCGGGAAAAGATGTTGCCTATCAACGAAAAATGCTCGATCGCGGCGTATGGCTTGAATTTGACATGATTGGCCTGGACATCACTTTCCCAAAAGAAGGTATCGCCCCAGGCGTTCAGGAAACCGCAGATGCGGTAGCACATCTGATTGAATTGGGTTACGCCGATCAGATAGTTTTAAGCCATGATGTTTTTCTCAAACAGATGTGGGCAAAAAATGGGGGGAACGGTTGGGGATTTGTCCCGAATGTTTTCCTCGCCTATCTGGCCGCCCGTGGAGTAGACAACGATACTCTACGCAGGCTCTGTATTGATAACCCAGCGCGGTTGCTCACGGCATAGCCAACAAAACGCCCGGTGCCTGACACCGGGCTATTAATCAAAAATCAGTATCCCGCCGTTAAATCATCCACAGAACGCGGGTCGGATGCGCCATACAGTGCGCCATCCGGTCCTACCATAATGCTCTGCGTGCTGCCCATCGCTTCCTTCAGTGCGACTTTCTGCCCTTTCTGCTCCAGCAGCTTAATGGTGTCCGGGCTAAACCCTTTCTCAACGCGCAGTTCATCGGGCAACCACTGATGATGGAAGCGCGGCGCGTTGGTCGCTTCGGCGACGTTCATTCCAAAATCAATGCTGTTGACTACCATTTGCAGCACGGTGGTGATGATTCGGCTCCCGCCAGGGCTGCCGGTAACCAGCCAGGTTTTCCCGTCTTTTACCACGATAGTCGGCGACATTGATGACAGCGGACGCTTCTTCGGCCCAACCGCGTTAGCATCGCCACCCACCAGCCCATAAACGTTCGGCACGCCCGGCTTGGCGGAGAAATCGTCCATTTCGTTATTAAGCAGAATGCCGGTGTTACCCGCCACAATCCCGGTGCCAAAGGTGGTGTTCAGGGTATACGTCACCGCCACGGCATTACCGTCTTTATCCACCACCGAGAAATGGGTGGTCTGATTGCTTTCATACGGCGCGAGCTTGCCGGGCTTGATCTGGCTGGAAGGCTTGGCTTTGTTGATATCAATTTGATCGGCAAGCGATTTGGCATAGGCTTTATTGGTCAGCGCCTGCCACGGCACCTTCACAAAGTCCGGGTCGCCCAGATACTCCGAGCGGTCGGCGTAGGCATATTTCTCCGCTTCAGCCATCACCTGCATGGCATCAGCGCTGCCAAACCCGTACTTCTTCATATCGAAGTTTTCAAGAATATTGAGGATCTGCACGATGTGAATACCGCCAGAGGACGGCGGTGGCATCGAGAAGACCTGATACCCGCGATAGTCGCCGCTAATCGGCGTACGCTCCACGGCTTTATAGCTGGCTAAATCCTCTTTGGTCATCAACCCGCCGTTTTTCTGCATTTCCCCAGCAATCTGTTCGGCAATTGCCCCTTTATAAAACGCATCCGGACCGTTCTCGGCAATCATCTCCAGGCTTTTCGCCAGGTTCGTTTGCACCAGCTTGTCGCCCTTTTTCAGCGGCTCGCCGTCTTTCCAGAAAATGGCTTTGCTGTTCTCGTGATTAGGGAGCACTTCGCTGCCATAGGTTTTCAGATCGTCGGCCAGCGCGTCGTTAACCACAAAGCCTTCTTCCGCCAGCTTCATCGCCGGGCGCACGACTTTGTTCAGCGGCATCGTGCCGTATTTCTCCAGCGCCAGCGAGAAACCCGCCACGGTACCCGGCGTACCGGATGCCAGATGTGAGGTTAGCGACTTTTTCGCATCGGCGTTGCCCTGTTCATCAAGGAACATATCACGGGTCGCGCCAGCGGGAGCCATTTCACGAAAATCGATCGCCGTGGTGTTACCGTCTTTGGTACGCAGCAGCATAAACCCACCGCCGCCCAGATTACCCGCCTGCGGATGCGTCACCGCCAGCGCGTAGCCCACGGCAACAGCGGCATCAACGGCATTCCCGCCCTGTTTCAGAATATCCACCCCAACCTGGGTGGCTAAAGCATCTACGGAAGCCACCATCCCCTGTTGCGCGCGAACGGGATGGAACACATCTTCCTCGACACCGTAGGATACCGGCGGTGGCGCAGCCGGCGCGGCAGCCACGCTAAAACAACTTCCTGAGAGCAGAGCAGCAATGGCTACCCGGCGTAAAAACGTCGGTTTTATCATCGTTATTCTCCAGATGTACGGGGGTCGGCCCCCACTAAGCCTGGTGCATAACTCTGAAATAATCATCGTAACGGCGAGAAAGGAGTAAACTTAAACGATCCCCGAGAGGAGAAAAGCGATGAAACGACTCTTACTTTTAGCCATGCTGTTGCCGTTTACAGGCTTTGCACAGCCCATCAACACCATGAATAACCCGAATCAACCCGGTTATCAGATCCCGAGTCAGCAGCGTATGCAAACCCAAATGCAATCACAGCAGATTCAGCAGAAAGGGATGCTCAACCAGCAGTTGCAAACGCAGACGCGCATGCAGCAACAGCATATGGAAAACCAAATCAACACCAACACCCAGCGCGTGCTGCAGTCTCAGCCGGGCGAGTTGAATCCTGGACAGCAGCAAATGCTGCCTAACAGCAACGGAGGGATGTTGAGTGGAACCCGTAATCCGGACAGCTCGCTGAATAAGCAACATATGCTGTCGGAGAAAAAGAACGGCGACATGCTGAAGCCCTCCAGCACGCCGCAACCTAACGTTCCGTTAAAAACGATTGGGCCTTAACTGGGCTGGAAATCCGGACCAATGGTATCAATGGCATCGGTACAGATGCTGTCTACGCCCCAGCGCAGCAGTTCTGCCGCGCGCTGGGGTCGGTTGACGGTATAAACCAGAATACGTAGCCCAGCATCGCGCAGCGCATCCACGCGCGCCTCATCCAGCAGCTTATGATTAAGATGAATAGAGACGCAGCCAAGCCGCGTGGTCAGCTCACGCCAGTCCTCGCGCCATTCATCCAGCAGCAAACCTCTCGGCAGTTCAGGCACCGCCTGCTGCGCAGCTTCTAGCGCATCAATTTCAAAGGATGACAACAGTGGTGACGTCATTCCCGCCCACAATTCACGCGCAGCCAGTGCCACGACCTTCCCGGTGAGCGCCCCCGTCCCGGTGGTGGGTTTAATCTCAATATTTGCCATCATGCCGTGCTGGCGACAGCGCTCAGCAACTTGCGAGAGCAGCGGCAACGGTTCGCCTTTAAACTCACCGCTAAACCAGCTGCCGGCGTCCACGCGCAATAGATCCTGCCAGTTCAATTCGCCAGCCACGCCCCAGCCGTTGCTGGTGCGTTCCAGGTTGTCGTCATGCAGTAAGAAGATCTCACCGTCTTTCGACAATTTAGCGTCAAACTCGATCATGGTATGCCCATATCGCGCCCCCACGTCGATCGCCGCCAGGGTGTTTTCCGGGGCTAACTTACCGCCGCCGCGATGGGCGACAATATGAGGGTAAGGCCAGTTATTCATACGCGTTGTCCTGTTTCGCCATCAAAAAGATGCAGATGATGTTCTGGCAGATGCAGCCACAGCGTGCTGCCTGCCGTCGGGCGATGCTGATGCGCCAACCGCACCACCAGCTTTTGCTCACCCCAACGTCCATGTGCCAGATTATCCGCACCCAGCATTTCCAGCGTGTCGACGACCAGCGGCACGCCGCCTTCGGCCTGCGAGCTTAGCGCAATATGCTCCGGGCGGATACCCAACGTCATGTTACGCCCAATACACTCCCTGGCGCTTCTGCCGATGGGCAACGTCATGCCGCCCTCCAGCTCAAAATGGGTACCCGTAGCGCTGATGCGCCCATCGAGCAGATTCATCGCCGGGCTGCCGATAAAGCTCGCCACAAAGCGGCTGGCGGGTTTTTCATACACCTCAACTGGGGTACCGATTTGCTCGGCAATACCTTTGTTCATTACCATTACCCGTTGGGCGAGGGTCATCGCTTCAACCTGATCGTGCGTCACGTACAGCGAGGTGGTTTTCAGTCGGCGATGCAAATGTTGTAACTCCAGACGCATCTGTACGCGCAGCTTGGCATCAAGGTTAGAAAGCGGCTCATCGAACAGGAATACCGCCGGGTCACGTACAATCGCTCGTCCCATCGCTACGCGCTGGCGCTGGCCGCCGGAAAGTTCGCGCGGACGACGTTTGAGCAGCTCACCCAGCTCGAGAATACGCGCCGCCTCATTTACCCGCTCAGCAATGTGTTCCTTGCCCATCCCGCGGATTTTCAGCCCCCAGGCCATGTTTTCTTCCACGCTCATATGCGGGTAGAGAGCATAGTTTTGAAAGACCATCGCAATGCCGCGATCCTTCGGCTCCATCTCGGTAACGCGTTTATTATCAATCCAGATATCGCCGCCGCTTACCCGTTCAAGCCCGGCCACCATCCGCAGCAGCGTAGACTTACCGCAACCGGATGGTCCAACCATCACAATAAATTCCCCGTCCGCGACGTCAAGCGTCAGCGGTTTAATCACCTGGGTTTTACCGTCCCAGCTTTTGGTTACTGCCTGTAGTTTTAAACCAGCCATTTTTATTTCTCACTGTCCACTAAACCACGCACAAACGCGCGCTGCATGGCTAACACGATGATTACCGGAGGGATGAGCGTCAGCAGCATGGCGGCCATTACCTGGTTCCACTGCGTGGTGCCTTCACCGGTGGCAATCATGCCTTTGATACCCGCCACCGCAGTGCCCAAATTGACGTCGGTAATAATTAACAACGGCCACAGATACTGGTTCCAGCCGTAGATAAAGGTAATAACGAACAGCGCCGCCAGATTGGTTTTTGACAGCGGTAGTACGATATCGCGGAAAAAACGCATTGGTGACGCGCCGTCAATACGCGCCGCCTCAACCAGTTCATCCGGCAGGGTCATAAAGAACTGACGGAACAGGAAAGTCGCTGTCGCAGATGCCATCAACGGCAGCGTCAGACCCGCATAGCTGTCGAGCATCTTCAGGTTGGCGATCACTTCTACCGTCGGGAAAATACGCACCTCAACCGGCAGCATCAGGGTGATAAAAATCATCCAGAAGAACAGGTTGCGCAGCGGAAAGCGAAACCAGACGATGGCAAATGCGGAAAGCATAGAGACAGTAATTTTCCCTACCGTAATGCTGAACGCCATGATGAAACTGTTGAGCATCATCAGCCAGAACGGCGCGCTGTTGACGCCCACGCCGTTGACCCAGATGTATTTCATGTTTTCCAGCAGCTGCGAGCCGGGAACCAGCGTCATCGGCGTCTCAAACACCGCTTTGTTGTCCAGCGTCGCCGCGACAAACGCGACGTACAACGGAAACAGGATCACCATGATCCCCATAATCAACATGGCATGGCTGAATATTGTCAGCCCACGACGGTTCTCAATCATTGGTAACGCACCTTACTTTCCACATAGCGGAACTGCACCACCGTCAAAATAATGACCAGGAACATCAGCACCACCGATTGTGCAGCGGAAGAAGCCAGATCCAGCCCGACAAAACCTTCGCGATAGATCTTATAAATCAGCGTCGTGGTCGCCTGTACCGGCCCGCCTGCAGTGGCAGCATCAATCACCGGGAAGGTGTCAAAGAAGGCATACACCAGATTCACCACCAGCAGGAAGAAGCTCACCGGGGCAATGAGCGGCAGCGCCAGTTTAAAGAAGCGGCGAACCGGCCCCGCACCGTCAATCGCGGCGGCTTCGATCAGCGAGCGAGGAATAGACTGCAGTGCGGCAAAGAAGAACAGGAAGTTGTAACTAATCTGCTTCCAGACCGACGCAAACACCACCAGGAACATTGCCTGACCGCTGTTTTGCGCATGGTTCCAGTCATAGCCAAACTCACCGAGAAAATGGGTAATCAGCCCGCGCCCGGGGTTAAACAGGAAGATCCACAATACGGCGGCAACGGCGGGCGCAACGGCGTAAGGCAACAGCATTAGCGTTTGGTAAAAACGGCTGCCGCGCACCACGTAATTCACCAACGCCGCAAAAAATAACGACACCAGCAGACCGCTTAGCGTGACTAACGTACTGAACTTAATGGTGGTCCAGAATGAGTCGAGGTAGTACGGGTCATGAAACAGCGCGACAAAGTTTTCCAGTCCGACAAACTGGCTGGAAAGACCAAACGGATCAACGGATTGTAGCGAGTACCACAGCGCTTCACCGGCAGGCCAGATAAAGAAAATAACGGTGATAACCAGCTGCGGAGCCACCAGTAAATAGGGAAGCCAGCGCGAACGGAACACCGGACGGGATGAGGACATGGAAGTTTGATTCCTGAACAGCGCCGGATGGCGCTACGCTTATCCGGCCTACGCGCATTTGTAGGCCGGGTAAGGCGCAGCCGCCACCCGGCATTTCACATTACGATTTGGTCGATTGCTCAAAGCGGCGCAGTAACTGATTGCCACGCTCAACGGCGGCATCCAGCGCCTGCTGCGGGTTTTTCTTCCCGGTCCAGACGCTTTCCAGCTCTTCATCCACAATGGTACGGATCTGCGGCATGTTGCCCAGACGCAGCCCTTTGGTGAACGGCAACGGCGGCTTGTTCAGCATCTGGCGGGTGGCAATATCAGCCCCAGGGTTCTTATCATAGAAGCCCTGCTCACGGGTCAGGTCGTAGGCAGCTGTGGTGATCGGCAGATAGCCGGTCTTCTGATGCCATTCGGCAGCAATTTCAGGCTTCGCCAGGAAGTTGAGGAACTTCGCCACGCCTTCGTAGGTGGCTTTGTCTTTGCCCTGCATCACCCAAAGACTGGCCCCACCGATAATTGCGTTCTGCGGCGCGCCCTTCACATCGGCATCGTACGGCATCATTCCGACGCCATAGTTGAATTTCGCGTAATGGCGGATATCAGCCAGCGAACCGGAAGAGGCGGTGGTAATGGCACAATCCCCGTTATAGAACTTCTCAGTGGATTCGTCCTTACGCCCGAAGTAGCTGAAATCGCCTTTTTTGTTCAGCTCTTCCAGCAGAGCGATATGTTTTACCTGTTCCGGTTTATTGAACTCCAGCACCGCGTCAGTACCGTCAAAACCGTTGTTTTTGGTAGCGACCGGCAGACCGTTCCAGGCACTGAAGTTTTCAATCTGAATCCACCCCTGCCAGCCGCTGGCGTAACCGCACTTCATGCCTGCCGCTTTCAGCTTCGCGGTGTACTCCGCCAGGTCCTGCCAGGTTTTCGGCGGCTGCTCAGGGTCTAAACCAGCTTTTTTAAAGGCATCTTTGTTGTAGTACAGCACCGGAGTGGAGCTGTTAAACGGTTGAGAAAGCAAATGTCCGCTTTTAGAGTCGGTGTAATAACCAGAAACCGTCGGTACGAACTGAGACTCATCGAAGTTGATGCCAGCCTCTTTGAATACTTCATAGACCGGTTTAATGGCTTTCGAAGCCATCATCGTTGCCGTACCCACTTCATAAACCTGTAGCAGCGCAGGCGCGTTTCCGGTACGGAAAGCGGCAATTCCTGCACTCAGGCTCTGCTCGTAGTTGCCTTTGTACTGCGGAACAATTTTGTAGTCGGGATTGGCGGCATTAAAACGTTGCGCCAGAGAATCAACTTCTTTACCCAGTTCGCCTTCCATTGAGTGCCAGAATGGGATGGTGGTGACCGCCAGTGCCTGACCTGCAAACGCCAGGCTAAGTGCCAGTCCTAAAGCTGTATGTCGTAACGATATCATCGGTTATCTCTCTTGTTGTGCCGGATGCGCGATATCACGCGTTTTATGCTCGCGGGGGTAACATGACATGCTCGAATGACAGAAAAATAACTTTTTTATTACAAAAAAAAGATAGTAAGGCGACAAACAGATGGCAAGGCGGTGAAAGCGTAGTGACAGGAAAATGCGGAGTGGTGCACAACAAAGCCGGGTAGCGGTATGCCTTACCCGGCCAGGATGGCGTTATCTGTTGCTGCAGGAGAAAGATTAATCTCTGCGCCAGCGTCGTTCGTACTCATTCTGTAAACGCTGCTGCTCTCGTCGCTCACGTTCACGTTGGATATCTGATTTATCATCTTCCCAGCCCGGGCATACCGAGCTGGTAAACACTTCGCAGGGCGAGTCGGATTGCGCTAACGGGTTGTCCGATTTCTCTTCCCAGATTGCGGGATCGCGCGGGTCAAACGCTGGCGGTGTCGAGGCCAGGGTAGTTAAAGAAAGCGTCAAAAACAAACTGCCATTCATCATGCAGGTACCTGAACGAATCATCCTTTCTCCATGTTCATTTTTTATTATTGATAACTATTCTCAATAATAACATAGCGCAATAAAAAGGGGCCACAGCGGGCCCCTTGTCTATTCAGAGAATGATTAACCGCCCAGATACGCACTGCGCACCGCTTCGTTAGCCAGTAGCGCATCGCCAGTGTCTTCCAGCACCACATGACCGTTTTCCAGCACGTAGCCGCGATCGGCGAGCTTCAGCGCCTGGTTAGCGTTCTGTTCGACAAGGAAGATGGTCATCCCCTGCTCGCGCAGTTGCTCAATGGTGTTAAAGATCTGCTGGATGATAATCGGCGCCAGACCCAGCGATGGTTCATCAAGCAGTAGCAGCCTCGGCTGGCTCATCAGCGCACGGCCTATCGCCAGCATCTGTTGTTCACCGCCGGACATCGTTCCCGCACGTTGAATACGACGCTCATGCAGGCGAGGAAACAGGTCATACACCCACTTGATGCGTTCCTGAAACTGGTCTTTCTCGGCAAAGAAACCGCCCATCGCCAGGTTCTCTTCCACCGTCATACGGGAAAACACGCGACGCCCTTCCGGCACAATCGCTACCGCTTCGCGCATGATTTTCGCCGTCTGCCAGTCGGTAATGTCTTTACCATCAAAGACGATTCGCCCGCTGGTCGCTCGCGGGTCACCACACAATGTGCCGAGCAGCGTGGTTTTTCCCGCGCCGTTGGCACCAATCAGAGTAACGATTTCACCCTGGTTGATATACAAGCTGACGTCGTGCAGCGCCTGTATCTTGCCGTAGTGGGCGTTGACTTTGTCGAACGATAACATCGCCTTATCCATATTAATCCTCGCCCCCATTATGCTTCACCTAAATAGGCGCGGATAACATCCGGGTTATTACGAATCTGTTCCGGCGTCCCATTCGCCAGCGGCGTGCCCTGGTTCACCACGTAAATACGGTCAGAAATCCCCATCACCAGCTTCATGTCGTGCTCAATCAACAAAATGGTGGTGTTGTGATGGTTACGCAGTTCAGCAATCAGCTCGTCCAGCTCTTTGGTCTCTTTCGGGTTGAGTCCCGCAGCGGGTTCGTCGAGCATCAGGATTTCCGGCTGGGTCACCATGCAACGGGCAATCTCCAGACGACGCTGGTCGCCGTAGGCCAGGTTACTCGCCTGACGGTTGGCATGCTCCAGCAAACCAATACGCTCCAGCCAGGTGGCGGCGCGATCCAACGCTTCACTCTGCGCGCGACGGAACGACGGAGTTTTCAACAGGCCGGAGAAGACGCCGGTTTTCAGTTGCTGATGTTGCGCCACCAGCAGGTTTTCAATCACTGTCATTTCGCGAAACAGACGTACGTGCTGGAAAGTACGCACCACGCCCATACGCGCGATTTGCTGACCCGGTAGTCCTTCCAGATGCTGGTCGCGCAGCTTAATCGTCCCGCCGGTCGGCTTATAAAAACCGGTCAGACAGTTAAAGACTGTGGTTTTTCCCGCGCCGTTTGGCCCGATTAACGAAACTATTTCCTGCGGCCGCAGTTCCAGTTCAACGTTGTTTACCGCCAGCAGACCGCCGAAGCGCATCATCAGGCCGTTAACGGATAATAATGGCTGACTCATGCCTGCTCTCCTTTTGCTTCCCCGTTTTTCAGCTTCAACTGTGGACGGGTCATCGGCAACAAGCCCTGCGGACGCCAGATCATCATCAGCACCATCAAACCACCCAGCATTAACATGCTGTATTCATTGAAATCACGCATCAGCTCGCGTGACACTACCAGCAGGATGGCCGCGAGGATCACCGCAAACTGTGAGCCCATTCCGCCCAATACCACAATTGCCAGCACAAAGGCGGACTCGGCAAAGGTGAAGGATTCCGGGCTGACAAACCCCTGGCGCGCGGCAAACAGCGTACCGGCAAAACCGGCAAACGCGGCGCTGATGGTAAAAGCTGTCAGTTTGATGCGCGTAGGGTTTAAGCCCAGCGAGCGACAGGCAATTTCATCTTCACGTAGCGCTTCCCACGCACGGCCCAACGGCATACGCAGCAGACGGTTAATCACAAACAGCGAGAAGACCACCAGCAGCAGCGCCACCAGATAGAGGAAAATGACGCGGTCAGAGGGATCGTACTTGACGTTAAAGAAGTTGCTGAAGGTATCCCAGCCGCCTTCACGGGCGGTACGGCTAAACTCCAGACCGAAAAAAGTCGGTTTCGGGATCTGGCTGATACCGTTCGGGCCACCGGTCACTTCGGTGTTGTTGAGCAGCAGGATACGGACGATTTCACCGAAGCCTAAGGTCACAATAGCCAGATAATCACCGCGCAGGCGCAGTACCGGGAAGCCGAGCAGGAAGCCCGCAGCAGCGGAAACCAGCCCCGCCAGCGGCAGACAGGTCCAGAAGCCGAGTCCGTAATAGTGGTTCAGCAGCGCGAAGGTGTAAGCGCCAATGGCATAAAAGCCGCCGTAGCCCAGCACCAGCAGGCCGGAAAGCCCCACCACCACGTTTAAGCCGAGGCCGAGGATGATATAAATCATCGTCAGCGTGGCGATATCCACCGTACCGCGCGAGACCATAAACGGCCACGCCACGGCAATCACCAGCAACGCCACCAGGAACAGCTTCTGTTTAACGGTGGAGCCGTCAATCGCTGGCAGAATAAACTTCGGTCCGGAGACGCTCTTCATGCCCTTCTGGAAAGCTGGACGCAGCAACTGGAAGAGGAAGACCACGCCTGTACCAATAAACACCCACTGCCAGCGAATATCCGCCGCGGAATCCACCACCAGTTTGGTGCCGTCAAGCTCTAACTGAACGCCCATAAAGACGCCCGCCAGGACGAAGAACATGGCGGCAGAGAGCAGCGCCATTGCAAAATGCATCGGTTTCATACTTTCTCTACCTCCGGGCGACCCAGAATACCGGTCGGCATCACCAGCAGCACCAGAATCAGCAGCGCGAATGAAACGACGTCTTTGTATTCAGTACTCAGATAAGCAGAGGAGAGCGCTTCCGCGACGCCCAGAATCAGGCCGCCGATCATCGCCCCAGGAATGCTGCCGATGCCGCCAAGCACCGCTGCGGTAAAGGCCTTCATCCCGGCCATAAAGCCGATGTACGGGTTAATTACGCCATAGAATTGACCAAGCAGCACGCCCGCGACCGCCGCCATTGCCGCGCCAATCACAAAGGTCAGCGCAATCACGCGATCGGTGTTGATGCCGAGCAGGCTGGCCATTTTCAGGTCTTCCGCGCAGGCACGGCAGGCGCGACCCATACGGGAGTAACGGATAAACAGCGTCAGCGCCAGCATCGCCAGGAAGGTTACAATCCAGATAACCAGCTGCATGGTGGTGATGGAAGCAGAGAAGTTTTCGCTACTGCCAACGGTCCACTGGCCATTAAACAGGCTGGGCAGTGCCACATCGCGCGAACCTTCCGTCAGGCTGACGTAGTTTTGCAGGAAGATGGACATCCCGATAGCGGAAATCAGCGCGATCAGGCGCTTAGAGCTGCGCACGGGTCGATACGCCACGCGTTCAATGCTCCAGCCGTAGGCGCTGGCAATCACAATCGCGCCAACGAAGCCCGCCGCGACCAGTAGCCAACTGGAATCAATGCCCATCATCATTAGCGCAGCGATGATCATAAAGGAGACATAGCTGCCGATCATATACACCTCGCCATGGGCGAAGTTGATCATGCCGATAATGCCGTACACCATCGTGTAACCGATGGCGATCAGCGCGTAGGTGCTTCCCAGCGTGACGCCGTTAAACATCTGCTGCAAGAAATAGAGGAACTGCTCGGACATAAGGTAACCTTTTTATACCCGCCCATTTTACACGGGCGGTGGGATAACTCGTCTTCAGGTATTACTTCGCGACGGTCGATGAACCGTCCGCATGCCACTGGAAGACACCAAACTCAAATCCCTTCAAATCGCCTTTTTCGTCCCATTTCAGCGGCCCAATCACGGTATCAGCCCCGTGTGCTTTCAGATCTTTCACCAGGTCCAGCGGCTCTTTGCTACCGCTGCGATCCATTGCTGTCGCCAATGACTGGACGGCTGCATAAGTGATCCACACGTACGGTCCAGTTGGATCTTTCTTGTCAGCTTTGAGCGCATCGACGATAGCTTTATTCGCCGGATCCTGGTCATAGCGTTTTGGCATGGTCACCAGCATGCCTTCAGCGGCATCACCAGCAATGTTAGACAGCGACGCATTGCCGACGCCCTCTGGTCCCATAAACTGGGTTTTCAGCCCGACGGAACGTGCCTGGCGCAGCATTTGCCCCATTTCCGGGTAGTAGCCACCGTAATAAACAAAGTCGATATTTTCTTTTTTCAGGCGAGCGATCAGCGCAGAAAAATCTTTTTCCCCGGCGGTGATACCGTCAAAGAAAACGATGTTGGCTTTGCCCGCTTTCAGGCTGTCCTGCACTGAACGCGCCAGGCCTTCACCGTATTGCTGTTTATCGTGAATGATGGCAATGCGCTGCGGCTTCACCTTCTCCAGAATGTATTTCGCGGCGGTCGGCCCTTGAGAGGAGTCCAGGCCCGCTGTACGCATAATGTGAGCGTAACCGCGCTGGGTCAGTTCCGGGTTTGTGGCGCCCGGAGAAATCATCAGAATGCCTTCGTCTTCGTAAATATCTGATGCCGGTTGAGTCGATGAAGAACACAGGTGGCCAATTACGTACTGAATGCCGTCGTTGACGATTTTGTTCGCGACGGCAACGGCCTGTTTCGGATCGCAGGCATCGTCATATTCCACAGCGACCAGTTTGTCGCCTTTGACCCCGCCTTTGGCATTGATATCTTTAATGGCCTGACGTGCGCCATTAAATTCCATATCACCCCACTGCGCGACCGGACCTGACATCGCGCCGACAACAGCGACCTTGATATCTTCCGCCATGACCGCGTGTGACATTGCCAGTGCTATCACCCCTGCGATGATTGTTTTCGCATTCCGTTTCATTACCTGAATCCCCATTCGTGACGTAATTAATATTTTGTATTTATGTGGTTAAAAAGCAGTCTGTGCTTTTTTTGAACTGCACTATTTTTACCAGTCTCATTAATGGTTTAGCGCAGTCATTTAAGCAAAATCAGGCTAAAATCTCTATTTTTCAGTCGATTAAGAAAAGATAATATTCTGCTTTTCACTATAGATAAACAAAAAAAAGCACGTTTGTCAGCATAAAATAACGGTACAAAGAGCCGAATAAAATGCTGCATTCCAGGGTATTATTCTGCCTGTTTTTCAATCTCTACGGTTTCAAACTGTCATTACTGTTGTTACAAAATTATTAATCTGGTTATTCACATAAAAAAGAGAAAGCATCCGGGCGAATTATTTCGGTACACTCATTCCATCTTTTGTGATTTGGACATGCTGTTAATGAAGCTGACCATCGTTCGTTTAGATAACTTTAGCGACCAGGACCAGATTGATCTGGGCAAAATCTGGCCGGAATATTCCGCCTCATCATTAAGCGTAGATGAAACGCACCGGATCTACGCCGCGCGCTTTAACGAGCGTCTGTTAGGCGCAGTTCGCGTAACCCTGAGCGGCACGCAAGGCGCATTGGATTCCTTGCGCGTACGCGATATCACCCGCCGCCGCGGCGTCGGGCAGTATTTGATCGAAGAAGTGATCCGGGAAAACTCTGACGTGAGTTCATGGTGGATGGCCGACGTCGGCGTTGAAGACCGCAGCGTGATGGCCGCGTTTATGCAGGCGTTAGGGTTTACGGCCCAGGAAAATGGCTGGGAAAAAAGATAAAAAAGCCGGATGGCGCTGACGCTTATCCGGCCTACATGCTGGGAGAAAAAATAAAAAACCACCTCGCAATTTTCCAAGAATTTCGCGCTGCAGGAAGGCGGCAAGTTATGAAGTCCCCGGGAGCTTACAGAAGTAAGTGACCGGGGTTGAATAACGTAGCCAACGCACCTGCAGCGCGAAAGGCGCCAGGAAAATTACTTAGCGTCTGTCGCCGTACCATTCGCATGCCAGTCAAACACGCCGAATTCGAAGCCCTTCAGATCGCCCTTCGCATCCCATGACAGCGGCCCCATTACGGTTTCCACTGAGTTTGCTTTCAGGTATTTGGCAATTTCAGCCGGGTCGTCAGACTGGTTCAGACCGGCCTGCAAGGATTGCAGCGCGGCGTAGGTGGTCCATACGAATGCACCACTCGGATCCTGTTTCTTGGCTTTGATCGCGTCCACAATCGGTTTGTTCGCCGGAACCTGATCGTAGTTCTTCGGTTTCGTTACCAGTAAGCCTTCTGCAGACTCACCCGCGATGTTAGACAACGACACGTTCGCTACCCCTTCTGGTCCCATAAACTGGGTTTTCAAACCCGCAGCGCGTGCCTGGCGCAGAATCTGCCCCATTTCCGGGTGGTAACCACCGTAGTAAACGAAATCGATATTCTCTTTCTTCAGACGCGCCACCAGAGTAGAGAAATCTTTCTCGCCAGCGGTGATCCCATCGAAGAACACCACGTCAGCGTTGGCTTTCTTGAGGTTGTCCTGCACGGAACGCGCCAGGCCTTCACCATACTGTTGTTTGTCGTGAACGATCGCAATGCGCTTCGGCTTCACTTTTTCAACGATATATTTGGCAGCAGTCGGGCCCTGATCGGAATCCAGACCGGTGGTACGTAACACCAGGTTATAGCCGCGCGCGGTCAGCTCCGGCGCCGTTGCCGCTGGGGTAATCATCAGAATGCCTTCGTCTTCATAGATATCTGACGCAGGCTGAGTGGAAGATGAGCACAGGTGGCCGATAACATATTTAATCCCGTCGTTGACCACTTTGTTAGCTACCGCTACCGCTTGTTTCGGGTCACAGGCATCGTCATATTTCACCATGACCAGTTTGTCGCCTTTCACGCCGCCTTTGGCATTGATATCTGCAATCGCCTGCTCTGCGCCAGTAAATTCCTGATCGCCATACTGCGCTACCGGACCGGACATCGCGCCGACGACAGCAACTTTAATATCCTTAGCAAACGCCATATTGCTCAAAGACAGGGCGATACATCCTGCCAATAACGCTTTACCCTTCATATTCATCCTGACAATCCCCATTATTGTGGTTATTACGTGTGTTGTGATGTTGTTGTTCAGCACTTTATTTCGATTATTGGATAGCCACCCGTGCTTTAGCAGCATACTCTGCTAAAACATACCCGATTTTTATTATTTTGGAATAGCTAAATTTGACATGCAGATAACAACTTGATGACAAAAAGCATAAACGTCAGGAGAGAGGGGGAGAGATAAAAACAAAAAACCCCGGATTTTCATCCAGGGTTTATCAGCATTTCCAGGTCGGCTGGAAGATTATGCTTCGATCGCCGCGCGCAATTTTTTCATGGCGTTCTTTTCAAGCTGACGAACACGTTCAGCGGAAACGCCATAGCGATCGGCCAGTTCCTGCAACGTCGACTTGTTGTCTTCGTCCAGCCAACGAGCACGAATGATGTCCTGGCTACGCTCGTCCAGACCTTCCATTGCGTGGGTCAGTTTGTTCGCGGCCTGATCTTCCCAGTTATCTTCTTCAATGCCGTCGGCAAAGTTAGAAGATTTATCCTGCAGATACAGCACCGGGGCCATCGGCTGGCTGTCAGACTCATCGTCTGAAGACATGTCAAACGTCATGTCCTGCGCCGCCATACGGGATTCCATTTCGCGCACGTCTTTGCTGGAAACACCCAGCTCGCGAGCAACCATTTCAACTTCATCCTGGTTAAACCAGCCCAGACGCTGCTTGGTTTTACGCAGGTTAAAGAACAGCTTACGCTGCGCTTTAGTGGTCGCGACTTTAACGATACGCCAGTTACGCAGAACGTATTCGTGGATCTCAGCTTTGATCCAATGCACAGCGAAGGAAACCAGGCGCACACCCACTTCCGGGTTGAAACGGCGCACGGCTTTCATCAGGCCGATATTACCTTCCTGAATCAAATCCGCCTGCGGCAGGCCATAGCCCGCATAATTACGAGCAACATGAACAACAAAGCGCAGGTGAGACAGGATCAGCGTTTTAGCTGCTTCCAGATCGCCCTGGTAATGCAGCTTTTCAGCCAGTGCCCGCTCCTCGTCAGCCGACAACATCGGCCACGCGTTCGCAGCCCGGATGTAAGATTCCAGGTTACCAACAGGGGCTAAAGCTAAATTTTGCATTTCTTTGGTCATTCAAATCCTCTCAATCTTTTCATCTGGCGCATTGGCTAAAACCAATAGCAACAACCATGCCAGAGCTTATGAGCAACGAGAATATCATTCAATCTTTTATCAGACAGTGATTTTATCCACAAGTTCCATGTCGTAATGTGTATAGATTACGCACAAAATGTGACATCACAATGAATACGCCGGGAAGAGATCACAGGGACTCTTTCCCTGCAGAGCGAACTACTCAGTGCAGGGAAAGATTATACCAGAGATTTTTTAATCGGGGGTAAAGTGGCGTAAATGTTGAACCGTGGCAAGCCAGGCTGCCACCCAGCCAATCATCGAGCACACCAGCAGCAATAACAGGCATTCATCGAATGATAAGCCATTGATATCAAACTTGGTTCCAAATACCTGTGCCACTTCAGTCACCGCTGACGACAGACGCATCACCAAAATTTCTGACAAAATCAGTGAAAGAAATGCACCGGAAAAACCGAGCAGTGCCCCGCCGTAGAGGAACGGACGCAGGATAAATCCATCCGTCGCGCCAATCAGTTTTTGCACGTTAATGGTATCGCGACGCGCAAAAATACTCAGACGCACGCTGTTACCGATGACGAGGAAGACCGCCGCCACCATCAGCACGCCAATCATCGCGGAAACGCGTCCGACAAGGCCCGTCAGCGCCGCCAGGCGAGCGAACCAGCTGTCATCCATCCGCACTTCATCAATACCGTTGATTTGTGCGATGCGGTCACGCAGCGTGTTTAGCGACTCCGTACCCTGGAAGTCCAGTTTCGGAATCACCACCGCCACGGCCGGCAGCGGGTTCTCTTCCAGCATATCCAGCGCACCGCCAAATCCAGACCAGTTACGGAATTCGCCCAGCGCGTCGTCACGGGAAAGATAATTCACTTTCTCCACGCCCTGCTCGGCCTGCAACTGACCAACCACCCGCGCCGCCGCATCATCATCCAGCGTTTTTTGCAGGTAAACGGTGATCTGCGGGGACGGATAATACTGGCTTGCTGCATGGTTTACGTTCTTATAAACCATGTAGCACACGCTTGGTAGCGTCAGGGAGATGGCAATAACCATCACCGTCAGGAACGTCGCCAGCGGCTTGCTTTTCAGGTCCTGTAACGCGCCCTGGAACGCATAACGTACCTGCTCATTAAAGACATTGGTTTTACGCGAGTTCGGCTTTGGCGCGGCCTTCGCACGCTTAGGCGCGTTGCGACCGCCATCACCCGGCGCACCGCCCGATTTACGAAAGCGATCCAGTCGGCCACCGAACTGTTTGATTTGGTTAATAGCGTCACGTCTATTCATGCGCCAGGCCTCCATGCAGATGTCCATCGCTCAGAACCATTTGGCGATAGGAGCGACGGGAGATCAGGCCAATATCGTGCGTGGCCATTAATACCGTGACCCCGACGCGGTTAAACTCTTCGAACAGGCGCAGGATCCCTTCCGACAGCGCGTCATCCAGGTTCCCCGTTGGTTCATCCGCCAGCAACACCGCAGGTTTATTCACCACCGCACGGGCAATGCCGACGCGCTGTTGTTCACCGCCGGAGAGCTGAATCGGGAAGTTTTTCGCTTTGTCCAACAGCCCGACCTTATCCAGCGCCGCTGACACGCGACGACGAATATCGTCCCCGCTGGCGCCCGCGATGATCAGCGGGATTGCCACGTTATCAAACACGGTTCTATCCATTAGCAGGTGGTGATCCTGAAAAATCATGCCAATCTGACGACGCAGAAACGGCACTTCGCGGTTTTTCAAACGGCTGATGTCATGCCCGCTAAAGTAGATTTTCCCGGCGCTGGGCCGTTCAATTCCACAAATCAGCTTCAGCAGGGTACTTTTCCCCGCGCCGGAGTGGCCGGTCAGAAACGCCATCTCGCCAGGCTGCATATGGAAGGTCACTCCCTGCAGCGCTTGTCTCCCACCGAGATAGGCCTTGCTGACATGTTCAAAGCGAATCATTGTTAATCCTCTCGGGCAAAAAGTGCCTCTATAAAATCGTCCGCTTTAAACGGACGTAAATCCTCGATACGTTCGCCCACACCGATATAGCGGATAGGGATGCCAAACTGATCGGCAACCGAGAAGATAACCCCGCCCTTCGCCGTACCATCCAGCTTGGTCAGAGTGATACCGGTTAAGCCCACCGCTTCATGGAACAGTTTGGCCTGGCTTATCGCATTCTGCCCGGTGCTGGCGTCGATAGTCAGCATAACTTCATGCGGCGCATCTTCGTCCAGCTTCTTCATGACGCGAACGATTTTTTTCAATTCTTCCATCAGGTGCGATTTATTCTGCAAACGCCCTGCGGTATCAGCGATCAGCACGTCTACGTTACGCGCCTTCGCCGCCTGGATGGCATCAAAGATAACGGACGCGGAATCCGCACCGGTATGCTGAGCAATCACCGGGATATTATTACGCTGACCCCAGACCTGCAGCTGTTCTACCGCCGCCGCACGGAAAGTATCGCCCGCCGCCAGCATTACTGATTTACCCTGCTGCTCAAACTGACGCGCCAGCTTACCAATAGTGGTGGTTTTGCCCACACCGTTGACGCCAACCATTAAGATAACAAATGGTGTTTTGCCCTCAACATTCAGCGGTTCGTCAACCTTCGCCAGAATCTCGCCCATCTCTTCTTTCAGCAGGCCGTACAGCGCTTCCGCATCTTTAAGCTGCTTGCGGCTGGCACCTTCTGTCAGATTCGCAATGATCTTACGGGTCGTTTCTACGCCCACATCGGCGATCAGCAGCTGCTCTTCCAGCTCTTCAAACAGATCATCGTCGATCTTTTTACCACGGAACAGACTGATAAATCCGGAACCGAGGTTTTCTTTTGTTTTCAGCAGGCTGCGTTTCAGACGCGCAAAGAAACCTTCTTTGGTTGGTTTTTCCTGCTCCTGGACCACCTCTTCTTCTACCGGTTCTTCTACAGCAGGTTCTTCTACCGGCGCCACCATAACCGCTTCTTCAGCAGCCTCAGCGGCCAGCGCCTGGGCTTCCAGCTCTTCGTCGGTCAGTTGCGGCTCGTTTTCAGCTTCTTCTTCAGCCGCCTCAACGATTTCCACGGTTTCCGCTTCGGCCTGCCACTCTTCGGCAGAAACTTCTTCGGTTTTCACCTCTTCCGGCAGCGGCAATTCTTCGCGTTCGATAACCACCGCCGCTGGCGTTTCCACTACAGTTTCAGCAACGGGTTCAGCAACCGGCTCAATTTCCGGCTGCGCTTGTTTGGCGACAGGTTCTTCTTCCGGCTGCAGTTTCTCAATTTCCGCAACCTGTTCAGTTACTTCAACGACTTCAGCAGCAAAGGCTTGCGTTTCCGCCTCGCTACGGGTTTCCTCGGCGCGCGGCTGTTCGTCAACGACGGTAGTTTCTTCAGCAACCGGTTGTTGTTCTTCGTTTTTTACTTCTGTCTCGTTTTCCGGTGCCTGCTCTTTTTGACCAAAGCCCAGCCAGGAAAAAAAGCCACGTTTTTTCTCTTTCGCCATTTGCGACTACACTCCCCCGCTGTTGCTTCATGGCACAGCGTCAACGCTATGTACATAGCAGCTAAAAAAATGATGAAATAGTCTATCACTTATACCCAATGAATTTCGAGTTACGTCAAGGCGGCAAGCGCACGAATCCCGATGAGCTTACTTTTAGTAAGTGATTCGGGTAAGTAAGTGCAGCCAACGAAGAGGTAACTTGAAAAGCGACGGGTTAACTTAACTCACATCACCGCCTGGAATGACATGCTATAGGCGGATTGAGCAATAATAGAAATGAAAAAACCGAATCACTCTGGTAGCGGCCAGATCCGCATTATTGGCGGGCAATGGCGTGGCCGTAAACTCCCGGTTCCGGACAGCCCCGGCCTGCGTCCGACCACCGACCGTGTGCGCGAAACGTTGTTTAACTGGCTGGCCCCGGTAATGGTCGATGCTCACTGTCTGGACTGCTTCGCCGGCAGCGGCGCGCTGGGGCTGGAAGCCCTCTCTCGCTATGCGGCAAATGCGACGCTTCTGGAGATGGATCGCGCGGTATCTCAGCAGCTACAAAAGAATCTCGCCACGCTGAAAGCCTCCCATGCCCGCGTCGTCAATACCAATACGCTGACATTTTTGGCTCAGACGGGTACGCCGCATAACGTGGTATTTGTGGATCCGCCGTTTCGCAAAGGGTTACTGGAAGAAACATTAACACTTCTGGAAACTCATGGCTGGCTGGCAAATGAAGCGTATATTTACGTTGAAAGCGAAGTAGAAAACGGTTTGCCGCCGGTTCCGGTGAACTGGTCGCTATACCGTGAGAAAGTTGCCGGACAGGTCGCCTATCGCCTGTACCAACGTGAAGCACGAGGAGAACACGATGTTGATTAACCTGGGACGCCTGCTGATGCTGTGCGTCTGGGCATTTTTACTACTGAATATTTTCCAACCCTTTCCACGCCCGCTTAACATCTTCGTTAACGTCGCACTGATATTTATGGTGCTGATGCATGGCATGCAGCTGGCGCTGCTAAAAAGCACCATGCCTAAAGATGGCCCGCAGATGACCAACGGAGAGAAAATCCGTATTTTTCTGTTCGGCGTCTTTGAGCTACTGGTGTGGCAGAAAAAGATTAAAGATCAGTTGAAGAAGTAACTGCGATCTTTTCGCCCGGCGGCACGTTGCGAGCCGGGGCGAAAAAATCTGTAGGCCGGATAAGGCGTAAGCCGCCATCCGGCATCAGTCAGATGACACCTTAGCGTTCAAGCGTAAAATCAACAAAACGCGAACCTTTGTAACTTAGCGTGCCTTTATCCCCGACCGTTAGCGCATGGTACTGCTGAGCATCCAGACGAAACGTCTGCTCCAGGCCGCCGTTTTGTGGCTTAAAGCTGGCTTCATAGCGCATGCTGGTTCCCGCCGGGCTCACTTCCTGTTGACGGGATCGTCGATCGTTAAGCGGTTTTTCCCGTTTGTTACTCACCACCACCTGCTTTTGCACCAGCGGCGCCGCATCATTATCGGCTTTTTCACGCCGCTGCTGAACAAAGCGAAACGACGCGGCGACAACAATTAAGATAATGATAACAATGAAAAAAAGTGGTGGTTTGCTCATAGTATTAACCCATCAGAAAATGCGGAAATAAGCATACATTGCCCGTTATGGTGTTGTCATCTGGCAGTGTCGACCTCTACACTGGACAGTAGAGCCGTAAGCACCCCGCTTACGAAAAAATAACGAATTCAAGGAACTAAGATGCTTTGGTCGTTTATCGCTGTCTGCCTTTCCGCATGGTTGTTCGTGGATGCTTCCTATCGTGGGCCCGCCTGGCAACGCTGGGTCTTTAAACCCCTGACGTTACTCCTGCTGGCGCTGCTGGCCTGGCAGGCGCCAATGTTTAACGCTATCAGTTACCTGGTGCTGGCTGGTCTGCTGGCCTCGCTGCTGGGCGATGCGCTGACGCTATTGCCGCGCCAACGCCTGCTGTACGCAGTGGGGGCATTCTTCCTGTCGCATCTGCTGTATACCATTTACTTCGCCAGCCAAATGACGCTGTCGTTCTTCTGGCCTTTGCCGTTGGTGCTGGTAGTACTGGGGGCGTTGCTGATCGCCGTGATCTGGACGCGTCTGGAAGAGTTGCGTGTCGCTATCTGCACCTTTATTGGCATCACGCTGATGATGGTCTGGATGGCTGGCGAACTGTGGTTCTTCCGCCCGACCGCTCCGGCGCTGTCGGCATTTATGGGCGCATCGCTCCTGTTCATTGGCAATATTGTTTGGCTGGGTAGCCATTACCGTCGTCGCTTTCGCGCCGATAACGCCATTGCCGCCGCCTGCTACTTCGCCGGACATTTCCTGATTGTTCGTTCGTTGTATCTTTAAAACGCTTGACTCTGGAGTCGACTCCAGAGTGTATCCTCCGGTTAATACGAAATGATTATCAACCGGAGGATGCCATGTCGACACCTGATACCAGTGGCAAAAAGGCCCCACAATTTTCTTCTTTCAAACCAGCGCCTGCGCCACAAAAGGCGGATGACTGCTGCTGCGAAGGAAGCTGCTCCACTACACCGCCCGTATCCGATACCGTACTAGGTACCCGCTATTCCTGGAAAGTGGCAGGCATGGACTGCGCAGCCTGCGCCCGCAAAGTAGAGAATGCGGTCCGCCAGGTCAGCGGCGTCAACCAGGTCCAGGTTCTGTTCGCCACTGAAAAACTGGTGGTCGATGCCGGTTCCGATATCCGCCAGCAAGTTGAAAACGCGGTGCAAAAAGCAGGCTATACCCTGCGCGATGAGCACGCGACGGACGCCGCCCCCGAGTCACGTTTTAAAGAAAACCTACCGCTGATTTCGCTGATTATCATGATGGCGATTAGCTGGGGGCTGGAGCAGTTCAATCATCCCTTCGGTCAGATAGCGTTTATCGCCACCACGCTGGTCGGTCTGTATCCCATTGCCCGTCAGGCCCTGCGTCTAATGAAAACCGGCAGCTACTTTGCCATTGAAACATTGATGAGCGTGGCCGCCATTGGTGCACTGTTTATCGGCGCGACGGCGGAAGCCGCCATGGTGCTGCTGCTGTTTTTAATTGGCGAACGCCTGGAAGGATGGGCCGCCAGCCGTGCCCGTAAAGGGGTCAGCGCACTGATGGCGCTCAAACCGGAAACCGCCACGCGCCTGCGTAACGGCGAGCGCGAAGAGGTGGCTATCAATACCCTCCGGCCTGGCGATGTTATTGAAGTTGCCGCGGGTGGGCGTTTACCTGCCGACGGCAAACTGGTTTCCGGTTTTGCCAGCTTTGATGAAAGCGCCCTGACCGGCGAATCGATCCCGGTTGAACGCGCCACCGGCGAGAAAGTCCCGGCAGGTGCCACCAGCGTGGACCGTCTGGTTACGCTGGAAGTGCTCTCCGAACCGGGCGCCAGCGCCATTGATCGTATTCTGAAGCTGATTGAAGAAGCGGAAGAACGTCGCGCCCCCATTGAGCGCTTTATTGACCGTTTCAGTCGAATTTACACTCCAGCCATTATGGCGGTTGCGCTGCTGGTCACCCTCGTACCGCCGCTGCTGTTTGCCGCATCCTGGCAGGAGTGGATTTATAAAGGACTGACGCTGCTGTTGATTGGCTGTCCTTGCGCACTGGTGATTTCAACCCCCGCAGCCATTACCTCTGGCCTTGCCGCCGCGGCGCGTCGTGGAGCGTTAATCAAAGGCGGTGCCGCGCTGGAACAGTTGGGTAGAGTCACACAGGTGGCGTTTGATAAAACCGGCACCCTGACCATCGGTAAACCGCGCGTCACAGCGATTCATCCGGCAAGCGGTATTGGTGAAGCTGAACTGCTGGCACTGGCGGCAGCAGTAGAGCAAGGTGCGACACACCCGCTGGCACAAGCGATTGTCCGGGAAGCACAAACACGCGAACTGACTATTCCTGTCGCAAGAGAGCAACGGGCTCTGGTTGGCTCTGGAATTGAAGCGCTGGTCGACGGCGAGCGCGTGCTGATTTGCGCCGCCGGTAAGCAGCCTGCTGATGCCTTTGCCGGGCAGATAAGCGAGCTGGAAAGCGCGGGCCAAACGGTGGTGCTGGTGCTGCGTAACGATACTGTACTCGGCGTGCTGGCCCTACAGGACACGCTGCGCGACGACGCTCGCAACGCTATCGCCGAGCTTGATCAGATTGGCGTGAAAGGCGTGATCCTGACCGGTGATAACCCGCGTGCAGCGGCCGCCATTGCCGGTGAACTGGGTCTCGAATTTAAAGCAGGACTCTTGCCGGAAGATAAGGTGCAGGCCGTTACCCATCTCAACCGACAATCGCCGCTGGCGATGGTTGGCGACGGTATCAACGATGCTCCGGCAATGAAAGCGGCTACCATCGGCATTGCGATGGGAAGCGGTACCGACGTCGCGCTGGAAACCGCCGATGCCGCCCTGACCCACAACCGCCTGCGCGGTCTGGTGCAAATGATTCAACTGGCGCGGGCCACCCACGCCAATATTCGCCAGAACATTGCGATTGCGCTGGGCCTGAAGGGGATTTTCCTCGTCACCACGCTGCTCGGGATAACCGGATTGTGGCTGGCAGTGCTGGCCGATACGGGGGCAACGGTACTGGTGACCGCTAACGCGCTGCGGTTGTTACGTAAAGGATAGTTTTTTGCCGGATGACGGCGTGGCCTTATCCGGCCTACGGGTTACACGTTCTTTGTAGGCCGGATAAGCGTTAGCGCCATCCGGCAAACAAAACTAGTGACCTTTACGCAGCAGATAGCGGTACGGCAGCGAGTCGGTCTCTTTGGCCACTAGCTCATGCTCCATAAAGGTACAGAAGCCAGGAATATCGCGGGTTGTTGCCGGATCGTCGGCGACAATCAGCAGTGTTTCACCGGCCTGCATGCCACGTACGGTTTTACGCACCATCATCACCGGTTCCGGGCAGCGCAGTCCCTGGGCATCAAGAGTATGGTCGGGGGAAGTAAACAGGTCGCTCATCGTCGTCTCATTCATACAAAAACGGCGTTATTTTACGCTCTGTTGTGGCGTAAGCCAATCAGGTTAACGATTGCGTGAAAAACAACCATTGCAATGTGCTCTTAAAGCAGTATCATGCGACGGTTTTTTATTGGGTTCCCTCACCCCATCCAACAAAAAGGTCACAATATGACTCCGTTTACACAAACTCAGCGCCTAAAAGCGTTGTTCTGGCTATCGCTATTTCATCTGCTGGTGATCACCTCCAGCAACTATCTGGTGCAGCTTCCAATCTCCATTTTTGGTTTCCATACCACATGGGGCGCGTTTAGCTTTCCGTTTATTTTCCTCGCGACCGACCTGACCGTGCGTATTTTTGGCGCGCCGCTGGCTCGACGTATCATCTTTGCGGTGATGATCCCCGCGTTGCTGATCTCCTATGTCGTTTCGTCCCTGTTTTATATGGGATCGTGGCAGGGATTTGGCGCACTGCTGCACTTTAACCTGTTTGTTGCCCGTATCGCCGCCGCCAGCTTTATGGCTTACGCGCTGGGACAAATTCTGGATGTGCATGTCTTTAACCGCCTGCGCCAGAACCGTCGTTGGTGGCTGGCACCGACAGCGTCCACGCTATTTGGCAATATCAGCGATACGTTGGCCTTCTTCTTTATCGCTTTCTGGCGTAGCCCGGATGCCTTCATGGCCGAGCACTGGATGGAAATCGCGCTGGTCGATTACTGTTTCAAGGTGCTGATCAGCATTATTTTCTTCCTGCCGATGTACGGCGTGCTGCTGAATATGTTGCTGAAAAGGCTGGCAGATAAATCCGAAATCGCTGCATTGCAGACGAGTTAAAGGTTCATTTTCCGAGTTGTGATAAGATGGACGAATGAGCCGTTATGGCCGTTTATCGAAAGGAAGAAGTCAATGCGCAATCTGGTTAAATATGTCGGTATTGGCCTGCTGGTTATGGGGCTTGCAGCCTGTGATAATAGCGATACAAAAGCGCCAGCCGAGGGTGCTGCCGCAGAAAGTAGCGCCAGCGGACAACCGGTCAGCCTGCTGGACGGCAAACTCAGTTTTTCCCTGCCAGCGGATATGACCGATCAGAGCGGCAAGCTGGGCACCCAGGCGAACAATATGCACGTCTATTCTGACGCAACCGGCCAGAAAGCGGTGATTGTGATTGTTGGCGACAACACCAACGAAGACCTGGCTGTGCTGGCAAAACGTCTGGAAGATCAGCAGCGTAGCCGCGACCCACAGCTGCAGGTCGTCACCAATAAATCTATTGAGCTGAAAGGCCACACGCTGCAGCAGTTAGACAGCATCATCTCAGCCAAAGGCCAGACCGCTTACTCTTCCGTAGTGCTGGGTAAAGTGGACAATCAACTGCTGACCCTGCAAATCACGCTGCCTGCTGACGATCAGCAAAAAGCGCAGACTACCGCAGAAAACATCATTAACACGCTGGTTATCCAGTAACGGTTAAGACGATGACGCGGCCTCCGGTGACACCACCTGAGGCCGTTTTTTTAGCCGCCATGTCAGCAATAACGCCACCGCCACCAGCCCAGCTGCCGCCAGATAGATAACCGGCACGCCCGCCCACGTCATTATCAACCCGGCCAGCGGCCCGGTAACCCCCAGCGATAAATCCATAAACACCGTGTAGGTCGCCAGCGCAGCGCCCTGATTTTGCTGCGGGACGGCTTTTACCGCTACCACGCCCAGCGCCGGGAAAACCAGTGAGAACCCAGCCCCAGCCAGCAGAACGCCGATTTTCGCCATCCACGGCATGGAAGCCATCCCGACCAGCAGCAGCCCGACAATCTCGACGCTAAAGCAAATCATCGCCACATTCAGCCCGCCTAAACGGTTGATACCATTTGGGAACAACAGTCGAGTGCCGACAAATGTGCAGCTAAAAAGCGTCAGCGCGAAAGCTGCGCCGTCCCAGCCTTTGGCATCATAAAACAGGGTAATAAACGTGGCGATCACCCCAAATCCAGCGGAGGCCAGGGCCAGCGCCATACCGTACAACCAGACGCGCCCGAGCACCGCGCGAAACGGCAACGGTTTGCCTTTGCTGGCCTTCACCGCAGGACGAGGGAGCGCCAGCAGTATCGCCACCAGCGCCACGCCCATCACGGTCAGAGCCAGCCCCTGTAAGCCCCCCCAGGCATAAAACAGAACGCCCAGCGGCGCGCCTATCGCCATCGCGCCATAGGTCACGATGCCATTCCAGGAAATCACCCGTCCGATGTGCATTGAGCCAACTACCCCCACGCCCCACAGCGTAGAGCCAGTTCCGGCAAAGCTTTGCCCGATCCCGAGAATCACCCGCCCCAGACACAGCAGCAGCAGGCTGACCAACGGCCAGCCGTTCGTTGATCCAGCCAGCAAATAGCCCAAACCACTTAAAAAGCAGCCACACAGCCCGAATACCACAATCTTCTTTGGCCCCAGCAGATCGGCATAGCGACCGGCATGCGGACGGCTAAGCAGCGTAGCGAAATATTGCAGGCTGATAACCAGTCCAGCCCAGAAGGCGCTGAACCCCATCACATCATGGACATAGCCTGGCAAGACCGCGAGCGGCAGGCCGATGGTCAGATAGCTGGCGAAGTTGAACATCACCACAGAGACAATGCGCAGGTTAAGGCGTAAACCACTCAGCGTCGGTTCAGCGACGGGTTCGGGCATGGAGGGTCACCACGTTTTCACAACAGTGTTTCATTTCTACCATGTTGCAGACTATAAATCAGCAGCCAGTTTAGGAATATCAGTCACAAGCCAGCCGCTACACTTAGAGCCAACCCCATTAGGGCTATTTTGCTTGCCATTTCGAACCTGGGCAGTGCTCAGAATCCTCACGTACTGCGTGTACGCTCCGGTTCTTCCGCGCTGACCGTGTTCAAACTGTCTGCGCCAATAACGCCTACTGGGATGAGCTCTTAATGCAAAAACGCAAACAGGAAGAAAACATGACAACCGCTCAGCCCGATAAAACGGGTTTGCACATTTTACTCAAACTGGCTGCTTTGGTGGTGATCCTCGCCGGTATTCATGCCGCGGCGGATATCATTGTGCAACTGCTGCTGGCCCTCTTTTTTGCCATTGTATTGAATCCGCTGGTCGCCTGGTTTATTCGCCGGGGAGTACGTCGCCCGGTTGCCATTACGCTCGTAGTGGTGGTGATGCTGTTCGTCCTCACGGCACTGATCGGCGTCCTCGCGTCTTCGATCACGGAATTCATGGCCATGCTACCCAAATACAACAAGGAGCTGACACGTAAGGTCCTGCATCTGCAAGAGATGGTTCCCTTTTTAAATCTGCATATGTCCCCGGAGCGCATGCTGCAACGTATGGACTCCGACAAAATAATGACCTTCACCACCACGCTGATGACAAGTCTTTCCGGCGCCATGGCCAGCGTCGTTCTGCTGGTGATGACAGTCGTCTTTATGCTGTTTGAGGTACGTCATGTTCCTTATAAGCTGCGCTTTTCGCTGAACAACCCACAAATCCATATTGCGGGGCTGCATCGGGCGCTCAAGGGCGTATCTCACTATCTGGCACTGAAAACGTTGCTCAGCTTATGGACCGGTGCCATTATCTGGCTGGGTCTGGCACTGATGGGGATTCAGTTTGCTCTGATGTGGGGCGTGCTGGCCTTCCTGCTAAACTACGTGCCCAACATTGGCTCGGTCATTTCCGCCGTCCCGCCCATGATCCAGGCGCTGCTGTTCAACGGCATTTACGAATGCGTACTGGTTGGTGCGCTGTTCCTGGTGGTGCATATGGTTATTGGCAATATCCTCGAACCCCGCATGATGGGGCATCGGCTGGGATTATCGACGCTTATCGTCTTCCTCTCTTTGCTGGTATGGGGATGGCTGCTCGGCCCGGTAGGCATGCTGCTCTCTGTGCCGTTAACCAGCGTGTGTAAAATCTGGATGGAAACGACCACAGGCGGTAGCAAACTGGCAATTTTACTGGGACCCGGCAGGCCCAAAAGTCGATTACCGGGATAAACTTGCAAACAGCATGTGAAGAGTGGTACACAACCCCATTATTACTAAAGGTTAGTCCTGATATGTACCGGATCGTTCTTGGGAAAGTTTCTGTTTTAAGCGCTGGCGAACTGCCTGCCGCGATGAAAGAGCAAGCGCCGCAAGGTGTTCGCCGTGCGCGCTGGCTGGCAGGTCGCGTGCTGCTTTCCCATGCCCTTTCGCCATTACCGAACATCATCTATGGCGAGCAAGGAAAACCGGCCTTTTCCGCCGACACGCCGCTGTGGTTCAATCTCAGCCATAGCGGCGATGACATCGTCCTGCTGCTCAGCGACGAAGGGGAAGTCGGCTGCGATATTGAAGTCGTTCGCCCGCGCGATAACTGGCAAACGCTGGCAAATACGGTATTCAGTCTTGGGGAACACGCTGAAGTTGAAGCCGAACACCCGGAGCAACAGCTGGCGGCGTTCTGGCGCATCTGGACGCGTAAAGAAGCTATCGTGAAACAGCGCGGCGGCAGTGCCTGGCAAATCGTCAGCGTCGACAGTACCGCGCTGACCTCCTCACTCTCCGTCAGCCAGTGCCAGATCGATACCCTGAGCCTGGCGGTGTGCACCCCCACGCCGTTTACCCTGACCGCCGACGCCGTACAGCGTCTGTAATGCCCTCATTCCCGTGCGCCACCGCGCCATATCGTAAGGTTGAAATCGGATGCAACGTATCACCATTACCCTCGATGATGATTTACTGGAAACGCTCGACGGCCTGAGTCAGCGCCGTGGCTACAACAACCGTTCCGAAGCGATCCGCGATATTCTGCGCGGCGCACTGGCGCAGGAAACCACTCAGGAACACGGCACTCAGGGCTTCGCGGTGCTCTCGTATGTTTATGAGCATGAGAAGCGTGACCTGGCGAGCCGCATTGTTTCTACCCAACACCACCACCACGATTTATCGGTCGCCACGCTGCACGTGCACATCAACCATGACGACTGCCTGGAAATCGCCGTACTAAAAGGCGACATGGGCGATGTGCAGCATTTTGCCGATGACGTGATTTCCCAGCGCGGCGTGCGCCACGGTCATTTGCAGTGCCTGCCAAAAGAAGAGTAATTGCCTGTTTCGTTGCCGGATGGCGGCTACGCCTTATCCGGCCTACTCCGTTACCGTCTGTAGGCCAGGCAAGCGAAGCCCCTGGCAATAATGAGCAAACCAACTAGCAACTATGCCTGTTTGAGACTTTTGCTGAGCGTTTCGATGATCCATGTATTGACTGATACCTGTTCTTCCGCTGCCGCAAAACTTAAACGTTCTCCGAAAGACTCTGGATAGCGCAGAGTAAACGTCTTCAGCTTTTCCGGGTTTGCGTAAGGTTCTATCCCTGCGGCAGAGCAATCATCAAGATACTCTCGTAAGGAGATCTCCCCCTCTTTTTGCAGCCCCTGAATGCTGTCAGAGACAAAATCACAATAGCCTGACAATCCCAGGAACTTACCGCGAAACGCATTAAGCTCAGGGACATAATTAATTACCGCAGGTTGACCGGCGATTTCCATTGAGTTTGGCGTTTTGGGTTTGATCATGGTTTTACCCCTATATTTGTTAACCAGTCACGTACGTTTTCGACCGCGCCTTTATCTGTATCCGGAGAAGGATGTGGTCTATGAAAACTCGCAATGCTCTTATTTAAAAGAAATTTACATCGCGAGCCTCGTCCTTCTTTGATTTCGCCACCTAACGCCTTGATCAGTGACTCAATTTCCGACCACTTGATTCCCTGCGGCGTCGGTGCTTTAAAAAGCTGATCCAGCGTGTTCTTTTGCTTTTTGCGTAAAGACAACACTTTTTCCTTCATCGCATGTCCTTATGACTTCATCCTTTGAAGTCATATTATAACAGCATACAATGCAGTCAAGATATGAAGCCAACCAATTACGCCATCGTGCCAATCGTCTTTCTAAAGCGCAGCAGCGCTATCAGGAAGAACGCGCTGCCAATCGCCAACAGCGTCAGGAACTGCGGCCAGACGATGCCAAACCCTGCGCCGCGGTAAAGTATCGCCTGCGCGAGGCTGACAAAATGGGTAGTTGGCATAGTCAGCATTATGTCCTGCACCGCCTGCGGCATGCTTTCACGCGGTGTAGAACCACCAGAGAGCATCTGTAGCGGCAGCAGTACCAGAATCATCAGTAACCCCAGTTGCGGCATAGAGCGCGCCAGCGTGCCCATAAAAATACCGATCGAGGTGGTGGCGAACAGGCTCAGCGCCACGCCCAGCATAAACAGCGGTATCGAACCTTCAATCGGTACGCCGAGCACGCCTTTTACCATCAGCATCAGCGACAGACCGGAAACCACCAGCACCACCAGACCCATCGACCAGATTTTTGCCATCATGATCTCAAACGGCGTCACCGGCATAACCAGCAGATGCTCAATGGTCCCGTGCTCGCGCTCGCGAATTAGCGCCGACCCGGTAAGCACGATCGCCAGCATGGTGATGTTGTTGATAATCGCCATCACCGCACCAAAGCGGGCGGGTTCCAGATTAGGGTTAAAGCGCATACGCATTTCCAGCGCCACCGGCGGCTCACTATTGTCACGGTATCGGGCCACAAAGCTGTTCACCTCGCCGCTGATGATATTCTGGATATAGCTGTTGCCGGTAAAGGCCTGGCTCATCCGCGTGGCATCGACGTTAACCTGAATATCCGGCTGCCGCCCGGCCAGCACATCACGCTGAAAATCAGGTGGAATGTTCACGGCGAAGGTGTAGCGCCCGGCGTCCAGTCCGGCATCCATCTCATCAGCGGTGATCATCTCCGGCGGTAAAAACCATGGGCGATAAAAGCTGTTCACAATCCGGTTCGACAACTGCGACTGGTCCATATCGGCAATAGCAATCGGCGCCAGATGCAGCGAACCCGGCAGGACGGTCGCGGAAGAATAAACCGAAATCGTGAAGGCAAAGACGATCAGCGTCAGCATCGCTTTGTCACCCAGCAGGCTGCGCAACTCTTTGATGCCGAGGTTATAAATATTGCGTAATCGGCGCATCACCCCTCCTGTTTTTTCAGCAGTAATACGCTCAGACCAATCACCACCGGAATGGCTACCACCAGCGGAATAAACAGCTGCCAGAGATCGGTCAGATCCAACGCTTTAGAGAACGTCCCACGCGCGATGGTCAGAAAATGGCTGGTCGGGTAAATTTCACCAATCCAGCGTCCAGGCCCTTCGAGCGAGGCGACCGGATCGATCATCCCAGAAAACTGCGTCGCCGGGATCAGCGTAATAATCGCCGTACCAAAAATGGCCGCGATCTGGCTTTTCATAAACGTGGAAATTAACAGCCCCAGCCCGGTGGCAATGGTGACGTACAACAGCGCGGCCAGCGTCAGGGTTAAAAAACTCCCCTTATGCGGCACGCCGAACACAAACACCGACAGCGCGCACAGCAGCAGGAAGTTCAGCATCCCCAGCACGATGTACGGCAACTGTTTGCCGAGTAAAAACTCGCTGCGGGTCGTGGGCGTAACGTACAGGTTGATAATCGACCCCAGCTCTTTCTCACGCACTACGCTGAGGGCGCTGAGCATCGAGGGGATCATCATCAGCAGCAGCGGGATCACCGCCGGAACAATCGCCGGCAGACTCTTTACATCCGGGTTGTAACGATAGCGAGTTTCAATGGTCATCAGCCCGTTTTGCCCACTGGAATTGGGTTGACGCGCCATCACATCCTGCAGCCAGGTCTGATGCATCGCCTGTACGTAGCCTCTGACCGTTTCAGCGCGGCTCGGCATTGCGCCATCGACCCAGACGCCAATCTTCACCGGCGTGCCACGCGCGATATCGCGGCCAAAGTTTGGCGGGATCTCTATTGCTACCGCCACTTCGCCCGAACGCATCCGTTTGTCCAGCTCGTCATAACTGGTGAGCGGCGGCTGTTCGATAAAATAGCGCGATCCCGCCAGATTCAGCGTCCACGCCTGGCTGCTGACGGTCTGATCACGATCGAGCACCGAAAAACGCAGGTTCTCCACATCCATGCTGATGCCGTAGCCCATGATCAGCATCAGGATCACTGTGCCCATCAGCGCCAGCGTTGAACGTACCGGATCGCGTCGTAGTTCCAGCGCTTCACGGCGGCTGTAGCTGAACAACCGCCGCAGGCTAAAGCCCTGCCGCGGCGGCTGACTATTTTCATGCGCTATCGGAACATTGGCTGGCGGTAACTGAGCTTCCGGTGCCGGGCCTGCCGCTTCCTGTAACCAGGAGATAAACGCCTCTTCCAGACTGGCGGCGCCACGCTGTTTCACCAGTTCCTGCGGCGTGCCGCTGGCCAGTACTTTTCCGGCGTGCATCAGCGACATCCGGTCGCAGCGCTCCGCTTCGTTCATAAAGTGGGTGGAGATAAAAATGGTCACTTTGTCCTGCCGCGACAGATCGACCATCAGTTGCCAGAACATGTCCCTCGCCACCGGATCGACCCCGGAGGTCGGCTCATCAAGAATGAGCATTTCCGGGCGATGGATCACCGCCACCGCCAGCGACAGACGTTGACGGATCCCCAACGGCAGCGCGCCGGGCAACGCGTCTTCGACATCGGTCAGCGAAAAGCGCTCGCTCATCTCTTGTACCCGCCCGGGGATTTCTGCTTCGGGGATATGGAACAACCGCGCATGTAGTTCGAGGTTTTGCCGGACAGTTAGCTCGCTGTAGAGCGAAAACGCCTGCGACATATAGCCCACCCGGCGGCGGGTATCGATATTCTTCGGGTCAACCGCTTGCCCAAACAACCACGCCTCACCTTCGCTTGCGGGTAGCAGACCGGTGAGCATCTTCATGGTGGTGGATTTACCGCAGCCATTGGAGCCGAGAAAACCGAAGATTTCCCCGCGCGGAATACGAAAGTTAACGTGGTCAACGGCGACAAACTTACCGAAGCGCATAGTCAGGTCTTTCGCCTCGATGGCAATCTCTTCCTGCTCAGCGTGATACGGCGGGATCACCACCGGCTTATGCGCCTGGCGCTGGGCTTCAGGTAGCAGCGCGATAAACGCCTGCTCCAGCGTGTTGCTGTTGGTTTGTTCGCGTAACTGCTGGGCGCTCCCGGTGGCTAACACCTCCCCGGCGTTCATCGCTACCAGCCAGTCAAAGCGCTCGGCTTCTTCCATGTAAGCGGTCGCAACCAGCACGCTCATGTTGGTCTGCCGCTGGCGAATGCTGTTAATTAGATCCCAGAACTGGGCACGGGACAGCGGATCGACACCGGTGGTGGGTTCATCGAGAATTAACAGTTCCGGGTCGTGGATTAACGCGCAGCACAATCCCAGTTTTTGCTTCATCCCGCCCGAGAGTTTCCCGGCGGGACGGTCGCGAAACGGTGCCAGGCCGGTGCTGTTCAACAGCTCGGTAATCCGCGCTTCGCGTTCCGCTTTATCATGACCAAACAGCCGGGCAAAGAAATCGACGTTCTCATACACCGACAGCGTATGGTACAGGTTTTTCCCTAACCCCTGCGGCATCCAGGCAATGCGCGGGCAGACATCCCGTCGATGTTTTGGGTCGCGCATATCGCCGCCCAGCACCATCACGTTGCCGTGTTCAATGACCCGCGCGCCGGAGATGAGCGACAGCAGGCTCGATTTTCCGACGCCATCCGGGCCAATAAGCCCCACCATACAGCGGGCAGGGATATCCAGCGTGATGTTGTTCAGCGCGACCGTTTTCCCGTAATGCTGACTCACGCCGTCAAGGTGCGCCACGGGAGGAACGGGAACCAGCGCCAGATGCGTCATTGCGGCAACCTCACCACCAGGTCGTCAGGCCAGGGGCGATTTTCATCAACACGCACCCACGCCATGCCCGGCAGACCGGTTTTCACGTACTCCAGATGCTGCTGCAACAGCTCTGGCGGGATACGCGCTTTAACGCGGAACATTAGCTTCAGCCGTTCATCACTGGTTTCGACCGTTTTCGGTGTGAACTGCGCGACACTAGCCACAAAGCTAATGGTCGCCGGAATACGCAGATCCGGCGCGGCGTCCAGCACCAGGCGAGCTTCACCGCCAATCTTCAATAAACCAGCCTGTTCGGTAGGTAAGAAGAACGTCATGTAGACATCGCTGAGATCGACCATGTTCAGTACGCGACCGCCCGCGGAAAGCACCTCGCCCGGTTCGGCGACACGGTACTGCACGCGACCATCGCGCGGGGCTTTCAGCTCGCTGTCATCAATATCAGCGGCAATACGACGTTCGGTGGCCTGCGCGGCTTCTACGCGGGTTTGCGCCTGAATGATGCTGGTACGGGCGGCTTCAATTGCGGCTTTTGCCGCAGAGACCTGCGCCTTGGCGGATTCCAGTGCCGCGCGAGCACTTTCAGCCGCGGCCCTGTCGTCATCCAGCTGTTGCTCGGATACAGCCCCACGCAGGGATAGAGAACGGGAGCGAACGTGACGTTTAGAGACCGACTGCAGTTCCGCCTCGCGCTGTTTTACCACCGACTGCGCGGCGCGCATTTCACTTTGCCGCTGTTCCAGCAGCGCTCGTGCCGCAGCCACCGCGCTTTCGGCTTCTTTGATTTGCGCGACAGCTTCCAGCCGCTGCTCCTGCAGCACGCGGGTATCCATTTTCGCCAGCACCTCGCCCTGACGAACGAACTGCCCTTCCGATACGAGGATTGTGTCAATTCGTCCGGCAATCTTGGTGGCAATATCCACTTCGGTAGCTTCTATTCTGCCGTTGCTGGCCGCGAAACCTTCCGGAATCCCCGCAGGACGCAACATCCACCATGCTATTGCAGCAACCACCACCACAATACCCGCGCCCCACCACACCAGATGACGCTTAATCTTTTCCATATCCGACCCGCCGTAATCCCTGTTATCAAACGATGCGTGTCACAAAGCCCACTGAACAGCTATTCAGCGGGAGATTCCATCCGGGATGAGAAGGAATGAGAAATAATGGCCAGAGTGCGGACAGGCGTTATAGCAACGCACACCGCGAAGGAAGTGAGTGACGAAAATGCTGCGAAATCGGGTAGTAATGTTGTCATCATCAGCGTTCCTGGCCGGAAATGAAACACGCATACTCATAACTGCTGTCTATTGAATACTAACACCTGGATTCAATATGTCTATTCGGTTGTCGTTTCCAGTTCAGCCCTGGCACAAGAAATATTTCGTATATCAACGATTGATAAACAATCGCAACTATAAACATAATCAATGATTAGGCATCCTTATAATAGCGGCTCATTTACCGATCTCGTTATGGCGAGGCTCCTGTACAAATACAAGTTATCGCCCTGCTGGTATCGAGAGAGACCACTCAGGGAAATACAGGCATCCATCGAATCAAGGTGTTGCCAAGGTAACTTCTGACGATTTCACCATCGGGCAGATACGTTGTTCAGTGCTAAAACCAGGACGTAGGGATCTGCCTGCGCTAACCCTGTCTTGTTCGCCCCTATGAGAGATTTTTATAGGGAATTACACCATGTCATCTATGCCACTCTGCGCCGCTCATCATCCTATGCCGGATTTCAACGGCGACGCTATCGCCCAATATATGCGCACCGATTTTATTACTCTGCCGGACCATCTCAGCGTGAACGGCGCTCGCGAGTACTTTGTCTCCCAACTCACAACGGATGACATCCCAGGCCAGGTCTTTGTTGTGGCCGGAAAAGCGCTGCGCGGGGTGTTATCCATCAAGCGCTTATTGCAGGAAAAAGATACGTCGCTGAACATCAACCATCTTACGGACAGCTGTTTATTTCATGTAAAGCCTGATGATGAACGGGCGCAGGTCGTTGCCGAGTTAGCCGAACGCGAAGTCGATCTGGTTGCTGTCGTTGAGAGAGGTGAGCTGGTCGGTTGTCTGATGGAAAAAGAGATCGCTCATCTACAGGAAGATGATGTTACTGAAGACGTTCAGCTTCAGGGCGCCACGCTACCGCTGGAAAAACCCTATCTGGAAATTAGTCCGTGGACATTGTGGAAAAAACGTTCGGTCTGGCTCCTGCTGCTGTTTGTCGCAGAAGCCTATACCAGCAGCGTGCTTCAGCATTTTGAAGAGGCGCTGGAATCCGCAATTGCCCTGGCCTTTTTTATTCCGCTATTAATTGGTACTGGCGGCAACAGCGGTACGCAGATCACTTCGACGCTGGTACGTTCAATGGCGCTGGGAGAAGTGCGGCTGCGCGATATGGGCCGGGTGATCCGCAAAGAAGTTTCAACTTCGCTGCTGATCGCTCTGACGCTGGGCCTGGCAGGGTGCTTACGCGCGTGGATGATGGGCATCGGCATGGAAATCACGCTGATCGTCAGCCTGACGCTGGTTTGCATTACGCTGTGGAGCGCCGTGGTGTCATCAGTGATCCCCATGGTGCTCAAGCGTATCGGCATTGATCCCGCCGTGGTTTCGGCCCCGTTTATCGCCACGCTTATCGACGGTACCGGGTTAATTATCTACTTTAAAATCGCCCAGCACTTTCTTGGTCTGAACTAATGATAACGCCCGGCAGCTCAGGTTGTCGGGCGTCACAGTCAGGCTGGCGCTAAATCTTGCGCACACGCCCAGGCACTCGACCATGCCCACTGGAAGTTATAGCCTCCCAACCAGCCGGTAACGTCCATCACTTCGCCGATAAAATAGAGTCCCGGCACTTTACGTGCTTCCATCGTGCGCGATGAAAGCTCATTGGTATCAACGCCGCCCAGCGTGACTTCAGCGGTACGATACCCTTCCGTACCGTTCGGCTGCACCCGCCAATCGGTCAGCGTCTCAACCAGCGTTTGTTGATCGCGCACGTTAAGCTGTTTCAGCGAGACGTCCGGGATTTGCCCTAACTGCTGTAAACATTCCACCAGACGTTTTGGCAACTGCATAGCAAGCGTATTCTTTAAGCTCTGATTAGGGTGGGCGCTGCGTTGGTCATCGAGGAAGCTCGCAAGGTCAACATCCGGCAACAAATTAATGCTGACAAATTCGCCTGGCTGCCAAAAACTGGAAATCTGCAGTACGGCCGGACCAGAAAGCCCGCGGTGTGTAAAGAGCAGATTTTCACGAAAGACGGTGCCGTCCTCGGCGGTGATAACAGAGGAGACCGACACGCCAGAGAGCACCTGAAGCTGCTCCAGCAGTGGCTTATGCAACGTAAAGGGCACCAGCCCTGCGCGCGTTGGCAATACGTTCAGACCGAACTGTTCGGCAATTTTATAACCAAACGGCGTTGCCCCCAGACCCGGCATAGAGAGACCACCGGAGGCAATAACCAGCTTTTTCGTGCCCACGGTCATCCCGTTCAATTCGAGAATGAAATCATCACCCTCTCGCTCGACGCTCAGGACTTCGCTACGTAACCGCATAGTTACGTTACCTTTTTCACACTCGGCCACCAGCATATCGACAATTTGTTGGGCGGAATCATCGCAGAACAGCTGACCCAACGTTTTTTCGTGCCAGGCAATACCGTGTTTGCCCACCAGGTCGATAAAATCCCACTGCGTGTAACGCGCCAGCGCCGATTTGCAAAAATGGGGGTTTTGGCTCAAATAGGCGGCAGGCTCGACATAAAGATTGGTAAAGTTGCAGCGTCCCCCGCCAGACATGAGAATCTTACGCCCTGGCTTTTTACCATTATCAATCAGCAGTACGCGACTACCTGCTTGTCCTGCCTGCGCGGCACAAAACATACCCGCTGCGCCAGCGCCTATAATAACGGTATCAAACCTTTCCACGTTGCGATCCTCTCTAAAAAGCGGGTGTGAATTGTAAAGATTCCTCAGTGGTCGCACCAGCACCAAACTACCGATAAAGGGTATTTATCTGAAATATATAGGATAATTCTTTAGTGGTGTAAAACAAAGCAGGAGACAAATCAAAAAAACTCTATATTTCACTTTGCCCGCGCCGCCAAAGTCACTGATAATGCGCCGCGTTCATGTCCTCAAAATGGCGTAACGTCCTATGCTACATTTGTTTGCTGGCCTGGATTTACATACCGGGCTTTTACTATTGCTTGCTCTGGCTTTTGTGCTGTTCTACGAAGCGATTAACGGCTTTCATGATACAGCCAATGCTGTCGCAACCGTGATCTATACCCGTGCAATGCGTTCGCAATTGGCGGTGGTCATGGCTGCGGTGTTCAACTTCTTTGGTGTTTTGCTGGGCGGTCTCAGCGTGGCGTATGCCATCGTGCATATGCTGCCAACGGATCTGCTGCTCAATATGGGATCGTCACATGGCCTCGCCATGGTGTTCTCCATGCTGCTGGCGGCAATTATCTGGAACCTGGGTACCTGGTACTTTGGTTTGCCTGCATCCAGCTCCCACACGCTGATTGGCGCCATTATCGGTATTGGTTTAACCAATGCGCTGATGACCGGCACTTCTGTGGTAGATGCACTTAACATTCCGAAAGTAATGGGTATTTTTGCCTCGCTTATCATCTCGCCGATTGTCGGCCTGGTGGTTGCAGGTGGTCTTATTTTCATTCTGCGTCGCTACTGGAGCGGTACAAAAAAACGTGCCCGTATCCACCTGACGCCAGCAGAACGTGAAAAGAAAGATGGCAAGAAAAAGCCGCCGTTCTGGACGCGTATTGCCCTAATCCTCTCCGCTATCGGCGTGGCGTTCTCTCATGGCGCTAACGACGGGCAGAAAGGCATTGGTCTGGTGATGCTGGTGCTGATTGGCGTAGCGCCTGCAGGCTTCGTGGTGAATATGAATGCTTCCGGTTACGAGATTACCCGTACCCGTGATGCCATCAATAACGTCGAAGTCTTCTTCCAGCAGCGTCCTGACCTGCTTAAACAGGCCACAGGCGTAGACCAGTTGATTCCGTCCCCGACGGACGCGGCACCAGCGACGACGACAGAGTTCCATTGCCACCCGGCGAATACCATCAACGCGCTGGAACGTGCGAAAGGTATGCTGGCGAACCTGGAAACCTACGACAAGTTAAGCGTCGAACAGCGTGGTCAGCTGCGCCGTATTATGCTGTGCATCTCTGATACCACGGATAAAGTGGTTAAGCTGCCTGGCGTAAGCACTGACGATCAGCGTCTGCTGAAAAAACTGAAAGCTGACATGCTGAGCACCATTGAGTACGCGCCTATCTGGATCATTATGGCCGTCGCACTGGCGCTGGGCATTGGTACCATGATCGGCTGGCGTCGCGTAGCCACCACCATTGGTGAGAAAATCGGTAAGAAAGGCATGACCTATGCCCAGGGGATGTCGGCACAGATGACTGCCGCAGTCTCTATCGGTCTCGCCAGTTACACCGGTATGCCCGTTTCCACCACCCACGTTCTCTCTTCTTCCGTTGCGGGGACGATGGTTGTTGATGGCGGCGGTTTACAGCGTAAAACGGTGACCAGCATTCTGATGGCCTGGGTCTTCACCCTGCCAGCCGCAATTCTTCTTTCCGGCGGGCTTTACTGGCTCTCTCTGAAGCTTATCTAAGCGAATGCACGGTAAAAAAGCGGGTCAGTTTTCTGACCCGCTTTTTTTGTATCTGTCGTTGGCATCAGTGCCAGATAATCAGCGCAACCATGCTGATTAGCACCAGGCCACATAGCGCGCTGGTGAGGATGAACTGACCGCGAACCCGCTCACAGCGGCGAATAAACTCATCATCATGATGATCGCGGTAACGCTGAGCGTAGATATACCACACCAGACGCATCTGCTTGTTCGGTTGCCCATGCGAGGTAAAAAAGCCCCCACCATCTACATACTGGTAAAGCAATGGATCGCAACCACGAAGTACCACTAACAGTGCGCGTAACGAAGAAAAATAGCGCGCCATATTAACAATGCAAACGACACATAAAGCCCAGAACAATGCAATGGTGCTTATCATACCTCCTCCCCGGCGACCCGCCCACGGAACTCCTTTCCGGGACTACCGCTCCCCGATACCCTGCCAAACCATTCAGTGAAGAGTACAGCCGAACCGTTCGTATTAGTATCACGCATCCGAACGCCTCTCTAGATAGTGTAGGAGATTAGTTAATTTTTTTGCCAGAAGGTTAATCGCTATCAATGCAATTAACTAAAAAATTTGTTTAACTGCTTGGCAAGCAAGGCGGATTGACGGATTATCCTGGTCGCTATAATGTAAGGATAGTCCTTATATGGTACGTTTTTACGACTGGGCTAGCCCCGCGCGCAAGGTTCGCAGGATGCGGATGACGCGGCGGCAGGTAAACGCCAGCAGGCTAGTCATCGACAACTTATGGAAGGAGTAACACTATGGCTTATAAACACATTCTTATCGCGGTTGATCTTTCTCCGGAAAGCAAAGTTCTGGTTGAAAAAGCGGTCTCTATGGCGCGGCCTTACAATGCTAAAGTCTCCCTTATCCACGTTGACGTAAACTATTCCGACCTGTACACCGGGCTTATCGACGTGAATCTGGGCGACATGCAGAAACGCATTTCTGAAGAAACCCACCACGCGCTAACTGAGCTTTCCACCAACGCAGGCTACCCTATCACCGAAACCCTGAGCGGTAGCGGCGACCTGGGTCAGGTTCTGGTTGATGCCATCAAAAAATACGACATGGATCTGGTCGTTTGTGGTCATCACCAGGATTTCTGGAGCAAGCTAATGTCCTCCGCGCGCCAACTGATCAACACTGTCCACGTCGACATGCTGATTGTTCCGCTGCGTGACGACGAAGAAGCATAAAATGCTGGCCGTCGGGAGATTACCCGACGCGCTACAAGTCGTTAAGCCTGTAAACGCCCGCCTTTGCGGGCGTTTTTGTTTTTATCATTCAGACACAATTAGTACATCAATCCAACAAATAAATCATAATTAGTGTGATCAACTAATTGGATCAAAAACTATCTCTATAATACTCTACTCCTGCGGCCAATAACCGCAGTCTATAACAAAATAAGACTTTTTCGGCGCGTTTAAGCATACGCGTTCATACTTTTCGGGATGGCTTTGAAAGGCGATGGAATATGAATAAAACTGCACCTACGGGCTTGCTGCAGCAACCTCGTCCGTTCTTCATGATCTTCTTTGTGGAATTATGGGAACGATTTGGCTATTACGGCGTTCAGGGCATCCTGGCGGTATTTTTTGTTAAGCAGCTCGGTTTTTCGCAGGAACAGGCATTTGTCACCTTTGGTGCATTTGCCGCGCTGGTCTACGGCCTGATCTCGATCGGCGGCTACGTCGGCGACCATCTGTTAGGCACTAAGCGTACGCTGGTACTCGGCGCCATTGTGCTGGCGATCGGCTACTTCATGACCGGGATGTCACTGCTTAAGCCCGACCTGATTTTTATTGCTTTGGGTACCATTGCCGTCGGTAACGGGCTGTTTAAAGCCAACCCGGCAAGCCTGCTGTCAAAATGCTATCCACCGAAAGACGCCCGTCTGGACGGTGCTTTCACCCTGTTTTATATGTCGATTAACATCGGTTCACTGCTGTCGTTGTCGCTGGCACCGGTGATTGCCGATAAGTTTGGCTATGCGGTGACCTATAATCTGTGCGGGGCCGGGCTTATTGTCGCGCTGTTGGTCTACTTTGCCTGCCGTGGAATGGTGAAGAATATCGGTTCAGAGCCAGACCATAAGCCGCTGAATTTCCGTAATCTATTCTGCGTGCTGGCCGGAACGGTAGTGATGGTATTTATCTGCGCCTGGCTGATGCACAACGTGCAGATTGCCAACCTGGTGCTGATCGTCCTGTCGATTGCCGTGACGATCATCTTCTTCCGTCAGGCCTTCAAACTGGATAAAACCGGGCGCAACAAAATGTTTGTGGCCTTTATCCTGATGCTGGAAGCGGTGGTGTTCTACGTGCTGTACGCGCAGATGCCAACTTCGCTGAACTTCTTTGCTATCAATAACGTGCACCATGAAATTCTTGGTTTCGCCATCAACCCGGTAAGCTTCCAGGCGCTGAACCCGTTCTGGGTGGTACTGGCGAGTCCGGTACTGGCCGCAATCTATACCCGTCTGGGCAACAAAGGTAAAGACCTGACCATGCCGATGAAGTTTACGCTCGGTATGTTCCTGTGCTCGCTGGGTTTCCTGACCGCCGCTGCAGCCGGAATGTGGTTTGCCGATGCGCAGGGGCTGACGTCGCCGTGGTTTATCGTGCTGGTGTATCTGTTCCAGAGCCTGGGTGAACTGCTGATTAGCGCCCTGGGGCTGGCTATGGTCGCCGCTCTCGTGCCACAACACCTGATGGGCTTTATTCTCGGGATGTGGTTCCTGACCCAGGCAGCAGCCTTCCTGATGGGGGGTTATGTCGCGACGTTCACCGCCGTACCAGAGAACATCACCGACCCGCTGCAAACGCTGCCTATCTATACCAACGTCTTCAGTAAGATTGGTCTGGTGACCCTGGCCGTAACGGTGGTGATGGCGATTATGGTGCCATGGCTGAACCGCATGATTAATACGCCGAGCACCGAACAATAACCTTCAGTGCCGGATGGCGGCTATTGCCCTATCCGGCATTTTCACTCACTACCCTTTACGCGCGTCTATCCACTCCTGCACTTCCACCACAAAGGTGTCCGGCGCTTTGCGGTACATTTTGCGCGCCAGGTCCAGAATCGTATGCTGACCGAGCGCTTCTTCCATCCGCTGCTGGGCCATGTCCATTACCGAACGCACACCACAAATGCCTTCACAGGCCCACTCTGGTGGATGCTCCTCAAATACCGCCAACCGCTGGCGAATTTCACGACATTCAAAGATGCGCTTATCACCATCAATAGCATTCACCACATCCAGCACAGTGATGTGTTCAGCAGGTTTAGCTAACTGGAAACCACCGCCCTTGCCTTCAATGCTGCGCACCAGACCCGCTTTGGACAGACGGGTGAAAATTTTTGCCAGATAGTCATATGGCACACTTTGCAGTTCGGCAATTTCCCGCACGCTCATATCCCGCGCGTCGCCCTTACTGTCGACCATACACATCAGGCTATGAATGCCGTACTCAACCCCAGAACTGTAGAATGCCATTCTCTTATCTCAGTCAAAATTAATCTGAGTTTATTGTAGCTTTTTCGTTTCACTCATTCCAGACAGCAAAGTAACCCCTCTTCACAATAAAACTTTAAATACATATTTATCAAATAGATAATAAAAAACCCTCACCCTTTGAGGCAAAAAGGATCTCAATCGCATTGCAATTCATAACTACGACAAATAAAATCCGAGTAAATAACTCGTAGTCACCAGTGAGAAAACTCCAATGCGTAAACAAATTCTGATCGTGGGCGCCGGCTTTGCCGGTATGTGGGCAGCATTAAGCGCCGCACGACTGGCGGATAAACATCAGCAGGCCATTGATATTACAGTAATTGCGCCACAGCCAGAGCTGCGTGTCCGCCCACGTTTTTATGAAAGCGCCGTTCATACGCTGGTCGCACCACTGCAACCGCTGTTTGACGTTACCGGCGTCAACTTCCTGCAAGGTCACGTCGAGCAAATCCTCCCGGACTCTAAAGAGGTGAGCTGGAAAGATGCCAACGGTGACATTCATCTGCGCCGCTACGACCGCCTGGTGCTTGCCAGCGGAAGTCACGTAAACCGCGACGCCGTCACCGGTGCCGCCGAGCACGCGTTTGACCTCGACCAACTTGAGAGCGCCGCCGTACTGGAGCAGCACATTAACGATCTGGCATTACAACCGGAAAGTGAGGCTCGCAATACGGTAGTGGTCTGCGGCGGCGGCTTTACCGGCATTGAAATGGCGCTGGAATTACCAGGTCGTTTGCGCGAAATATTGGGCGCTGATGCTAAGACCAGAGTTGTCGTAGTTGAACGCGGCGCTCAGCCGGGCGGACGCTGGAGCGAGGAATTACGTGACGTGATTATCGAAGCCTCTGCTGAACTGGGTGTCGAGTGGCTGGTCAATGCGGAAGTAGAGTGCGTGGATGCCTCTGGCGTCACGCTGAAAGATGGACAGGTGATTTCTTCCCAGACAGTTATCTGGACCGTCGGCGTACAGGCTAATAGCCTGACAGCACAGATTAACGCCCCGCGCGATCGCCAGGGCCGTCTGCATGTAAATGCCAATCTGCAGGTTGTGGGTCACGATGATATCTACGCCACTGGCGATGTAGCCTATGCCGCCACCGACGACAAAGGCAATCATGCGCTGATGACCTGCCAGCACGCCATCTTGCTGGGTAAATTCGCCGGTAATAATGCCGCGGCAGACCTGTTAAACATAACACCACTGCCATATCGTCAGGAAAACTACGTCACCTGCCTGGATCTCGGTGCCTGGGGTGCGGTGTATAGCGAAGGATGGGATCAGCAGGTGAAACTGACGCGTGCAGAAGCGAAGAAGCTGAAGGTGTCGATTGTCAGCGAGCTGATTTACCCGCCGAAGGCGGACCGCGCGGTAGCGTTTGAGATTGCCGATCCGCTGGCACCGTTTGTTTAACCCGTGATGCCGGATGCGGCTACCGCCTTATCCGGCCTACTAACGGCACTGAGCTGTAGACCCGATAAGCGTAGCGCCATCGGGCACTATTGCTAACCATCTGGCCTATGCCGTTCCCGCATAAATATCGAATCGATGCCCTTTAGTAACTACCGCGTTTGGCGTAGCGACATCCGCCAGCGGCGGCGCGTAGTCCGGACGCTTCACCACCACACGTTTGGTGGCTAACTGACGAGCAGGCTCCAGCAACCCATCCGCATCCAGATCCGGCCCCACCAGCGACTGAAACACGCGCATCTCTTTTTTCACCAGCGCGCTTTTCTGCTTATGTGGGAACATCGGGTCGAGGTACACCACCTGCGGGCGCGGCGTGATATCGGTTAACGCCGTCAGGCTCGACGCGTGAATCAACTGCAAACGCTCCTGCAGCCACGGACCGATTTCCGGGTCGGCATACCCGCGCGCCAGGCCATCGTCAAGCAGCGCAGCAACCACCGGATTACGTTCCAGCATTCGTACGCGACAGCCTACCGAGGCCAGTACAAACGCATCGCGCCCCAGCCCTGCGGTTGCATCGACCACATCCGGCAGGTAATCGCCTTTAATGCCGACCGCCTTCGCCACCGCTTCACCGCGGCCACCGCCAAACTTGCGCCGATGGGCCATCGCACCGCCCACGAAATCGACGAAGATACCGCCGAGCTTAGGTTCATCGCGTTTGCGCAGTTCCAGATGTGCTGTCGTCATCACCAGCGCCATCAGGTTATCTTCATCGTGTTCCAGTCCCCAGCGGGCGGCCAGAACAGATAAGGCGCCGTCTCCGGCGCCTGTTTCATCGACTAAGCAGATTTTCACGTGAATAATCAGCCTTTAATCCCGTAATGCTCCAGCATTGCATCCAGCTGTGGCTCGCGGCCACGGAAGCGCTTGAACAGTTCCATAGGCTCTTCAGAACCGCCACGGGTGAGGATATTATCGAGGAACGATTGTCCGGTTTGACGGTTGAAAATCCCTTCATCTTCGAAGCGAGAGAAGGCATCTGCCGCCAGTACGTCGGCCCACAGATAGCTGTAGTAACCCGCCGCGTAGCCACCAGCAAAAATGTGGCTGAAGGCATGCGGGAAGCGGCCCCAGGTTGGGCCCGGCACCACTGCGACCTGTTTCTTGATTTCCGCCAGCGTGTCGAGGATTTTAGCCCCTTGCTGCGGGTTAAATTCCGCGTGCAGACGGAAATCAAACAGACCGAACTCCAGTTGACGCAGAATAAACAGCGCCGCCTGGTAGTTTTTCGCCGCCAGCATTTTATCCAGCAGTTCCTTCGGCAGCGGTTCGCCGGTTTCATAATGGCCGGAGATAAACGCCAACGCTTCCGGCTCCCAGCACCAGTTTTCCATAAATTGGCTCGGCAGTTCGACCGCATCCCATGGCACACCGTTGATACCGGAAACGCCCGCGGTTTCGATACGGGTCAGCATATGGTGCAGACCGTGGCCGAACTCGTGGAACAGGGTAATCACTTCATCGTGGGTAAACAGCGCAGGTTTACCGTTCACCGGACGGTTAAAGTTACAGGTCAGGTAGGCAACCGGCTTTTGCAACGTGCCGTCGGTTTTACGCATCTGGCCGACGCAGTCATCCATCCACGCCCCGCCGCGTTTATGTTCACGGGCATACAGGTCGAGGTAGAAGCTGCCGCGCAGCTCGTTGTTTTCGTCATACAACTCGAAGAAACGAACTTCCGGATGCCAGACGTCAACATCGGTGCGCTCTTTGGCAATGATGCCATAAATACGTTTAACCACTTCAAACAGACCGTTAACGGCTTTGTTCTCCGGGAAATAAGGACGCAGTTGCTCGTCGCTGATACTGTAGAGATGCTGTTTTTGTTTCTCGCTGTAGTAAGCGATATCCCACGGCTGCAACTCATCAACACCAAATTCCGCTTTCGCGAAGGCGCGCAGTTGAGCCAGCTCTTTCTCCCCCTGCGGACGGGCGCGTTTCGCCAGATCGGTCAGGAAGTCGAGGACCTGCTGCGGGTTTTCCGCCATTTTGGTCGCCAGAGATTTAAAGGCGTAGCTTTCAAAGCCCAGCAGCTGTGCCAGTTCGTGGCGCAGCGCGAGGATCTCTTCCATTATCGGGCTGTTATCCCATTTGCCAGCGTTCGGCCCCTGGTCAGACGCGCGCGTGGAGTAAGCGCGATACATCTCTTCACGCAGTCCCTGGTTGTCACAGTAGGTCATCACCGGCAAGTAACTTGGAATATCCAGCGTTAACAGATAGCCTTTTTGCTCTTTGGCTTCCGCCTGGGCCTTCGCCGCAGCCAGCGCGCTTTCCGGCATACCAGCCAGCTCGGCTTCATCGGTGACTAACTTCGTCCAGCCCATCGTGGCATCAAGGACGTTATTGCTGTACAAGTTGCCGAGTTCAGACAGACGGGTGGCGATTTCACCATAACGCTGCTGTTTTTCCTTCGGCAGACCGATACCAGAAAGCTCAAAATCGCGCAGCGCGTTATCGACCGCTTTTTTCTGCGCGGTACTCAGGGTGGCGTAATGATCGCCATCACGCAGGTCACGGTACGCTTTGTACAGGCCTTCATGTTGTCCAACCCAGGTGCTGTATTCAGACAGCAGCGGCAGCGTTTGTTCGTAGGCTTCGCGCAGTTCCGGGCTGTTTTTCACCGAGTTCAGATGGCTGACCGGAGAGAAAATACGCCCCAGTACGTCGTCAACTTCCGCCAACGGCTGGCAGAGATTTTCCCAGGTGTACGGCGCGCCCTGCGCAACCACTCGTTCAACGTTTTCGCGGCAATCGTTCAGCGCCTTAGTGACGGCAGGCACGACATGCTCAGGCTGAATTTTAGAAAACGGCGGCAGTTCGAAGGGAGTCAGCAATGGATTGGTCATTAGCGCGGTCCTGTTGAAAAGAGTGAATGAAGCGCGTATCCGGCGCTGTGCATATTAATTTGTACAATGGGGTTAAGTGTAGAGGATTTCAATGCTAACCGTGACGGAAAGACGCCCGGTGGTGCTGCGCTTACCGGGCCTACGGGTAATCTGTGCCGATCTGCTGTAAACTGTGGCAAATCGTCATTTCAGCGGAATTTCATTACCCATGCTCAGTTATCGCCACAGTTATCACGCAGGCAACCACGCCGACGTCCTGAAACACACCGTCCAGAGCCTGATCATTGAATCGCTCAAAGAGAAAGAAAAACCGTTTCTCTATCTGGACACCCATGCTGGCGCTGGCCGTTATCAGCTGAGCAGTGAGCATGCCGAACGTACCGGTGAATATCTGGAAGGGATCGCCCGTATCTGGCAGCAGGACGATTTGCCTGCCGAACTGGAACCCTACATTGGCGTAGTGCAACACTTCAACCGTAGCGGTCAGTTGCGCTACTACCCGGGCTCTCCGTTAATTGCTCGCCAGCTGCTGCGCGAACAGGATAGCCTGCAGTTAACTGAACTGCACCCGAGCGACTTTCCTCTGCTGCGCGGCGAATTCCAGAAAGATGAGCGCGCACGCGTGGCCAAAGCCGATGGTTATCAGCAGTTGAAAGCAAAATTGCCGCCGGTTTCACGTCGTGGGCTGATCCTTATCGATCCACCCTACGAAATCAAAAGCGACTATCAGGCGGTGGTCACCGGTATTAACGAAGGCTACAAGCGTTTCGCGACCGGCACCTATGCGCTGTGGTATCCGGTGGTTCTGCGCCAACAAATCAAGCGCATGATCCACGATCTCGAAGACACCGGCATCCGCAAAATTCTGCAAATTGAACTGGCAGTGCGCCCGGACAGCGATCAGCGCGGTATGACAGCGTCTGGCATGATTGTGATTAACCCGCCGTGGAAGCTGGAGCAGCAGATGAACAACGTTCTGCCGTGGTTGCACAGCAAACTGGTTCCGGCAGGAACCGGTCATACCTCGGTAAGCTGGATCGTGCCGGAGTAATCGCAGCCATCGGTGGAACCTTTTAATATCAGGTATACAATCGCGAATATTTTGGCGGATGGCGTAACGCTTCTCCGCCCTACAATGAACATGAAGGAGCGGTCATGACCAAGCACTATGATTACATCGCTATTGGCGGCGGCAGCGGCGGTATTGCCTCCATTAACCGTGCAGCAATGTACGGCCAGAAATGCGCACTGATTGAAGCCAAAGAGTTAGGCGGCACCTGCGTTAACGTGGGCTGCGTACCAAAGAAAGTGATGTGGCATGCCGCCCAGGTTCGCGAAGCGATCCACATGTACGGGCCGGATTACGGTTTTGACACCACCATCAATAAGTTCGACTGGAATAAACTGATCGCCACGCGTACCGCTTATATCGATCGTATTCATACCTCGTACGACAATGTGCTGGGCAAAAATAATGTCGATGTGATTAAAGGCTTTGCCCGCTTTGTGGATGCCAAAACCATTGAAGTGAACGGTGAAACCATTACTGCCGATCATATTTTGATTGCTACCGGTGGTCGCCCGAGCCATCCGAACATTCCGGGTGTGGAATACGGGATCGACTCCGATGGCTTCTTTGAGCTGCCCGCGCTGCCGAAGCGCGTTGCGGTCGTCGGCGCAGGTTACATCGCCGTTGAGCTGGCAGGCGTGATTAACGGCCTGGGCGCCCAAACGCATCTGTTCGTGCGTAAACACGCGCCGCTACGCAGCTTCGACCCGATGATCGTCGACACGCTGGTTGAAGTGATGAACGCCGAAGGCCCGACTCTGCATACCCACGCGATTCCGAAAGCGGTCGTTAAAAACGCTGACGGCAGCCTGACCCTGCAACTGGAAGATGGTCGTAGCGAAACGGTAGATTGCCTGATTTGGGCAATTGGTCGTGAACCAGCTACCGATAACTTCAACCTGGCAGCGACTGGCGTGAAAACCAACGAAAAAGGCTACATCGTCGTGGATAAATTCCAGAACACCAGCGTGCCGGGTATTTATGCCGTCGGCGATAATACCGGCGCCGTTGAGCTGACGCCGGTTGCTGTTGCCGCGGGCCGTCGCCTGTCCGAGCGTCTGTTTAACAACAAACCGGACGAACATCTGGACTACAGCAATATCCCGACCGTGGTCTTCAGCCATCCGCCAATTGGCACCGTGGGCCTGACCGAGCAGCAGGCTCGTGAACAGCACGGCGATGACCAGGTGAAAGTGTATAAATCATCATTTACCGCGATGTATACCGCTGTCACTTCACATCGTCAGCCGTGCCGCATGAAGCTGGTTTGCGTCGGTCCGGAAGAGAAGATTGTCGGTATTCACGGTATTGGTTTTGGAATGGATGAAATGCTGCAAGGCTTCGCGGTCGCACTGAAAATGGGCGCAACCAAGAAAGACTTTGATAACACCGTTGCGATTCACCCAACGGCAGCAGAAGAGTTCGTTACCATGCGTTAATCTGAATGACCGGTGTCAGGAAATGAGTAATTCCCCGACACCGGTACACTCTTCAAAAACAAACATCCTCCGATGCACATTCAGCAGACGCATTCCCGCCACATTGCAACGTCGTAGAACCACAGGCTGTACGATCACGCAGTATGAAAACCAAACATTTCGCATGACACAATCTTCGAAAATAAGATTTTCAAGATAACAACGATTCAGAGTTAAATTTGCGAAAAGAATTTTATTAAAACTACTATTAATTAAATTACTGCGAAAGAATATCGCTTTTACAGGTTGACTCTGAATATGCTGGCCTATGAATTGCTGGTGTTCTTGTAAGCCATTCACAGCAAATTGTGTGGGTTTATCTCCTTGATGTTGCAAAGTATTCTTCTCACGAGTATTTTGCAAACACAAAGGGGTAGTCCCCTGGCGCTTAGCGTTAAGGTTCATAAAGATTCCAATAATTGTGACGTTATCCGGACGGATAACAAATATGAGGAACCTTTAAATGACCTGTTTAACTAACTGGAAACAAGACCGTTTTTATCCAGTTATTTGCAGAGTTGCGTAACGATATAAAAGTTCAAAAACACAGTTATTACACAAACCAAAAAGAATAATTTCACTTAGGTGTATATTTCATGCCAAAAAGCAAAAGCAGTAATTGTATCCTGGTCATTGAATCACCCTGGAAACTGGATGATCATGATTCCAATCGTTCTTCGGTCGTTCCATTTATTCAAGGGATCGCCAGACTCCAGGGCGACACTGAGGTCTATTTTCTGAATTTCTACAATAAGAAGAGCTTCGAAATTGCCCTTGAGTGCCTTTGTATGCAGGTTTTTCGCAATACAATTGTTTACGTCGCCGCACATGGTAGCGAATCACACATTGGCGGCATTCTGCTGAAAGATATTCTAAAAACAGTCAGTGAAAAAGCCGCAGACAATAACATCAGTGGGTTGATGCTGGGATCGTGTTTTGCAGGAACCAAAACTCAGCTGTTGAAAGAGTACACTCAGGGAAGTGGTTTGCGCTGGTGTGCAGGTTACTCTTCATCCTGTGACTGGTTGACCGGAACAATGATTGACAGCGCTATCATCAGTAACGCCCTCAGCATCAAGAAGTCACATTACGCTAGTCGCGAGAAAATGGTTCAGGCTTTCGCTTGTGCAGTTGCGCCTTTTGCGCCCGGTGCCGTCATCGGCCAGAACAAAAAAGACAGCGGCGTTCCCCTTTCTCAATCGTTGAAGATTGTTATTCAACCTGAGGGTCAGGGGTACCATGCTCTCGTTTCCTCCGAAGAAATATTTGCGCAAGCACAAGAAAGCTATGTGCAGGAAGAAGAGGAATACATTGCTTAACTCATCACCCGATATCGACATACTGTTGTGACCGAGCAGGCATGTTATACCGGTTCATGGAGAAAAATTATCCAGCCTGCAAAACGCGTCAGGCTGGATAATGTCAGGGATTATTTACCCTGCATATACGGCGTATACACCCCGTTCAGACTCTCAAGGAACGCCACGATATCGTCGATATCTTCCTGCGACAGTTCTTTACCCACCTGATAACGCAGCATCAGTTTTACCGCACCGTCGAGCGTAGGCACATCACCTCGATGGAAATAAGGTGCGGTCAGCGCAACGTTACGCAAGCCAGGGACTTTTTGACGCAGCTTGTCACGTAGTTCATTAGTGACGTTCATGCGGCCAATATCTGCGGCAGTGACCTCGCCGAAATTAAAGTCCTTTTTCAAACCCAATGGCTCAAATGAACGCCCGCCTAAAATAATACCGCCATGACAGGTCGCGCACTTATTATCTTTAAACAACTGATAGCCATGTTTCTGCTGGGCGGTTAACGCCGCTTCATCACCGCGTAGCCATTTATCAAACGGCGAATTTGGCGTAATTAGCGTTTTCTCAAACTCAGCAATCGCATCGGTAATATTATCTCCGCTGAATCCCTGCGGATAAACCGCGATAAACTCTTGTTTGAGTTGCGGATCCTTATCCAGTTTCTGGATAATTTCATCCCAGGATTTAGACGCCATCTCGATAGGGTTCAACGGCGGGCCGCCTGCCTGCGCCTGCAATGTTGGTGCTCGACCATCCCAGAATTGTTCCACGTTGAAGACAGAGTTAAATACCGTCGGCGCGTTGATAGGACCAACCGCGCCGCCTACGCCGATTGACGTTTTGCGACCATCTACGCCCCCCGCATTCAGGGCATGGCAGTGCGCGCAAGAAATCGTGCTGTCACCGGAAATACGCGGGTCGTGGTAAAGCGTAAAGCCCAGCGCCACTTTACGGGCATCGGTCGGAATGCTTTCCGGTATCGGCTGCACAGGCTCGTTACGATGCTGCGCGGCGGTATCGTTACTGGCATAATACTGCTCGCGCTGTTTCGCAATCCAGCCCAGGATCTCTGCTCGCTCCGTATCGCTTACCTTGCCAGCCCAGTGCAGTGCGGTATAACGCGTCGGCGGCATGGTGTCATACTGCATCACCCATTCAATTTTATTCAGGTCGCTTTGCGAAACGGGTTTATCTGCGACCAGCGCCGCACGAACGGCCTCAAGATTGAATGATTTGTATCCCAGTTGAATATCGTAATTCATCAACTGCTTAGCGACAGGAAAAGAAGAATAGAAAGGTAATTCAGCTGAAGGCGTGTGACAATAATCGCATCCTTTTTCGCGTAAAAAACCTAATACTTTATTATTTTCTTCCAGCGTAGAGGCCTGAACATCTGCCTGTTTACTACGTTGATTATCGTGATACCACACATAACCGGATAATCCAAAATAACAAATCACGACGCCAGCTATGGCTATCGCGGTAAGACGGGTAATGATTTTCATTATTTTACCCTCACCGTTGTGAGTTATTGTGACCCAGAAAAATTAGAATAATGAGTGCATAGTCTTTATCAGACTTAACCATCATAGAAAGTAAGGGATTTATTATTTTGATAAGTATCAAGCAATTACATGGGGGATAACTATCGATAGAATAGCCTGTGCCTATTACGGAGATAAGCCGTTATGGTTTTCCATTCACAACTCGTTGCAATCGAATGTTCTGAAAATGAAATATCTTCAGGTCACGCAGAATTATGAATTCTTCATTATATTCATTGGGATAGTCTTATTTTCTAAATAATATACAGCACTAAAATGTGATCAACCGCACGCTTTACTCACCAGACACCGAAGCGAATGTCTACGCTTAACTGACGACCGGGCAATAGCCTTAATCTTTCAACGTCCATCGGAGGTCTTTCTCATTATGCTCAACCAGAAACTACCCCACGCCCCTTCAGAAGAAATGACGATCGATATCGATCTGCTTTATGAAATGGATCCGTGCGAGTTAAAGCTGGATGAAATGATTGAGGCAGAGCCAGAGCCGGAGATGATTGCAGGGTTACCCGCGTCAGATGCGTTAACCCCCGCCGATCGTTACCTCGAGCTGTTTGAACACGTCCAGTCATCCAAACTATTTGCTGATAGCAAAACTTTCCCTGATTGTGCGCCCAAAATGGACCCATTGGACATTTTGATCCGCTATCGCAAAGTTAAACGCCACCGCGACTTTGATCTGCGACGTTTCATCGAAAACCATTTCTGGCTACCGGAAACGCCCTCCAGTGAATATGTGTCCGATCCGGCAAGCTCGCTGAAAGAGCATATCGATCAGCTGTGGCCTGTGCTGACGCGCGAACCGCAGGATCACATTCCCTGGTCCTCGCTGCTGGCATTACCGCAGTCATATATTGTGCCCGGCGGACGTTTTAGCGAAACCTACTACTGGGATTCCTACTTTACCATGCTGGGTCTGGCAGAGAGCGGTCGCGAAGATCTGCTGAAATGTATGGCGGATAACTTTGCCTGGATGATTGAAAACTATGGTCATATCCCCAACGGTAACCGTACCTACTACCTGAGCCGTTCGCAGCCACCGGTCTTTGCGCTGATGGTGGAACTGTTTGAAGAGGATGGCGTGCGCGGCGCGCGTCGCTACCTTGAACATCTAAAAATGGAATACGCATTCTGGATGGATGGCGCCGATTCCCTAGTGCTCAACCAGGCCTACCGTCACGTGATCAGAATGTCGGACGGCTCTCTGCTCAACCGCTATTGGGACGATCGTGATACGCCGCGCGATGAGTCATGGCTTGAAGACGTTGAGACCGCCAAGCATTCAGGTCGCCCGCCCAATGAGGTGTATCGGGATTTGCGCGCGGGTGCAGCCTCTGGTTGGGATTATTCCTCGCGCTGGCTACGCGATGCAGGCCGCCTTGCCAGCATACGCACCACGCAGTTCATCCCGATTGATCTGAATGCCTTCCTCTACAAGCTGGAAAGCACTATCGCCAATATTTCCGCGCTGAAAGGCGACAAAGAAACGGAAGCGCTGTTTCGCCAGAAAGCCAGTGACCGTCGCGATGCGGTAAACCGCTATCTGTGGGACGATGAAAACGGCTGCTATCGCGATTACGACTGGCGGCGCGAACAAATGGCCCTGTTCTCTGCCGCCAGTATTGTGCCGCTGTATGTCGGTATGGCAACACATGAACAAGCCGACCGGCTTGCTAACGCGGTTCGCAGTCGCCTGCTCACGCCCGGTGGGATTTTAGCAACCGAGCATGAAACGGGTGAACAGTGGGATAAACCCAACGGCTGGGCGCCGCTGCAGTGGATGGCGATCCAGGGCTTCAAACTGTACGGTGATGACCACCTCGGGGATGAAATCGCCCGTAACTGGTTGAAAACGGTGAATCTCTTTTATCAGGAGCACCACAAACTGATCGAAAAATACCATATAGCCGACGCAGCGCCGCGCGAAGGCGGCGGCGGGGAATATCCGTTGCAGGACGGCTTTGGCTGGACCAATGGCGTGGTGCGCCGACTCATCGGTTTGTATGGCGAACCCTAGCGGCTGACGGTCTGAGTCATCAGGATGTCAGTTAATCGCATCGTATAACTCGGCATGAATTCTCTGCCATTTCTTGTTCTCAGGGCTGGGCTGGGCGCGAACACGCAGCTCGGCCTGCTCAAGATCATATTGCTGACGCGCAACGACCTCAGGCACGGAACAAAAACTTTGCAGATAACTTTTATGCAGCGATGTGAGTGACGCCCCATTTGACATTGCATGGCTGAGCGTAGTCATAAACTGTCGGCATGGTTTGCTTTCATCCATCTGCGAAGGGTAACGCAGCAGCAGTCTCAACACCTCGGTATTGCCCGCTGAGAACGCCTGCTCCGTCCACGCCAGCTTCCAGTCCATCCCACCCTGCAGGAACAGTGACGTCACGCGGGTGTCATTGCGATCGATAGCCGCCCGCATGTTAAAGGCATCCCAGGTGATACCCATTCGGGTCACCGCCTCCCGCGCGCTGGGGGCGTCACGTCGCGGTTCCTCCTGCACAATTTCAACGGATTGTCCGGATGACGCCTGTGGCGCTGGCGAAGTGAATAACCAGAACGCACCCAGCGAAATCGCCAGCACCATCACGCCAACCGCTACCCACAACATGCCGGAAATCAGCTGTTCACGTTCTTCCGCCGAGCGTTTGGCCCGCTTCTCCGGCGGATCAATACTGTCTGCGATTTCATGCTTATCGCCTCTCGCTTGCTCGTCTTTTTGCTTTGCCGTTTCCCAAAACTGGCGGACCATGGACTCATCAGATTCCAGATACGACGCAGGATTAATGCGCGTACGCCGTTCTTCAAATGCCCGTTGCACAGGATGAGTTATCTGCCGGTACTGGTAGTCCAGCAACATCAGTTGTACTGACGTCAGCGGCTGCTGCGCGATAACGCAGTTACGAGCCAGGCGGCAATCATCCAAAAACATGCGTAGCGTGATGCGCGGTTCAACAAACGACATCAGCACCGAGGTATCGTTAAAAATCTGCGTAAAGTGGCGAACAAATAATTTCTTATCGACGACCATCAGTGCCAGCTCGCTAAACATCATACCGTCCAGCGCATCTCGTCCTTCGCCCAACTTTAGCCAGCGACGCAGACGTTCACCGCCAAAGTGCTGTTTCAGAAAGCTGTTGAGAGGATGCTGATCCGGCCATACCCGCGCAATCAGGGATTTGAGGGTTAATTCTATTGCGCGAAGTTGACGCTGCGCCCGCATCTGAGCATCCGGCTCTACAGGTGTAATTTCGGTTTGATACTTCAGGATGGGCTGTTGCTGGCGTAATTGTTCCAGAGAGGCCACAAAGCGCAGCGCTGAAATCAGCTGGTTTTCACTGACGTCCTGGCCATTTTCATATTGGGGTACACTCTGTTGAAGATGGCGTAGCCGCAGAGTGAACTGGCTCAATTGCGCATCATTCATCTGCAACCGTCTGGCGACAGCCCCCCAGCCGCCCAGATTCAGTCGTGCCTGATCCAGTTGTTCGAGAAACCACCGAGGGTCTTTGCCTTCTGTGACATGTACGCCTAACAGCAGTAATATTTCTGTCGACGCCTGACGGATAATCCCCAGACAATGTTCAAAGGGTGTACATGTCGCTTGTAACGCGCTATTGGTCATCATCTTCCCTAAAAGGACCCAAAACGTGCGGCCTCATCATGGTATGTAATTATCTTTTTTAAACGCAACGTTGTGCCGATGTAGACTAAAACACATTCATATAGCAAATAAATAAGTTTTACAGTGACTTCCGCACAATCATTGAAAATTATTCTGGAGATAAGCCTGTGCCTGTATTGCAAACATCACGTCTACTCTGCCGCCCACTGACAGAAAATGACTGGACGTTCTTCTTAACGCTACAGCAGAATCCAGATGTGATGCGCTTTGTCACTGACGCGCGTACTGAAGAGGAGATACGGACAGCCTTCAACTCCCGCCTGCCTGAATGGTCTCCCGGCAGCCCGCACTGGCTATGTCTGGTCCTGTGCGATAAGGCATCGGGAGCACCGCTTGGGGTGACTGGGTATATTCATGAAAACAATGAATGTGCCGAGGTCGGTTTTCTGCTCGCCCCTGAAGCGCAGGGGAAAGGTTATGGTACTGAATCCCTGCATGCAGTTTGCGATTTTGCATTTACCACCGGAGGGCTACGCCGGCTTACGGCCCGCGTCACCGCAGGAAACGACGCTTCGCGGCGTCTACTGGAAAAGGTCGGGTTCATTCACGAAGGCACTCTACGGGAAAGCTACTGGCTGCATCAAACCTGGAATGATGACTGGATTTTCGGCCTGTTAAAACACGACTATCAGCCACCCGCAGCATAAGACGTTTTGCTGAAAAAACTGGCTGTATGGCAACTGGCGTAACGAGGGTGGTTTCTTAAAATAGGTCTCTTTGTACAGAGATGAATATGCCACTCCATTCAACGTATTTCACGCCCGCCTGTGTTGCATTTATTAAACAATGGCAAGGCCTGTCACTGGAAAAGTATCAGGACAAAAATGGTGTCTGGGTGATTGGCTACGGGCACGAAATCACATCCGATGAAAGCTTTCCTGCGCCTGTTTCGGTAACGCAGGCAGAAACACTACTGCTCGCGGATCTGGAAATCTGCGAGGAATTCATACACCAAAAAATGCCGCAAATAAAAGAAAGGTTTCAACAGGAAGTGTTAATTGCGTGGATGCTCAGCGTGGGGATAAGCCGGTTTTGTGCTGCAGAATTCTGCTCGGGGGTTATTTCACAGCCAGAAACGTTCTGACTGTGAAATATTCGCCCGTTAAATAGCGTCGTTTAACATCATTGCCGCCTGCGTACGGTTTTTTACCTCGAGGCGCTGATACAGCGATTCAAGATGGGCTTTGACCGTTCCGGTGCTGATATTTAACAATCGACCAATTTGTTTATTTGATTCTCCGGCGGCAAGCATAGTCAGAATCTCTCGCTGACGCGCACTAAGCGATCTGATATTTTGCCCGCTGTACTCGGGGGTTGCCATGCAATCTCTGGGGATAAATACCATTCCCATCGCAATGCTATTGAGAGCCAGCGTGAAGGTTTCCGCGTCAGAGTCGCGTGGAACAATGGCCAGCACATTCAATTGCGTAACCTCCTGCAGCCATTTTTTACGGCAGTCCGTTGCTGTTACCAGCACTTTTACTGTCGAAAAGCGTTGCGCTATCTGCTGTAGCAAGTTACGGCAGAACTCAGCGTCCTGGTCGCCATCCAGCATTATCAGTGCATCAGGGGTGTCTTCCAGTTTCTGCCAAAGGTCATCTGCCTGACTGACACCCTGAACATCCACTCCTGGAATACGCTCTTGTAAACTTACATTCATTCCATGAATAAATATCGACTGCCTGTCAAACATTATTACCTGCATTACTTATCTCCGTCTGAATAAGATACTAGCCTTAACACGCGGAAGGGTATTACCCGAGGGGTAAAATAAGAAGTCACCATTTGGCAGGGGCCATTTTACCGATAGACGGAGAAGAAAAAAGTAGAAATCGAAAATAGTTACAGCTCAAACCAAATAATCACACAAAGGGACAAAAGTGGCGCTAAACATTAAGGAAATCCTTAATATCCAATACTCAAAATCAGCTTATTAATATTAATTTTTTGGAGTCTATATTTTCTAATAAAAATAAGGAACTCACAGTAACAGACAAATATGTTACAAAATAAAATGTCGCATCAATTGATCATCACCTGTGGTTTCCCCAGGCAGTATTGCTGTATCAATCGACACTAAAGGTTGCGGGCGATTGCATCACTCCGATCAGATCTTCAAGTGGAACGGGTCTACATAAATAATACCCTTGTAAAAAATCACAGCGTTTCATGCGCAGATAATCGGCCTGAGCCTGAGTCTCAACGCCCTCGGCAATCATTCGCAGACCCATCTTCTGCGCCAGCTCAATAAGCGTATCGACAATGCGGGTATCGCCCCCCTCACCAATCTGGCTGACAAACAGTTTATCTATCTTAATAAACTCCGGTTCCAGCGCGTGGAGGTAACACAGATTCGAGTATCCCGTCCCGAAATCATCTAACGCTACGGCGATATTGGATTTTCTCAACGCGGCAAACCACTCGCTTAGCTGAGGGGTAAAGTGCAGAGGGCGTCTTTCGGTAATTTCGATAACCAGTTGAACCTGAACCGGGGCAAGCTTTTGCATGAGCGCCACGGCGTCCGACTTAAAACGCGGATCGAGGCAGTTTTCGGGGCTCAGATTTAGGTTAAGATAAAGTCCATTAGGGAAAAGGGGGAGCCGCGACTGCAGGTCGGCAATGACTTGCTGAATAAGTTGATGCGTCAGCGAGGCGATAAGACCATGCTCTTCCGCAAGGGGAATAAATATATCAGGGGGAATAGCGCCATACTGGGGATGCGTCCATCTGGCAAGCACCTCAATACCTGCAATTTCACCCGTCTGGCTGTTAAAAATGGGTTGATACACCGGTCTGAACTGGCGCTGAATAATGGCTGCATTCAGCGTTTTTACCGGTGCACAGGTGAGGAAACGGGCCAGTAATTCGCTGGCGTCAGAGAATAATATCGGGAGTTGCCTGGTTGTGGTAATCATCACGAGCCTCAAGCGTGCGGTGGCCTATTGAGGACAACCGCACAGCAATCATCAGAACCTGACCCAATCGCCCTGGCCGTTATTGGTATCTATTGAACAATAACGCTATTTAGCGAACATTCATTGAAAATAGAAAGCAAAGATAACGATAAAAAAAGCCCCTCGCGCTGCATGCTCGGGGCAAATACCTGGGTTGACATCACTCACTCAGGTTATCTATTTTCTCCCTTTTTTTGACAGCATGAGTTGGGAGTTCGCTCACTTTGTAATAAACGGGAATGACATCAGGATAATTGATGACATAACCCTGACCTCTTATATTAAGGATAAAATCCCTGGGTAACCCCAGCAGGCCAAGTTTATTATTAAGATTGTGCAGGACTTGCCATAATCTTTGTGCAGAGGGGCTCAGATTATGCGCTTCCCAGATTTTCTCAAATAACTCTTCTTTCGGTACCGGCTGGCTCCTGGCATTTATTAATAAATACAGGAAAAGCCTGAGCATTGTTTCATTAAAGTAAATTGACGCAAAAACGATGTTTTTCTCGGTATGGCTACCCGTAAGCCGATACAGTCGGCGATTAGAAATGTCAAAATGAATTTCAGCACCAATCATAAATCCATATAGACGATAGCCCATATCTTATACCCACGTTAAATGAAGACGAACATGCACCTCTACATATAAGCGTTGAGATAATCCATACCGTTTGTATGGTGGATTATATGACTGCTATAAATGCTTTCCAATCTTCATCCCAATCTACTATGAGGAAGCGGTCGTTTAGTATTCGTTTATGGTAGATTTGAGGTTATAAATGAAATTCACGATTTATTATTCTTCCTATGCGAAATTTTTAGCACATAGGCCATGTTTTCACATACGCGATCGAACGCTCAATTTTTAATGTCGAATTTTTAACATTTCAAAGAATTAAATTCTGAATCTGTGGGGGATGGGGAAGTGATCATGGTTTCTTCTGAGACAAATCCGCTGTCGAAGAAAAATGAGTTATTCAGAAAGTTTATCCCGGATTTCTTTCGGCACCGCGATCGCTGAATTAGATTGCAGATAATACCGGTAAACGCCACCAGCTATATTTTTACCTGGAGTGGCGCACCGGTTTTCTATTGCTCAAAAGCTGCATAAGATACGAGCGATTTACAGGAACATTCCGCCCGATACTTCGATACGCTGCGCTGTCATCCAGGCCAGCTCATCACTGAGCAACGCGGCAATCGCGTCGCCAATATCATCCGGCAAGCCCGCGCGTCCCAGCGCCGTTTGCGATGCCACATATGCATTCAGCTCTTTATTATCCCGCAGTCGACCGCCGCCAAAATCGGTTTCAATCGCCCCAGGCGCGATGATATTTACTGAAATACCCCGCTCTCCCAGTTCTTTCGCCTGATAACGCGTCAGTACTTCCATCGCCCCTTTCATTGAGGCATAGGCGGCATACCCTGGCAGTGCAAAACGCGCCAGTCCCGATGAAACATTCAGGATCCTGCCGCCATTCTGGATCAACGGCAACAGACGTTGGGTCAGGAAGAAGGGGCCCTTAAAGTGAATGTTCACTAATTGATCAAACATCGCTTCGGAGGTATCGGCAAAAGCGCCATACAGACCAATTCCGGCATTGTTCACTAAATAATCAAACGCCTCACGATTCCACATACTTTTCAGTTGCGCTTGTACCTCATGGGTAAAGGACTCAAAGCCAGCCACATCGCTGACATTCAGTTGTATTGCCGCAGCTTTTCTGCCTTTTTGCTCAATTTCAGCAACCACATCCAGCGCCGCCTGCTGCTGGCTGTTGTAGGTAAAGATAATGTCCGTTCCTCTGTCAGCCAGCTTAAGTGCGGCGTTTTTACCGAGCCCACGACTACCACCAGTCACTAATGCGATACGTTGCGTCATAAGAAACCTCATTTCCGACGTTGTGATGATTGAGATAAAGCTTATTAGGTGATAGAAAAACAATAAATGTCGTCTGTTGCGCATTACTGTTTCATTTGGAACAACAATAGGGCATAAGAATGGATAAAATTCACGCAATGCAGTTGTTCATCCGCGTCGCAGAACTGGAGAGCTTTTCGCGTGCGGCAGACACCCTTGGTCTTCCTAAAGGTAGCGTATCGCGCCAAATCCAGGCCCTGGAAAATCATCTGGGCACGCAGTTGTTGCACCGCACTACCCGCCGCGTTCAGCTCACACAAGACGGTATGATCTATTACGAACGCGCAAAAGATTTGTTGAGCAATCTGGATGAGCTGGATGGACTATTTCATCACGATCCGTCCAGCATCAGCGGCAAGCTGCGCGTCGATATGCCGGTTGGCGTGGCGAGAAATCTGGTGATGCCCCGCTTACCCACTTTCTTGCATCAGTATCCCGGCCTTGAGCTCGAACTCAGCAGCAGCGACCGCCTGGTGGATCTGGTCCGCGAAGGTTTCGACTGTGTGGTACGCGTAGGCACGCTGAAAGATTCAGGGCTGATTGCGCGCCCAGTGGGGAAACTCACGCAGATTAACTGCGCCAGCCCACAGTACCTCGCCCGCTTTGGTTATCCGGAAAGCCTGGAGGATTTAGCTTCACATGCAGTGGTGCACTACTCGGTCAATTTGGGAACGCGTGCGCAAGGTTTCGAAGTGGCGACAGAAAACGGCACGCAATGGGTTAAAACCGGCGGCATGCTAACGGTAAACAGTACCGAAACCTATCACGCGGCATGCCTTGCCGGTCTGGGCATTATTCAGGTACCGCGCGTTGGCGTGCGTGATGCCCTGCGCGCCGGTACGCTGGTCGAAGTGTTGCCGCAATATCGCGCCGAGCCAATGCCGGTCTCTTTGCTTTATCCGCATCGACGCAACCTCTCTCGCCGGGTGCATCTGTTTATGGAATGGCTGACTGGCGTGATGAAAGACTATGTGGATTAGTCCATTTTTCAGGATGCGCCCCTGAGCAGGCTATAATGTCATGAGTGAACAAAATAAGGACAACCGATCGGATGACGCAGGAACAAGACGCAAAACACCCTACGCCAGAACATAAACCAGCCTCCGCCGCGCCGGAGAAAAACGCTAAAGCGAACCAGGCGCTGAAAACGGCTCTGACCTTCGCCGATAAAATTCAACGTCAGCCCATCATCGCCCATCTTATTCGTGCCGCAGAGCGGTTTAACGATCGTATGGGAAATCAGTTTGGCGCCGCCATTACCTACTTCTCGTTTCTCTCGATGATCCCGATCCTGATGGTGTCGTTTGCCGCTGCGGGTTTTATTCTCGCTTCGCACCCTACACTGTTGCAGGATATCTTCAGCAAGATTTTGTTGAACGTCAGCGATCCGACGCTCGCCTCTACGCTGAAAAACACCATTAATACCGCCGTACAGCAACGTACCACTGTAGGTCTGGTAGGGCTTGGCATCGCGCTCTATTCCGGCATTAACTGGATGGGAAACCTGCGCGAAGCGATTCGTGCTCAGTCGCGGGATGTCTGGGAGCGTACCCCACAGGATCAGGAAAAAATTTGGGTCAAATATCTGCGTGATTTTATCTCATTGATTGGCTTACTGGTTGCGCTGATTGTTACCCTGTCCATTACCTCTATCGCCGGTTCCGCCCAGCAGATGATTATCTCTGCGCTGTATCTCGACGGTATCGAATGGCTGAAGCCCGCCTGGCGGCTGATCGGCCTGACCATCTCTATTTTCGCCAACTACTTGCTGTTCTTCTGGATTTTCTGGCGGCTACCGCGTCACCGACCGCGTAAAAAGGCGCTGATTCGCGGGACATTTATTGCGGCTCTGGGGTTTGAAGTCATCAAAATGATCATGACATATACCCTGCCGTCACTGGTGCAATCGCCGTCAGGCGCGGCATTTGGTTCCGTGCTTGGATTGATGGCGTTCTTCTACTTCTTCGCTCGTCTGACTCTGTTTTGCGCTGCCTGGATTGCCACGGCTGAATACAAAGACGACCCGCGTATGCCAGGTAAAACGCAGTAGCCACCGCTGGATTAGTTGTGAATTGCCGGATGGCGACGCACGCGTCTTATCCGGCCTACGGGTGAGTTTTGTAGGCCGGATAAGCGCAGCGCCATCCGGCAATTATAATGCCGCCCGATCTCACCGATTTAGTGAATAAATCCAACCCGTAACTTTTATTTAACCAAAAACTAGTTTTATCATCTAAGTTTTAAATTATGTGAAGCATTTCATGGAAGTGAAATCTCAAGCCTAAAAATTATCCCCTTTTTGCTCCATTTTTGACCAACCTCAAAGTTTGTTACAGATTGAAATGTCTCTTTTGCTGTGCGTAATATGACCTTTCGTTCGGCCAAAAATAAGAAAATATTATGCAAGCAACAGCCACAACACTCGACAACGAACAGGAACACACCCCGGTCAACTCGCGCAATAAAGTCGTCGTCGCCTCGCTCATTGGCACCGCCATTGAGTTCTTCGACTTCTATATTTACGCCACCGCCGCGGTGATCGTGTTCCCGCATATCTTCTTCCCGCAGGGGGATCCGACTGCCGCGACGCTACAGTCCCTGGCGACTTTTGCTATCGCCTTTGTGGCACGACCGATCGGTTCTGCGGTATTCGGGCATTTCGGAGATCGCGTCGGCCGTAAAGTCACGCTGGTTGCCTCACTGCTCACCATGGGGATCTCGACGGTTGTGATTGGCCTGCTGCCGGGCTATGAAACAATCGGCATTTTCGCCCCCTTGCTGCTGGCGCTGGCGCGTTTTGGTCAGGGTTTAGGTCTGGGCGGTGAATGGGGCGGTGCTGCGCTGCTGGCGACGGAAAACGCGCCACCGCGCAAACGCGCGCTGTACGGATCATTTCCGCAGTTGGGCGCGCCTATCGGCTTCTTCTTCGCCAATGGTACCTTTCTGCTGCTCTCCTGGCTGCTGACCGACGAACAGTTCATGAGCTGGGGTTGGCGCGTACCGTTCATCTTCTCTGCGGTACTGGTGATTATCGGTCTGTACGTTCGCGTTTCGCTGCATGAATCCCCGGTCTTCGCCAAAGTAGCCGCGGCGAAAAAGCAGGTAAAAATCCCGCTGGGTACCCTGCTGACCAAACATGTTCGCGTGACGATCCTCGGCACATTCATCATGCTGGCGACCTATACGCTGTTCTATATCATGACCGTCTATTCGATGACGTTCAGCACCGCTGCCGCGCCTGTGGGACTTGGCCTGCCGCGTAATGAAGTGTTGTGGATGCTGATGATGGCGGTGATTGGCTTTGGCGTCATGGTGCCGGTGGCGGGCCTGCTGGCCGACGCATTTGGTCGTCGCAAGAGCATGCTCATCATCACCACGCTTATCATTCTGTTTGCGCTGTTTGCCTTTAAACCACTGCTCGGCTCTGGCAATCCGGTGCTGGTTTTCGCCTTCCTGTTGCTGGGCTTAAGCCTGATGGGGCTGACATTTGGTCCGATGGGCGCGCTGCTGCCGGAGCTGTTCCCGACCGAAGTGCGCTACACAGGTGCGTCGTTCTCGTACAACGTTTCGTCGATTCTTGGTGCTTCCGTTGCCCCATACATCGCTGCATGGTTGCAGGCGAACTATGGTCTGGCGGCAGTCGGTACGTATCTGGCATCAATGGCGGCGTTAACGTTAATTGCGCTGCTGTTAACCCATGAGACACGGCATCAATCGCTGTAATTTGATGGCCTGATGGCGCTATGCTTATCAGGCCTACAAACTGCAATCCCCCGTAGGCCGGATAAGGTGTTTACACCTCATCCGGCGCTCTCATCACTTCTTCATCTGCGACAGGATTGTCCGGCACTGATTAGCATCCCCTTCAGAAGGTGAAATCAGCGCCAGCAGGGCCGCCGCTGGCGTCACCAGCGTTGCCAGCGCAGCAGCAACCGCACCGCGCGCAATCAGCGGTCCGGCCTTCACGCCTGCCTGCGGATTCTTAAAGGTGCCGCGAACATACAACGGCGAACGCAGAGTAATAATACGAATCCCTTTACTCTCCGGATCGATGGTTAAATCCAGTTGCTCCGACGCAAAGCTTGCCGTACCGGTGACATTAATGACTGCGTTTTCCGTATCAAAAGCAAAAATCTGCGGACGCGCCACGCCGTTAACAATATCCAGATTCGCCGCCGCGCAGTTCACCCGCACTTCGTCATCGCCAAATATCTGCCCGACAAGATAGTTCCCCAGATTCAAGCCCACAATTTCCATCAGATTCCGGCTGATCAAACCGTCATTCATCAGCAGTTTCAGGTTGCCATTGCTGTTACCCAACAGCGCCGCCACCGAGTTTCCGCTCCCACTAAACCTGGCGTCACCGTTCATTTCACCAAGCGTTTTTTGCATCAGTTCCACATCCGGCATCAGTGCTTTAAGCTTCAGGCGGCGAGCCTGGATATCCGCCTGCCCCCGCATCGGCTTTTTATCCCCTTCCAGATGGATGCTGGAAACAATGCTGCCTCCCGCAAGACCAAATTTCAGCGGTTGCAGGCGCAGGTCGGCATTTTTCAGGATGATATGAGTGGAGAGATCGCTGATCGGTAGGCTACTGCCATGCTCAATACGCCGTCCTTTGAAACGCACGTCAGCGTCCATTACGTTCCATTTGTCAGTTTCAAAACGGTCATACGGCAACACCTTGTCCGCAGGCTGAACGCTCTTCTCACCTTTACGCTGTTCAGATTGTTTTGCCCGTTCCGCGCCTTTGCCTGAATCCACCCCGATCAGCGGCCCCAAATCGGCCAGCCTCAGCTGGCGTGATTCCACATCGCCCTTCAGCATGGGTCGCGGCTTGCCGGTGGTGTAGGCCAGCGTTCCGTGAATATCGCTGTCGCCAATGCGACCATTGAAATCGCGATAATCAAAAACAGAGGATTTTTCCGGGTCAATTTTCGCTACCAGACGTCCGTCGGTTTCAAACGGCGGCGTATCCGGGAGCAGCACGCCGGTCAAATCGTATAAATCCCCTAGCGAATCTCCCGAGAATTTAAGTCGTAGATCCGCCCCACCCATGTTCATCGGATCGTTTATCGTGCCGATAAACGCTACGCGCGTATTGCCCGAACGGAAATCAGCCTGAATCGGGAAAGGCGTATCTTCACCACGCAGCGCCAGCATTCCGCCAATTTTTCCGCTACCGCTTAGCGGTTCGCCGTTATATCGCCCTTGCGCTTTCAGACCAAACACGTAGTCCTCGACGTGGGCGTTGCTCTCTTTACCTTTTGCGCCGGTCACTTCGCTAAAGGGCAACGGTTTACCCAGCGGATCGACCAGGATCTCAATCTCCGACTTCGTCACCTTATCGTTAATGGCGATGCGTCCCTGGTCAAACAGAATGTTATCCAGCCGGAACGACCACGCGGATGGCGGCGCATTAGGAGCGCGGTTTTCGTCCCCAGCTAAGTTAAAGGTCCAGCCGACAGGCGGATCAGCCGCGCATCGGGTTTGACCAGCTTGACCCACGGGAGCCAGACGGTTTTTGTCAGCAGTGCCAGTGGGGCGAGCGTAGCTTCAACACGCGGGAGATGCACCATGGTAACGTCAGGAATGTCTGGCGGGTTGCCGAGGATGATATCTTCAGCATGAACATGCGGCCACGGAACCCAGCTACGCCAGCCGGTTTCCTGCTTCTGGCGTTCCCAAACCACGCCCAGGTCACCCCGTATAGCAAAGGGCCGGTTGAGTTCTGTAGAGACTTTCTGGTTGATGGTCGGTTTGAGCCGGTTCCAGTCAAATGTCGCAATCACAATGATGAGTACGACGATCAACAACAAGAAAACCCCTATTACTGAAGTGGTTATTTTACCTGCTTTCGTCATGTCTAACCTCTCTACTTCCTTCCTTGCCTGTCCTAAAGATAGTCCAGCAGGATGAAAAGGAGGTGTTCTACGTCCTCATCAAAGCGACAGGATCACCTCTTCAAGCGTGTCCAGAGGTACTGGACGAGAGAGAAAATAGCCTTGCGCGGCAAAAGCTGGTGAGTTTTGCACATCACGCCACTCTTCCAGCGTTTCAACGCCTTCGACAATCACGCCGCGGCAATAGCGGTTCATCAGCTGTAATAGTAGTGTGAAGAGATTACGTCCCTCCGGCGTCTTACGCAGCATGACGAACAGGTCTCGCGCCACTTTGATATAGTCATAATTCACTTCACTAAGCGCCGAGAAGTTCGCCATTCCGGTACCAAAATCATCCAGCCAGAGCGGGCCAAACTCGCACATTGAGGCGAAGGACGACCCCTTCGGTAAGCGGATATGTTCCACTAACTCAAAACGCAGCCACGGCAGGCCTTCAATGATTTTCAGGATTTCGGGATCCTGGCGCATCGCAATGAGCGTTGGTCCGTCGACGTTCACGGAAGCCAGCAGGTTGTTGGCTCTGAAAAAGTCCCCTTTCAGCTCAAGTTGAAGAAGTTGCTCTATCACCACATCAACACGATGTCGGACGGTTACTTCGGCAAAATAGCGGTCTGGCGCAATACGTTGGGATGGATTATCAGGATGGCTCACGACAGTCAGCAGTTCAACGGCCATCAGTCGTCCGTTGGTCTGGTAAATTGGCTGGTAGGTGTAAGCACGCTCGCACTGCAGCCAATAGCGTCTCTCCTGCAAGTTTTCAATACTCGCATCGAGCGTAATGAGCTGCTGGGTAACCTGCTTTATCATCTGAGATGTCCTGTAAATAAGAGTGTGACTGACCGGACTCGTCAAAGGTTATCGGCGCTCAGACGCAGAACTTTACGTTCAGCTGTGCGCAAAAATAAAAACTAAGCGGCAAAAACAACGCAGAACACGTGCTGGCTCAAAAAAATAATGGAACGATGTTTTAATATAGTTGACCGCTTAACACCCACAGCGCACACTAACGCTAATTTTTTTCAGAGCAGGTTACGACTATGTCCAGAAAGATTGCCGTGATTGGCGAATGCATGATTGAGCTGTCACAGAAAGGCGCTGACGTTCAGCGCGGATTCGGTGGCGACACGTTGAATACATCCGTTTATATCGCCCGTCAGGTCGATGCTACGGCACTTTCCGTACACTATGTGACTGCACTGGGTACCGACAGTTTTAGCCAACAAATGCTGGAGTCCTGGCAGGGTGAAAACGTGGATACCTCATTAACCCAGCGCATGGAAAACCGCCTGCCGGGTCTCTACTACATTGAGACCGACAGCACTGGCGAGCGCACCTTTTATTACTGGCGTAATGAAGCCGCCGCAAAATTCTGGCTGGAGAGCGAGCAGTCTGCCGCGATTTGCGAAGAGCTGGCGACATTTGATTACTTGTATCTGAGCGGAATCAGCCTGGCGATTTTAAGCCCGGCAAGTCGTGACAAGCTGCTGTCGTTGCTGCGTGAATGCCGTGCCAACGGTGGAAAGGTCATTTTTGATAATAACTACCGCCCGCGTCTGTGGAGCAGCAAAGAAGAAACCCAGCAGGTGTATCAGCAGATGCTGGAATGCACCAATATCGCATTCCTGACGCTGGACGATGAAGACGCGCTGTGGGGTGAAAAACCCGTTGCTGAGGTGATTGCCCGTACTCACGCAGCTGGTGTACAGGAAGTGGTTGTGAAGCGTGGCGCAGACTCTTGCCTGGTTTCCATCGCGGGCGAAGCGCTCATCGATGTTCCGGCCGTTAAATTGCCGAAAGAGAAGGTGATCGATACCACTGCGGCCGGAGACTCCTTCAGCGCCGGATATCTGGCGGTACGTCTGACCGGTGGCAATGCCGCTGATGCCGCAAAACGCGGCCACCTGACGGCAAGCGCCGTGATTCAGCACCGCGGGGCGATTATCCCACGCGACGCTATGCCGCAATAACGTCGATTATCCGGTCTGCATACCGTAGGCCGGGCAAGCGAAGCGCCCCCGGCATCTCCAATGCCGGATGGCGGCGTAACCGTCTTATCCGGCTTACAGGTTATTGTACCGGCGGGATATCTGTCACTTCAGGGTGTGATTCATCCGTTTCAACAGATGTTGCCGCTGCGGTAACGGGCGCCATAATGCTATCCCACGTCGCCTGCAGATCCTTCATATTGAATTCAGGTTCACCCTTCGGCTGCAGCAGAATTAACGCCATATCTTGCGACAGCTGCTGTCGCAGGTCCTGATTCAGCATCTCAACACTCAGGCTGTTGAGGAAGCTCTGGCGTAAACGCTGATACTGTTCAGGCGCAATATCCACCACCTGATTTTGCAGCGAGCGCAAACGCTGGCTGATCAAAATATCGGTATCGGTACGACCATAGGTGGCAAACAGCTTCTGCAGTTCCAGATTCTTTTGCGCGACCAGCGCATTGAACTCTTCTTCCGGAAGTCCTTTATCACGCACTTTCGCCAGCTCACGCGCAACCGTACCCAGATTGGCGTTCAGTTTATCGTTTGGCGACTCAACGTTAATCGCACACTGCGCGCGCAGGAACAGCACCCGGCAGTCAAATCCGAGGCCAATGTCTTTGGCATTGTTTTTGGTTAGCTCTTGCTGAATGTGCCAGAACAGCGCCTCACGAGCTAAATCAGCGCGCCAGTAACGTAACAACGCGGCAGATTCACGGATGGGCTGCCACGGCGTATCCCACATGATGGAAAGGCGATCCTGGCGTACCGCATCGGTCATAATGCTTACGGCTTCTGCTCGCAGCGGAGAGAGCGTGGGTACTGGCGCAGGCGTTTCACGTTTTCCTTTTAACTCGCCAAAGGTTTTATTGATTTGCTCAGCTACGCTGCGTGCATCAACGTTACCGACGATAATCAGCGTCATCGCGTCCGGGGTATACCATTTCTGGTAGAAAGACTGAATTTTCGACGCATCTATAGGCGTTTTCAGCGGATCGGCTGGATCGTGGCCCAGCAACGTTGATCCCTTCAGGCGATAGCGCCACCATCCCTCTTTGGTATCTGACGGCCAGGTTGCAACCATATCTTCGCTGCTCAGCGCATGATTGACCGTTTCAGAGGTGATGCTCAGATTGCCGGAGATATTCGCCAGGTAAGAAAGTGACTCTTTCAGTAGATCGTTACGGCTGTTTGGCAGACTGAGGTTGTACAACGTGGAATCATAGGAAACGATAACCGGCGGCATGGGACGTTTGGGATCGAACCCCTGCTGCCACAATGAACGGGCTTGCGTGGCATCGAGGCCACCGCTTTGCGTCAGCGCGATACGTGGGATCGCATGGCTGAAACCACTCTGTTGCGTACTTTCGGTGAGTGAACCGGTATTAACCAGCAGGCGGACCTCAATACGGTCGCTGGGGCGCTGGGGAGTGGCTAACACTTGCCACTGTAGACCATTTGCCAGCGTGCCCTGTTGCCACGCCGGGTCAGGCTGGAGCGCATCTGCCTGCACATAGCCGGCAGTGGCCATCATCAGCAAGCCGCCCGCTAAAAGTCGAATTTTTGTGCCCTGCATGTGAACCCCTGATCAACTATCCTGGAAATAAAAAGACAGCCCTCGAAAGGACTCTCTGAATATGACGTTAAAAACACTTCGTGTTAGACCGCGAGAACATAAAAATGTCACGGAAGAAGTGAAAAAATCCCGAGCCGCCGAATCGACGGTTTCAGGCACAGGGGGTAATTATGCGCAAACGCCCGCAGTCCTGGAAGGGACTACGGGCATAAGTGACGAGATTAAGAGGATAAATCGTGCGTTTTGCCATCCGGCGCACGATTATTCAGCACATCGTCCAACTTTTTATGGTCCAGTTCTTTGACCCATTTAGCGACGACGACAGTTGCCACACCGTTGCCGACCAGGTTAGTCAGCGCACGTGCTTCAGACATAAAGCGGTCAATACCAAGAATCAGAGCCAGACCCGCAACCGGCAAATGGCCCACAGCAGAGATCGTCGCGGCCAGAACAATGAAGCCACTCCCGGTCACACCCGCTGCACCTTTTGAGGAGAGCAGGAGCACCACCAACAGGGTTATCTGATGGAAGATATCCATATGGCTGTTGGTTGCCTGAGCGATAAACACCGCCGCCATCGTCAGATAGATTGATGTCCCATCAAGGTTAAACGAGTAGCCCGTGGGTATAACCAACCCGACAACCGACTTCCGGCAACCCAGTTTTTCCATCTTATCGAGCATACGCGGCAGCGCGGATTCAGAAGAAGACGTACCCAGTACGATCAGCAGTTCTTCACGGATATAGCGGATGAATTTGAAAATGCTGAAGCCGGTTGCGCGAGCAATGGAGCCTAGAACCACAACCACAAACAGAATACAGGTGATGTAGAAGCAGATTATCAGCTGACCCAGTTGCACCAGCGTTCCGACGCCATATTTACCGATGGTAAAGGCCATGGCCCCGAAAGCACCGATCGGCGCCAGGCGCATGATCATATTGATGATGCCGAAAATAACCTGCGAGAAGCTTTCAATCACGTTGAAAATCATCTGGCCTTTGCTGCCCAGACGGTGCAGCGCAAAACCAAACATTACCGCAAACAGTAATACCTGCAGGATGTTACCGCTGGCGAACGCGCCAATCACGCTACCCGGGATAATATCCATCAGGAAGCCTACGATCCCCTGGTCTTTTGCCTGTTCAGCGTAAATGGCAACCGCTTTAGCGTCCAGCGTCGCCGGATCGACGTTCATTCCGGCACCGGGTTGCACCACGTTGACGATGATAAGGCCGATGATCAGCGCAATCGTACTGACAATTTCAAAATAGAGCAGTGCAACCGCACCGGTGCGGCCTACTGCTTTCATACTTTCCATGCCTGCAATGCCGGTCACGACAGTACAGAAGATGACAGGTGCGATGACCATCTTGATGAGCTTAACGAAAGCATCACCAAGCGGCTTCATTTGGGCGCCTAATTCAGGGTAGTAATGGCCAAGGAGAATACCAATGGCAATTGCTGTCAGGACCTGAAAGTAAAGGCTTTTGAATATAGAGGTCTTCATAGGGTGTCCTTAAAGTAAAAACCACAGGTCTTGTAAGGTTTTGTTTAACCTGCGGCCTTAAAGTAACACCCACTCAACATGACAGAAATGCACCTGGATCATAATTGATACAAAAATGTTAAAAATTTTGAGCTGGCTCGCACAAGCGAGACCTTTTTTAACTTTTGTAATCAGCGCTTTCCGGTGCCAGATAACGTTCTTCAAAGATATTTGCCGGAACGGGTCGGGCAAACAGGAATCCTTGCGCCACTTCCACCCCGGCTTTTGATAACCATTCGCGTTGCGCTTCGGTTTCAACGCCTTCGGCGATCATCTGCAAGTTGAGGCTATGTGCCAGCTGAATGATGGCGGAGATCATGCTGCAATCTTCGGGCACGCCATCGACAAACATCTTATCGATTTTGAGTACATCCACCGGCAGCGACTTCATATGCTGTAGCTGTCGCAGGCCCGCATACCCCATGCCAAAGTCGTCCAGGGCGATGCGCACACCCGCGTTGCGCAGCGGTCGCAAAATGGCCACTGCGGCGTGGGGATCGTCAATATGCCGGCTTTCAGTCACTTCCAGAATTAATGTGCCTGGCTTAATGCGATAGCGCGTCAACAGCTCCAGCAGATCAGACACCATACTTGGGTGCATCAACTGGAGAGCGGATAAATTCACCGAGAGCGGCAGCATGAGACCGCGTTCTTGCCAGGCTGACAGCTGGCGGCATGTTTCTTCCAGCACCCAATAACCGACGGTCACCATCAGACCACAAGACTCAATTCTGTCGATTAACCCTTCCGGCAGCTCCCAGCTACCGTCCGGCTGCTGCATCCGCAATAATGCTTCTGCGCTCAATACCTTGCCGCTGGACATCTCTACCTGGGGCTGCATCCAGAGCGCAAATTGCTGGTTATCCATGGCGGTTAAAATATCGTTCTCTTGGGTTAAACGCTGCTGCGCCTCTTCCATCTGCAACGGATCAAAGAACTGAATTTGGTTTTTACCTTTATGACGCGACGTTAACACGGCTGACAGGGCGCGGCGGTAGAGCTGCTCTGCGGTTAAATCACCATAAAACATCGCCACCCCAATGTTGCAGGTAGGACGTAGTTGAATACCCTGAATCGATAACCGCTCATTAACGATAGTGAGTACTTGCTGACCTAGCGTAATAGCGTGCCAGGGTTCTTTTACACCATGGGCGATAATGGCAAAGTCATAGCCACTCACCTGGGTAAGCACCATCCTGGGAGCCAATACCGACTTCAGTTTTTCGACCAGCGTAAGTAACAGGATTTCTCGCTGGGTTTCGGTTAACACACCCGCGGTGTCACGTAGGGTTTCGCAGGTGACAATCATCAGCGCCGTCGTCTGTTGGCGGGTAACAACCTGCTCCAGCAGCCCCATTAAAAACGACTTATTGGGCAGTTCGGAAACCGGGAAACGCATTGCTAAGTCGCTTTGATCTTCGCTATGTCGCTGAATCAACTGCTGATTAAGATTGTAGCTACGCACCAGCATACCAATCTCATCATCCTGATGTAGACGCGGCAATGCCAGTTGATAACCAATCAGGTCCTGCTGTTGAATGTCGTTCAGCTCACGGGCTATTTTACGTAAGGGGTGCACAATCAAGCGGTTAATGCACCAGGAGATAGCGACGGTCAGTATTAGCGACAAAAGTAAGTAAATGGTCACTAACGTCGAGAGCGTACTCATCACGAATTTGTACATGCGGTACGAATCCGCCTGCAGCACCAGATACGCCAGCGGTTGTGGGTTAGCGGAACGTTCAAGAGAATAGATCGGCAGCGAAATTTGTACCGGAAGCTCAAACAGGCGGGTCACCGTAACCGGAACCGGACGTTCGGGTATAAAGCTCATCCGCAGCGCCTGAAACTGATTAGGCAGCACCACATCGGCGCGACTTACCACGCCTGCTGGCCGAATACTTCTTAAAATAGCTTCCGCTTCGGGAATATCCCCTTTCAGGATAGTGTTCGACAGAGGTTCACGAACAGAGCGAGCGATACTTTCCAGTTGCGTAGCCGTGTTATAGCGGTTTTGCTGGACCAGATGGAACAACAAAACGGTGCAAAAAATAAAAACGAACACCATAACAACGGCCGCAACCATTGCCATCTGCTTAATTGTTAACGAGCGACTGACACGCAAACTGACTCTCCACGGATAGACGAAACTGCCGTCAGAGTATACCCGATCGTAGCGGTATTAAGAGAGGCGGTATCTGAAAACTTCCCAGCGTGCATTATCGCGACAGGATAGGCACCTGGCGACGAGATTTATCTGCATTTAAGCCGAAAAAGGCCGCAAGGTTAGTCCCTGCGGCCTGGTTCGGGCGCATGTTGCCATTACGGCAGGCAGACGCCCGCAAAGTGCATTACTTCCTGTTACGCAGCCAGTTCACAATCAAGCTGGCAATAATGCCAGCGATAATTGGAGCCGCTAAATCGTGCCAGAAAGCCACGCCTAACTGTGCGAGCGTCATATAGCCGCCTGTGTTGCAATGGCAACTGTTCGCGGCTATTCTTAACTTGTCTGGAGTCAAGTTAGCCCCCGTTTAGTTGCCTGGTTTATACCGAACAACGTGCGGGGGTTTTCTCTTTCCAGCAACCGATGCCGCCGGGGATCAAGCCCCCGCAACATTGCGCCTCACCGGGAACTCCCGGCTTGCCGCTGATTCTACGGTAGCCCACTCGCCATATCACTGCGCAATATTGCGCTCTGCGTAGCGCTTCGCATTTCACCGGTTTTCTCGCCAGTACGCTGGAAAGATTCTTGCCAGCTGGCAACATTCCTGCCGACAATTAATGCCAGCAGATACATAACCTATTGATATCTATCAGTTCACTTTCTGGCACAGCGATTGCTATTTGACTGTGAGCTGTTCTGTTCCGAATCAAAGGAGATATCATGTCTGACTGTCGTACTTACGGATTCAACACCCAGATCGTTCACGCGGGGCAACAACCCGACCCTTCAACTGGCGCGCTCAGTACGCCTATTTTCCAGACTTCAACGTTTGTTTTTGACAGCGCCGAACAAGGTGCCGCCCGCTTTGCGCTCGAAGAGTCCGGGTACATTTACACCCGCTTGGGTAACCCTACCACTGATGCGCTGGAGAAAAAGCTGGCGGTACTGGAACGAGGTGAAGCCGGGCTGGCAACCGCGTCCGGTATTTCTGCTATCACCACAACGCTGTTGACGCTTTGTCAGCAGGGTGACCATATCGTTTCCGCCAGCGCGATTTACGGTTGTACCCACGCGTTTTTGTCGCACAGCATGCCGAAGTTTGGGATTAACGTCAGCTTTGTCGACGCGGCAAAGCCTGAAGAAATCCGCGCCGCCATGCGCCCGGAAACCAAAGTTGTATATATCGAAACGCCCGCTAACCCGACGTTGTCGCTGGTCGACATTGAAACGGTAGCCGGTATCGCCCATCAGCAAGGCGCATTGCTGGTGGTGGATAACACCTTTATGTCGCCGTACTGTCAGCAGCCTTTGCAACTGGGCGCAGATATTGTGGTGCACAGCGTCACCAAATATATCAACGGTCACGGGGATGTGATTGGCGGCATCATTGTTGGTAAGCAGGAGTTTATCGACCAGGCGCGGTTTGTTGGCCTGAAAGATATCACCGGCGGCTGCATGAGTCCTTTCAATGCGTGGTTGACGCTGCGCGGCGTTAAAACGCTGGGCATTCGTATGGAGCGTCACTGTGAAAATGCGCTGAAAATCGCCCGCTTCCTCGAAGGGCATCCGTCCATTACCCGGGTGTATTATCCAGGCCTGTCATCGCATCCGCAGTATGAGCTGGGCCAGCGACAAATGAGCCTGCCAGGTGGAATTATCAGCTTCGAAATCGCTGGCGGCCTCGAGGCTGGCAGACGGATGATCAATTCTGTAGAATTATGCCTCCTCGCGGTCAGTCTCGGTGATACCGAAACCCTCATTCAGCACCCAGCGTCTATGACACATTCGCCCGTTGCGCCAGAGGAACGGCTTAAAGCAGGTATTACCGACGGGCTTATCCGTCTTTCTGTGGGTCTTGAAGATCCAGAAGATATTATTAACGACCTTGAACACGCCATCAGAAAGGCAACATTCTGACCAATATGGCCTGAACCGACGCCGTTCGGTTCAGGTTGTTGAGAATCAAGGCACAACAGTCTGGCAATACGCGCAATCCTCTTTCGGGGAGAACGTGTATTTTGGGCAGGGGGTTCTATGCAGGACAACACATTACAATTAAGCAACAATACAGCAACCGCCGTACCATTCTCAAAAAAAATACCATTTACGAAATACGATTTTGGCTGGGTATTACTGTGCATAGGCATGGCCATTGGTGCCGGAACGGTACTGATGCCGGTACAAATTGGCTTAACCGGCATTTGGGTATTTATCGTCGCCTTTATTATTGCTTATCCGGCAACTTATATTGTGCAGGATATTTATTTAAAAACATTATCAGAAAGTGAAACCTGTAATGACTACACGGATATTATAAGTCATTATCTGGGAAAAAACTGGGGCGTATTTCTTGGCGTCATCTATTTTCTGATGATTATTCACGGCATATTTATTTATTCCTTATCCGTGGTTTTTGACAGCGCCTCATATATCAAAACCTTCGGCTTGACCGAGTCCGATCTTTCACAGTCGATAATCTACAAAGTGGCCATTTTTGCCGTGCTGGTCGCCATTGCTTCCGGGGGAGAAAAACTGCTATTCAAAATCTCCGGCCCGATGGTAGTGGTCAAAGTGGGTATCATCATCGTATTTGGTTTTGCGATGGTTCCGCACTGGAACTTCGCTAATATCAGCGCCTTCCCTGAAGCCTCGGTGTTCTTTCGCGATGTGCTGCTGACTATCCCGTTCTGCTTCTTCTCCGCGGTGTTTATTCAGGTGTTGAACCCTATGAACATCGCCTACCGCAAACGGGTGGCGGACCGGGTACTGGCCACACGTATGGCTATACGCACGCATCGGATCAGTTACATTACGCTGATAGCGGTCATCCTGTTTTTCTCTTTTTCTTTTACCTTTTCCATTAGCCATGAAGAAGCCGTTTCGGCCTTCGAACAAAATATTTCCGCACTGGCGCTGGCGGCACAGGTCATTCCGGGACAGATTATTCATATCACCTCAACGGTATTAAATATCTTCGCCGTATTAACCGCGTTCTTTGGTATTTATTTGGGATTCCACGAGGCGATCAAAGGAATTATTCTTAACGTACTGAGCCGCGTTATTGACGTGGAAAAAATTAATCCTCTGGTGCTTACGCTGGGTATTTGTACCTTTATTGTTATCACCCTGGTGATTTGGGTATCATTTCGCGTGTCAGTACTGGTGTTCTTCCAGTTAGGCAGCCCGCTGTACGGGATTGTGTCGTGTATTATTCCGTTTTTCCTGATCTATAAAGTCACACAGCTGGAAAAACTACGCGGGCTGAAAACCTGGCTAATCCTGTTGTACGGGATCCTGCTGTGCCTGTCGCCATTACTGAAGCTGATTGAATAACCCGCGTAAACTGCGCCGTCAGCTCCTGGCGGCGCTTAGCTCACACTCTCCAGTTGATAGCTGCGAATTTTATTCAGTACCGTGGTATGTGATACCCCCAGCGCTTTGGCGATATGCCGCGACGACACATTCTCTTCCATCATCTGTTCAATAAGCTGGCGTTCCGCATACAAAACCTGCTCTTTAAAAGGACGTTCTGTCGGGCCTTGCTCAGCGGCGGGCAAATTCACCATCCCTAATTCTTCGGGCGTAATGACATCGGATTCCGCCATTAGCATCAGACGAATAATGGTATTTTCCAGTTCGCGCACATTTCCCGGCCAGCTGTGATGGTGCAAGGCATCAAAACAAGCTTTATCCAGAATGATCCGCCGCTGGAATTCCTTTGCGTATTTCTGCACAAAGTGGCGAATCAACAGACTGATGTCCTGCGGGCGTTCCCGCAAGGGCGGAATAGTCAGGGAAAGTACATTGATGCGGTAATAGAGATCGGCGCGCAGCAGACGTTGTTCCACCATATCTTCCAGATTGGCGTTGGTTGCCACAATAATGCGTACATTAACCGGAATAATTTGCGCCCCGCCAACGCGACGGATCCCGCCATCCTGCAGGACGCGCAATAATTTAGCCTGTAAGCCCAGCGACATTTCACCAAATTCATCGAGAAAAAGGGTGCCTTTATCGGCCATTTCAAACAGCCCTTTTTTGCCTTTACAATCCGCGCCGCTAAAAGCCCCTTTCTCATAACCAAAGAATTCACTCTCCATAAGCGACTCAGGTAGTGCAGAGCAGTTGACCGGAATAAACGGATAAAAACGTCGCTGCCCGGAATTATGGATAGCCCGGGCCAGCAGCTCTTTGCCGGTACCCGTATCGCCACGGATCAGAACGGTATATTTGCTGTCAGCAATTTTTATCGCCTTTTCGATAAGCGCGTGCATGCTCTGGCTGCTGCAAATAATGTCAGAGAAATAACGCGGGCGTTCCGGCTCCGGCGTTGACAGCTCGCTTATCTCCTCACAGAGGTAGGCGACATTAATAATATCGGCGCGCTGGCTTAAACAGGATTGCACACAGGAAATATCCTGTAGCTGGCGGCACCAGGATTTAATCAGGATCCGTCCAGGTGTGACTTTCATGGAGATGATATTGATATCGCAGCAGGAAAATTCCTTCAGGACATCCTCAACCATCGACAGACGATCAATTGTTTTAATATCCCAGCGTATCGTGACCACATTTGCTCCTGATAGTTAGCAACTGCGAAATAGATATTTCTGTGACGAGAGGAATCCTGACTACATTTTAGACGCTGTGGAATAATGTTCTGCCAGAGGACTCACATTGTGGACGGAAAAACAAAATATAAAAAAACCGGAGCACAAGGCTCCGGTTATCGGGTCATAACCCACGTTTATTGCTGTGGGTTTTCGTCCTGGTCAACGGCGAAACAGGCCACCAGCTGACCGCCATAGTCTTTTAACTGTGGCTGAAGCTGAGTACACGGACCAAAGCGACGGCGGCAACGGGCGTTGAATGCGCAGCCTGGTGGCGGATTCAGCGGGCTTGGCAGCTCACCGGTCAGCTTGATACGCTCGCGGCGATCGTCCGGGTTCAGGCGCGGCGTTGCGGAGAGTAGCGCCTGAGTGTACGGATGCCGTGGATTATTGAAGATCTGATCCTTGGTTCCTTTTTCCACACAGCGGCCTAAATACATCACCATCACTTCATCGGCAATGTGCTCTACCACCGACAGGTCGTGCGAGATAAAGACGTATGACAGCCCCAGTTCCTGTTGCAAGTCCATCATCAGGTTCAGCACCTGCGCACGTACGGAAACGTCCAGCGCCGAGACCGGTTCGTCGGCAATCACCACATCCGGGTCAAGCATCAGACCGCGGGCAATGGCGATACGCTGACGCTGGCCGCCGGAGAACATATGCGGATAGCGGTCGTAGTGCTCGGTTTTCAGCCCCACTTTCGCCATCATCGCCAGCGCTTTTTCACGACGCTCCTCTTTGCTGAGCGTGGAGTTGATCAGCAACGGCTCTTCCAGAATCTGCCCTACTTTTTTACGCGGGTTCAGAGAACCATAGGGGTTCTGGAACACTATCTGGATTTTCTGCCGACGCAGCTTCTGCGCTTGCGGGTCATGCTTGAGTAAATCCTGTCCCTGGTAATACAGCTCACCGCCAGTCGGGATTTCAATCATCGTCAGTAGACGGCCAAGGGTGGATTTCCCACAGCCCGACTCACCTACCACCGCCAGCGTTTTACCGCGCTCCAGAGTAAAGGAAACGCCATCCAGCGCTTTCACCAGGCGTTCCGGGGCGAACATGCCCTTCTTCACCGGGTAGTGTTTTTTCAGGTCAATTGCCTGCAACAGCGGCTGTTGCGCGGCGGCCTTTTGCGTACTCATAGCCCAGGCCTCCCGGCATCATCAAGTGGGTAGTGGCATTTTGACTGACGACCGCCTTCCAGCAGGTTCAGTTCAGGTTCTTCAGCGCGGCATTTGTCGGTCGCATAGGGGCAGCGTGGATTCAGCAAACAGCCGCTCGGGCGGTCATATTTACCGGGAACCACGCCCGGCAGTGAGGCCAGACGCGCTTTGTCCTGAGCAAACTCCGGCAGCGCGCGCAGCAGCGCCTGGGTGTAAGGATGACGCGGCGCGCGGAAGATATCCTGCGCGGCCCCGGTTTCCACTACCTGCCCAGCATACATCACGATGATTTTGTGTGCCGCTTCAGCCACCAGCGCCAGATCGTGCGTGATTAAGACCAGCGCCATGTTCTCTTTTTGCTGCAATTCCAGCAGTAGCTCGATGATCTGCGCCTGAATGGTCACATCCAGCGCCGTTGTCGGTTCATCGGCAATCAGCAGCTTCGGACGACAGGCAATCGCCATCGCGATCATCACGCGCTGACTCATCCCACCGGACAACTGGTGCGGATAGACATCCAGACGCGAGGCCGGATCGGGGATCCCCACCAGCGTCAGCAGGTCAATTGCCCGCTGAATACGCGTTTTTTTGTTGCCGCCCTGGTGCACCTTGATGGCTTCCATAATCTGGTAGCCGACGGTGTAGCAGGGGTTAAGACTGGTCATCGGGTCCTGGAAGATCATTGCCACTTCCGCACCCACCAGTTGGCGACGCTCTTTCTCAGAGATGCGCTTCAGGTCGCGACCATTAAACTCCAGATTTTCGGCCATAACGCGGCCAGGGTAGTCAATCAGTCCCATAATCGCCAGCGAGCTGACGGACTTACCAGAACCAGACTCCCCAACAATGCCAACCACTTCACCCTGATTCACACTGTAGCTAATGCGGTCTACGGCGCGGAATTCGGAACCTACGTCGCCGAAATGCACCGATAATTTATCTACATTTAATAACGCCATCTCGAACCTCTTACTGCTTCAGTTTGGGATCGAGCGCGTCACGCAGACCGTCACCCATCAGGTTAAATGCCAGCACCGTCAACAGGATCGCCAGCCCCGGGAAGGTCACGACCCACCAGGCGCTTTGGGCAAACTGCAGAACGTCAGAGAGCATGGTGCCCCACTCCGGCGTAGGCGGCTGTGCGCCCATCCCCAGGAAGCCGAGGGCAGCCATATCGAGAATGGCGTTAGAGAAGCCAAGCGACGCCTGAACAATCAGCGGCGCAAGACAGTTAGGCAGAATATTGACGAACATTTGGCGCATCGCGCCGGCTCCCGCCACGCGGGATGCGGTGACGTAGTCGCGGTTAACTTCCACCAGCACAGCGGCGCGCGTCAGACGCACATAGTGCGGCAATGCTACAAACGTCAGCGCCAGCGCAGCGTTGCCTATCGAGGGACCAAATACTGCCACCAGCACCAGCGCCAGTAACAGGCTCGGCAATGCCAGCATGATATCGACCACACGCATGATGACGTTATCGACAATTCCACCAAAGTAGCCAGCGATCAGCCCAAGAACCACGCCCATCAGCAGGGAGAGTACAACCACCAGACAGCCAACCAACAGCGACAGACGCGCACCGTACATCAGGCGGGACAGCACGTCGCGGCCCACATCATCAGTACCAAACAGATGCGCCATGGTACCGCCTTCCTGCCACGCAGGCGGAGCTAGTAGCGTATCGCGGAACTGGTCTGCCGGGTTGTAGGGTGCAAGGACGTTGGCAAAGACCGCAATCAGGATCATCACCACAACGTACACCAGCCCAACAACCGCACCTTTGTTGCGTTTAAAATAGTGCCAGAACTCCTGCAGCGGGGTCATGGGCACCGGTGCAGCAATAACTTTATTTTCAGTAACCTGTGACATGATGGCCCCTTACTTCTTATGCCGAATACGCGGGTTCACCACGCCGTACAGCAGGTCTACCAGCAGGTTGACGAGGATAATCATCGTCGCGACCAGTAATACCCCGCCCTGCACTACCGGATAATCACGGCGTTGCAGCGCATCGATCAGCCAACGTCCCAGCCCCGGCCACGAGAAGATAGTCTCGGTCAGGATTGCCCCTGCCAGCAACGTACCAACCTGCAGGCCGATAACGGTGACAACGGGCAGCATCGCGTTACGCAGAGCGTGAATGATGATGACGCGCATACGGGTCAAACCTTTAGCGCGCGCGGTGCGGATGTAATCCTCACCCAGCACTTCCAGCATCGATGAACGGGTCATACGCACAATGACCGCCAGAGGTATAGTGCCCAGCACCATTGCTGGTAGGACCATATGCGCCAACGCATCGATAAAGTTGCCCTCTTCACCCCAGATGGCGGTGTCGATCAGCATAAAACCGGTCAGCGGATTGGAATCATCAAGGAACACCATGTCGCTCACCCGCCCAGAAACTGGCGTCAGGTTCCACTGCACGGAAACCAGCATGATCAGCATCATGCCCCACCAGAAAATCGGCATGGAGTAACCGGTCAGCGCCAGGCCAACGGCGGTGTGATCGAAAATGGAGCCGCGCTTAACGGCAGCAAGTACACCCACCGGGATACCCACTGCGACGGCGAAAATCATCGCGCAGACGCCGAGTTCCAGCGTGGCTTTGAATCGAGGTACGAACTCTTCCCACACCGGTAAGCGGCTTTTCAGTGAGATACCTAAATCGCCATGCATAACCCCCCAGATATAGTGGAGGTACTGCTGCCACATCGGCTTATCCAGACCGAGTTCAGCCAGCAGTTGAGCATGACGCTCAGGGGAGATCCCACGTTCACCTGCCATGATCATAACCGGATCGCCGGGGATCATATGGACGAAGGCAAAGGTGAGAAGAGTGATACCGATAAACGTGGGGATGACGAGTCCCAAACGTCGGAGAATGAACTGCAACATAACCCGGATTCTCTCTAATGACGCACGGCCTGGAACCGTGAGTCTGTATTGCTCACAAATCTTATCCCACGCAAACTGCATCGCGGGTAAAGCATTACGCCGGAGGGCGCTGCGCTTATCCGGCCTACACAATACCGGGGCGCAGCGCTTCCTTAATTGCTTTTAATTATTCGACAGAGACGTTTTCGAAGTGGTGTTTGCCTAATGGATCAACCACATAGCCTTTCACTTCTTTACGCACTGGTTCGTACACGGTGGAGTGAGCAACAATCAGAGCCGGGGCCTGATCGTGCATAACAACCTGAGCTTGCTTGTACAGTTCAATACGTTTGTTGTGATCGTCGGTCGCACGCGCCGGTTGGATCAGGTCTTCAAACGGCTTGTAGCACCAGCGAGAGTAGTTGGAGCCGTCTTTCGCTGCCGCACAACTGAACAGGGTGGCGAAGAAGTTGTCCGGATCCCCGTTGTCACCGGTCCAACCCATCATCACCGCCTGATGTTCACCCGCTTTGGCGCGTTTCAGATACTCGCCCCACTCGTAGGTCACAATCTTGGCCTGAACGCCAATTTTCGCCCAGTCAGCCTGAACCATTTCTGCCATACGACGTGCATTCGGGTTATATGGACGCTGTACCGGCATAGCCCACAGCTCAACGGTAAAGCCTTTGTCCTGACCGGCTTCCTTCAACAGCGCTTTGGCTTTCTCAGGATCGTAGGTGTAGTCTTTAACGTCGTCGTTATAGCCCCACATGGTCGGTGGGATCAGGTTTTTCGCGGCAACGCCAGCACCCTGATAAACCGCTTTGATGATCGCTTCTTTGTTTACCGCGTAGGTCAGCGCCTGACGGACTTTCACATCATCAAACGGTTTCTTCTCGGTGTTGAAAGAGAGGTAGCCAACGTTCAGACCGGCCTGCTCCATCAGGTTGATATTTTTATCCTGCTTCATGCGCGCGATGTCAGCCGGGTTCGGGTACGGCATCACCTGGCACTCGTTCTTCTGCAGTTTGGCGTAACGCACAGAAGCGTCTGGCGTAATGGAGAAGACCAGACGGTCGATCTGCGGCTTAGTGCCCCAGTAACCTTCGAATGCTTTATACAAAATACGAGAGTCTTTCTGGTACTGCTGCAGCTGGAACGGACCGGTACCGATTGGGTTCAGATCCACTTTCTCCGGGGAACCGGCTTTCAGCATGTTGTCCGCATATTCTTTGGAAAGAATAGAAGCGAAGTCCATCGCCAGGTCAGCCAGGAACGGTGCTTCCGGGCGAGTCAGCACGAACTGAACGGTTTTATCATCCACTTTTTTCACTTCGGAGATCAGGTCTGGCAGACCCATCCCTTCGAAGTATTCATAGCTGCCGCCAGAAACTTTATGGTACGGGTTCTGGGCGTTTTTCTGACGATCGAAAGAGAACACCACGTCATCGGCGTTTAATTCGCGCGTCGGTTTGAAATCTTTGTTGTCCTGCCACTTCACGCCCTGACGCAGGTGGAAGGTATAGGTTTTACCGTCTTCGCTGATTTCCCACTTCTCAGCAAGTCCCGGGATCACTTCAGTTGTGCCGGTTTTGAACTCGACCAGGCGGTTATAGATCGGCACGGAGCTGGCATCATAGGTGGTACCAGAGGTGAAAAGCTGCGGGTTAAAGCCTTCAGGAGATCCTTCTGAACAATAAACCAGAGTTTTAGCCTGTACGCTTGCTGCGACGGTCATAGCCACCAGGCTCAGACCAAGCTTCAGCATCCCTGACTTCTTCAAGGAAATACTCATTCTTCTGCTCCAAATGTGATGTTTGTTGTTTTACCCATTTGCGATGGGTTTGCACCGCCTGGCCTTTTTTGTTTTTTACCCGGCCGGGTCAGCGTTAAGAGGATGGGGATTCCGTTCACATAAGCGACTGAGTTGCAGTGCGGATTCTCCATGAAATGCCCCTCATACCCTACAATCTGTCAACAGAATGTGAAAACGTCAATACAGGTAACCGCGATTTACACCAACGGTGAGAATTGGCAAACAAAGATTAAAAAAAGTGCAAGCGGGTATTTTCAGCAGGGAAATTTGTGCTACGCGCACTATGCCAGAATAAACATCTTCATACTTCGCAACATTTGGAGATTAACATTTATGCAATTTATTCAAATTTTCCCAATGAATGCTGCATATCTGAGCGATTAATGCCATGAACGTTAAAACGCACAGCGGAAAATGCCAGCGCCAGCCATAAGTAGCGCAAAAAAAGTTTCAAGCAAACATAAAAAAAGGCAATGGAATATGTCACAGAATCGTTAACTGTCAGTGGGAAGTGATGCACAATTTTTGCAGATAAAAGGAAGGTCAAAGGTGGGGTTGGAATAACGCCATACACGCCGGGATGAAACTGAGTCTGTAGGCCGGATAAGGCAAAAAACCCTGCTCGTTGAGCAGGATTTAAATTTGGTCGGTGATAGAGGATTACTCGCCACTACGTGGCTCGCCCTGCGGGCCGTTGCTGACGCAACGTTCTCTCGCTACGCTCGAGTCGAACCTCTTACCCCCGGAGGTTCTCATCCTCCTGGGCTATAAAGCAAAAAACCCTGCTCGTTGAGCAGGGTTTTAAATTTGGTCGGTGATAGAGGATTCGAACCTCCGACCCCTTCGTCCCGAACGAAGTGCGCTACCAGGCTGCGCCAATCACCGAATGCGGGGCGCATCTTACTGCTCAGCCGCGCGCCCGTCAATCCCTTAGTATCAAAATGCCATTTGATCGGCGAGAAAGTCAGCAGCTCTGTTACTGGGCTGTAACCTTCTTCGCGTCCGGGATACGACACCAGTTGTTATTCTCGTTAATCCCCCCATTTGGCGAGGTATAACCAAGGCAACCCAGAACGGTATCGTACAATTCCACATGACGACGCGGCACCTTCATATCCGCCTCCTGCTTCAGGTGCGCAAACGCCTTCGCATGGTCAGGGTCTTCCAGATATTTGTCAGACATCCACACCATCATAGGAACGCGGAACTGCTCAGGCGGCGCCATTTTACGCGGCGTTCCGTGCAGGTGCTCACGTTCGTTAATTGACTCACCGTGATCGGCGGCGTAGAACACAATCGCTTTCTTATCGCGCAATTGATCAAACACTTTGGTAATAAAGTGATCAACGTAGGTTACCGAATTATCAAATGAATTAATCATCTCAGCTTTCGAGCAGCCACTATCCACGTTGACACACTCCGGCTTCCACTGTGCATATTCGCGGGTGTAGCGCTGGGTGTAGTTAAAATGCGAGCCCTTGGTGTGCAGAATAATCAGACGCTTTTCGCCATCATCAGTCTTCTGTAAAGATTGCTGCATCTCATTAATCAGCAGCATATCGTCAACGTTTTTGCCACGGTTACGCGGCTCAGCGCCAATCTGCTCACGATAGGCAATGTTCTCTGCCATAGTATTGCTGTAGAACCACATCTCGCTTTGCATCGCGTAAAGATCGGTCTTGAACCCTAACTGGCCGAGCACAGAAAAGACGTTTTGTTCTTTCAGAGTACGCTGCGGGTTTTCTTCCGCCCCGCCCTCGCGCACAAACATACAGCGCAGCGAAAGTTTAGTCGCCGTATCACAGGAATATCCTCGGAACGCGGCCAGATTTTTCTCCTGGGCGAGCCTTGGCGTGGTATTGCGCTCATAGCCAAAAATCCCCATATGATCCCAGCGGGTCGTTTCGCCAATAATAAAGACCACGTAGGTGTCGTCGAGGTTTTTGGGCGCAACATAGGTAAACTTCTTCGCCGGGTTCATCAGCGATTTGTTGTCTGAGGATTCATCCACCTGTGCCCAGGCGTACAAACCCAGCGCAGAGAGCCAGTTTGACGGCAAATAGGAGTTCGCAACGACTCCGCCGTAGCTGGGTAAATCGATTCCTGTTTCTCGCTCAACGCTTCTCTGTTGCATGCTCAGCAAGCGAATCGGCGCCCATACCATCAGGCCAGCCAACAATACCACCGCCACGCTACGCCATCTCATGCCAGGCGTGCGGATCTGTTTCATCAGGGTATAGCGGCAGCGATTACTCCAAATCAGAACCAACGGTAAAATGCTGACCGAAACCAGCCACACGATAAAATGCCAGCCAACAACTTCTTTCGATAAATCAATATCCGTTGTCATTACGGAGGCAATAATACCGTAGCCAATGACCACGTTCAGGAAGGTCATGTAATAGCTGGCGCCGGCAGAGCAGAGCACCACAAACGTTGCCAGTACACGCCAGGCGCGTCGGCCAAATAAAGAGAGAATACGGAGTAAAAAGAAGGTCACCAGCACAGTGCCAGCTAATTCAACAACCGCAGAGAGTCCTTTCCAGACGGTAAACTCGTGCGCATATCCGCTAAAACGACGGAAAAACACAGCGCAATTCATAAAAAGACCGATATAGATCGCCAGCAAGAAACTCAGCTTCTGCTGCGTCATCGATTTGATATATCTCATGCAAACAAACCCTGGAGGAAGGGATAAAAACACCCTGCGCAAAAGCCTGTCAGGCCATACAGGGGAAAAGTGCGACAAATGCAGATAATAAGACAATTCTACAGCGCAGGTAAGTAGACCACAGGAGGGAAGAAAAGTGCTTATAGAGAATGCAAACGGCGCATATATTTTTGTAAATATATGCGCCGGGCATTAATCAGACCACTAATAGATCAGGCGTGTGCCTCGGTATAGACGCTACGCTGCGGCTGACGAATAGTGGTAGAAAGCGCCAGCGAGATAATTAACAGCGCAAAGATAACGCAGAAGGTCACATAGAATCCGCCGAACAGCGAGGCGATAATGGAACCACAAATGCTGCCGATACCGAAACCTAAGTAAATGACACCGTAGTTTTTAGCCAGGTTGTTCAAACCGAAGAACTCACTCACCAGTGACGGGAACACGGTGATGGTGCCGCCAAAGTTAAATGCCACACAGGCAATCGCCGTAAAGAAGGTCACATCATTCAACGGCGCGAACAGCAGTGCCGCCATACCCACCAGCGAAACGACCTGCCCAATGGTGATAACGCGAATACGAGAGATTTTGTCGGACAGAATCCCCAGAACCAGACGACCGGACAGGTTAGCGATAGAAATCACGGTCACCGCGTTTGCCGCCGTTGCCACATCCATATGTGCCAGACTTTGTGCGATATCTTTCGCCACGCCAATTACGTACAGCCCGCTCATACACGCCGTCAGGAACATGACCGCCAGCATCCAGTACTGCGGTTTACGCATGGACTGCGCCAGGGTGTAGTCATTCTCAACCACGCCATTTTTCGTTTTCACTTCCTGATTCGGGGCGTCTTTCATCAGCGTGGAGCCAAAGACGATCATTACCAGCACAATCGCGCCCCAGATCATGAAGGTTTTTTCCAGACCCACGGTGCTCAACAGTTGGCTATCGATGAATTTAAAACCGAGGCTGCCAAGACCGTAAGAACCGATAGCGAAGGCGGAAATCAGCCCTTTACGCTCCGGGAACCATTTTACACAGTTGGAAAGCGTTAACAGGTAGCCTGCGCCATCCGCCAGACCAACCAACACACCAGCGCTCAGCCACAGCATAATCAGGCTGTCAGAGTGGGCGGTTAAGAAGAAGCCAACACCGAGTAAAATACCGGAGGCCATGGTGACGCGTTTCACGCCAAAACGTTCCTGCAGTTTCCCGGCGACGGAAGAAGAAATTGCCAGCCCGAGGCTCAGCAGGCCAAAGGAAAAGGCAACCTGACTCACCGGCGCATCAAGCTTAGAAGAAAGCGCACCGTTAAACAGGCTCCAGGTATAAACAGAACCTAAAGCAAATTGGGTAATGATGGTGCCGATCAGTGTCAGCCAGCGGGTACGCTGATAATCAGAAGTTTTCATGGCAGTCTTCCTGCATAAACAAAATGGGAAATTCTCTGCCAACAACCATACCGAAGCGTTTTTATGAGCAGGGGAAAACGGCATGAAATGCCGCCAGGACGGAATGAAATGCCTGGAATGCGGAATGAATGACGAGACAAAAAGTCGGGTTACTGAATTTTATCGCATGAGTTAGTACACGCTATCGCTGGAGTGCGTGTGATTGTTGATCTCAACATGTAATCAAGATGTTTATGTGATGATTGTTTACGTTAAAATTTGGCGCTCACTCCCATGGTGTACATATAGTCGCTGTTGTTGGTGCTATTTTCCGCCTGCGACAGCGCCGCGTAAGCCGCCATATGCGGGTTCAACAGCATATCCGCACCGACGGTAACATCTACCCAGTTACCGTCCTGACCCGCCGCCGTCATGCGACTGAGACCCGACTGCGCCTTCCAGATATTTTCGCCAAACTGCTGGTTATAGCTGATTTGCGCCCACGGTCGCACATCACCGAACTGCGAATTGACTCGCCAGCCCAACGAGCTCACGCTGGCATGCCACAGCGGATCGTTCTGCGTTGCCGACGTCGCGCTATCGCCAAATTCGTTGTAAGTAGATGTGGTGGAACCGTCATAATGCAGCGCGGCAACCGGACCGGTTGTCACCTGCCTTGAAAGCGGGAAGTTCCAGCCCATACTCATGCCGCTGGTGGCATCCATTGGCGTCTCATCCGCCAGATTCACCACGGGCCCCGCCACGTTCTGAGTGGAACGAATACGTTCTTCCAGAATGTCGTTATAACGTGGTTGGTGATCGCTGTCCCATGTATAACGTTCAGCCGTATGCCCTGACAGCGCATCAACGATATATTCTTGTTGCCAGCCATATGCTGTATTGATGGACAGCGCACAAACTATGACGCTCGCCAGAGTTAACCTTTGGCGACCACTACTGTTTCTTATAAGCATCAACGCGACTCCAGAAAAGAGCCGAATTCGGCGATATTATTGTCATTGTGTGAAGTATTTGGGCCAGCAGGCCTTGTATTAAATATTGTCTTTTTAGCTGGCGCGTCAAGGCGGGCCGAATGAAATTTTTACGCCAGTAAAAACAGCGAGGAAGAATATGCAGCGTTGCGGATGGGTCAGTCAGGATCCACTTTACATTGCCTACCACGACAAGGAATGGGGCGTCCCCGAAACCGATGGCAAAAAGCTGTTCGAAATGATCTGCCTCGAAGGCCAGCAGGCCGGGTTATCGTGGATTACCGTACTCAAGAAACGGGAAAATTATCGCCACGCTTTCCACCATTTTGACCCGGAAAAAGTGGCAGCCATGACCGAAGAGGATGTGGAAAGGCTGGTACTGGATGCCGGCATAATTCGCCATCGCGGAAAAATTCAGGCCATTATCGGCAACGCTCGCGCCTTTCTGACGATGGCACAAAACGGAGAGTCGTTTAGCGAGTTCGTCTGGTCATTTGTTGATAACCAACCGCAAGTGACCCGCGCCGCCAACCTGAGCGATATTCCCACCTCCACGCCTGCGTCAGACGCGCTGTCTAAAGCGTTAAAAAAACGCGGATTTAAGTTTGTCGGCACCACCATTTGTTACTCCTTTATGCAGGCATGCGGCCTGGTCAACGATCATGTCACCAGCTGCATCTGTTATCCGGGAGAACAACATGATTCGTGAATCAAAGGCTGAAGATCTACCGGCGATTCTGACGCTGTGGATGGAAAGCACAATCCATGCCCATCCGTTTATCGAAGAGCGCTACTGGCGCGAAAGTGAATCCGTGGTGCGGGATGTTTATCTGCCAGCCGCGCAAACCTGGGTGTGGGAAGAAGAAGGCGAGCTCAAAGGTTTTGTCAGCGTCATTGATGACCGCTTCCTCGGCGCGCTGTTTGTCGCGCCTGCCGCCATCAGAAGCGGGATCGGCAAAGCGCTGGTGCAGCATGTGCAGCAGCGCTTTTCGTTACTCAGCCTGGAGGTCTACCAGAAGAATCAATCAGCGGTGAACTTCTACCATGCGCTGGGTTTTCGCATTGAAGACGGCGCATGGCAGGAAGAGACTCACCATCCCACATGGATTATGGGCTGGCAGGCGGATCAAACGCCGTAAGCGTCAACGTGGGTCCGTTGTATTTTTCAAGCCACGCCAGCGCGGTGTTGCCTGCGCAGCCATTCCCCAGCTTCGAGCTGGGGAGATCTTTGGTCAGCACGTTGACGGCGCCATTTTTACAAATACCGTCAGCTGTCGGCTCCAAATCCGGCCAGGCGCCTTCATGAATACAGATGACGCCAGGTTTGATGCCCTCCGTCACCACAGCCCCCGCCAGAACGTGTCCACGCTGATTCCACACCCTGACCGTATCGCCATCCGCAATGCCGCGCGCGTGGGCATCCTGCGGATGAATCGTTACCGGCTCACGATCCGCTACCGCATACTGCTCACGCAACGCGCTGTAGTTAAGCTGACTGTGCAAACGGTGCGCCGGATGGGCGGAAAGCAGCTGTAGCTGGCCCGGTTCGGCGTTACCGAACCACTCATCCGGCTCCAGCCACATCGGGTGCCCCGCACAGTCCGCGTAGCCGTAACCAGCAATCCTCGCGGAGTAGATTTCAATTTTTCCGCTGTCCGTTTTCAGCGGATGAGCCTGCGGGTCGCGGCGAAAATCCGCAAAACGGATAAACTGCGCGCTGGCGGCATTTTCCAGCATTTCGATCAGGGCGTTGCGCTGCCAAAACTCGGCGAAAGGCGGCAATGTCACCTGCTGACTGGCCCCACGTTGCCCGGCAATATTGTAAAACGTCTCCAGCCATTCCAGCTCGCTTTTGCCTTCGGTGAATCGCTCGTAACCGCCCTCTTCCCAGCGTTCACTCAGCTCGGCAAAAACATCATAATCATTTCGCGCTTCGTCCTGCGGCGGCACAACCTGCTTCATCGGCACCAGGTGCTGGTTGCTGTAGTCGCCGGTCATGGTCAAATCATTGCGCTCAAAGGAGGTGGTCGCTGGCAGTACGATATCGGCATGCTTCGCTGCGGCGGTCCAGAAACACTCCGAGATAACCACCAGCTGCGGTTTTTGCCAGGCGCGAATTAAACGGTTAGTGTCCTGATGATGGGTGAAGTTAGCACCACCAGCCCACCACAACATGCGGATGTCCGGGAAATGGCGGTCCATGCCGTTGTGCTGGTAAAAACCACCGGGATTTTCCAGCGCTTCAACAATTCGCGCCACCGGGATTTTATCTACCGCGTCGGTACCACCTTTAACGCTGCCCTGCATTGAAGCCAGCACCGCAGCCCGGCGCGTTGGGTTGCCACCGTTGGCAAAATGGTACGACAGCCCAAAACCGCCGCCTGGCGTCCCGATTTGCCCGAGCATGGCGGCCAGGGTGACGATCATCCAGTGTTTCTGCTCACCATACTGTTGGCGCTGCATCCCCCATCCGGCCATCAGCATAGTGGTATTTTGGTGAAATATCGCCGCAAGTTCGCGTATTTTTGTTGCGGGTATACCGCAAATCTTCGCAGCCCACTCTGCCGTTTTCACAACATCATCAGATTTACCCAACAGATAGTTTGCAAAACGGTCATAGCCGGTGGTACACCGGGCGAGAAAATCCTCGTCATGCCAGCCGTTTTCCACCAGCGTATGCGCGATGCCCAGCATCAGCGCCACGTCGGTCCCCATATGCGGGGCAATCCATTCCATCTTTTCGCCAAAGAATTCGACGCTTTCCGATCGCATCGGATCGATACAGATCAACCGTTTACCACTGTCGCGCAAAGCCTCAAAGTAAGCGAGCCCTTGTTCGTCGGAAGCATTCCAGGCAATCTTCAGTGTATTCAGCGGATTAGCGCTCCATAACACCACCACCTCGCTGTTCTCAAGCACCACAGGCCAGCTGGTTTGCTGCTGGTAAACTTCGTTACCGCCCACCACGTACGGCATGATCGCCTGTGCAGCCCCTGTCGAATAATCCCCCAGATGCCCGGTATAACCGCCTGCCAGCGCCATATAACGCTGTAGCAGAGTTGCCGCTTTGTGTAACACGCCATTAGATCGCCAGCCGTAGGAACCGGCAAAAATCGAGGCCGGGCCGTAGCTGTCACGGATGCGTTTATGCTGCGTATGGATAAGATTCAGCGCGTCGTCCCAACTGACGCGAACAAATTCATCCTGCCCACGCACGCCCTGGGGATTCTCCGGCGAGGCGAGAAAGCCTTTACGCACCATTGGAAAACGTACCCGCGTTTTACTGTGAACCTGGTCGCGCACCACGGTTTGCAAAGAGTTGGGATGGGAAGTGGGCAGCGCGCCACGCGAGGAGAAAACCGTCTCACCATCGGTGTCGACGAGAATTGGTCCCCAGTGGGCGGCGGTTAACACCGAGTAATGTGCGGGTGAATTAGCCAAGATGGCGCTCCTGAATGCGATGTGACGGCTTATTTATTATGCCGTTCAATGTTACTTACAAATTTCAGAGTCTTCCCTGGAATTTTCTTCATGTTCACACGTCATAATCAACCGCCACGGTCGCTGTGGCAAAGAAGAAAAAGTCATTAAGGAATTAAGATGAAGAAACGTGTTTTTGTTATTGCTGCCATCGTGAGCGGCGCCCTGGCGGTTTCTGGCTGCACAACAAACCCTTACACCGGCGAACGCGAAGCGGGTAAATCCGGCATTGGCGCGGGTATTGGCTCTCTGGTCGGCGCGGGCATTGGCGCACTCTCTTCTTCGAAGAAAGATCGCGGTAAAGGCGCACTGATTGGCGCGGCGGCGGGTGCGGCCGTTGGTGGTGGTATCGGCTATTACATGGATGTGCAGGAAGCAAAACTGCGCGAAAAAATGCAGGGAACGGGCGTCAGCGTGACGCGTAGTGGCGATAACATCATTCTGAATATGCCGAATAACGTCACCTTCGACAGCAGCAGCGCCAACCTGAAACCTGCTGGTGCCAACACTCTGACCGGCGTGGCAATGGTACTGAAAGAGTACAATAAAACCGCCGTCAACGTGCTGGGCTTCACCGACAGCACCGGCAGCCAGGATCTGAATATGCGTCTGTCTCAACAACGCGCGGACTCCGTGGCCAGCGCCTTGATCACGCAAGGGGTTGCCGCTAATCGTATCCGCACTCAGGGCATGGGTCCGTCAAATCCGATCGCCAGCAACAGCACGGCGGAAGGTAAAGCGCAGAACCGTCGCGTAGAGATTACGTTGAGTCCTGTGCAGTAATCGTTGAGCCGGGTGGCGGCTTCGCCTTACCCGGCCTACGTTCGACATGTAGGCCCGGTAAGCGCAGCGCCACCCGGCAAATTACTTGCTTCGTCAGATTTTCCCGCTAAGGTATTCACACGAAATTCAGGGAAATCAGCGATGAGCAAATCAACACGGGCAACCATCAGCGATGTGGCGAAAGCCGCAAAAACCGGCAAGACCAGCATTTCACGCTATCTCAACGGTGAAAAGCACCTGCTTTCCGACGCGCTACTGGCCCGCATTGAACAAGCCATTGCCGATCTCGACTACCGTCCCAGCCTGATGGCAAGAGGCCTTAAACACGGTCGTACCCGCCTGATTGGCCTGATCATCGCCGATATTACCAATCCCTACTCCGTCAACGTGTTGAGCGGCATTGAAGCTGCCTGTCGTGATAAAGGCTTTACCCCGCTGGTGTGTAACACCAACAACGAAGTGGATCAGGAACTGCATTATCTTGACCTGCTGCGCAGCTACCAGGTCGAAGGGATTGTGGTCAACGCCGTCGGGATGCGCGAAGAGGGACTAAATCGGCTGCAGCAGTCTGCGCTGCCGATGGTGCTGATTGACCGTAAAATTCCCGATTTCGCCTGTGATATGGTCGGGCTGGATAACACCCAGGCGGCAACGGTTGCCACGGAACATCTGGTCGAACAAGGTTTTGAAGCCATCCTGTTCCTCAGCGAACCACTCGGCATGGTGAATACCCGCCGCGAGCGCCTGAGCGCTTTTCGCGCCACCCTCGCACAGTACCCCGGCGTTATCGCGCAAAATGCCGAAGTCCCGCTCACGGACAATACGCAACTGGACGACACCCTGCGCCAGTTCCACCAGCAGCACCGGGGAATGCGCAAAGCCGTTATCTCAGCCAATGGCGCTCTCACACTACAGGTTGCCCGCGCCCTGAAACGCATTGGCCTTAACTGGGGCAGCGATATCGGCCTGCTCGGTTTTGACGAACTGGAATGGGCCGAACTGGCGGGCGTTGGTATTACCACGTTGAAACAACCTACCTGGCAGATTGGCTACACCGCCGTTGAGCAGGTTGTACGCCGGATCGATGGCGGCTCTGCTGCCATTCAGGAACAGGTCTTCTCCGGCGAACTGATCGTTCGCGGCTCTACCGCCCGTTAAATTTCCTTCGTGATGGTGATCATAAATTCAACATCATAAGCTTTTCTTTGGAACCGGTTCCATCTAGCGTTATAGCAAGAACGCTAGTCTGGAGTTTCCATGAAAAGAAAAATTATGGTGGTCACCGCCGCTTACGGCCACGACCAGGTACGGGCCGCTGGCGGGCAAACGGCAATGCTGCCCATTATCGCTGAAGCCGGTGCTGACGGCGTCGAAATCCGCCGCGAATTGCTGACCGACGCCGAGCTGCACACGCTGTCTACGGTGGCATCTGCTATCGAAATCTTCGGCCTGCTGGCATGTTACTCAGCGCCTGAGCCGTTGTTCCTTGAGGACGGTAGCCTCAATCCCCGACTTCCTGCGCTACTTGAAGAAGCACAGACCCTGCAGGCGCTGTGGCTAAAAGTCTCCCTCGGTCATTTCTCCCATACCGAACAGTTCAACGTGTTACGCGAATGGCTGGACAACAGCGGAATGGAACTGGTTGTCGAAAACGATCAGACCGCCTGCGGACGCCTGAAGCCGATGCAGCGCTTTAACGAAGCCTGCCAGACGCAAAATCTGCCGATATCTCTGACCTTCGATATGGGCAACTGGCTATGGGTGGGCGACTCCCCGGAACAGGCGGCGCAGAAACTGGCGTCAACCGTTGGGTATATCCATGTCAAAGCCGCCGTTGCACATCGCGACAGCTACCGTGCCGTACCGCCTGATGCAGCCGATCCGCGCTGGCTGACGCTGTTGAAAACGCTGCCGGGCGATGTTCCACGCGGCATTGAGTTTCCCCTGGAAGGGCAGGATTTGGCGGCGGTTACCCGCCGTTACGTCGAGTTGTTACGCGAGGAGTAACGCATGAAAAATTCACTGGATGTGGTAACGATTGGTGAAGCGATGGCGATGTTTGTCGCCACGCAAACCGGCGAACTGGCGGATGTGGAGCAGTTTATCAAGCGCGTTGCTGGCGCTGAACTCAATGTGGCGACCGGTCTTGCCCGGCTGGGCCTGAAGGTCGGTTGGGTAAGCCGTGTAGGCAACGACAGTTTTGGCCGTTTTATCGTTAAGTCGCTGGAAAAAGAAGGGATTGATGCGCAGGGAGTCACCCAGGACGGGCGTTACGCTACTGGCTTTCAGCTTAAATCTAAGGTCGAAAATGGAACCGATCCCATTGTGGAATACTTCCGCAAAGGTTCCGCTGCCAGCCACCTCAGCATTGAGGATTATCACGAAGCCTACTTCACCAGCGCGCGCCACCTACACCTGAGCGGCGTAGCGGCGGCACTTTCTGCCAGCTCTTATGAACTGTTAGCCCATACCGCCCGCACACTGAAAGCACAAGGGAAGACCATCTCGTTCGACCCGAATTTACGCCCTGTGCTGTGGAAAAGCGAAGCCGAGATGGTGGAAAAACTGAACCGTTTGGCATTCCAGGCCGACTGGGTTTTGCCTGGATTAAAAGAGGGCATGATTTTAACCGGTCAGGAGACGCCTGAAGCCATCGCCAACTTTTATCTGCGCCACGGGGTGAAGGCCGTGATCATCAAAACCGGGGCTGATGGCGCCTGGTACAAAACCGCCGGCGGTGAACAAGGCTGCGTTGCACCGGTAAAAGTCGACAACGTGGTTGATACGGTCGGCGCAGGTGATGGTTTTGCCGTGGGCGTTATTAGCGCCCTGCTGGAAGGCCGCTCGCTGCATCAGGCTGTGACCCGCGGCAATAAAATTGGCGCACTGGCCATTCAGGTTCAGGGCGACAGCGAAGGATTACCCACACGTGAACAATTAGGGGAATAAATTCCCGGCCAACTCTGTCTCTGTACCCTACATACAGAGGCGGCGTAACAGCATAACCAGAGGGCAGTCTATGAATAGCTCAACTAATGCAGCAAAACGCTGGTGGTACATCATGCCAATCGTGTTTATCACGTATAGCCTGGCGTACCTTGACCGCGCGAACTTCAGCTTCGCCTCCGCCGCAGGTATCAACGAGGACCTCGGCATTACCAAAGGGATCTCTTCCCTGCTGGGCGCGCTGTTTTTCCTCGGCTACTTCTTCTTTCAGATCCCGGGCGCAATTTACGCCGAACGCCGCAGCGTACGAAAACTGATTTTTGTCTGTCTGATCCTCTGGGGTGCCTGTGCGTCGTTAACCGGCATGGTCAGCAATATTCCAATGCTTGCCGCCATCCGCTTTATTCTTGGCGTCGTTGAAGCCGCGGTCATGCCCGCAATGCTGATTTATATCAGTAACTGGTTTACGAAGTCCGAGCGTTCGCGCGCAAACACTTTCCTGATCCTCGGTAACCCGGTTACCGTCCTGTGGATGTCCGTGGTTTCCGGGTATCTGATCCAGGCGCTGGGCTGGCGGGAAATGTTCATCATCGAGGGCTTCCCGGCCATCATCTGGGCGTTCTGCTGGTGGGTGCTGGTAAAAGACAAACCGTCTCAGGTCGGTTGGCTGTCAGAATCTGAAAAAGCCGCCCTTCAGGCACAACTGGAAAAAGAGCAGCAAGGCATCAAAGCCGTACGGAACTATAGCGAGGCTTTCCGCTCACGTAACGTCATCCTGCTGTGTATGCAGTATTTCACCTGGAGTATTGGCGTCTATGGTTTTGTCCTGTGGCTGCCGTCGATTATCCGCAACGGCGGTGCAAATCTGGGGATGGTTGAGGTTGGCTGGCTGTCATCCGTACCTTATCTGGCGGCGACGGCGGCGATGATCCTCGTTTCCTGGGCCTCCGATAAACTGCAAAATCGTAAGCTGTTTGTCTGGCCACTGTTACTGATAGCTGCTTTCGCTTTTATCGGCTCCTGGGCCGTGGGCGCAGACCACTTCTGGATTTCTTACACGCTGTTGGTTATTGCGGGTGCGGCAATGTATGCCCCTTATGGTCCTTTCTTTGCCATCATTCCTGAAATGCTGCCGCGTAACGTTGCCGGGGGTGCAATGGCGCTGATCAACAGTATGGGCGCGCTAGGCTCATTCTTTGGTTCATGGTTTGTCGGCTACCTCAATGGCGCTACCGGCAGTCCGTCCGCCTCGTACATTTTTATGGGGGTAGCGCTTTTTGTCTCAGTATGGCTAACTCTCATTGTGAGGCCGAGTCCTGCCATTGAACACACCGTCGACACTGTGGCAGAACCGCGTAATCAAGGCGGAGGGCGCTGGGCATAGTGAACTATGCCCAAGCCAGACAACGAAGAGTTCGTGGTTCTGACGCGTGTCCCGAAGGGCTGGGGCTATTTTTGCCCATTGCGGCGTTACTCCCAGCTCGTTTGGTTCACCAAACTTCTCTGCTCGTGCCTTGCACTGGGCAAAAATAACCGCCAGCGACGTGCGTGTGCAACGGCAGGACTCGGCCTGAGCCTGCTAATAATCAACAGCTACCTATTGGCGCACGCCACGCTTAAATTTTAACTTACGGAGATTCGCATGAAGCCGTCCATTATTCTCTATAAAGCGTTACCTGACGATTTACTGCATCGCCTGGAAGAGCATTTTACTGTGACTCAGGTGCCTAACCTGCGCCCGGAAACGGTCGCACAGCACGCTGAGGCTTTTGCCAATGCGGAAGGTCTGCTGGGCTCCAGTGAAGCCGTCAATACCGCTCTACTGGAGAAAATGCCGAAACTGCGTGCGACCTCCACGATTTCCGTCGGCTATGACAACTTCGACGTCGATGCCCTTAACGCGCGTAAGGTGCTGTTGATGCACACGCCAACCGTACTGACAGAAACCGTCGCCGATACTGTGATGGCGCTGGTGTTAAGCACCGCTCGCCGCGTGGTAGAAGTGGCTGAACGGGTGAAGGTCGGTGAATGGACCAAAAGTATCGGGCCGGACTGGTTCGGTACGGATGTGCACCACAAAACGCTGGGGATTGTCGGCATGGGCCGCATTGGGCTGGCGCTGGCACAACGTGCGCATTTCGGCTTTAGCATGCCGATTCTCTATAATGCGCGCCGTCATCATCAGGAAGCAGAAGAACGCTTCAATGCGCGCTACTGCGACCTCGATACGCTGTTACAAGAATCCGATTTTGTCTGCCTGATCCTGCCGTTAACCGACGAAACGCATCATCTGTTCAGCACCGAACAGTTTGCCAAAATGAAGTCTTCCGCCATTTTCATTAACGCCGGACGTGGGCCGGTGGTCGATGAAAAAGCACTGATTGCCGCCCTGCAAAACGGCGAAATTCATGCCGCTGGCCTGGATGTGTTTGAGCAGGAGCCATTACCGGCAGACTCACCGCTGCTGTCGCTGCCAAACGTGGTTGCTGTGCCGCACATTGGTTCAGCCACGCACGAAACGCGCTATAACATGGCGGCCTGTGCGGTGGATAACTTAATCGATGCGCTGCAAGGACGCGTTGAGAAGAACTGCGTAAACCCGCAGGTCGCGCGATAAACAAAAGGCCGGGTAGCGCTTACACTCACCCGGCCCTTCATATCTTACAGCGGCTTAATTACTGAGCGGCATTCACCGCAGCAGTCCAGGCCTGGTTAAATGCTTGATGTTGAGCAGCCAACGGGCCAATCAGCGTGTTGTACTGACTTGCCTGCTGTGACGTTGGGAACTGGATACCGTTGGCGACAAAGCTCACCTGCGTATCCTGCTGCGCCACAAAATCACCAACCTGCACTAACTGCTGCGTGAAGATTTGCGCTGCAGGGATCAGCGGCTGTAACGCCTCTGCAGGTACAGTAACGACTTTATTGTAAACCTGGTCAAAGACCGGCTTCAGATCTTCGCCCTGCTTCAGCGCGCCATGCGCAGCATCTGCCTGTAGTTTCGCATTCTGCAACTGTTGCCCTAATACACCTAGCGCACCATTTGCCTGACGCAGCGGCTCACGCTGAGTCACATAATCCTGAGGAACACGAATCGCATTTACGCTATCAACCACCGGACGCAGACCGGAGTCCATCGCCTGATTAACCTGCTGCGAATAGCCATACAGAATCGCGTAATCGGACACAAACGGGCCAAACTGTTTTTTCTGATCGGCGGTCAGCGTTGGTAAACGTTCTCCGCTACGCATTGCAGTATTCTGCAGAAAATCGATAAACGCTTTACGTTGATCGCCTTCTTTATCAAAACACCCACTCAGGCCAACTACCATTAAGAGCGCCAAAACAGGCGCAAACCAGCGAGAGCAGGACTTACCTGTCGCCATTTTAATACTCCTTTCACCCAAAAATGCGCACAACGACACCCGCGTGCCTGACGTTAACAAGGATAGTCCAGGTCAGCCCCGCAAGATACCCTTTCCGCATAATCTTGTGGGGGAAAATAACCGTTCCCACCACCGTTCGTTTTGCTAAACAATGCTGCATTTACTACTCGGCGTCATATTTTAGTCATCTTTACAATCGGAATCGATCGGTCGGAGATCCCGACCTTTATCAGTTCGTTAGCCAGCAACAGATTGTCACCTGCGATCTGCTGAAACGAATCCATCTCTCAAACCCCGAATCCGACTTCATTTTTTGCGACTACTCTTAATGAGCTTCGAGAAAATTCACGATCCCGCTGTGTGATTTATAGGAGTTCTCAATGGAATACAAAGATCCTATGTTTGAACTGCTAAGCAGTCTGGAGCAGATTGTTTTTAAAGATGTATCGCAGACGGTCACTCTGACGCAAAAAACCAACCCTTTCACCGAATTTGAACAGTTACGACGAGGGACGGGTTTAAAAACAGATGATTTTGCCCGAGTAATGGGCGTGACAGTCGCGATGGTTCATGAATGGGAGTCTAAACGCGTAAAGCCTTCCACTACCGAATTGAAGTTAATGCGCCTGATCCAGGCAGATCCAAGATTAAGTAAGCAACTGATGGATTGAACTATTTTTCAATTTTGCTTAAGAACGGTCCTGTAACGGGGCCGTTCCCTTACGAAGGTTATCCACAAAAAAGAAAATAGTAGTTGCATCCACATGCGTAAAATGAGTTAATGCCCTCAACGGTTTGACGTACAGACCATTACAGCAGTTAGTAAGGCAAGTCCCTTCAAGAGTTATCGTTGATACCCTTCGTAGTGAGCATTTCCTTTACTGTTAAAAAATCTGTAAAGCACGCCATATCGCCGAAAGGCACACTTATTTTTTAAAAGGTAATACACTATGTCCGGTAAAATGACTGGTATCGTAAAATGGTTCAACGCTGACAAAGGTTTCGGTTTCATCACTCCTGACGATGGCTCTAAAGACGTGTTCGTACACTTCTCTGCTATCCAGAACGATGGCTACAAATCTCTGGACGAAGGTCAGAAAGTTTCCTTCACCATCGAAAGCGGCGCTAAAGGCCCGGCAGCTGGCAACGTAACCAGCCTGTAAGCTTAAAAAGCTCAAGATTCTGAATCCCTGCCAAACGGCGGGGATTTTTTTTATCTGTACTTCTTAAAACGCCTCGCCCACACGCGTCTTTGCATTACTTTACCCGCCGCCCCTTTGACCTTTCCCTAAGGGCAAGCTTTATAGTGAGCCAGTCTGTATTCCACAACGTTCACAAGGAATTGAAGCTATGTCGAAATCCTCATTACTGCTGGTTTTAGGTTTACTCACCACCGGTAGCGCGTTCGCCGCAACCCCTGAAGCCACTTTTTTGGCGGAACACGGGCTCAGCGGAAAATCCGTCGAGCAAATCGTCGAGGCCATTGACCAGTCTCCACAGAGCCGCCCACTGCCCTACTCGGCATCCGTCACCAGCACTGAACTGAAGCTCTCTTCAGGCGATCAGATCTATACCCTGCCGCTCGGTGACAAGTTCTATCTGTCATTTGCCCCTTATGAATGGCAAACACATCCTTGCTTCAACCACAGCCTTTCCGGTTGCCAGGGCGAAATGCCGGAGAAGACATTCAATGTCAAAGTGACGGATAACAAGGGTGATGTAGTGCTACAAAAAGAGATGAAGAGCGGTCGAAATGGCTTCGTCGGGGTTTGGCTACCGCGCAATATGGCAGGCACCATCGCAGTAAGCTACAACGGCAAAAAAGCGGAGTATCCCATTAAGACCATGGAAGACAGCCAGACCTGTCTGACTAAATTACAGCTGCGCTAACAACATAAAAAAATGCCGGATGGCGCAATGCTTATCCGGCCTACTGGTGTTTATCTCGTAGGCCGGATAAGGCGAAGCCGCCATCCGGCATTTTCTAAGTCAGCTCAGGACCGTTACTGCAGCAGCGAAATATCCGCCACGCGCAGGAACAGTTCGCGCAGTTTTTCGAGCATGGAGAGACGGTTGATACGCAGATCTTTATCTTCTACGTTGACCATCACTTTCTCGAAGAACGCATCAACTGGCTCACGCAGTTCCGCTAACTCAACCAGCGCTTCCTGGTAATGGCCAGCGGCGAAAACTGGCTCCAGCTTATCGCGCAGCACCACAACCTGCATCGCCAGCGCAATTTCTTCCGGCTCTTTCAGCGTTGCCGCATTCACACGGTCATTCAGCGTTTCTTCAGACTTCGCCAGGATGTTCGATACACGTTTGTTCGCGGCAGCCAGCGCGGACGCGGCCTCCAGTGTACGGAAGTGCGAAACCGCCTTCATACGTGCGTCGAAATCAGCCGGACGAGTCGGACGACGCGCCAGCACGGCCTGAATGGTATCGACGGTATAACCTTCGTCCTGATACCAGGCGCGGAAGCGACCAAGCATAAAGTCGATAACGTCATCCACCACGTTGGCGTTGGTCAGCTTGTCGCCATACAGACGAACAGCCTCTTCCGTCAGCGTTTGCAGATCCAGATTCAGGTTCTTCTCAACGATGATACGCAGCACGCCCAGAGCAGCACGACGCAGCGCAAACGGGTCTTTGTCGCCTTTCGGATGCTGACCAATACCGAAGATACCCGCCAGGGTGTCCATCTTGTCAGCAATCGCCACGGCACAAGCCACCGGGTTAGACGGCAGGTCATCACCGGCAAAACGCGGCTGATACTGCTCGTTCAGCGCCACAGCGACATCTTCCGCTTCGCCATCGTGACGCGCGTAGTGCATTCCCATCACGCCCTGGGTGTCGGTGAACTCGAAGACCATGTTGGTCATCAGATCGCACTTGGACAGCAGGCCAGCACGCGTTGCGTGGTTAACGTCAGCGCCAATTTGACCAGCAATCCAGCCCGCCAGCGCCTGGATACGGTCAGTCTTGTCGCGCAGCGTACCCAGTTGCTGTTGGAACAGCACGGTTTGCAGACGCGGCAGATGGTCTTCAAGGCGTTTTTTACGGTCGGTATTGAAGAAGAACTCAGCATCCGCAAGACGCGGACGAACGACTTTCTCGTTACCGGAGATAATCTGGGTCGGATCTTTCGATTCGATGTTGGCAACGAAGATAAAGTTCGGCAGCAATTTGCCGTCGTTCGCATAAACCGGGAAGTACTTCTGGTCACCTTTCATGGTGTGTACCAGCGCTTCAGACGGAACAGCGAGGAATTTCTCTTCGAATTTCGCGGTAAGCACTACCGGCCATTCTACCAGCGAGGTGACTTCTTCCAGCAGGCTTTCGCTCAAGTCAGCGTTACCGCCAATCTTACGGGCCGCTTCTTCAGCATCGGCTTTGATTTTCGCTTTACGCTCAGCGTAATCCGCAATGACTTTGCCGCGCTCACGCAGGATTTCCGGATACTGATCGGCAGAATCGATAGTGAATTCCGGCTCGCCCATAAAGCGGTGTCCACGGATCACGCGATCGGACTGAATGCCCAGAATCGTTGCCGGAATAACTTTGTCGCCCAGCAGCAGAGTCACGGTGTGAACCGGACGCACGAAGTGAACGTCAGACGCGCCCCAGCGCATCAGTTTCGGGATCGGCAGCTTCGCCAGCGAAGTGGCAATCATGTTTGGCAGCAGCGTTTCAGCGCTTTCGCCTTTCACATGCGCGCGATACAGCAGCCATTCGCCTTTGTCGGTAGTCAGACGCTCAGCCTGATCAACCGTGATGCCGCAGCCACGTGCCCAACCTTCTGCCGCTTTGCTCGGTTTGCCTTCAGCGTCAAACGCCTGGGCAATGGCCGGACCGCGTTTTTCAACTTCACGATCGGGTTGAGATTCCGCCAGATTCGCGACTTTCAGCGCCAGGCGACGCGGTGCAGCAAACCACTCAACGTTGCCGTGCGCGATGCCAGCGTTGTCCAGCTCCGCGGTAAAGTTTGCAGCAAAGGACTCAGCCAGGCTGCGCAGTGCTTTTGGTGGCAGCTCTTCAGTGCCGATTTCCACCAGAAAAGTTTTCTCAGACATGGCCGCCTCTTATTTGTCTTTGTTGCACATCGGGAAGCCAAGGGCTTCACGGGAAGCGTAGTAAGCTTCTGCCACTGCTTTGGTCAGGGTGCGAATGCGCAGGATATAGCGCTGACGCTCGGTGACGGAGATGGCTTTACGCGCATCCAGCAGGTTGAAGCTATGGGCGGCTTTCAGAATACGTTCATACGCAGGCAGCGGCAGCGGATTTTCCAGCGCCAGCAGCTGCTGCGCTTCTTTCTCGTACTGCTCGAAGCAGGTGAACAGGAAGTCCACGTCGGCGTATTCGAAGTTGTAGGTGGATTGCTCCACTTCGTTCTGATGGAACACGTCACCGTAAGTGGTTTTACCCAGCGGGCCGTCACTCCAGACCAGGTCGTAAACGCTGTCTACGCCCTGAATGTACATGGCCAGACGTTCCAGACCGTAGGTAATTTCCCCGGTTACTGGTTTACATTCCAGACCACCAACCTGCTGGAAGTAGGTGAACTGAGTTACTTCCATGCCGTTCAGCCACACTTCCCAACCCAGACCCCAGGCACCCAGCGTCGGGTTTTCCCAGTTATCTTCCACGAAACGAATATCGTGAATGGTCGGGTCCATACCCAGCTCTTTCAGAGAACCCAGGTACAGCTCCTGAATGTTGTCCGGTGACGGCTTAATCACTACCTGGAACTGATAGTAGTGCTGTAAGCGGTTCGGGTTTTCGCCATAGCGGCCATCGGTCGGACGACGGGAAGGCTGCACATAAGCAGTCGCCATCGGTTCCGGCCCCAGCGCACGCAGGCAGGTCATTGGGTGAGATGTTCCCGCGCCGACTTCCATGTCCAATGGTTGAACAATGGTGCAGCCCTGGCGAGCCCAGTAATCCTGTAAGGTCAGGATCAAGCCCTGGAAGGTCCTGGTATCAAACTTTTGCATATTATTTCGTGCTGGATACGTGTGGATTTAAAGGAAGCGATCAGTATACCCGCTGGCTGCAAGATATACAGTACGAAACGGGAAAAAGGGGGAACTTAGCGCATGGAAAGGTGCAAAAACTGCCCATCTGCATCAAAAGAACAGACAAAACTCTCTTTACGGAAGGTAGAACCACGCATCTCATAGCTGCCCTGGAATTGCTCCAGGCCGGAGATATCAATTTTCTGCGCGCCAGTGTTGTAGCGTTGCGCCGCCTCATTTTTGCACAATGACTCCATATCCAGCGAACGTGTGGCACTGACCTTAACCTTTTGCGCTTTCTGCGCGGGTGCAGACGGTTGTGTGTCAGCGCACGCTACCAGCAAAAGGGTAGCGATTGTGGGAAAGAAATACTTCATCATCATTTTATTACCGCCTGGTTTGCTGGTCAGTCTTATTATTAGTGTCTGGAAACAGATCCTATTTTGAGAATCTCATCAGACCATCTCAAGCTTTAGCGTAAGAACTCGGATTATTCCAGTGAGCTACGTTCGCAAAATATCGGTCAGACTTTTTTTAATGGACACAGAGGAACTGATGCAGCCCAAAATTTTCTGGATTGATAACCTGCGCGGGATAGCCTGTTTAATGGTCGTGATGATCCACACCACGACCTGGTACATCACCAATGCGCAAAGCGTCAGCCCGTTGAATTGGGATCTGGCTAACGTGCTCAATTCAGCCTCTCGCGTCAGCGTCCCGCTGTTCTTTATGATTTCGGGTTATCTGTTTTTTGGCGAGCGTAGCGCCAAACCGCGCCATTTCCTGCGCATCACGCTCTGCATTCTGTTTTACAGCAGCGTGGCGCTGGCCTATATCCTGCTGTTTACCTCGATCAACGCTGAGCTGTCGCTGAAGAACCTGCTGCAAAAGCCGGTGTTCTATCATCTGTGGTTTTTCTTCGCGATCGCCGTCATCTACCTGGTTTCTCCGCTGATACAGGTGAAAAATATCAGCGGCAAGATGCTGCTGGCGTTGATGGTGGTGATAGGCGTGATTGCCAATCCCAATACCGTCTCGCAAAAAATTGGCGGTTTTGAATGGCTACCCATTAACCTGTACATCAGCGGCGACACCTTCTATTACATCCTGTACGGCATGCTGGGCCGGGCGATTGGCATGATGGATACGCAAAAGCGCGCGCTCAGCTGGCTCTGTGCGGCGTTATTCATTACCGCAGTATTTATTATTTCTCGTGGCACATTGCATGAACTGCGCTGGCGAGGCAATTTTGCCGACACCTGGTACCTCTACTGCGGCCCTGCGGTATTTATTTGCGCCGTCTCACTCCTGACGCTGGTCAAAAATACGCTCAGCACACGTACTCTGCCGCTACTGGGCCTTATTTCTCGCCATTCATTGGGCATTTATGGTTTTCATGCGCTGATCATTCACGCACTACGAACCAACGGAATTGAACTCAAAAACTGGCCACCGCTGGATATGCTGTGGATTTTCAGCGCCACGCTGGCAGGCAGTTTACTGTTGTCCATACTGTTGCAGCGCATCGATACGCGCAGGCTGGTGAGTTAATCCCCCATATTTTGCAGACGTAGCAACAAAACTTGCCCCAGTAAACATACGATGAATGCCACCGGATACAGCCCTTTTTCGAGGGGCGATAACGGGGCGTTCCAGACGCCCACCAGCAGCAACCCTATCGTGATGAGTGTGACCATTTGACATACAGAGGCGAAGCGATCGTCGCTCTGATCGAGATTTTCAGCACGCTGATAAACATATGTCACAAACATTCCCGTCATCAGCACGCCGAAAAAATAGCCTTTGCCACTCAATAACGGGCATGCCCGCCATAAGCCAATACTGTAAGTCAGTATGCCTGAGAGAAATAACATCCATGGCAACAGCCTTGTCGTCTTCATTGGGATCTCCTTATCCATCATGGATACAATATGAATAACCCGCTAAAGACAACACAGAAAAATGGCACTACGCCGGACTTTCAGAATAAATCCATGCGTACTAACTATTTATTGGATTGAAATATACATTTGATAAATCCCCTCTGTTTACCAGAGGGGAACGAGGATCAGGACATCAGCGGTTGCAACTGCTGGTAGATTCGGCGGAAGGTTTCCCGACGTTGTTGGTAAAGCGCGTGGCGACCGGCGTCAGGATAATGCGCTTGTTCCAGCGTAAGCTGAGGCAGAAGGTCTGATAAAGGCCGCTGCGGATTCATGGCAATTTGCGCCAGTCGCGCCGCACCAAGTGCAGGGCCGACATCACCGCCGGTACGATAATCCAGCTGCAATCCGCTGATGTCAGATAGCATCTGACGCCAGTATTCACTGCGCGCCCCGCCGCCAATCAACGTAATGCTGGCGGGCTGCACGCCGCAGGCATGTACCACGTCCATACCGTCAGCCAGTGCAAACCCCACACCTTCCAGCACCGCCTGCGCCAGTTCTGCCGGACCATGCTGATGCGTCAGACCGAAAAATACGCCCTTGGCCTGCGGATTGTTATGCGGCGTACGTTCACCGGAAAGATAAGGTAAAAACCAGACCGTCTCCGCGAGTTCATCAGCCTGTTGCGCAGCGTCAATCAATGCAGGAACGCTCGCCAGTCCGGTTAATTTTGCCGCCCAGTCCAGACACGATGCCGCACTTAACATCACAGACATCAGATGCCATCGCTCAGGCAAAGCATGGCAAAAACTGTGAACCGCACTTTCCGGTTTGCTAAGGAAACCATCACTCACCGCAAAATAGACACCGGACGTCCCCAGCGAAAGCATCGCCTGACCGGCATTCATCATGCCTACGCCAACCGCCCCCGCCGCGTTATCACCACCTCCGGCAACAACCGCAATCTCCTGCATTCCCCAGGCTTTAGCGACGTCTGGCAACAAGGTTCCGGTAATCTCGCTGCCTTCATAGAGCGCAGGCATATGTGCGCGAGTCAGTTTACAGGCAGTCAGCATGACATCGCTCCAGTCACGCTTCGCGACATCCAGCCACATTGTCCCTGCCGCATCAGACATATCGCTGGCAAAATCACCGGTCATGCGCAAACGCAGGTAATCTTTCGGCAGCAGGACTTTATCAATCTGGTTGAAAATCTCCGGCTCGTGGCGTTGCACCCACAGCAGTTTTGGCGCGGTAAAGCCAGGCATCATCAGGTTGCCGGTGATCGCACGAGACTGCGGAACCTGATTCTCCAGCATCACGCACTCTTCACCACAGCGACCATCGTTCCACAGAATAGCCGGACGCAATACCTTCTGTTGCTCATCCAGTAGCGTCGCGCCGTGCATCTGCCCGGCAATCCCCAACGCTTTCACCTCGCGAAGCGAATGCTGCTGGCCCAATGCTTTCACAGCCCGATCCGTTGCCGACCACCACTGCTCAGGGTCTTGTTCAGACCATAACGGATGCGGGCGCGAGACGGTGAGTTTCTCCGTGTGCGAAGCGACCACATCCCCCTGCTCGTTGAGCAGGATGGCCTTTACGCCTGATGTGCCAAGATCTATCCCGATATACATAAGGCATCGTTCCTTAAAGAAAGGCCCGGTAGCGCGAGCTGACCGGGCTTACGGACGTTCTCAGAAACCCGTTATTTGTCGAACAAATAATGGTTCACCAGATTTTCCAGCAATTCCTGATGACCGCTCTGGTGCACCGGCGCCAGGTTATGTTGTTCAGCGTACTGCGCAATTTCCGTCAGCGTCATCTGCCCTTTCAGAATTTGCTGGCCCAGCTCACCATTCCAACCGGCATAACGTTTTGCCACGCGCTGATCCAGACCACCGTCTTCAATCATACGGGCCGCAATTTTCAACGACAGTGCCATGGTATCCATCGCGCCAATATGACCATAGAACAGATCATATTTATCGGTACTCTGACGACGCACCTTGGCATCGAAGTTCAGGCCACCAGTGGTGAAACCGCCCGCCTTCAGGATTTCGTACATCACCAGCGCGTTCTCTTCTACGCTGTTCGGGAACTGATCCGTGTCCCAGCCCAGTTGCGCGTCACCACGGTTGGCATCGACAGAGCCAAACAGACCCAGCGCGATAGCGGTGGCGATTTCGTGATGGAACGAGTGGCCAGCCAGCGTGGCATGGTTAGCTTCAATATTCAGTTTGATCTCTTTTTCCAGACCGAACTGCTTGAGGAAGCCGTAGACGGTCGCCGCATCGTAGTCGTACTGGTGCTTGGTCGGTTCCTGCGGTTTCGGCTCGATAAGCAAAGTGCCCTGGAAACCGGTTTTGTGTTTGTGTTCCACCACCAACTGCATGAAGCGACCAATTTGCTCACGTTCCTGACGCAGATCGGTATTCAGCAGCGTCTCATAGCCTTCACGACCACCCCACAGAACGTAGTTTTCACCGCCTAACTTGTGCGTGGCATCCATGGCCGTAACCACCTGCGTGGCGGCCCAGCTGAACACTTCTGGATCCGGGTTTGTTGCCGCACCCGCGCCGTAGCGTGGGTTGGTAAAGCAGTTTGCTGTTCCCCACAGCAGCTTCACGCCGCTCTGTTCCTGTTTTGCCGCCAGCACATCAACCATCTGCGCAAAGTTGTTTTTGTACTCTTTCAGTGAAGCCCCTTCAGGCGAGACATCCACATCATGGAAGCAGTAGTAAGGCACGTTCAGCTTGTGGAAGAACTCAAATGCCACGTCCGCTTTGCGTTTCGCCAGCGCCAGTGCTTCACCAGGCTGCTGCCACGGACGATCGAAAGCGCCCATACCGAACATATCCGCACCGTTCCAGCAGAAGGTATGCCAGTAGCAGGCAGCAAAACGCAGATGATCTTCCATACGTTTGCCCAACACGATTTCGTCAGGATTGTAATGGCGAAATGCGAGCGGGTTGGTGGATTGAGTACCTTCAAAACGAACACGATCAAGTTGGTCAAAATAAGCCGGCATAATAAGCTCCATAATCAGGTAATACGGTAAGTAAACTGCGATATGGCTATACTGGAATTTCCTGATTTATTGCTCAATTACGTTATTTCACACCGCTATTAAGAGAATACCCAAACGTGCGCTGGCTCCCAAAAAAACGCGCTGAAAAACGAAATAAAAAAGCGATCGCGATCGAAGGTTAGCCATTAAACAAAAAACCGTAATGCGCAGATGAAAAATGACAATTGTCATCCCGCTGACAGTATGTAAATTTTGCCTGGCCTCAGGCAATCAGGAAATTTGTCACGCTTCATCAAGCAGTCGTACCGGCGGTTTTGCTAGTATCGACAGGCCCACGTTAACCTTTCCAGGACAGGTTCTTATGTTTGATAAACGTCACCGCATCACTCTGTTATTCAATGCCAATAAAGCCTATGACCGTCAGGTGGTAGAAGGAGTGGGTGAATATTTACAGGCATCGCAATCCGAGTGGGATATATTCATTGAGGAAGATTTCCGCGCCCGTATCGATAATATTAAAGACTGGTTAGGCGATGGCGTTATTGCCGATTATGACGATGATGACATTGCGCAATTACTTGCCGATGTCGATGTTCCGATCATCGGCGTTGGGGGTTCCTACCATCGGGAGCAAGATTATCCCCCGGTACATTACATTGCTACCGACAACCACGCGCTGGTAGAAAGCGCTTTTCTGCATCTGAAAGAGAAAGGGGTTAACCGTTTTGCGTTTTACGGCCTGCCTTCCTCAAGCGGTAAACGCTGGGCCGCAGAACGTGAATATGCCTTTTGCCAGTTGGTGGCTAAAGAAAAGTACCGCGGCGTCGTCTACCAGGGGCTGGAAACTGCGCCGGAAAACTGGCAGCACGCGCAAAATCGTCTGGCAGACTGGCTACAAACGTTGCCGCCGCAAACCGGCATTATCGCGGTCACCGACGCGCGGGCACGACACGTCCTGCAAGTCTGCGAGCACCTACATATCCCGGTACCGGAAAAGCTATGCGTGATAGGAATAGATAACGAAGAACTGACTCGTTACTTATCACGGGTAGCGCTGTCATCCGTAGCTCAGGGAGCCCGGCAGATGGGCTACCAGGCCGCAAAACTCCTGCACCGCTTGCTGGCGAATGAGGCGCTGCCGCTGCAACGCATTCTGGTTCCTCCGGTGCGCGTGGTTGAGCGGCGCTCAACCGATTACCGCTCCTTGACCGATCCTGCCGTCATTCAGGCGATGCACTTTATCCGCAATCATGCCTGCAAAGGGATTAAGGTTGAGCAAGTTCTTGATTCAGTAGGGATTTCACGTTCAAATCTGGAGAAGCGTTTTAAAGAAGAGGTCGGAGAGACTATCCACGCCGTGATTCATGCCGAAAAGCTGGAAAAAGCGCGCAGTCTGTTGATTTCTACCACGCTTTCAATCAACGAAATTTCACAGATGTGTGGCTATCCGTCTCTGCAGTATTTCTATTCGGTCTTCAAGAAAGAGTACGACACGACGCCAAAAGAGTATCGCGATGTGAACAGCGAAGTGTTGCTGTGAGGATTATTGCCGGATACGGCGAAGCCGCCATCCGGCACACAGAATTACATATGCGCGGCGATTAAACGCTGGTTATCCTGATACATTGCGAACAGATAGTTGTTGTAGCTCTGTCCTTTAGTGGAATAACCCTTCAGCTTATGGATCATCGCGGTAGCGGTGACTTCCTGATCGGCTTTACGCAACTGCGCACGTGATTTACGGAAAGAAGAGTAAGCCGGGTGCGTGTTCAGGTTGATGACGTAAGCATTCACCGACTCTTTCACCGATTCAAACTGTGAGTAGCCTTTCACCTTACCTGGGGCATTGTTACAGCGACCTTTGCCACATTTCATGCCAAACAGGTTGTTATTGCTACGCGCCAGCTTCGACGTACCCCAGCCGCTTTCGGCCGCAGCCATGGTTGCCACCATACTGGTCGGGATAATGTCTACGCGCTCAAGCAGCGTATTCCACGGAATTTTACGCGTGTTGCCAGACCAGCTCACCTTGTAGCGCTTCGCGATGTCTTTCATACGCGTACGCTCAGTCGGTGACCAGCGGTTCTGGTACTGTTTTGAAATCAGCCAGTTACGGTCCGCAGTAATGGCAGCATTTTGACTGGTAATATAAGGCATAACCGTCCGGAGAAACGCTTTTTTCCTTGGTGTTCCGGAAGGGTATTTTCGCAAATCAGGAAGTGAACTACTCTTTGCACTATTGCGAGAATACTCTTGTTTACTGCTAACCTGTTTATTACTTGCCTTGGTTATCTGAGGCTTGTGACTCGTTGTCGCCGTGTGTGTCTTTGCCAGCACCTCACCCGAAAATGCAACGGTGAGTAACATAAGAATCATTGCCCCATATCGTCGAATGGGAGTCAATATCATTAGGTCTCCTGGTCGGATTTATACATTCCAACACCTTATATTTTTCACAAAAATGAGAGATGAATCTCAAATCATATCAAAAATAGCCGTCAAGAGCACCCAAAGGAATAGTCCAATTCTGAAACTATGTCACGCATTAACGGTTCAGGGTGCCATTAATTCGAAGAAAATGTGGAGGTTATCGCAAAATAAGTTCATTTTTTGAACGCGATCGCTCACCCTCACTTCTCCTCCTGGCGGAATCGACTCAAAGGATGAGTTTCCAGCCTGATTTCACTGGCAAACTGGCGAAAACAGCAGCACCAAGGACAGCATTATGAAACTTGCCGCCGTTGCGCTGGCGCTCATGCCCGGCATTGCCATCGCCTCATCATGGACTTCTCAGGGATTCCCCAACTTCGAAGCGGAAGGTACGGGTAAATTCGTCAGCCATGCAGCGTTGACGAAGGGTACTCGTCCTTTAATCCTAAATTTTGACCAACAGTGCTGGCAGCCTGCTGATGTGATAAAACTCAACCAGATGCTATCGCTAAAACCGTGTGAAGGCGCGCCGCCGCAGTGGCGTTTATTCAAAGACGGCGATTACACGCTGGAAGTCGATACCCGCTCCGGAACGCCAACGTTGATGCTCTCGGTAAAAAGCGCCGCAGACCCTGTCACGACCCAGATTCGCCAGTGCCCGAAATGGGATGGTTCGCCGTTAACACTGGATGTGAGCCAGACCTTTCCGGAAGGTGCCGTGGTGCGCGATTACTACAGCAAACAAACGGCAACGGTAAAGAATGGGTCGATTACCCTACAACCTGCCGCAGCCAGTAACGGGCTGTTGCTGCTGGAGCGGGCAGAAACCGATGCCCCGGCTGCTTTCGACTGGCATAACGCTACGGTGTATTTCGTTCTGACGGATCGCTTTGTAAATGGTGACCCAGGCAACGACCACAGCTACGGACGTCGCAACGACGGCATGCAGGAAATTGGCACTTTCCACGGTGGCGATTTGCGCGGACTCACCAGTAAACTCGACTACCTGCAACAGTTGGGCGTCAACGCCTTGTGGATCAGCGCACCGTTTGAGCAAATTCACGGTTGGGTCGGCGGTGGCACCAAAGGCGATTTCCCCCACTACGCTTATCACGGCTATTACACTCAGGACTGGACCACGCTCGATGCGAATATGGGTAATGAAGCTGACCTGCGTGCCCTGGTTGAGGGTGCGCACCAGCGCGGCATTCGTATCCTGTTCGATGTCGTCATGAATCATACCGGCTACGCCACGCTGGCGGATATGCAGGAGTATCAGTTTGGAGCGCTGTACTTGTCGGGCGATGAACTGAAAAACACGCTCGGTGAACGCTGGACGGACTGGAAGCCAGCCGCCGGGCAAAACTGGCACAGCTTTAATGATTACATCAACTTCAGCGATAAAACAGGTTGGGAAAAATGGTGGGGGAAAAACTGGATCCGTACCGATATTGGCGATTACGACAATCCTGGCTTTGACGACCTGACCATGTCACTGGCCTTCCTGCCCGATCTGAAAACCGAATCCACCACACCTTCCGGGCTGCCAAACTTTTATCAGCACAAACCAGATACGCACGCTAAAGCTATTGCCGGTTACACGCCCCGCGATTATCTGACGCACTGGCTCAGCCAGTGGGTGCGTGATTACGGGATTGACGGCTTTCGGGTTGATACCGCCAAACACGTCGAGCTTCCCGCCTGGCAGCAATTAAAAACACAGGCCAGCGCAGCGCTGGCTGAGTGGAAGAAAGCCAACCCGGATAAAGCGCTGGATGATAAATCTTTCTGGATGACCGGCGAGGCCTGGGGTCACGGCGTGATGCAAAGCGACTATTACCGTCACGGCTTTGATGCGATGATCAATTTCGACTATCAGGAGCAGGCGGCAAAGGCCGTCGATTGTCTGGCAAATATGGATGTCACCTGGCAACAAATGGCTGAAAAATTGCAGGATTTCAACGTCCTGAGCTATCTCTCCTCGCACGATACGCGTCTGTTTCGCGAAGGTGGAGACAAAGCCGCCGAGCTATTGTTGCTGGCGCCTGGCGCGGTACAACTCTTTTACGGCGACGAGTCGGCCCGACCCTTTGGACCAACAGGCTCAGACCCATTGCAGGGCACGCGCTCAGAAATGAACTGGCAGGATGTGAGCGGGAAATCTGCCGCCAGCGTCGCACACTGGCAGCGCATCAGTCAGTTCCGAGCCAGACATCCCGCCATCGGCACCGGTAAACAGACTACGCTTACCCTGAAGCAGGGATACGGATTTATCCGCGAGCATGACGACGATAAGGTGATGGTGGTGTGGGCCGGCCAGCCCTGATCCCAACAGGCTTCCCGCTGTGCATACGGCGGGAATCCCAACACAAAATAAAAAACCAGCCAGGCAAACATCTGCAGCACAAAACATCAATCCGGTCCGCTTCCCCTGATTTGCACCCTGCCATGGGTAGCGCTATGGTTAGCCACTTTACTACTCAGTTCGACAGACCCCCTGCTATGACATTCTCACTTTTTGGCGACAAATTTACCCGCCATTCAGGCATCACCCGCCTGATGGAGGACCTCAACGACGGTTTACGCACCCCAGGTGCCATCATGCTCGGCGGTGGTAATCCGGCGCAAATTCCAGAGATGCAAAATTACTTCCAGTCTCTGCTGACAGATATGCTGGCAAACGGCAAAGCCACTGATGCGCTTTGCAATTATGACGGTCCGCAAGGGAAAACCGAGCTCCTGTCTGAGTTGGCGAAACTGCTACGTGAGAAGCAGGGTTGGGATATCGAGCCACAAAATATTGCACTGACAAATGGCAGTCAGAGCGCGTTTTTCTACTTATTCAATCTGTTCGCCGGACGCCGCGCTGACGGAACAACGCAAAAAGTGTTATTCCCATTAGCCCCGGAATACATTGGCTATGCCGATTCCGGGCTAGAAGAAGATCTTTTCGTCTCCGCGCGTCCGAACATCGAACTGTTACCGGAAGGCCAGTTTAAGTATCACGTTGATTTTGAACACCTGCACATCGGTGAAGAGACGGGGATGATCTGCGTGTCACGCCCGACTAACCCGACAGGCAACGTGATCACAGACGACGAGCTGATGAAGCTGGACCGGCTGGCCAACCTGCATGGGATCCCGCTGGTGATTGATAACGCCTATGGCGTACCATTCCCTGGCATCATCTTTAGCGAAGCGCGTCCGCTGTGGAACCCCAACATTGTGCTGTGCATGAGCCTTTCCAAGCTGGGCCTGCCAGGTTCCCGCTGCGGCATCATTATCGCCAATGAAAAAATCATCACTGCGATTACCAATATGAACGGCATCATCAGCCTTGCTCCTGGCGGGATGGGACCGGCGATGATGTGCGAGATGATTAAACGTAACGATCTACTGCGCCTGTCCGAAACGGTAATTAAACCGTTTTACTATCAGCGCGTTCAGGAGACGATTGCGATTATTCGCCGCTACTTATCAGAAGATCGCTGCCTTATCCATAAACCAGAGGGCGCGATTTTTCTTTGGCTGTGGTTCAAAGATTTGCCCATTACTACTGAACTGCTGTATCAGCGCCTGAAAGCGCGCGGCGTACTGATGGTTCCCGGTGACTACTTCTTCCCGGGGCTGGATAAACCCTGGCCACATACCCATCAGTGCATGCGGATGAACTACGTGCCAGAACCAGAGAAAATCGAAGCTGGTGTGAAGATTCTGGCTGAAGAGATCGAACGCGCCTGGCTGGAAGGCTAACGCAAACCCGACCCAAGTGCGGGTCGGGCTCACTTCACAGCGGTTGTGAACGCAGACGCTGTCGCTGAATACTGACGGCATCAATACACTGCAACGCGCTGGTCGGGCAGGCTTCTACACACGCTGGCCCCGTCTCACGATGCCAGCACAAATCGCATTTTATCGCCTGCACCCGCGACGAACGGGCAACGACATTCATTGCCCCAAACGGGCAGGCCAGCACACAGCTTTTACAACCAATACAACGTGTCTGTTCAACGAAGATATGCCCATGTTCACGACGAATGGCGTGCGTTGGGCAAACATTCGCACAGGGAGCGTCTTCGCATTGATGGCAGGCGACCGCCGTTGTAAAGGTGTCATCTTTGATTACCCGAATCCGCGGTATAAACGCAGAAGAAGAGACCGACGCACAGTCCTGGTTTTGCTGGTGCGCGACGACGCAGGCAACTTCGCAGGTACGACACCCAATACATTTTGCCGCATCCGCCATAATAAACGCGTTCATTGTCCCCTCCCTCTGCGTGAAAACCACAGAGTGCCAGAGAGGTCGCCCTTGTCGCTTTGATCGGACAGGGGAAACGGTTAAATATTGTCAGGTGCCTGAATAACTATGGATCTCTGCCTAATCGCGAACGGTAAAACCCAGCTCATTTGAAATCGCCTGCGCGGTTTCCCGTAGTGGCTTGAGTAGATTTTTTTCCCCTATCTGCTTAAGTCGCGAGGTAGAGAGTGAAATTGACACCGCGTACGGCACCCGACCATGAATATCAAACACCGGCACGGCAATACAGGAAACGCCCAGTTCGTTCTCTTCCCGATCCATCGCCATACTGCTTTCGCGGATCTGCGCCAATTCGTCGTACATCGCCGGTAAACCGGTAATGGTATTGCGGGTCAGGGGCTGAATAAGATCCTGATGGCTCTCCCAGTAGGCTTCCACATAATCCGCATGCCCAAACGCCATGTAAATTTTACCCATCGCCGAGCAATACAGCGGCATATGTTGGCCGATATAAGCGCGGGTACGCAGCATGCCCGTCGTCGGTTCCAGCTTATAAATCAGAATCGCGTGGTCATCTTCACGGCTTGAGAAGTTGATGGTTTCACCGGTGGCGATATTCAGCGCTTCGAGGTGCGGCGCAGCAACATGGATGATGTTCAGTGACGACAACGCCTTCTGACCCACGGCAATAAATTTGGTGGTCAGGCGATAACTCCCTGCCGCTGGCGCGGGGGTGACATACCCACAGGATTGCAGCCCTTGCAGGAGTCGATGCACAGTACTTTTGTTCAGCCCTGCCAGTTCAGACAAATGCGCCAACGGGCACCCATTCGGATAGTTACTCAGAATCTCAATCAACATCAAACCACGGAACAGGCTCTGACTTCCGGCTGGCCTCTCTTTGTCTTGCGTCATTTCACTCTCTTTTGTGCCCATCGCTTCCGCTCCCCTTTTCGTCGCGCTCTGATGGTAGCGCAAAGTGTGTTTCAGTTCACGATCTGAACCGAAAAAACACAACTATTTGATTTTGATGATTTTAAAAAATAGACCACCCCGTTGATCTGTCAAAATTTGATCGCTATATTTAAAATCAGATTTCGCATAGTGAAATTTAGAGATAAAAAAGCGATCAAATTTAAACAAGGAAACAGGAATGAAAGTCACTTTTGAGCAGTTGAAAGATGCGTTCAATCGGGTACTGCTGGCACGCGGTATCGCCGTTGAAACCGCCGATGCCTGTGCCGAAATGTTTGCGCGCACCACCGAGTCCGGCGTGTATTCACACGGCGTGAATCGTTTTCCTCGTTTTATTCAGCAATTAGATAACGGCGACATAATTCCTGAGGCCAAACCGCAACGCATTACTAGCCTGGGAGCGATTGAACAATGGGATGCCCAGCGTTCGATCGGAAATCTGACGGCGAAAAAGATGATGGATAGAGCCATTGAGCTGGCCTCCGATCACGGTATTGGCCTGGTCGCACTGCGTAACGCCAACCACTGGATGCGCGGCGGCAGCTATGGCTGGCAGGCGGCGGAGAAAGGTTACATCGGTATCTGCTGGACTAACTCGATTGCCGTCATGCCGCCGTGGGGTTCGAAAGAGTGCCGCATTGGTACTAACCCGTTGATCGTCGCGATCCCCTCATCGCCAATCACCATGGTTGATATGTCGATGTCGATGTTCTCCTACGGCATGCTGGAAGTGAATCGCCTGGCCGGTCGCGAACTGCCGGTAGATGGTGGCTTTGATGATGAAGGCAATCTCACTAAAGAGCCGGGCGTTATCGAAAAAAACCGCCGCATTTTACCAATGGGTTACTGGAAAGGTTCAGGTCTGTCGATTGTGCTGGATATGATCGCCACCCTGCTTTCAGACGGTTCTTCCGTGGCCGAGGTCACCCAGGACAACAGCGATGAATATGGCGTTTCACAGATTTTTATCGCCATTGAAGTGGATAAGCTTATCGACGGCGCCACCCGCGACGCCAAACTGCAGCGCATTATGGATTTCATCACCTCCGCCGAACGCGCCGATGAAAACACACCTGTCCGCCTGCCGGGCCACGAGTTTACAAAGCTGCTGGAAGAAAACCGCCGCAACGGTATCACCGTTGATGACAGCGTCTGGGCCAAAATTCAGGCCCTGTAAGGAGCAACACCATGATCTTCGGACATATTGCTCAGCCTAACCCATGTCGTTTACCCGCGGCGATTGAAAGGGCACTCGACTTTCTGCGCAGCACAGATTTCCGCAATCTGGAACCGGGCGTAGTAGAAATCGACGGTAAAAATATCTTCGCGCAGGTTATCGATTTAACCACGCGTGACGTTGCCGAAAATCGCCCGGAGGTGCATCGCCGCTACCTGGATATTCAATTTCTGGCCTGGGGTGAAGAGAAAATCGGGATCGCGATTGATACCGGGAATAACCAAATCAGCGAATCGTTATTAGAACAGCGCGATATTATTTTTTATCACGCCAGCGAACATGAATCTTTCATTGAAATGATTCCGGGAAGTTATGCCATATTTTTCCCGCAGGATGTTCATCGCCCTGCATGTCATAAAACTGTCGCCACGCCGATCCGCAAAATAGTCGTGAAGGTTGCTATTTCAGTTTTATAAAAAGGAGCACAACATGAGCGTTAATAATGCCGGTTATATTATCGGTGCGTACCCCTGTGCACCCTCATTTCACCAAAAGAGTGAAGAGGAAGAGAAGGAATTCTGGCGACAGCTCGCCGATACTCCGGATATTCGCGGTCTGGAGCAGCCCTGCCTTGAACATCTTCACCCGTTAGGCGACGAATGGTTATTACGTCATACGCCGGGCGACTGGCAAATCGTGGTCACCGCCATTATGGAAACCATGCGCCGTCGCGGCGCAAACAGCGCTTTTGGGCTGGCCTCCAGCGACGAAGAACAGCGTAAAGCCTGCGTGGCGTATTACCGTCATCTACAGCAGAAAATCAACCATATCAATACGGCACACGCCGGAAAAGTGATTGCGTTGGAACTGCATGCCGCCCCCAATGCCAGCAACCCAAATGTTGCACAGGCCACCGACGCGTTTGCCCGTTCGCTGAAAGAAATTACCTCCTGGGACTGGTCCTGCGATCTGGTGCTGGAACATTGCGACGCCATGACCGGCATTGCGCCGCGCAAAGGCTTTCTGCCGTTAGACAATGTGCTGGAGGTCATTGCCGGGTATGACATCAGCGTGTGCATTAACTGGGCGCGATCGACCATTGAAGGGCAGAATCCCGCCCTGGCGCTGGACCACACGCAGCAGGCCAAACGGGCTGGAAAACTGGGCGCGCTGATGTTCTCCGGTACCACGCTTGCGGGGGAATACGGTGAGTGGCAGGACTTACACGCGCCGTTTGCCCCATTCTGCCCACAAAGCCTGATGACCACCGACCATGCCCGCGAATTATTCGCCTGTGCAGAAGCCGAACCACTGCAATTTGCCGGTATTAAATTGCTGGAAATAAACGCCAATGCAGATGTGAACCATCGCGTAGCAATATTGCGCGACGGTATCGCCGCATTAAATAAAGCAAAACTATAAAAATAAAATACTACTCTACGAGAATAATAATATGAACATGACCTCTCGCCCTACACTCAAAGATATACCCCGTCAGCGCTGGCTGCGGATTATTCCACCTATTCTCATCGCCTGTATTATTTCTTATATGGACCGCGTCAATATCGCTTTCGCGATGCCGGGCGGAATGGATGAGGAATTAGGTATTTCCGCCACCATGGCAGGACTGGCTGGCGGTATTTTCTTTATCGGTTATCTGTTTTTACAGGTTCCCGGCGGAAAAATTGCCGTTCACGGTAGCGGCAAGAAATTTATCGGCTGGTCGCTGGTTGCCTGGGCGGTTATTTCCGTCCTCACGGGGTTAATCACTAATCAGTACCAACTGCTGGTTCTGCGCTTTTTACTCGGCGTTGCCGAAGGCGGCATGCTGCCGGTGGTGCTGACGATGATCAGTAACTGGTTCCCCGACGCCGAGCGTGGTCGCGCCAATGCGATTGTGATTATGTTTGTGCCGATTGCCGGGATCATTACCGCTCCGCTCTCGGGCTGGATTATCACCGTTCTCGACTGGCGCTGGCTGTTCATCATTGAAGGTTTGCTTTCCGTCGTTGTACTGGTGTTGTGGGCCTATACCGTTTACGACCGTCCACAGGAGGCGCGCTGGATCTCTGAGGCCGAGAAAAATTACCTGGTCGAAACGCTGGCCGCCGAGCAAAGAGCCATTGCCGGAACGGAAGTCAAAAATGCCTCTCTGGGCGCGGTGCTTTCCGATAAAACCATGTGGCAGCTCATCGCGCTGAACTTCTTCTATCAGACCGGGATTTACGGTTACACCCTGTGGCTGCCGACCATCCTCAAAGAGTTGACGCACAGCAGCATGGGACAGGTCGGTATGCTCGCCATTCTGCCGTACGTCGGGGCCATTGCCGGGATGTTCCTGTTCTCTTCTCTCTCTGACCGCACCGGTAAACGCAAGCTGTTCGTCTGCCTGCCGTTGATTGGCTTTGCCCTGTGCATGTTCCTTTCCGTGGCGCTGAAAAATAACGTCTGGCTGGCTTATGCCGCGCTGGTCGGCTGCGGCTTCTTCCTGCAATCGGCAGCGGGCGTGTTCTGGACCATTCCGGCGCGTTTGTTCAGTGCGGAAATGGCCGGTGGCGCGCGTGGAGTCATCAACGCGCTGGGCAACCTCGGCGGCTTCTGCGGCCCTTATGCGGTCGGCGTACTCATCACCCTGTATAGCAAAGATGCGGGGGTTTACTGCCTGGCTATCTCACTGGCTCTGGCCGCGCTGATGGCGCTGCTGCTGCCAGCCAAATGCGACGCCGGTGCCGCTCCGCTAAAGACACTGAATCCACATAAACGTACAGCGTAAAACAATGCCCGGTGGCGCTGCGCTTACCGGGCCTACAGGTAGCAACCGTCCCAGGCCGGATAAGCGCAGCGCCATCCGGCAAAAATGAGATAACAAGATGAGTGAGAAAGAGACCTTCTGGCTGGGTATTGATTGTGGCGGTACGTATCTGAAAGCCGGGTTGTATGACGCCAAAGGTCATGAACATGGCATTAACCGGCAATCGTTGCAGACCGCATCGCCATTGCCCGGTTACGCCGAACGCGATATGCACCAGTTGTGGCAACAGTGTGTAGCCACGATCGCCGGGCTGTTAGCGCGCACCGGCGTCTGCGGCGATCAAATCAAAGGCGTCGGTATTTCCGCTCAGGGCAAAGGCCTGTTCCTTCTCGATAAGCAGGATAAACCGCTGGGCAATGCCATCCTCTCTTCCGACCGCCGGGCGATGGACATCGTTCAGCGCTGGCAGCAGGATGGGATCCCTGAGCAGCTCTACCCGGTCACCCGCCAGACATTGTGGACCGGGCATCCGGCATCATTGCTGCGCTGGGTGAAAGAGAATCAACCTCACCGTTACGCGCAAATTGGCTGCGTCATGATGGGCCATGACTATCTGCGCTGGTGCTTAACCGGCGTCAAAGGCTGTGAAGAGAGCAATATTTCCGAGTCGAACCTCTACAACATGGCTTCGGGTCAGTACGACTCGCGCCTGACCCAGTGGCTGGGCATCAGTGAGATCGACAATGCGCTACCGCCGATTGTCGGTTCAGCAGAAATATGCGGGGAAATCACCGCTCAGACAGCCGCCATAACCGGTCTGGCGGCGGGCACGCCCGTCGTCGGCGGACTGTTTGATGTGGTTTCCACCGCACTCTGCGCCGGTATCGAAGATGAATACACCCTCAACGCGGTGATGGGTACCTGGGCCGTCACCAGCGGGATCGCTCACGGTCTGCGCGACCACGAGGCCCATCCCTATGTTTATGGGCGCTATGTCAACGACGGGCAGTACATCGTTCACGAAGCCAGCCCGACCTCTTCCGGCAATCTGGAATGGTTTACCGCCCAGTGGGGCGAACTCTCTTTTGCTGAGATCAATCAGGCCGTCGCCAGCTTACCGAAAGCCGGTAGCGAGCTTTTCTTCCTGCCCTTTTTGTACGGCAGCAACGCCGGGCTGGAGATGACCAGCGGCTTTTATGGCATGCAGGCAATACACACTCGCGCCCACTTATTACAGGCCATCTACGAAGGCGTGGTTTTTAGCCACATGACCCACCTCAACCGCATGCGCGAACGTTTTACGAAGGCGCATACCCTGCGCGTCACCGGCGGTCCGGCGCACTCCGACATCTGGATGCAAATGCTGGCAGACGTCAGCGGTTTACGTATCGAATTGCCGCAGATTGAAGAGACCGGTTGCTTTGGCGCTGCGCTCGCCGCCCGCGTCGGCACCGGCGTTTACTCCAACTTCAGCGACGCCCAGCGCAGCCTACAGCACCCGGTACGCACGCTATTGCCGGACGCCGCCGCGCAGGCGAGCTACCAGCGTAAATACCGCCAATACCTGGATTTAATTACCGCACTACAGGGCTACCACGCCCGCATTAAGGAGCACGAATGATGAGTCGACCATTACTGCAACTGGCGCTCGACCACACCAGCCTTGAAGCCGCACAACGCGACGTCGCGCTGCTACAAGAGAACGTCGATATCGTTGAAGCGGGGACGATTCTCTGCTTAACCGAAGGGCTGAGCGCCGTGAAAGCACTGCGTGCCCAGTGCCCGAATAAAATCATCGTCGCCGACTGGAAAGTGGCCGATGCGGGCGAAACCCTCGCGCAGCAAGCCTTTGGAGCAGGTGCCAACTGGATGACCATCATCTGTGCTGCGCCGCTGGCGACGGTAGAGAAAGGTCATGGCATCGCGCAGTCCTGCGGCGGTGAAATTCAGATGGAGCTGTTCGGTAACTGGACGCTGGATGATGCCCGCGACTGGTATCGCGTTGGCGTTCGCCAGGCGATTTACCATCGTGGCCGCGATGCTCAGGCCAGCGGACAACAGTGGGGAGAAGCAGACCTGGCGCGCATGAAGGCGCTTTCTGATATTGGTCTGGAACTGTCGATTACCGGTGGGATCACGCCCGCCGATCTGTCGTTGTTTCGCGATATTAACGTCAAAGCTTTTATTGCCGGGCGCGCGCTGGCGGGAGCGCAAAACCCAGCGCAGGTTGCTGGCGAATTCCATGCGCAAATCGACGCCATCTGGGGAACACAGCATGCGTAATCATCCATTAGGTATCTATGAAAAAGCGCTGGCGAAAGACCTCTCCTGGCCGGAACGGCTGGTGCTGGCAAAAAGCTGCGGTTTTGATTTCGTCGAGATGTCGGTGGATGAAACCGATGAACGTCTGTCGCGTCTCGACTGGAGTCCGGCTCAGCGCGCATCGCTGGTGAGCGCGATGCTGGAAACCGGCGTGGCGATCCCATCAATGTGCTTGTCCGCCCACCGTCGTTTTCCCTTTGGTAGCCGCGATGAAGCCGTGCGTGAGCGGGCGCGAGAAATAATGACCAAAGCCATTCGTCTGGCGCGCGATCTGGGTATCCGCACTATTCAACTGGCTGGTTACGACGTCTATTACGAAGAACATGACGCAGGAACGCAGCAGCGCTTTGCCGAAGGGCTGGCATGGGCAGTCGAGCAAGCCGCTGCTGCGCAGGTGATGCTGGCGGTAGAAATCATGGATACCGCGTTTATGAACTCGATCAGCAAGTGGAAAAAGTGGGATGAAATGCTGTCATCGCCGTGGTTCACCGTTTATCCGGACGTGGGCAACCTCAGCGCCTGGGGGAATGACGTCACTGCCGAATTGACACTGGGCATTGACCGCATCGCTGCTATCCATCTGAAAGACACGCTGCCGGTAACCGAAACTCATCCGGGCCAGTTTCGCGATGTGCCGTTTGGCGAAGGGTGCGTGGACTTTGTTGGCATCTTCAAAACGCTGCATCAGCTGAACTATCGCGGGTCGTTTCTGATTGAAATGTGGACTGAAAAAGCGAAAGAGCCGGTACTGGAAATTATCCAGGCACGGCGCTGGATAGAAGCACGCATGCAGGAAGGAGGATTTCCATGTTAGAACAACTGAAAGCCGAGGTGCTGGCGGCAAACCTGGCGCTCCCGGCTCATGGCTTAGTCACCTTTACCTGGGGCAACGTCAGCGCAGTGGATGAAACACGTAAACTGATGGTGATTAAGCCATCCGGCGTGGAATATGAGGTGATGACCGCCGACGACATGGTGGTAGTGGATATTGCCAGCGGCAACGTAGTGGAAGGCAACAAAAAACCGTCGTCCGACACACCAACCCATCTGGCACTGTATCGTCGTTATCCACAGATCGGCGGGATCGTCCATACCCATTCTCGCCACGCGACGATCTGGTCGCAGGCGGGTCTGGATCTCCCGGCATGGGGCACCACGCATGCCGATTATTTCTATGGTTCTATTCCGTGTACGCGTCTGATGACCGCTGAAGAGATCAACGGCGAATATGAATATCAAACCGGAGAGGTGATCATTCAGACCTTCGAGCAGCGCGATCTCAATCCGCTGCAGGTTCCGGCGGTATTGGTGCACTCCCACGGACCGTTCGCCTGGGGTAAAGACGCTGCAGACGCGGTGCATAACGCTGTGGTGCTCGAAGAGTGCGCCTACATGGGGCTGTTCTCTCGCCAGTTGGCCCCGCAATTGCCGGATATGCAGTCTGAGTTGCTGGATAAACATTATCTGCGCAAACACGGGGCAAATGCGTATTACGGACAATAACGGGTCAGGCGCTATTGATATGTTCTTTGCAATAGCGCCGTTTCCACGCCGCGGGCGTCAGGCTGGTGTGCTTGTGGAATATTTTGCGAAAATACCCCACATCATTAAATCCACATTTCATCGCCACTTCGGTTAGCGACAGCGAATCGCTGATTAACAGTTTTTCTGCCGCCCTTACCCGCTGACGGTGCAACGCTTCGGTTAGCGTCAGCCGGAAAGCCCCACGGAAAACACGCCCCAGATAGTCCGCATTGCAATGCAGCTCTTTCGCCAGAGTTGAAGCACTAATCGGCAGGTGGAACCGGGTGTGAATGATTTGCTGCGCTTTCCAGGCTAGCGCATTACCGGGGCTTTCGGCGAGGTGCTCGCTGGCAGCCGCAGAAATTTGCTGCAAAATTAGCAGCAGGATCAGTTCCAGCGCCATGCTGCGATGAATATTTTCCTGCTCGCGTAAGAACTGGCGAAACAGCGAAATAATATATTGGGGCTCGCCCACCCGGGTATGCTGAGGTATAGCAAGTAACGATCCTGCTATTGATGCTTCATTTTCTGCTGTCACCTCAAAGTGCAACCAGTAAAATTTCAAATCAGCCGGAAATTGCCCAACGCCAATATGCAAGCGCTGCGGCCACAGCAGCAAACTTTCTCCGGCATTCACGCAAAAAACTGTCTGACCTTCGCTAATTGTTAATGTCCCTTTTTCAACAAAGATAATTTCCCAGGATTGCAATCGTCGCGCAGGATGACTGCCCACGCCCCGGGAAATAAATAGCCCACCATTTTGAACTTTAATCGGAAGAGACATGGATAATTCGAGCATATATATTCAAATTCCCGCTTTCTACATTATTTAAACCGCTCTTTATCATTGATTATTTACGATAAATCCGCTTTCCGCCGGATCGAAATCACATTTTTATAATGAAGTCGGAATTGTCATCTTTTTATACTTTTCTCTTCCCTTGTTGACCCAAACATTTCGTGCAGAATAAATAACGTATTTTGCAAATTACAAACAAATAACCCGCAACGTAGCGGGATACTTTCTGAACATCCTCTCCGGGAGTTATTTATGACTTCGGCTCCGATTACAACATCTGATTTGGCACAGCGCGCCCAGGACGACAAATTATCCCTGCGTGAAAAATTTGGTTATGGGCTAGGCGATGCTGGCGGGACGGTAATTACCTGCCTGATCATGAACTTCCTGACATTTTTCTACACCGATGTCTTCGGGTTAACGCCTGCGCTGGTCGGCACATTATTTATTGCCCTGCGTGTATTTGACGCCATTTCCGACCCCATCATGGGCGTGCTGGCCGACCGTACGCAAAGCCGCTGGGGGCGCTTTCGCCCATGGCAACTGTGGGTTGCGATTCCGATCGGTATTATTGGCGTGCTCACTTTTACCGTCCCGGACGCCAGCATGGGGGTCAAGATCGCATGGGCATTCGGCACCTATCTCCTGCTCTCTGTCGGCTATACCGCCATCAACGTACCGTATTGTGCGCTGATCAACACCATGACGACCCGCCATAATGAGGTGATCGCCTGTCAGTCCTGGCGCTTTGTGCTGTGCGGCGTGGCGGGATTCCTGGTTTCCGTTGGTCTGCCGTGGATGGTGGATATTCTGGGTCAGGGCAATGCCGCGCAGGGTTATCAGTTTGGCGTGGGCATCCTGTGTGCCATCGCGGTGGTGATGTTCCTGTGCTGTTTCTTCTGGGTTCGCGAGCGTGTGCCGCTGGCGATGATGGGGAAATTTACCCTGCGTGAACACATTGGCGGGCTGCGCAAAAACGATCAGCTATTGTTGATGCTGGTAATGTCTTTCCTGCTGATCAACGTCTTTAATATTCGCGGCGGCGGGTACATGTATTTTATTACCTACGTGCTGGAAGGCAGCACCGCCTATACGTCGCTGTTTTTCACCATGGTCACTTTCGCGTCCATCATCGGTTCAGTGATCGTCAGCCCCCTGACCCGCCGCATCGATACTGTCAAACTCTATTACTACACCAATCTGGTGCTGACGGCCCTGGCGATACTGATGTGGTTCCTGCCAACCGGCCCGGCTTATCAGACGCTGTGGCTGGCAGTCATCCTCGGAAACGGCATTATTTTAGGCTTCACGCTGCCGTTGCACTTCTCACTGATGGCCTTCGCCGACGATTACGGCGAGTGGAAAACCGGCGTACGTTCCTCCGGCATGAATTTCGCCTTCAATCTGTTCTTCATCAAGCTGGCCTGGGCCTCAAGTGCGGGGATCATCAGCCTGCTGTTTATTTTTGTCGCCTATCAGCCAGGCGCTGGTAACCAAACCACCAGCTCGCTGCAAGGAATTACCGCGATGGAGACGCTGCTGCCCGCGCTGTTCCACCTGCTGTTGGCGCTGTCTATCCGCATCTGCAAACTCAATAATCCGATGATGTCGCGCATTGCCACCGATCTGCGTCAGCGTCATGTACAGCCTTAAGGAGCACGAAATGAACGTACTGGAAGTCGACCTGCATAAGCTCACCGTCAGCGATCCGTTCCTCGGACAATATCAGCAGTTGGTGCGTGACGTGGTGATCCCCTATCAATGGGATGCGCTCAATGACCGCATTGCAGAGGCGGAACCAAGTCATGCGATAGAGAATTTCCGTATCGCCGCGGGCCTGCAGGATGGCGAATTTTACGGCATGGTTTTTCAGGATAGCGACGTAGCAAAGTGGCTGGAGGCCGTTGCCTGGTCCCTGTGCCAGAAACCCGATGCGGAACTTGAACAAACGGCCGATGAAGTCATTGAACTGGTGGCGGCCGCCCAGTGTGAAGACGGCTATCTCAATACGTACTTCACAGTGAAAGCACCGGATGAACGCTGGACCAACCTCGCCGAGTGTCATGAGTTGTACTGTGCAGGTCATTTGATCGAAGCAGGCGTCGCGTTCTTTCAGGCAACGGGTAAACGCCGTCTGTTAGAGGTGGTGTGTCGCCTGGCGGATCACATCGACAGCGTGTTTGGACTCAGGGAGAATCAACTGCGCGGCTACCCAGGACACCCGGAAATCGAACTGGCGTTAATGCGCTTATACGAAGTGACCCAGCAACCACGCTATATGGCGTTGGTAAATTACTTTGTGGAACAGCGCGGAGCACAGCCCCATTTCTATGACGAAGAGTACGAAAAGCGCGGCCAAACCTCTTACTGGCATACTTACGGTCCGGCATGGATGGTGAAGGATAAACCCTATAGCCAGGCTCATCAGCCCATTTCAGAACAGCAAACGGCGATCGGGCATGCGGTGCGCTTTGTCTACCTGATGACCGGCGTCGCTCATCTGGCACGCTTAAGCCAGGACGGAGGCAAGCGTCAGGATTGCCTGCGTCTGTGGAAAAACATGGCCCAGCGCCAGTTGTACATTACCGGCGGGATCGGTTCACAAAGCAGCGGCGAGGCGTTTAGCAGCGATTACGATCTGCCCAACGACACCGTGTATGCGGAAAGCTGCGCCTCAATCGGCCTGATGATGTTCGCCCGCAGAATGCTGGAAATGGAAGCCGACAGCCAGTATGCCGACGTGATGGAGCGCGCCCTGTATAATACCGTATTGGGCGGGATGGCGCTCGATGGCAAGCACTTCTTCTATGTGAACCCGCTGGAAGTACATCCTAAGTCATTAAAATTAAATCATATTTATGACCACGTGAAGCCCGTTCGTCAGCGCTGGTTTGGCTGCGCCTGTTGCCCGCCGAATATCGCCCGCGTGTTAACCTCAATTGGCCACTACATCTATACACCGCGTCAGGACGCGCTGTATATCAATATGTACGTGGGCAATAGCATGGAGGTCCCTGTTGTAAACGGCTCGCTTAAACTGCGTATTAGCGGAGATTACCCATGGCATGAGCAGGTAAAAATCACCATCGAATCACCGCAGTCGGTTTATCACACCCTGGCTCTGCGCCTGCCAGACTGGTGCTCCGCGCCGCAGGTTTTGTTGAATGGTCAGCCGATTGAGCAGGATATTCGCAAAGGCTATTTGCACATCAGTCGAACCTGGCAGGAAGGCGATACGCTCAGTTTGACCCTGCCAATGCCGGTGCGTCGGGTATACGGAAATCCATTAGTGCGTCATGTTGCCGGTAAAGTCGCCATTCAGCGTGGACCACTGGTATATTGCCTGGAGCAGGCCGACAACGGCGAGGAATTACATAATCTGTGGTTGCCAAAAGAGAGTGAGTTCAGAGTATTCGAAGGTAAGGGATTGTTCAGCCATAAAATGTTAATTCAGGCTGAAGGTGTGAAGCAAAGTGCAGCCGATGCAGCACAACAATCGTTGTGGCACTACGATGTTTCCCCAACTTCGCGTCAGGCGCATACATTGACGTTTATTCCGTGGTTTAGCTGGGCAAACCGTGGTGAAGGCGAAATGCGTATCTGGATAAACGAGCAGTAATAATAAGGCGGATGGCGGCGGTTAGCCCCCATCCGTCAATGTCTCATGAAAAGATTGCCCTCCTCCCTGAGGACAAACGGGTGAGAATCAGAAACGCCAGGTCAGACCGGACATAAAGGTAAAGCTGTCATCGCGATCAACCATCGGGCTATTTTTAATGTCATCCGGCAGTGCGCTATAATTGGCGCTTGCCAGCAGCGTCAGGTTAGTGGTCAATGCGTATTTAGCGGACAGGCCAACATACGGTGTCCAGCTATCGCCTGGGGAATAGCTTGATAAGCCACTACGACGGGACTCATTACCCGATATGCCGTAGTAGTATTCATTGAAGTTTTCGTCATAGTAGAGCACGCCAATCGATGGCGTCAGCGTCAGCTTGCCCATCGGCATTGGACGGAACAGTGAAACTTCCCCTACCCAGCCATTACTGTTGTCCAGCACATCCGCAGCGGCGGAGACTTTCACGCTACCCCATCTTTCATGGTGATACCACGCGGCACCCGCCATTGCAGTTGCGTCACGCTTATCCAGCTTTTTCATCGCATGATCGTCATTATCGCCGGGATCAAACTCAAGCGGCATATAAGAGGCAGTAATACTAAATTCATTACTTTCACTCTTAGACAAAATATAACCTAGCGTTGTTTGCCTAAAATAAAATGATTCACTTTCGTAACTGACTAGCGGTACTGCGTGAACATTATCATTATACCCGCGATAAGGTGATTCATTATATACAGCACCAGCGCCAATAGAAAACTCTGCGGCAGTTGCACTCGCCATAAAAGAAAAGGCGAGCAGCGCCACAATATTGTGTTTAATTAACATGCCAACATTCCATTTTAAAATAAGCTACAAAACTGGTGCATAATAATGCTTACAATTTCATCGGTGCAAGGTTCATATTTATATAGTAATATATAAAAAATTATATATATTGGGCTTGGCGATGAATAAATTACAACTTAAACACCGGGAGTTGAAGATTATTTCGGTAATCGCTGCCAGTGAAAATATCAGTCATGCCGCGACTGTTCTCGGCATCGCACAGGCCAACGTCAGTAAATATCTTGCTGATTTTGAATCAAAAGTTGGATTAAAGGTGTTTGACCGCACCACCCGGCAACTGACCCTCACGCCGTTTGGTATAGCGTTACTTCCTTACATCAATGACATGTTAGACAGAAACGAGCAGTTAAATAATTTCATTGCTGATTATAAGCACGAGAAACGTGGAAAAGTAACGGTATATGCACCAACCGGAATTATCGCTTACTTATCGCAACATGTTATTGCAAAAATTATGGATATTGGCGATATCAGTCTGGTGCTAAAAACCTATAACCTGGAACGTAAAGCCTTTTATGAAGGAGTCGAATTTCCAGATGACTGTGATGTTTTAATTACTTATGCACATCCAAAAGATGAATCTTTGGTCGCCAGTTTTATTACCAAATATGTGGTTACCGCTTTTGCCAGCAAGGAATACCTGGCTCAACATCCCATCAGTACTCCAGAAGAACTTGAGCATCACTCCTGTATTCTGATTGATTCCATGATGATTGATGATGCTAACATTTGGCGATTCTCCTCCCCCGGTGGTAAAGAGATGAATGATTATCGCGTAACGGGTAATTATGTTTGCGACAATACGCAATCTGCGCTGTCGTTGGCGCGAAACCATCTGGGCATTGTTTTTGCACCGAAGGCGAGCGTACAAAAAGAAAGTCAGCCTAACGGGCTGGTTCCGTGTTTCTCCGGACAGCATGAATGGTGGCTGGATCTGGTGGCGATTTTCCGCAAACGTGAATATCAGCCATGGCGGGTACAGTTTATTCTTGATGAGATGTTGGCGGAGATTCGCCGGCAGCTTGCTCAGTCGCTGGATCAGCAGACTGAGCAAGCAAAATAGCCTGAGTTTAATGATCGAGATACAGGTAATGTACCCAACTGGTCATGCGCAACAAGACTTTGCGCATGACGGACACATGTTCGAAGTGGTCAGAATAAACCGCGACCTGCGCGTAGATCCCATCAGGTAACGTGCTAACCTCCGCATTATCATTCAGCTCAATCGTGGCGATTACCCCTTCCGAACCGGGCGTAGAATTTAAGGATTGCAGCGCCCCATTCGACTGGTATGTCCCGCCCGGCACTGCCGGACTAATTGCAGCCAGTTTACCGCTGAATACCTTACCCGGCAGCGCATTAAATACCACTTCCGCTTCATCGCCAGGTTCCAGACGCAGCAGCGAGTTCTGACGGAACTGGGCGATAATTTGCCTTTTTTGATCCGGGATGAATACCATCACCGGACGCATCGGCAGCGCGGCGGCATAGGTTCCCGGGCGCATCAGCACCTGCGTCACATAGCCATCGCTGGGTGCGCGAACCACCGTCTGGTCCAGGTTGAACTCCGCTTCGGCTAACTGCGCTTTCAGGCTGGCAATTTGCGAATTCTCGCCCAGTATCAGGCTGTCTAACTGACTCTGGATTTGCTGCTGCTCCGCGACGGAAGATTTCACCGACGCTTCCTGCGCCAGATAGTTTTGCCGCGCCGCATCAATATCGCGTTCAGAAAAAGGATTCACCTTCGCCTGACTACCCTGCGCATAGCGCTGGTAATCTTTTGCCAGTTTGTCACGCGTGGCCTTTGCCCGCTGCGTGTTGGCTATCATTTCGTCTAACTGCGCAACCAGAGCCTGCTCTTTATGCTGTGCGGTGACAATATCAGCTTTCAGGCGATCGACCCGTGCCTGATAACGCCCTGGATTAAGCTTAAACAGAACCTCGCCTTTTTTGATTAGCGTATTCTTCTTATCCGTCACTTCTGTCACTACACCCGTTACCTGCGGCACCACGGGAATAGAAATTACCGCCTTTTGTGCTTTAAAGGTATACGGATGGTTATAATTCATCAGTAATATAAGCCCGCAAACAATGAATATACCGCCTAATGCTGCGGTAGGAACTGTCCATTTATTTACAGGAATTTTAAAAATTTTAAATATTGACCATGCACACGCCACATAGGTCAGAACAATTAGTAAATCCATCGATATTACTCCGCCGGAGAGGTCTTGGCCTCACCCAGTTTCTTTTCCAGATCCGCAACCCTTGCCTGAAGCTGGATCAGGGAAGAATCCGCGCTCTGCATACCCCATCCGCGCTCCGGACGATAAAGCGTTGCCCAGATCCATAAAAAGGGCCAAATAACATGTAAGGTAAACAAACTAACCCAACCCGCAACATGTATTGCGTCGGCATGGGGGTGGTTACGTTTCTTTGCAATTAGATAGGGAATATCATGCAGAATAATAATCCCGTAAAAAATGACCAGGAATACAAAAATAAGCACTCCTAATGCAAAATAATTAAGGAACATATTTGCCTCAGGGATTTAAATTAAGGAATTCAGATGCAATTTGATTTAAACAATAGAGTTGATAATAGTATTGGAATGACCAGACTGGATGCAATTTTCTTATTTATATAACGATATATGGGTTTCTATATATACACGTCGTCTTTCGAGCTGCAGGACATAACTTGATGCCCGGTACGCTAAACGCGACCGGGCAGTAAGAGACGTGAAATTAAAACAGCCCCAGTGGTTTATCAGAGTAGCTCACCAACAGGCACTTGGTTTGCTGATAATGTTCAAGCATCATCTTATGCGTCTCGCGCCCGATGCCCGACTGCTTATAGCCACCAAACGCCGCATGTGCCGGATACGCATGGTAACAGTTGGTCCAAACTCGCCCTGCCTGAATCCCACGTCCCATTTTGTACGCCAGATTTCCATTACGACTCCAGACACCAGCACCAAGCCCATATTGGGTGTCATTAGCGATTTCCAGCGCCTCTTCCATGGTTTTAAACGTTGTGACAGCCAGAACCGGCCCGAAGATCTCCTCCTGGAAAACCCGCATGTTGTTCTTACCAAACAGAATGGTTGGTTCGAGGTAGTACCCCTCTTTTAACTCGCCATCCAGCTGCTTGCGCCGCCCGCCGGTGAGAACATCTGCTCCTTCTTTCTTACCAATGTCGATGTAATTCAGAATAGTTTCCAGTTGACCATGCGACACCTGCGCGCCCATTTGCGTCACGCTGTCTAACGGGTTGCCGCTACGGATACTTTCCACCCGACGAATGGCTCTTTCCATAAAACGTTCATAAATGGATTCCTGAACCAGCGCACGACTCGGACAGGTACACACTTCGCCCTGGTTGAAGGCAAACAATGCAAAACCTTCCAGCGCTTTGTCAAAGAACGCATCTTCTTCATCCATCACGTCCGCGAAGAAGATATTGGGTGATTTCCCGCCCAGTTCCAGCGTGACAGGAATAATGTTCTGCGTGGCGTACTGCATGATCTGCTGCCCAACTTCCGTTGAGCCGGTAAACGCCACTTTCGCAATACGTTTTGACGTCGCCAGATACTCACCGATCTCCCCACCCGCGCCGTTTACCACGTTCACCACGCCAGGCGGGAGCAGATCGCCGATGACTTCCATCAGCAACAGTACGGACAGCGGCGTCAGGCGCGCAGGTTTAAGCACCACGCAGTTACCCGCCGCCAGCGCGGGTGCCATCTTCCAGCTGGCCATCAGCAGCGGGAAGTTCCACGGGATAATTTGCCCTACCACGCCAAGAGGTTCATGGAAGTGATAAGCCACGGTTTCGCTATCAACCTCGCTGATTCCCCCTTCCTGCGCACGAATACAGGAGGCAAAATAGCGGAAATGGTCAATTGCCAGCGGCACATCGGCCGCACTGGTTTCGCGGATGGGTTTACCGTTATCCCAGGTTTCAGCCGTTGCCAGCAGCTCCAGATTTTGCTCCATACGATCGGCAATTTTGAACAAAATCGCCGCCCTGTCCTGCACGGAAGTCTGCGCCCATTTATCTTTTACTTTATGCGCGGCATCCAGTGCCAGATCGATGTCCTTTTTGCCGGAAGAGGCCACTTCGCACAGTAATTGCCCGGTTACCGGCGTCAGGTTTTGGTAATACTCGCCGTCCACGGGGGCGACCCAGTCACCACCGATAAAGTTATCGTATCGGGCTTTTAACTTCAGGGGGTAACCATACTCGCCGGGGTAAATACGCGTTGAAGGGGGGTTATTGGTCATGACCGTCTCCTTGCTGTAGGGGTACTACAAGGGTAGACGGGACTGGCGAATTATTCGCCAGCCTTTTACTGCTTTACGACAGGTATCACGAATTACATGGCAGCACGATAAATCGCCATGATTTCTTCATGTGTCGCCTGAATCGGGTTAGTGAAACCACAGGCATCTTTCAGGGCATTAGTCGCCAGAACGGCAAAATCTTCTTCCTTCACGTTCAGCTCACGCAGACCGGCCGGTATATTCACTTTCTGCGCCAGTTCGCGGATCGCCGCGATGCAGGCTTCTGCCCCTTGCTCTTCGCTCAGACCAGCAACGTTCACACCCATTGCCGAGGCGCAATCGCGCAGGCGGGCGGCAGCAACTTTACTATTAAATACCTGTACATGCGGCAGCAGTACGGCATTACATACTCCGTGTGGCAGATCGTAGAAGCCACCCAGCTAGTGCGCCATTGCATGCACGTAGCCAAGAGAGGCATTGTTAAAGGCCATACCTGCGAGGAACTGCGCATAGGCCATGGCTTCGCGCGCCTGAGCATTACTGCCCTCTTCAACGGCGACCGGCAGGTTTTGCGCAATCATGGTGACCGCTTTCAGCGCACATGCATCGGTAATCGGCGTGGCAGCAATCGACACGTAGGCTTCGATAGCGTGGGTTAACGCATCCATACCGGTAGCCGCCGTCAGAGACTTCGGCATGCCGACCATCAGCGAGGAGTCGTTAACCGACAGCAGCGGCGTAACGTGCTTATCGACAATCGCCATTTTAATGTGGCGTACTTCATCGGTGATGATGCAGAAGCGGGTCATTTCAGATGCCGTACCCGCCGTGGTGTTGATGGCGATCATCGGCAGCTGCGGTTTTGCAGAACGGTCTACACCTTCGTAATCGCGAATATCCCCACCATTAGCCGCCACCAGCGCAATACCTTTTGCACAATCGTGTGGAGAACCGCCACCGAGAGAAATAACGCTATCACAGTCGTTTTCAGTCAACATTTGCAGGCCAGCGGCAACGTTGCTGGTTGTGGGATTAGGATGCGTACCATCGTAAATTACGCTGAAAATATCACGTTCCTGTAATGCCTTTTGAATCTCGCCAGCCATACCTAATTTCGTCAGCATGGCATCCGTGACAATCAGCGTACGGCGAAAACCATATTCCGCCATTGTATTCATTGCGTCTTTTAATGAATCAGCGCCGATTACATTCACGGAAGGAATAAAAAATGTTGAAGCAGCCATTGTACGATCCTTAATTACTCTAAAAGAGTCAGGAAGCATACGAGTGAAATATCCAACAGAATATGATCATGGTTGTTATTTTAATAACAACCACAATTAAAAAGCACATTAGGTTCATAATCTAATGTGCTTATTTCAATCAATATCTATTTTGTATTAATTCATTTAATTCCTGAATTAATTGTTTCATTACTTTTCGGGGAACAGCAATGCATCGCGTAATAAATGATCATTTCCCCGACGGCGAGTAAAACCAATGCGATCAAAATATTCCAGAATCTGAATAGCCAATTTGCGCCCGATGTTAAGCCTGTCGCGAAAATCAGCGGCACATGTCGATCCCCTTTCCTGATCCAGTTCGCGGATCATATTGGCAAAGGCCACTATCCGATCGTTACGGTAATAACGATCTTTCACGATCGCGGTGATGATGCCTTGCTGCGCCGCTTGTCGTAACACCACACGCATCATTTGCTCATCCGTGCCCGTCTGTTTTGCCAGGTCGCGCACCCACCACGGCTCATCGCCAAAAAGCGGTTCTGCTTTTTGCCAGATAGCCTGCTGCTCATCGCTGAAACCGGCCTTGTGATCGGGCAAATGCAGCCAGCCATGATGACTATGGATGACGCCGCTCTCGCGCATCTTTTCAATCAGCAGCAGGACCAGCGCTTCATCTTCCATCGGCAAAGCCATCCGGCGCAGGCGTTCGCGCCCAGGTCCAGGCTCATCGCGGTGCTGGTCGTGGTAAGTCGCCAGCGTATCGAGGATTTTGCGCTGCCAGCGCGCTGCAACAGTGGCATCCAACAGACTGTATCCTGCCTGAATAAAACCATGCTGCTCGATCAACGGACGCATGCCGTTACCGTTGAGCTGACGCGCCCAGGCGAAGTCGGGAATATTTACCGCTCCACGCGTCAGGTGCAGCGCCAGAGCGTCACCATCACTCTGTGCGTTTTCCAACGCCGACAGCCACTGCAAATATTCCGGCTTACGCTTCCCGCGACGCGGCGGATTGAGCGTGACCACGCGCGCACCGGCCAGCGTCGTGCGAGCCGAAATATCGCGCAGCACCAGACGATCGTTATCGGCGAGCCAGAGCGGCGTATCAAACACCAGTTCCGCCAGCGTCCCTTCAAGCAGCGAGATTCTCCCGGTAACGTGGCTGGCAGCGTGGTGAATATGCAACGGTTGCCACTGCATCAGCGACGCGGCATGTTCTAAAGAAACAATCACGCGGGTAAACGCCTCTGGCGGCGCATCAGCAAGCAGCCAGTCGCCGCGGTTAAGTTCTTCTTTTTGCGCATCACCGGCAATATTTAGCGCAATACGTTGTCCCGCCTGCGCGCGATCGGTGGCCTGATTTTGTGCATGCAGGCTACGTACGCGCATCGGTTTGTTGACGCCCGTGAGCCACAGTGTGTCACCGACATTCACTTCACCGCTGAGCGCCGTCCCGGTCACCACCAGTCCCGCGCCTTTGACCGTAAAGGCACGGTCAATCGCCAGGCGAAAGCTGTGATCGCGGGCATGCTCGCGCGACGTTAATTGCAGCAAATGTTCGCGCAGTTCCTCGATGCCACGGCCTTCACTGGCGGCCGTCACAAACAGAACCGCATCGGCGAAACCATAGTTCTCAAGCGTAGTGTGCACCTCAGCACGCACCGCGTTGATGCGATCCTCATCCACGCGATCGGCCTTGGTGAGTGCCACGGTGATCTGCGGATTACCCGTCAGCTGCAGAATTTGCAAATGCTCACGCGTTTGCGCCATCACGCCGTCATCACACGCCACCACCAGCAGCGCGTGATCAATCCCGCCGACACCCGCCAGCATGTTAGACAGAAACTTTTCGTGTCCGGGTACATCGATAAATCCCAGTATCCGCCCGTCCGGCTGCGGCCAGTAGGCATAGCCGAGATCGATGGTCATACCGCGCTTTTTTTCTTCCGGCAGACGGTCGGCATTCACGCCGGTAATCGCCTGTAATAACGTTGTTTTTCCGTGGTCAACGTGTCCGGCGGTTGCAATAATCATTTCAGCATCATCTCCATAAACCGGGTCTCGTCTTCAAGGCAGCGCAGATCCAGCCACATGCGGCCATCATAAATCCGGCCAATGATCGGCACGGGCAGTGCACGCCAACGGGCGGCCAGTGCTTCGAGGCGGCTACCGCGTCCGTCATGGGGGGTAAAGGTTAATGCCGCGCTGGGCAGCCTATCAACCGGTAGCGAGCCGCTGCCAATTTGCGACAGGCAAGGCATGACGTTCAGGGCGAATTCGTCACCGTAATGCTCGGCAAGCCGTGCCTGTAAGTGTTGGGCCTGCGCGTGGACAGCCTCCTGCGAGCGAGTGAGCTGGCGTAACGTCGGCAACTTCAGCGCCAGCGCTTCCGGGTGCAGGTAGAGTCGCAGCGTCGCTTCCAGCGCAGCCAGTGTCATTTTATCAGCCCGTAATGCGCGTTTCAGCGGATGGCTCTGTAAGCGAGCGATCATCTCTTTTTTACCGACGATAATCCCGGCCTGCGGCCCGCCCAGTAATTTATCGCCAGAGAAGCTCACCAGACTGACGCCAGCGGCAATCAGCTGTTGCGGCATCGGCTCCTGCGGTAATCCATACTGGCTGAGATCGACCAGTGATCCGCTGCCGAGATCCGCCACCACCGGCACATCCAGTTCCTTGCCAATAGCGGCCAGCTCAGCCTCATCCACCGACTTCGTAAAGCCTTCAATGCTGTAATTACTGGTATGGACTTTCATCAGCAGAGCGGTATTTTCATTCACCGCCTGACGGTAATCTTTCGCATGGGTCCGGTTGGTGGTACCGACTTCGCGCAGAACACATCCGGCCTGGCACATCACGTCCGGAATACGAAACGCGCCGCCAATTTCCACCAGCTCACCGCGCGAAACGACCACCTCTTTGCCGTTGGCCGTGGCGGCCAGCATCAGTAAAACCGCTGCCGCATTGTTATTGACGATACAGGCGTCCTCCGCTCCCGTCAGACGACAGAGTAAATCCGCCAGCGCCCGATCCCGATGTCCACGTCCGGCATCATCCAGGCTATATTCCAGCGTCACTGGCGTGCGCATTGCTTGCACCACCGCCTCGATCGCTTCTTCGGCCTGCGACGCTCGCCCAAGGTTGGTATGCAGCACCGTTCCGGTCAGGTTAATCACCGGACGCAGCGCGCTTTGCGATTCTCGTTCCAGCCGGGCGCTGGCTTCTTGCGCCCAGTCCTCACACCATGCCGGGAGCGCGTGCGTGTCGCGAATCGTATCTCTGGCTTCGTCAAGCATATGACGCAGCAGGTCAACCACCCGGGTATGACCGTGAGAATCACGTAAGGCTGGGAAGGCGCTATCGCGCAATAAACGATCGATAGCGGGAAGCTGGCTGTAGAGTGAACGCATGTCGGTTGTCATGAAAGGGCCTGGCTGTTGGTGGCCCTCTCCACCACGGAGAGGGCTATCGATATAGGAAGGATTGTACCGTGACTTTGCTCAGGCAGGTATTATCTGCATCAAGCCTTTGGCGGTTCTGTGCGGGCAAAACTTTCGCGTTGAAAAAGCGTTTCCACCAGTTTGACCAGACGTGGGCGGTCCACACACCAGCCGGGCGCGACCCGACGGAAATTGAGATAACCGACGGCACAGGCAATCGCGATGGTAGCCAGGTTAACCGTATCCGTTTTCAGCGTACCGTCCGCCAGATAGCCTTCCAGCATATCCAGACTGCGGGTGATCTTCTCCCGCTGGCGTAACAATTCAGTTTCTGACTGCTGCGCGGCGGGGCGAGCCTGCTCGCGCACCGAGACTAATCCCGCATCCATAATACCGTCGGCCAGCGCTTCCAGTTGACGAACTTTGAGTGCCGCTAACGGTTCACCCGGTAGCATGGCTGGCGCAATATCCAGCAACTCTATGTATTCTGCGATGATCGGAGAGTCAAACCAGTACTCACCCTCATCGGTGACCAACGCGGGCACTTTTCCTAATGGATTGTATCGCGCCACGCCGCTATCCACGTTATAGGGGAGTTCATTCACAAATTCGAAGGTGATGCCCTTTTCCAGTAACAGAACAGAAATTTTACGCACAAAAGGGCTGGTATAGCTGCCAATGAGTTTCATGCCGGGTCCTTTTTGCCAACAAAAATATCAGTATGGCTCAGGTCACCGTAAATGGCAGGTGATGACGGTCTCAATGATCCAAATAAAGATAATGCATCCAGCTGGTCATGCGCAGCAGCACTTTACGCATCACTGACACGTGAGCGAAATGGTCGGAATAGACCGCCACCTGGGCATAGATACCGTCCGGCAGCGCATCCACATCGGCATTAGGATCCAACTCAATCGTAGCCAGCACGCCATCGGTACCCGGCACCACAGTTAAGGACTGTAATGCCCCCTGCGCCTGATAAGAACCGCCCGGCACAACCGGAAGAATGGAGGTCAACTTACCGGAGAAAACCTGACCAGGCAGCGCGTTGAAGACCACTTCCGCTTCATCACCCGGTTTAAGACGCAGCAACGAGTTCTGGCGGAATTGCGCCACAATTTGCCGTTTCTGTTCCGGAATAAATACCATCACCGGGCGCAGAGGTAGTGCGGCGGCGTAGGTCCCGGGCCGAATAAGCACCTGCGTAACATAGCCGTTGCTGGGGGCACGGACGATAGTCTGCTCAAGATTGTATTTGGCTTCAGCGAGCTGAGCACGCAAAGACGCAACCTGAGATTGCTCCCCGTTGACCATACTGTCTAACTGACTCTGAATCTGCGTCTGTTCGGCAACGGAACCTTTTACCAGCGCGTCCTGTGCCAGATAGTTCTGCCGGGCGTTGTCGATATCGCTTTCAGAGAAGGGATTAACCTTCGCCTGGCTGCCCTTCAAATAGCGTTGATAATCTTTATACAGACGATCGCGTTCAGCGGAAACGCGGGTAGTGTTGGCGACGGCTTCAGAAAGTTGGGCTTTCAGATTGTCGATGTTGTGTGTGGCGGTAACAAGATCAGCCTGCAGTCTGTCAACACGTGCCTGATAGCGGCCTGGATCGAGTTTAAATAACACTTCGCCTTTTTTAATCAACTGATTATTTTTATCCGTTACCTCACTAACAATTCCTGTGACTTGCGGAGTGATCGGAATTGAAATAACCGCTTTTTGCGCCGTAAAGGTATACGGGTGGTTATAGTTCATTAATAAGATCAGTCCCGCAACAATGAATACCCCACCTAATGCAGCAGTAGCGAGCGTCCATTGGTTTACCGGAATACGGAATATTTTAAAGATGGCCCAGGCAAAGGCCACATAGGTCAGGACTATCAACAAATCCATGATTAAATCTCCGGAAAGGTGGAGTAATCTGTTTTCTTCTCCCCATCCAGTCTTTTTTCCAACTGGGTGATGCGCGCTGCCAGTGCGGCAATCTCGGGGTCTGGGTCCTTTCCGTTCGACATGATGTGTGATTGCATGCCCCACCCACGTTCAGGCTGGTAGAGCGTCGCCCAAATCCACAGGAACGGCCATATTGCATGGAGTGTAAACAGGCTAATCCAACCCGCCGTATGAATGGCATCAGCATGAGGATGGTTGCGTTTTTTAGCCATGTTATAGGGAATATCGTGAATGGCGATGATTCCGTAAAACAGAACCAGAAAGACGAAGATCAGCACGCCCAGTGCGAAATAATTTAGAAACATACCTGCCTCGAATTCACGCTAATTAGAGTTTTTTTATGCCGGCAGCCGCATGCACCCAGGCTGATGTTTTGAACATAACTGCAGTTTGGGGTTTTCGCCATACCACAAAATAAATATTTTTTCTGGTGAGAAGTTGCTTTCTTTTGCAATAAAAATATCGGGGGGTAGAACCTGCTGTAGATCACATCCGAGCAAATGCAGATGAAAATACTTTGCGATCTGCATCACAAAGATTCAACAAACAGCAAAGGATAAAATGTGAATCAGTTCACATTTACCCCCCATTTTTGGCGAATTCTGATCCAGTGATGTTTTTTTGTACCGATATTTTGTGATTAAGATCACATTAACTAACGCCATACACCCTATATTTACGTGACGAATATCACATAAAAGGTCGTCGACTGGACAGTTGAACGATTCAGTGCCAGATTTCGCAGTATCTACAGGGTCCGGCTACCTCCTGCCGCTACATTAACAAACCTCGGGCTTTCAGCCTGCGCGATAGCAAACATAAGAAGGGGTGTTTTTATGTCATCCGATATTAAGATCAAGGTGCAAAGCTTTGGTCGATTCCTCAGCAACATGGTGATGCCAAATATCGGCGCGTTTATCGCGTGGGGTATTATCACCGCATTATTCATTCCGACAGGGTGGTTGCCGAACGAAACGCTGGCGAAGCTTGTCGGTCCTATGATCACCTATCTGCTGCCGCTGCTGATCGGTTATACCGGTGGTAAGCTGGTTGGCGGCGAACGTGGCGGCGTGGTTGGTGCTATCACCACCATGGGCGTTATCGTCGGTGCAGATATGCCAATGTTCCTCGGCGCGATGATCGCAGGTCCGCTGGGCGGCTGGGCTATCAAACATTTCGACAACTGGGTAGACGGTAAGATCAAGTCCGGTTTTGAGATGCTGGTGAATAACTTCTCCGCAGGCATCATCGGGATGATCCTCGCCATTCTGGCATTCCTTGGCATTGGCCCATTGGTTGAAGCACTGTCCAAAATCCTGGCGGCAGGCGTTAACTTCATGGTTGTCCATGACATGCTGCCGCTGGCGTCTATCTTCGTTGAACCGGCGAAAATCCTGTTCCTCAACAACGCCATCAACCACGGTATTTTCTCACCGCTGGGAATTCAGCAGTCCCATGAGATGGGCAAATCCATCTTCTTCCTGATTGAAGCTAACCCGGGTCCGGGTATGGGTGTTCTGCTGGCATACATGTTCTTCGGTCGCGGCAGCGCTAAGCAGTCTGCGGGCGGCGCGGCAATCATCCACTTCCTGGGTGGTATCCACGAAATTTACTTCCCGTACGTGCTGATGAACCCACGTCTGATCCTGGCCGTTATCCTCGGCGGTATGACTGGCGTATTTACCCTGACTATCCTGAACGGCGGTCTGGTTTCTCCGGCCTCTCCGGGTTCTATCCTGGCCGTGCTGGCCATGACGCCGAAGGGTGCTTACTTCGCTAACATCGCTGCTATCTGTGCTGCTATGGCAGTCTCCTTTGTGGTTTCAGCCATTCTGCTGAAAACCAGCAAAGTGAAAGAAGATGATGACATTGATGCCGCAACCCGTCGTATGCACGACATGAAAGCGGAATCCAAAGGCGCATCTCCGCTGGCGGCTGGCGACGTGACCAACGACCTGAGCCATGTGCGTAAAATCATTGTTGCCTGCGATGCCGGTATGGGTTCCAGCGCCATGGGTGCGGGCGTACTGCGTAAGAAAGTGCAGGATGCAGGTCTGTCTCAGATTTCCGTCACTAACAGCGCGATTAACAATCTGCCGCCGGATGTGGATCTGGTCATTACCCACCGTGACCTGACCGAACGCGCGATGCGCCAGGTGCCTCAGGCACAGCACATTTCGCTGACCAACTTCCTCGACAGCGGCCTGTACTCCAACCTGACCGAACGTCTGGTCGCTGCACAGCGCCACAACGTGAACGAAGAGAAAGTCCGCGATCACCTGAAAGACAGCTTTGAAGAGGGTGATACCCACCTGTTCAAACTGGGTGCGGAGAATATCTTCCTCGGTCGTAAAGCCACTAACAAAGAGGAAGCAATTCGCTTTGCTGGTGAGCAACTAGTGAAAGGCGGTTACGTTGAGCCAGAATACGTCGAGGCGATGCTGGACCGCGAAAAACTGACTCCGACTTACCTCGGCGAGTCCATTGCAGTACCGCACGGAACGGTTGAAGCCAAAGACCGTGTGCTGAAAACCGGTGTGGTGTTCTGCCAGTACCCGGAAGGCGTTCGCTTCGGTGAAGAAGAAGACGATATTGCCCGCCTGGTGATTGGTATCGCAGCACGTAACAACGAGCACATCCAGGTGATTACCAGCCTGACCAACGCGCTGGATGACGAATCCGTGATCGAACGTCTGGCCCATACCACCAGCGTGGATGAAGTTCTGGAGCTGCTGGCGGGTAAAAAAGCTTAACGGTTAAGTATCTCCAAAATAGTTCGAGCTGCAGGAAGGCGGCAACGCAGTGAATCCCCAGGAGCGTACATAAGTACGTGACTGGGGTGAGCGAGGAGAGCCAACGCATCTGCAGTTCGAAATATGAAGGCGATATCCTCTCCCTTGTGGAGAGGGTTAGGTTGAGGGAAAAGCCTCACCCCAGCCCTCTTGGGTAAAAACATTGATGAAGGTTAATACTATGAAAGCATTACATTTTGGCGCAGGTAATATCGGTCGTGGCTTTATCGGCAAACTGCTGGCGGACGCGGGGATACAGCTGACGTTCGCGGATGTAAATCAGGTCGTACTCGATGCCCTGAATGCCCGTCATAGCTATCAGGTTCATGTCGTAGGTGAAAACGAACAGGTTGATACCGTCTCCGGCGTCAACGCCGTGAGCAGCATCGGCGATGATGTCGTCGACCTGATTGCCCATGTAGATTTAGTCACTACCGCCGTCGGTCCAGTCGTGCTTGAGCGTATCGCTCCGGCCATCGCCAAAGGGCTGGTTAAACGCAAGGCACAGGGTATAGCTACTCCGCTGAATATCATCGCCTGTGAAAACATGGTGCGCGGAACGACCCAGTTGAAAGGCCATGTAATGAACGCGCTGGCAGATGAAGACAAAGCCTGGGTTGAAGAACATGTTGGCTTCGTCGATTCCGCCGTGGACCGCATTGTTCCGCCTTCAGCTTCAGCAACCAATGACCCGCTGGAAGTTACCGTAGAAACCTTCAGTGAGTGGATTGTCGACAAAACACAGTTCAAAGGTGAACTACCAAATATTCCAGGAATGGAATTAACTGATAACCTAATGGCATTTGTCGAACGTAAACTCTTCACGCTGAACACCGGGCATGCTATAACCGCGTACCTCGGAAAATTGACCGGTCATCAGACCATCCGTGACGCGATTCTCGACGAGAAAATCCGCGCAGTGGTAAAAGGTGCGATGGAAGAGAGCGGCGCGGTACTGATCAAACGCTATGGTTTTGATGCAGCAAAACATGCGGCATACATTCAGAAAATCCTCGGTCGCTTTGAAAACCCGTATCTGAAAGATGACGTTGAGCGCGTGGGTCGTCAGCCGCTGCGTAAGCTGAGTGCGGGAGATCGCCTGATTAAACCGCTGCTGGGTACGCTGGAGTATGGTTTGCCGCATGCGAATCTGGTTATCGGTATTGCGGCAGCGATGCACTATCGCAGCGAAGAAGATCCGCAGGCACAGGAACTGGCCGCGCTGATTGACGAAAAAGGTCCACAGGCCGCGCTGGCGCAAGTTTCCGGTCTGGATGCCAACAGCGATGTCGTGCTTGAGGCTGTTAACGCGTATAACGCAAAGAAATGATGCAGGACCTGGCGCAGGATATCCTGCGCCTGAATAATAGATTGTCAGATATGCAGGCAATAATGGAACAAACGCAGGCCTTTGAAAATCGTGTGCTTGAGCGTCTGAATGCTGGCAAAACCGTACGCAGCTTCCTCATCACCGCCGTAGAACTGCTCACCGAGGCGGTGAATATTCTTGTGCTTCAGGTATTTCGCAAAGACGACTATGCGGTGAAATATGCTGTAGAACCACTGCTTGACGGCGACGGTCCGCTGGGCGATCTTTCCGTTCGCCTGAAGCTCATCTACGGTCTGGGCGTGCTCAGCCGACCGGAGTATGAAGACGCCGAGCTTCTGATGGCGCTGCGGGAAGAGTTAAACCATGACGGCAATGAATATGCGTTCACCGACGACGAAATTCTTGGTCCGTTTGGCGAACTCCACTGCGTGACGGCACTCCCGCCGCCACCGCAGTTTGATACCTCAGACTCAGGTCTGCACGCGATGCAGATCCAGCGCTACCAGCAGATGGTGCGCTCCACGATGGTACTTTCCCTGACCGAGCTGATTTCTAAAATCAGCTTAAAAAAAGCCTTTCAAAAATAAGACGATGCTTGCTTATTTCTCTTCCTGCTGCGGTCGATAAAGCTGCCGATAGTACGCCAGACGTTGCAGATACAACTGCGCATTCTCCTGCGGTATTTCAGAAGGGACAACGTTGCGTGGCGGTGTTTTATTCAGATACTCGCGAAAAGCCTGGCTTGAAGCCATAAAATCGACCGTCTTATCAATTAGAGCCGAAACGTTCTCACCTATTTTCGCCATAATCTTCCCTCCTCCATGTATTAACCGCGCTCAGCCTGCGCGGTTGATCATTTAAGTTTAGGATCGGTTTGGCAAATACATTAAGGAAAACGTGCTTCACTATGAACCCGCCAAAAAAATGCGCCATGGTCGATCTTATCGCTTAAAATTCCTTATTAATCAAAATAGTAATATTTTCATTAGCTGAATAATACTTGCAACATTTGATTATTTATCTTCGATTAGTTGTGAATAATCCCGCTCTGCGCGCATACTATAGGATATTCATCCTATTTTTATCAGAAGCTATCCTATGAAAGAAGTCGAAAAAAACGAAATTAAACGCCTGAGCGATCGTCTGGACGCTATCCGCCACCAGCAGGCTGACCTGTCTCTGGTTGAAGCCGCCGACAAATATGCCGAGCTAGAGCAAGAGAAAGAAACTCTGGAAAACGAGATTGCGCGTCTGCGTGAAGTCCATGGTCAGAAGCTGAGCAAAGAAGCGCAAAAACTGACGAAACTCCCTTTCCGTCGTACCATCACCAAAAAAGAACAGGCCGACATGGGCAAGCTGAAGAAGAGCGTGCGCGGCCTGATTGTCGTTCACCCGATGACCGAGCTTGGCCGTGAAATGGGCCTGAAAGAAATGACAGGCTTCGCGAAGAGCGAGTTCTGATCTCCCACCGGGCAACATCCGCTTGCCCGGTCCTTCACTTCCCCCTCGCAATTGGCCCTACCAATTTTAGCCAGATCATACCAGTACCTCACATTTCATTAAAATGTGCGTACAATACCGTTGCCAATAAATAACACTTGATTAACCATTCATTGTCATTACCCCTACACAACAATATTGGCAGGGCCACTTTTACACATAATGTGACGAAGATTTGAGCAAAGACTCATTCCATTATGTCGGCGGCCCCAGGAGACCTGCAATGAATCTCTGGCAACAGAACTACGACCCGGCCGGTAACATCTGGCTTTCTAGTCTGATCGCATCGCTCCCCATCCTGTTCTTTTTCTTCGCCCTGATTAAGCTCAAGCTGAAAGGCTACGTTGCGGCGTCATGGACGGTGGTGATCGCTTTGTCGGTCGCCCTGCTGTTTTACAAAATGCCGGTCGATCACGCTCTGGCATCCGTAGTGTACGGTTTCTTCTACGGTCTGTGGCCAATTGCCTGGATCATTATCGCCGCGGTATTCGTCTATAAAATCTCGGTGAAGACCGGGCAGTTCGACATTATCCGCTCCTCGATACTCTCGATTACCCCAGACCAGCGTCTGCAAATGCTGATTGTCGGTTTCTCCTTTGGGGCATTCCTCGAAGGGGCGGCAGGCTTCGGTGCTCCGGTAGCGATTACCGCCGCGCTGCTGGTTGGCCTTGGCTTTAACCCACTGTATGCGGCAGGCTTGTGCTTGATCGTAAACACCGCTCCAGTCGCTTTTGGGGCAATGGGCATTCCGATTCTGGTTGCCGGTCAGGTTACCGGGCTGGACAGCTTCGAGATTGGCCAGATGGTGGGCCGTCAACTGCCGTTCCTGACCATTATCGTGCTGTTCTGGATTATGGCGATTATGGATGGCTGGCGTGGTGTCAAAGAAACCTGGCCTGCGGTGATGGTCGCTGGCGGCTCGTTTGCTATCGCGCAGTATCTCAGCTCTAACTTTATCGGACCGGAACTGCCGGACATCATCTCTTCTCTGGTTTCCCTGGTCTGTCTGACGCTGTTCCTGAAGCGCTGGCAGCCGGTACGCATCTTCCGCTTTGGTGATATGGGCGCTTCGCAGGTCGATATGGATCTGTCGCGCACCCGCTACACCGCCGGGCAAATTATCCGCGCCTGGTCGCCGTTCCTGTTCCTGACAGCTACCGTCACGCTGTGGAGCATACCGCCGTTTAAAGCGCTGTTTGCTCCAGGCGGCGCGATGTACCACTGGGTGGTCAATATTCCGGTTCCGTTCCTCGACAAGCTGGTTGCCCGTATGCCGCCGGTCGTACACGAAGCCACAGCCTACGCGGCGGTGTACAAATTTGACTGGTTCTCCGCGACCGGTACAGCAATACTGTTTGCCGCCCTGCTGTCCATCGTCTGGCTGAAGATGAAGCCGTCTGCTGCGCTTCAGACCTTTGGTAGCACGCTGAAAGATCTGGCGCTACCTATCTACTCCATCGGGATGGTGCTGGCATTTGCCTTTATCTCTAACTACTCCGGGCTTTCATCCACCCTGGCATTGGCCCTGGCGCACACCGGCAGCGCATTTACCTTCTTCTCGCCGTTCCTTGGCTGGCTGGGGGTATTCCTGACTGGATCCGACACCTCATCAAACGCACTGTTTGCCGCCCTACAGGCCACGGCCGCTCAGCAAATCGGTGTTTCGGATGTATTGATGGTGGCTGCAAATACCACCGGCGGCGTGACCGGAAAAATGATCTCTCCGCAATCTATCGCTATCGCCTGTGCGGCAGTGGGATTAGTGGGAAAAGAGTCTGACCTGTTCCGCTTTACCGTGAAGCACAGTCTGATTTTCACCTGCATGGTGGGTGTGATTACCACACTGCAGGCCTATGTCTTAACCTGGATGATTCCATGATAGTGATGCCCAGACGCCTGTCAGACGAAGTCGCATCTCGTGTGCGGGCGCTGATTGAAGAACAACAGCTGGAAGCGGGCATGAAGTTGCCCGCTGAGCGTCAGTTGGCCGTACAGCTCGGCGTATCGCGCAACTCGCTGCGCGAGGCGTTAGCAAAGCTGGTGAGTGAAGGCGTACTGATTAGCCGTCGTGGCGGTGGGACGTTTATCCGCTGGCAGCATGAGGCATGGTCTGAACAAAACATCGTTCAGCCGCTGAAAACCCTGCTGGCGGACGATCCTGATTACAGTTTCGATATTCTGGAAGCCCGCCACGCCATCGAAGCCAGCACCGCCTGGCACGCAGCTATGCGTGCCACTGCTGCCGACAAAGAGAAGATCAGGCTCTGTTTCGAGGCCACACAAAGCGAAGATCCAGATCTCGCCTCGCAGGCAGACGTTCGCTTTCATCTCGCCATTGCAGAGGCCTCACACAACGTGGTGCTGTTACAGACCATGCGCGGTTTCTTCGACGTATTGCAGTCTTCGGTGAAACAGAGCCGCCAGCGTATGTACCTCGTGCCGCCCGTATTTTCACAACTGACGGCACAGCATCAGGCTGTACTGGATGCGATTGTTGCCGGAGATGCCGACGGCGCGCGTAAAGCGATGATGGCGCACCTCAGTTTTGTCCACACCACGATTAAACGATTTGATGAAGATCAGGCCCGCCAGGCGCGAATCACCCGCCTGCCCGGTGACCCTGGTGAGAATAGCAGGGAGAACAACACATGATTATTTCAGCAGCCAGCGACTATCGCGCCGCAGCCCAGCGCATCCTACCCCCCTTCTTGTTCCACTATATTGACGGTGGGGCGTATGCAGAGCACACTTTGCGCCGTAACGTGGCAGACCTGTCGGAGGTGGCCCTTCGCCAGCGCGTGCTGAAGAATATGTCCGACCTGAGCCTGGAGACAAAGCTGTTCAACGAAACGCTCTCCATGCCGGTGGCCCTTGCACCTGTCGGTCTGTGCGGCATGTATGCGCGTCGGGGCGAAGTTCAGGCCGCCGCCGCCGCTGATGCCAAAGGCATTCCGTTTACGCTTTCCACAGTATCCGTATGCCCGATTGAAGAAGTCGCCCCGACTATCAAGCGTCCGATGTGGTTTCAGCTGTATGTTCTGCGCGATCGCGGCTTTATGCGTAACGCCCTGGAACGAGCCAAAGCGGCAGGTTGCTCCACGCTAGTTTTTACCGTCGATATGCCAACACCTGGCGCACGCTACCGTGACGCCCATTCCGGGATGAGCGGCCCAAATGCCGCACTGCGCCGCTACTGGCAGGCAGTCACCCATCCACAATGGGCATGGGACGTTGGCCTGAACGGTCGCCCGCATGATTTAGGCAATATCTCGACCTATCTTGGCAAACCCACCGGCCTTGAGGATTACATCGGTTGGCTGGCGAATAACTTCGATCCGTCAATTTCCTGGAAAGACCTCGAGTGGATCCGCGAATTTTGGGATGGTCCGATGGTGATCAAAGGGATCCTCGATCCTGAAGATGCTCGCGACGCCGTACGCTTCGGCGCTGATGGCATCGTTGTCTCTAACCACGGTGGTCGCCAGTTAGACGGCGTGCTGTCTTCAGCTCGCGCGTTACCCGCTATTGCCGATGCGGTAAAAGGCGATATCACCATTCTGGCAGACAGTGGGATCCGCAACGGTCTGGACGTCGTACGCATGATTGCGCTGGGCGCGGATAGTGTTCTGCTGGGACGTGCTTATCTGTACGCGCTGGCAACCCACGGTCAGGCTGGGGTAGCGAATCTGCTGAATCTGATCGAGAAAGAGATGAAGGTGGCAATGACCCTGACCGGTGCAAAATCGATTAGCGACATCAGTCATGATTCGCTGGTACAAGAACTTGGAAAAAGCCTGCCTGCTGCGCTGGCACCTCTGGTTCAGGGTAGCGCGGCGTAACAATATCCCCATAAAACCCACTTTCTGCATGGTCGGTCTGTTCTCAGTCCGGCCATTTTTCATCCAAAAATAACGACCAGTTAACATTTATAACCAATATATTTGACAAGTTTTTATCCACCTGTCAGATGTATATACAAGCTAATACAAGGGCGAAATATACAGATAACAACCATCATAACGGGCGAGGGTAACATGGCTTATTCCGGAAAAGTGAATATCCAGCAGGCGATAGATGACAGTCCTTTTTCGCGCTTCCACTGGGTCATTATTGTCCTGGGTTTTCTGGTCCTGGCCATCGACGGCTTCGATACGGCGGCGATGGGCTATATTGCGCCCACGCTCTCAGCCGACTGGGGCATCAAGAAGCAGGACCTTGGACCGGTGTTAAGCGCCGCGCTATTGGGCCTGTCATTTGGTGCACTGCTGGCCGGGCCGATTTCCGATCGTATGGGCCGTAAGCGTGTTCTGGTCTTTTCCTGTCTGTTTTTTGGCCTCGCCAGTCTGGGAACTGCCTATGCCCAGACGCTGAATATGCTCACATTTTGGCGCTTTCTCACCGGGCTGGGTCTTGGTGCTGCAATGCCCAATGCCATCACCCTGGTGTCAGAATTTGCACCAAAACGCTGTCGTTCAATGGCGATTAACACCATGTACTGCGGCTTTCCGTTAGGGGCTGCAGGCGGCGGGGTGATCTCCTCCTGGCTTATCCCTAACTACGGCTGGCACAGCGTCCTGCTTGCCGGTGCGATCGCCCCGCTGGCCCTCACCGTATTGTTGGTGCTGTTCCTGCCGGAGTCGGTGAAGTATCTGGTTCACCGCGGTAAAGGGGTTGCACAGGTTAAACGCATTGCTCAACGCTTTATGTCGGGAAGTCTGGAACAGGTTACCCAGTTTTATCTGGATGAAGACCGCGTCACGGTCAAAAAAGGCAGCGTGGCACAGCTATTCAGTATGCCCTGGCTGCCGGGCACGCTGATGCTCTGGATGACCTACTTTATGGGATTGGTTATCTATTACGTGCTGTTGAGCTGGATGCCAACGCTGATGCTGGGAATGGGCTATCCGCTGGCTGAATCCGCCTGGCTGACATCGCTATTTACCTTCGGCGGTACTGCGGGGATCCTGCTGGCCGGTTGGTTAATGGATCGCTGGGAAGCACATAAAGTGGTGTCACTCGGCTTTATTCTGACGATGCTGTTTGCCCTCGCTCTCGGGTTTGAACATAACCATATCATCTTGTTCGGCGCACTGATCTTCCTGATGGGGATTACCATGAACGGCGCGCAGTCCGGGCTGCAGACGCTGGCCGCCACGTTTTATCCGACCCACTGTCGCGCGACGGGCATTGCCTGGATGCAGGGCGTGGGCCGCTTCGGTGGCGTAGCCGGAACGATGATGAGCGCCCAGTTGCTTTCCCTGCAATGGCAGGCAGACAGTATATTAATGTTCCTCAGCCTTCCGGCGCTGGTTGCGGCTGCCGCAACGATTTACAAACTGCAACGCTATAAACCGCACGCGCTGACCGTCGCATAGTACCCGCTCTTTCTGCTATTCTGCCCCCCGTTATCAAGGGGGCAGTATGCTTAACATCGTTTTATTCGAACCAGAAATCCCGCCAAATACCGGCAATATTATCCGTCTTTGCGCCAACACCGGCTTTCGTCTGCATATTATTGAGCCAATGGGCTTTACCTGGGACGACAAGCGCCTGCGTCGCGCGGGGCTGGATTACCATGAGTTTACCGCCGTGCTGCGCCACCCTGATTACGCCAGCTTCGTCGCCGCAGAAAATCCGCAACGTCTGTTTGCCCTGACCACCAAAGGTACGCCAGCGCATAGCGCAGTAAGCTATCAGGATGGGGATTATCTGATGTTTGGCCCGGAAACTCGCGGTCTGCCACCCAGCATCCTCGACGCGCTGCCAGCCGAACAAAAAATTCGAATTCCGATGATGCCGGACAGTCGCAGCATGAACCTGTCAAATGCGGTGTCGGTGGTGGTGTATGAGGCCTGGCGCCAGTTAGGTTATCCCGGCGCGGTATTGCGTAGTTGATTTGTGTCGGGTGCGGCTAACGCCTTATCCGACCTACAGCAGAATATAACGTTTACTTTTCGAGCGTTATCGGCGCAGTCAGGTTGAACATGGACTGCGCGCAGTACCTGAGGATGGCGAGCACAGCCCGGGTTCAAGATGACAAGTAAGATAGCTCGAAATCAGATGCCATCGCCGTATTCGAAAGTATGATGTATCCCGTTGAAATGCTGATCCATATCCATAGACGGTTTATCGCTGTCAGGCTTACCGACAATGCGTGCAGGTACGCCTGCCGCAGTGGTATGCGGGGGTACCGGTTGTAAAACCACGGAACCTGCGCCAATCTTCGCGCCGCGCCCGACTTCAATGTTGCCGAGAATTTTTGCTCCCGCGCCAATCATTACACCTTCACGAATTTTCGGATGACGATCGCCGCCGGCTTTACCGGTCCCGCCGAGTGTGACGGATTGCAGAATAGAGACATCATTTTCAATCACTGCCGTTTCACCGACCACAATGCCGGTTGCGTGATCGAGCATAATCCCACGGCCAATTTTTGCCGCCGGATGAATGTCTACCTGGAAGGTAACGGACACCTGATTTTGCAGGAAGATCGCCAGCGCCTGACGCCCCTGATGCCACAGCCAGTGACCGATACGGTAGGCCTGAAGCGCATGAAAACCCTTCAGGTACAGAAGTGGGGTGGAATATTTATCGACAGCCGGGTCACGCGTACGTACCGCCTGAATATCACAGGCCGCTGAGGCAATCATTTCAGGATCGGCGGCATAGGCCTCTTCCACGACTTCGCGAATCGCAATGGCGGGCATGATTGGAGAAGCGAGTTTATTCGCCAGCATATAGCTTAGCGCACTGCCGAGATTTTCATGCTTGAGCAGCGTTGCGTGGTAAAAACTGGCCAACATTGGCTCACATTCCGCCAGTGCCCGGGCTTCCGCTTTAATGTTTTTCCAGACGATATCCAGTTCTTCACACGGCATTGCGTACTCCAGAAGGTAGCAAAACGACCGACCCGTTCTTCGCGGGTCGGGTCGTTAGATTGAAACGGTTCCTGACGGCTAGTGGCTGCTTCGCTCGTCCTTGCGTGCACGACCTAATAATGTCAATGCTGCCTCGCGCGCGTTTTTTCCGCAATACAATACTTGATAAATTTCCTCGGTTATTGGCATCTCGACACCAAAACGGTGCGCCAATTCACGAACTTCTTTCGTATTGCGGTAGCCTTCAACCACCTGACCAATCTTGTCCTGCGCGCCCTGCACGTCCATACCCTGGCCGAGCATCATGCCAAAACGACGGTTACGCGACTGGTTGTCGGTACAGGTCAGCACCAGATCGCCTAAACCCGCCATCCCCATAAAGGTGGCAGGATCGGCACCCAGCGCCGCGCCAAGGCGAGACATTTCGGTCAGTCCACGGGTGATCAATGCGGTACGCGCATTCGCGCCAAAACCGATGCCGTCAGACATCCCCGCACCAATCGCAATGACGTTTTTCACCGCGCCGCCAAGCTGCACGCCAATGAAATCCGGGTTGCTGTAAACGCGAAAGCTTTTGCCGCAGTGCAGCAACTGCTGGAGATCGTCAGCAAAGGCGTCGTCCGTCGAGGCCAGAGAGATCGCCGTCGGCATACCTGCTGCCAGCTCTTTGGCGAACGTCGGACCGGAGATGACCGCCAGTGGAATAGCATCCCCCAGTGCTTCGCGTGCGACGTCCTGCAGCAGACGTCCCGTTTCCGCCTCCAGACCTTTTGTCGCCCAGACCAGTCGTGCGTCAGGACGCATCAGCGGTTTGATGTTACGCAGCACTTCGCCAAAGACGTGGCTCGGCACCACCACCAGGATATTACGACTGGCGGCCAGCGCAGTGGCTAAATCACTTTCCAGGCGCAGCGTTTCGGGAAAAGGCACATCAGGGAGGAACGCGACGTTGCAGCGATCGTGCTCAAGGGTCGCGATATGTTTCGGATCATGGCCCCACAGGACAACCTGATGGCCATTTCTTGCCAGGGTGATGGCAAGAGCGGTGCCGTACGAGCCGGCACCAATCACAGTCATTGAAGCATTACTTTGGTTCATCAGGCATCCTGATGTTCTTCAGTACCTTCGCCAGCCTGCTGCTGTAAATAGTTCATGAACAGCGCATCAAAGTTGACCGGCGCAAGGTTCAGTTGCGGGAACGTACCGCGTGATACCAGGCTGGTGATGCATTCACGGGCATACGGGAACAGAATGTTCGGGCAGTATGCGCCCAGGCAATGCGCCATCTGAGTCCCTTCGATACCACTGATGGAGAAAATACCGCCCTGCTGAACTTCGCACAGGAACGCAGTTTCTTCACCCAAGGAAGCCGTTACGGTGACACGCAGCACTACTTCATACACGTCATCTGCCAGTTGGGTAGATGCGGTATCAAGATCCAGTTTAACCTCTGGCTGCCAATCTTTCTGGAAAACATGCGGTGCATTTGGCGCTTCGAAAGACACATCCTTGGTATAGATACGTTGGATCTGGAAAGCCATTTCAGTGTTATTTTGTTCTGACATGTTTAGAAAACCCTTAGTGTTGTCCTTTAAATACTTTCAGTACGCCTTATCGCAGCAGGGGATCCAGTCCACCACGCGCATCCAACGCATACAAGTCGTCACAACCGCCAATGTGCTGTGCATCAATAAAAATCTGCGGAACCGTCGTACGGCCACTGCGCTTGATCATCTCTTCACGCTTCACGGCATCACCGTCAATCGGAAGCTCCTGGAAACTCACACCCTTGCTGTTCAACAGCGCTTTTGCGCGATGGCAAAACGGGCAGGTTGCTTTGGTGTAGATCTCAATATTGGCCATGACTTATCTCCAGTGTTCTTTTTACCCTGCGGCATGAAAGAAGACGGGTAAATTACTTGCCGCGAACCAGTGGCAGATTCTCACCACTCCAGCCCGCTACGCCGTCTTTCAGTACGGATACCTGCTCAAAACCGGCTTTAATCAGCGCAGTTGCTGAATCCTGGCACTGCATGCCTGAACCATCAACCACAATCACAGGTTTGTTTTTGTGTTTTTCAAGTTCGCCAAAATTGTTGGCTTTGATTTCGCTCGGCAGCAGGTTAGTGGAGCCTGCGATATGGCCTTTGCGGAAGTCGTCGCGCTGGCGTAAATCCACAACAACGGCGTCTTCTTTGTTGATGAGACGTGTAGCTTCGCCGCGAGTAATCACCTTCACTTTTGAGGTCAGGCTCTTAAACGTGGTAAATAATACAGCCGCCAGTAACGCAATCCAGGCGATACTCAAGACAGGGTGGCGACTAACAAATTGCATAATTTCTTGCATGGGGGGTAACAACTCCCGACTCAGTGATTAAAAAACCAGGAAAGGAGTATACCTGCGCGTTGGCGCAAATACAGCCAGAGCGTGCATTGGATTGCATTTTTGCGGGGCGCTACGGAAAAAAAAATGTAAATCGGTGTTCCCCTTAGCACGCGATCCCCCATTATTTGATCTTCGGGGGCTACTTTATCGATTCAGCTGTAGTAAAATTACGCAATTATTTTTTATCTCTTGAGTGTGAGGTTGTCGCAATGTCGGTTTCTAAAAAACCTATGGTACTGGTGATTCTGGATGGCTACGGCTATCGCGAAGACAGCCAGGATAACGCCATTTTTAGTGCTAAAACCCCGGTAATGGATGCGCTGTGGGCAAAACGTCCGCATACCCTGATTGATGCGTCCGGTCTGGAAGTCGGCCTGCCCGATCGCCAGATGGGCAACTCCGAAGTGGGTCACGTCAACCTGGGCGCGGGCCGTATCGTGTATCAGGACCTTACCCGTCTGGACGTTGAAATCAAAGAACGTACTTTCTTCGCTAACCCGGTGCTGACCGATGCGGTCGACCAGGCAAAAAATGCCGGGAAAGCGGTACACATCATGGGTCTGCTCTCTGCTGGCGGCGTTCACAGCCACGAAGATCACATCATGGCGATGGTAGAAATGGCCGCTGAACGCGGCGCTGATAAAATCTATCTGCACGCTTTCCTTGATGGTCGTGATACTCCGCCGCGCAGCGCTGAACATTCACTGCAGAAATTCGAAGAGAAATTTGCCGCGCTGGGCAAAGGCCGCGTAGCGTCCATCATCGGTCGTTACTACGCTATGGACCGCGACAACCGTTGGGATCGCGTTGAACAGGCTTACGATCTGATGACGCTGGCGAAGGGCGAGTTCCAGTTCGCTACGGCGGTTGAAGGTCTGCAGGCTGCTTATGCCCGCGACGAAAACGACGAATTCGTTAAAGCCACCGTGATCCGTGCCGAAGGTCAGGCAGATGCTGCTATGGAAGATGGCGATACGCTGATTTTCATGAACTTCCGTGCTGACCGTGCGCGTGAAATCACCCGTGCGTTTGTTAACGCTGATTTCGACGGCTTCGCCCGTAAGAAAGTCGTTAACCTCAACTTTGTGATGCTGACCGAATACGCGGCAGACATCAAAACTGCGGTTGCTTACCCACCAGCATCTCTGGCCAACACCTTTGGTGAGTGGATGGCGAAGAACGAAAAAACGCAGCTGCGTATTTCCGAAACTGAAAAATATGCGCACGTGACCTTCTTCTTCAACGGCGGCGTAGAAGAGCCGTTCAAAGGCGAAGACCGCATCCTGATCAACTCTCCGAAAGTTGCGACCTACGATCTGCAACCGGAAATGAGCTCTGCTGAACTGACCGAGAAGCTGGTTGCAGCGATTGAGAGCGGTAAATACGACACCATCATTTGTAACTACCCGAACGGCGACATGGTTGGTCACACCGGGGTGATGGAAGCAGCGGTTAAAGCGGTTGAAGCGCTGGATCACTGCGTTGAGCAGGTGACTAAAGCGGTTGAGTCCGTTGGCGGCCAGTTGCTGATCACCGCAGACCACGGTAACGCAGAGCAGATGCGCGATCCGTCCACCGGTCAGGCACATACTGCACATACCAACCTGCCCGTTCCGCTGATTTATGTCGGTGGTAAGAACGTCAAAGCAGTCGAAGGCGGCAAACTTTCTGATATCGCCCCGACCATGCTGACGCTGATGGGTATGGAAATCCCGCAAGAGATGACTGGTAAGCCGCTGTTCATCGTGGAATAATCCCTCCCCATGAGGGGAAAGGCGATTAATACCATCACTCGGGCCGTGAAACCGCGTAAGTTTTCAGTCAGGCCCTTGTTCTACGCCAGCGCGCTTAGCGCTGGCGTATTGCTGTGCGCCTTTTCCGCCCACGCGGACGAACGCGACCAGCTTAAATCTATTCAGGCCGATATCGCGGCAAAAGAACGCGCGGTACGCCAACAGCAACAACAACGTTCCACTCTCCTCGCTCAGCTTAAAGCTCAGGAACAAGCCATCGCCGTTGCCGCAAGGCAGTTACGCGAAACGCAGAACTCACTGGCACAGCTGAACGCGCAAATCGCAGAGATGAACGCAGCACTCGCGAAGCTGGAAAAGCAACGAGCAGCGCAAGAGCGCAGTCTGGCAGCCCAGTTAGACGCCGCGTTTCGCCAGGGTGAACACACCGGTATTCAGCTTATCCTCAGCGGTGAAGAGAGCCAGCGCGGACAGCGCCTGCAGGCCTATTTCGGCTACCTGAACCAGGCGAGGCAAGAAACTATCGCGCAGTTGAAACAAACCCGCGAAGAAGTCGACTCGCAAAAAGCCGAGCTAGAAGATAAGCAAAGCGAACAGCAGACGCTACTGTACGAACAGCGCGCTCAGCAGGCTAAGCTGGAACAGGCACGTAACGAACGCCAGAAAACGCTTTCGAGTCTGGAATCATCGATTCAACAGGGTCAGCAGCAGCTAGGCGAAATGCGCGCCAACGAATCGCGCCTGCGCAACAGCATTGCTCGCGCCGAAGCCGCAGCCAAAGCACGCGCGGAACGTGAAGCCCGCGAGGCGCAGGCCGTACGCGATAAGCAACAGGATGCATCACGGAAAGGCTCAACCTACAAACCGACCGAAAGTGAAAAATCTCTGATGTCACGTACCGGCGGTTTGGGTTCGCCACGCGGCCAGGCATTCTGGCCCGTTCGGGGTCCAACCCTACATCGTTATGGCGAACAACTGCAGGGTGAGCTACGTTGGAAGGGGATGGTTATTGGCGCATCCGAAGGCACCGAAGTTAAAGCCATTGCCGATGGTCGCGTCATTCTGGCGGACTGGTTGCAGGGCTATGGCCTGGTGGTCGTCGTTGAGCACGGTAAAGGCGATATGAGCCTGTACGGTTATAACCAGAGCGCACTGGTCAGCGTCGGTACGCAGGTTCGCGCCGGGCAGCCTATAGCACTAGTGGGTAGCAGCGGCGGTCAGGGCAGGCCGGCACTCTATTTCGAAATTCGTCGCCGGGGTCAGGCGGTCAATCCACAGCCGTGGTTGGGAAGATAAGTTTTGCCACAACAATTTCGTCGTCTACTACTCTCTCTCGCCAGCCTGCTGGCCTTCGCAACACCTGTTTCTGCTGGCAAACTCGCCATCGTCATTGATGATTTCGGCTATCGCCCACACACTGAAAACCAGGTACTGGCGATGCCTTCTACCATCTCCGTTGCCGTTCTGCCTAACGCCCCACATGCGCGTGAAATGGCAATCAAAGCGCATAACAGCGGGCATGAAGTCTTAATCCATCTGCCAATGGCACCGCTGAGCAAGCAGCCGTTAGAGAAAGACACTTTACGCCCTGAAATGAGCAGCGAAGAGATTGAGCGAATTATTCGCGACGCGGTAAGCAAAGTACCGAATGCGGTCGGTCTGAACAACCATATGGGCAGCGCGATGACCTCCAGCCTGTTTGGCATGCAGAAGGTGATGCAGGCGCTGGAGCGCTACGATCTCTACTTCCTGGACAGCATGACCATTGGTAACAGCCAGGCAATGCGCGCAGCGTCAGGGACCGGTGTGAAAGTCATCAAACGCAAAGTCTTCCTGGATGACACGCAAAACGAAGCCGATATTCGCCGTCAGTTTAATCGTGCAGTCGAGCTGGCGCGCCGCAACGGTTCCGCAATCGCCATTGGCCACCCTCACCCGTCTACGGTTCGTGTCCTGCAGCAGATGCTGTATAGCCTGCCAGCCGACATCACGTTGGTTCGCCCAAGCAGCCTGCTCAATGAACCGCAGGTGGATACCTCCAGACCAAACCTCACGCCACCGAAGAACGGTACACCTGATGCGCCGCGTAATCCTTTCCGCGGGGTGAAATTATGCAAACCGAAGCAGCCGTTAGAGCCAGTGTACGCCAGCCGCTTCTTCAGCGTGCTCGGCGAAAGCATTACCCAAAGCACGCTGGTGCAGTATATGCGCCTGCAGTGGCAGGGCTGGCAATAATCAGTCTTTGCTATCCAGCGTTAAATGAGCCAGGCGGCGCGGCGTCAGTGCTTTATCGCGCCACTGGCTAAAGCGGATGGCCCACAACAGCACCTGATAACCCAGCTTAACGCTGCAAATATTGCTTACCATACGCTTGAACATACCCGACACGAATACTTCAGCAATCATGCGCTGGCGGATTTTTTCATCCGGCTCTTTACGGATGCAATGACAAACGCGTAGCGCTTCGTAAATCACCTGCTGTTTGAATTCCGGGTAAATGGGAATACGCCCAGCGTAGTCGTGATTCATCTTATCCAGCAGACGGGTAATTTTGATGTAGTGGCGCTGGTAAGCGAGGTTTTTCAGCCCGGTGCGCGGCAGACGGCTAACAGATGCGCCGTGCAGGAAGTATTTATACAAAGGGATTTCCGTGTAACGCGCGCGCTTCGCATTAAACATAAACTCCGTCGTCCAGATAATATCCTGGTGATGCAGGCCAGACAGGAAGGTCAGCCCCGCGTCGCGGATAGTCTGATGACGATAAACGCCCATCCAGACAACGTGTCGCCAACGGCGGCTGGCTAACGCTTTGCGTAACCAGTCTGGCCCGGTCATCACGCCGGTAGAACGAATACGATCGGTAGGAATGGATGCCCATGTGTGGCCCGTCTCGGCAATACACCAGTCAGCGTTGCACTGCGCAACATCCAGGTTGTCTTTCAGCGCCATAGTCATCAGCGTTTCATACATTTCCGGGTAGGCAATATCATCGCCGTCTACGTACGCGATGTACTCCCCCCTGGCGACTTTCATACCGGTATTGCGCGCCGCCGAAACGCCCCCATTGCGCTGGTGCAGCAGATGAACGTGCGGATAACGATCCGCATAAGACTGAGCAAGCTCCGCAGAGTTATCCGTAGAGCCATCATTAACAATGATGATCTCCAGGTTCTTCCAGGTTTGCGCAATCAGCGAATCCATACACGCAATGAACGGTTCACCCGTGTTGTAAAGCGGCATAATGACGCTCAGGAGACCAGGGATATAGGTCATATCAAATCCAGCCAGACAATAGAGTAATCGGCACTTTTTAGCATATTAAGCGGTAGATTTTCAGAAAAAATTATTAATTCTTTAGCGGAAAATGCGCCGGGCGGGAGAGATTGTGCAGGCAAAAAACGCCCCGGATGATTAATGATAATCAACATCCGGGGACAACACACAGAATCCACAGGGTGGATACGGTTAATCCCAGCTCAGGATCACTTTCCCTGACTGGCCTGAACGCATCGCGTCAAAGCCCTGCTGGAATTCATCGATGGAGAATCGGTGGGTGATGATCGGCGACAAATCCAGACCAGACTGGATCAGTGCAGCCATTTTGTACCATGTCTCAAACATCTCACGACCGTAGATACCTTTAATAAACAGTCCTTTAAAGATAACTTTGGTCCAGTCGATGGACATATCAGATGGCGGAATACCCAGCATAGCAATACGGCCACCGTGATTCATGGTGTCCAGCATAGCGCGAAACGCTGGCGGCGCCCCGGACATCTCCAGGCCCACATCAAACCCTTCGGTCATACCCAGTTCAGCCATCACGTCGGTCAGATTCTCTTTCGACACGTTGACCGCGCGGGTGATACCCATTTTGCGCGCCAGCTCAAGGCGATACTCATTAACGTCGGTGATCACCACGTGGCGTGCGCCAACGTGCTTCGCGACCGCCGCCGCCATAATACCGATTGGACCCGCACCGGACACCAGTACATCTTCCCCAACCAGATCGAACGACAGCGCCGTGTGCACTGCATTACCGAACGGATCGAAGATAGACGCCAGGTCGTCGGAGATATTGTCCGGGATTTTAAATGCGTTAAATGCCGGGATCACCAGGTACTCCGCAAAGCAGCCCGGACGGTTTACACCGACACCGGTGGTATTGCGGCACAGGTGAGTACGTCCACCGCGGCAGTTACGGCAATGTCCGCAGGTGATATGACCTTCGCCTGAAACGCGATCGCCGATTTTAAAGCCTTTAACTTCCTGACCGATGCCAACAACTTCGCCGACATATTCATGTCCAACGACCATCGGTACTGGGATGGTTTTTTGCGACCATTCATCCCAGTTATAAATGTGAACGTCAGTCCCGCAGATGGCTGTTTTACGGATTTTAATCAGCAAATCGTTATGACCGACTTCCGGTTCAGGAACGTCAGTCATCCAAATGCCCTCTTCCGCTTTCAGTTTGGATAACGCTTTCATTTCACATCCTCAGGCAATAACGCCCAGTTGTTTACCAATGCGTGTGAACGCCTCAACAGCACGCGTAATCTGCTCAGGGGTATGCGCCGCAGACATCTGGGTACGGATACGCGCCTGGCCTTTTGGAACCACCGGATAGAAGAATCCGGTAACGTAAATCCCCTCTTTTTGCAGCTCGCGGGCGAACGCCTGCGCCACTACTGCATCACCCAACATCACCGGGATGATCGCGTGATCCGCACCGGCTAACGTAAAGCCTGCGGCAGACATTTGCTCGCGGAACTGACGTGCGTTCGCCCACAGGCGATCGCGCAGGTCACTGCCAGCTTCAACCATTTCCAGCACTTTAATGGAGGCCGCAACAATCGCTGGCGCCAGTGAGTTGGAGAACAAATAAGGACGGGAACGCTGACGCAGCCACTCAACAACTTCTTTGCGCGCTGCGGTGTAACCACCGGATGCGCCGCCGAGTGCTTTACCCAGCGTACCGGTGATGATGTCCACGCGACCCATCACGTCACAGTATTCATGGGAGCCACGACCATTTTCGCCGACAAAACCGACGGCATGGGAATCATCAACCATGACCAGCGCGTCGTATTTATCCGCCAGATCGCAAACGCCTTTCAGGTTAGCGATCACACCATCCATAGAGAACACGCCATCAGTGGCGATCAGGATATGACGAGCGCCCGCTTCACGCGCTTCTTTCAGGCGAGCTTCCAGTTCCACCATATCGTTGTTGGCGTAACGGAAACGTTTTGCTTTACACAGACGAACGCCATCAATGATAGAAGCGTGGTTCAGGGCATCGGAAATAATTGCGTCTTCTGCGCCCAGCAGCGTTTCAAACAGGCCGCCATTGGCGTCGAAGCAGGAAGAGTAAAGGATGGCATCTTCCATACCGAGGAATGCCGCCAGTTTTTGCTCCAGTTGCTTATGGCTATCCTGGGTACCGCAAATAAAGCGAACCGAAGCCATACCAAATCCGTGAGAATCCATACCCGCTTTTGCTGCTGCAATCAGTTCTGGATGATTAGCCAGTCCCAGATAGTTGTTCGCACAAAAGTTAATAACGTGGCTTCCGTCCGCCACGGTGATATCCGCCTGCTGGGCAGATGTAATAATGCGCTCTTCTTTAAACAATCCTTCCGCACGTGCGGTGTCGAGATCGTTGATTAACTGTTTGTAAAAATCCCCACGCATTTCAATTCTCCAGACTGGGCAAATTTCAGCACATATTACCCAAAGCTATACGTTGATACGAGATGACGCATCATCACTTCTTCAAAATGAAGCATAAATCACGTGTACCCGCACGGCTTATCGGTGAATGGCTGAAGCCTGAGCCATGTAGTGATATGATAGAAAGTATTCGTGTCTGAGATTGTCTCTGACTCCATAATTCGAAGGTTACATTTATGATCATCGTTACCGGCGGCGCGGGCTTTATCGGCAGCAACATCGTTAAGTCCCTGAATGATAAAGGCATCACCGACATCCTGGTGGTGGACAACCTGAAAGACGGCACCAAGTTTGTTAACCTGGTGGATCTGAATATTGCTGACTACATGGACAAGGAAGACTTCCTGATCCAGATTATGGCCGGGGAAGATTTCGGCGATATCGAAGCGATTTTCCACGAAGGCGCATGCTCTTCCACCACCGAGTGGGACGGCAAGTATATGATGGATAACAACTATCAATACTCCAAAGAGCTACTGCACTACTGCCTGGAGCGTGAAATCCCGTTCCTGTACGCATCCTCTGCCGCCACCTATGGCGGGCGCACTTCTGATTTCATCGAATCCCGTGAATATGAGAAACCGCTGAACGTCTATGGCTACTCAAAATTCCTGTTCGACGAGTACGTGCGTCAGATCCTGCCAGAAGCCAACTCACAGATTGTTGGCTTCCGCTATTTCAACGTCTACGGACCGCGTGAAGGCCACAAAGGCAGCATGGCAAGCGTTGCTTTCCACCTCAATACCCAGCTTAACAATGGCGAAACACCAAAACTGTTCGAAGGCAGCGAAAACTTCAAACGTGATTTCGTTTATGTTGGCGATGTGGCTGCGGTAAACCTGTGGTTCCTGGAAAACGGGGTATCCGGCATCTTTAACCTCGGTACCGGTCGTGCGGAATCTTTCCAGGCCGTTGCTGACGCAACGCTGGCGTACCACAAAAAAGGCAGCATTGAGTACATTCCATTCCCGGAAAAACTGAAAGGTCGCTACCAGGCGTTTACTCAGGCAGACCTGACCAACCTGCGCGCAGCGGGCTATGACAAGCCGTTTAAGACCGTTGCCGAAGGCGTAACGGAATATATGGCTTGGCTGAACCGCGACGCGTAAGAAGTTAGCATGAAAATACTGGTGATCGGCCCGTCATGGGTGGGCGACATGATGATGTCGCAAAGTCTCTATCGCACGCTCAAGGCGCGCTATCCCCAGGCGATAATCGACGTGATGGCACCTGCATGGTGCCGTCCGCTGCTGTCGCGGATGCCGGAAGTCAATGAAGCGATCGCGATGCCGCTTGGGCATGGCGCTCTGGAAATTGGCGAACGGCGTAAGCTCGGTCATAGCCTGCGTGAGAAGCGCTATGACCGCGCTTATGTGCTGCCTAACTCGTTTAAATCCGCGCTGGTGCCCTTTTTTGCAGGTATTCCACATCGTACCGGTTGGCGTGGTGAAATGCGCTACGGCCTGCTCAACGATGCGCGCGTGCTGGACAAAGACGCATGGCCGCTGATGGTCGAACGCTATGTGGCCCTGGCCTACGATAAAGGTGTGATGCTGTCGGCTAAAGATTTGCCGCAGCCTCTGCTGTGGCCACAGTTGCAGGTCAGCGAAGGTGAAAAGTCTCTGACCTGTAGTCAGTTCTCCCTTTCTGCCGAACGCCCCATCATCGGTTTTTGCCCGGGTGCGGAATTTGGTCCGGCGAAACGCTGGCCACACTACCATTATGCTGAACTGGCAAAACAGCTGATCGACGAAGGTCATCAGATTGTACTGTTTGGCTCGGCAAAAGATCATGAAGCCGGAAATGAAATCCTGGCAACGTTAAGCGTTGAGCAGCAGGCCTGGTGTCGTAATCTGGCGGGCGAAACGCAGCTGGAGCAGGCCGTTATTCTGCTCGCCGCCTGCAAAGCGGTCGTCACCAACGACTCTGGATTAATGCACGTTGCCGCAGCGTTGAATCGACCTCTGGTAGCGTTGTATGGCCCAAGTAGTCCGGACTTTACCCCGCCGTTGTCGCACAAAGCACGGGTCATTCGTCTGATTACGGGCTATCACAAAGTGCGCAAGGGCGATGCGGCAGAAGGCTATCACCAAAGCCTGATTGACATCACACCCCAGCGTGTACTGGAAGAACTCAACGACCTGTTGTTACAAGAGGAAGCCTGACGGATGCGGGTTCTGATCGTTAAAACGTCGTCTATGGGCGATGTACTGCATACGTTGCCCGCATTAACCGATGCGCAGCAGGCTATTCCGGGTATTCAATTTGATTGGGTGGTGGAAGAAGGATTCGCGCAGATCCCTTCCTGGCATGCAGCCGTTGACCGGGTCATCCCAGTGGCGATTCGCCGCTGGCGTAAAGCCTGGTTTTCAGCGCCGATTAAAGCCGAGCGTAAAGCGTTTCGCGATGCGGTACGTTTGCAGCAGTATGACGCGATAATTGATGCGCAGGGTCTGGTTAAAAGTGCGGCGTTGGTGACGCGTCTGGCACGTGGCGTCAAGCATGGTATGGACTGGAGTACGGCCCGCGAGCCGCTGGCTAGCCTGTTTTATAATCGCAAACATCACATTGCTAAACAGCAGCATGCGGTAGAACGTACGCGTGAATTGTTCGCCAAAAGTCTGGGATATGCCAAACCGCAATCGCAGGGTGATTACGCTATCGCTCAGCATTTTGTGAATGAATGTAATGCTGATACAGGCCAATATGCCGTATTTCTGCACGCCACAACACGTGACGATAAGCACTGGCCTGAAGCCAACTGGCGGGACCTGATCGGGCTGTTAAATAATACGGGCATCCGTATTAAACTCCCCTGGGGCGCCCCTCATGAAGAAGAGCGTGCCAAAAGGCTGGCGGAAGGTTTTCCCTACGTTGATGTCCTGCCGCGAATGAGTCTGGAAGACGTTGCGCGCATCCTGGCGGGAGCAAAATTTGTGGTGTCGGTTGATACAGGTCTCAGCCATTTAACCGCCGCATTGGATCGCCCCAATATTACGTTGTATGGCCCGACAGACCCGGGATTGATTGGTGGATATGGGAAGAATCAATACACACAGCAGAGCCATTCCGGAAAATTGCAGGATCTGGACGCAAGCTTAGTCAACGTATCGCTGGTTGAGAATAATTTGCTTTAACTTTAAGAGATGAACCATGCTTCGCCAACACATGTTTTCTCGCTTTGTTTGTAGTATAAAAAATAATCCATTCGATTTTATATACGTCTTATTTTATGCTGGGATCCTGGCAACTCTTGCGATGGTCCTGGTCAATCCAGATGAAGCGCTGAAGGTATTTATTTTCTCCACGGCTCTGTCTCTGCCGCTTATAGGAAAAAATATAAAGCATGTGTGCAGTAACAAACAAAACCTGGTTTTGCCTGTTATGTTGCTGCTCTTTGGTTTACTCCAGATTATTTGGGTAGAAGTATTTAAACAATCTGGCTCAGCCTTTACCGGTGCCTATCGTTCATACCAGAACGGTGGCAAAGTGATGATTTTTGCCGCACTGGTTATGACAGCTCTGGCAACGCGAGAGCCGTGTGCTAACAAAACTCGCATTACCAGTCTCTGGACGATCCTTACAGCAGTGGGTTTATATCTTTTCGCGGGCTATCAGGTCGCCGGGGCACCAGATATTATGACCTACCGTGTTGCTCTCGGTTTTGAACACCAAACCGGCACAGCCTACGCTCTGACGCTAATTGCATTATTAGCGTCTCAGGCTATTATTAATCTCCGTCTAAAACACACCGTTGCACTTTATCTGTTACATTTTTTGATATCGCTGGCAGTCATCATCACAACGCAAACTCGGGCTGCTATTTTGGTATACCCGATCCTGAGTGTCGGCCTATTCTTGATGTACTATCGTCACAACCGCACCATGCTATTAAGGGCACTGCTGGGTTTTGTAATACTGGTGGGAGTTGCTGCGATTCCCTTAAAACCAATCATTGAAAGCCGCTACCAGAACTTCCTGGTCGATCTGCACTCTTATAATCAAGACAATAGTAATACCTCTATTGGTGCGCGACTTGCGATGCAACGGGCAGGGATTGAATCTGGGAAAGGTCATTACTGGGGGCAGTCACTTGAACAACGCGGAGCAGAAATTCAGCGACTTGCCGTGCAAGATACTTCCTTACAAGGGGCACTTGAGTTCATTAACGTTCACCTGCATAACGAAATAGTTGATACCTTCTCGCTGAAAGGCATCCCAGGTGTTGTTGTGCTACTCTTGCTCTATACTGCCATGTTTTTAATAGGTTACTGTCAACGTAGTCCTCTGTTGTTCGTCGTCTCAGGCGCTATCGCTGTCTATGGCTTGAGTGATTTATTATTGTATGCCAAAGGTGAAGCCCTGAGCAGCGTACTGGCGTTATGTGTAGCAGCAGTACTGAGCTCGAATCCAACAAGAGAACGATGCCATGGTTAACACTTCCGGTTATTTACTGAGCATTATTATACCTACATACAACAACGCTGAACTCATCACAGCGACATTGGCGTCTATACATCAGAGCATCACCGATGATGTAGAGGTAATAATTGTTAATGATGGCTCTACGGATTTAACCGAAGAGCGTATAAATGCGTTTTACCGCGAAAAAGATTGCCATAATGTTAAATATATAAGCCAAAAAAATCAGGGCGTTGCAATCACTCGTAACGTTGGGCTTGCCCATGCGACAGGGAAATATATTGGCTTTGTAGACAGTGATGATATTGTCTGCCAGAATTATTTTACAATTCTCCTGCCTAAGTTAAGAGACGAAAAATATGACATTATCGAATTTAACTTAACTCGAGATATAAACAATTTGTATAAAAACGCGCCGGAAATGGAAAACAACATTGCCCAGCGCGAAATAATATTATCAGATGATAATTACGCTCCTCTGTTACCAACATTCAAGGCTGGGCAATGGCATCTGATGACAAAAATCTTTCACCGCAATATCATTGGTAGCGATAAGTTCGAGGAACATCATCGCTACGAAGACGTGATTTTTTGCCCATTCCAGTATTTTAAATGCAATAAGATTCTAAAAATCGAGAATAAGCTATATTACTACCGAGTAAATGATAAAAGCATTACCGAGAACATTATTGATAGTGATGCTGACAGCATCTTCTTTGCTATGCGAAAAATGTATAAATATATTAATGAAAATAGCGCCAAGCGTACTGTTGCGACATTTATGATTATCAATTGCTTTCTCGAAGGACGTAAAATTTTACGCAAGAAAAAAGGCTATTATCGTTATAGCGAAAGTATGCTAAATGACATTCAGAATGCACTTGCATGCTGCGATACGAAAATCGTTAAGAAGAAAATAATTCTGAAGATGAAATATCCCCATATCGATCGTTCTATTTCTGAAACAAGATATAAGATAATATCTGCTTGCAAAAGCTTATTCTTGCGAAAGGGATTTTAACATGTTTGAAAAAATTGACCGGATTCTTATTTGCAAGCTCAAGTTTTATGGGGATGTTCTGCTAACTACACCTGTTATTGCCAGCATTCGGGCTCGTTATCCGCAAGCTAAGATCGATCTGCTACTCTATAAAGATACCAAAGCAATCTTAGCCGCCCATAAAGATATTAATAATTTTTATCTGATTGAGAAAAAGCAGGGCCTGCTGTCAACAGTGAAAAATTACCTTTCAGTGCGTAAACAACTGAAGAAAAATCACTACGACCTGATCGTTAACCTCACCGAACAATGGCCGATCGGCGCTCTTATAGCCTCTTTACGTTGCCCTTCAATTGCTTTTGAGCGCGAAAAAGATCTGTGGAATCGACTTTTTACGCGCGTAACGCCATTCATTGGTACGCATATTGTTGAACAAAATTTATCTATTCTAAAAGGTATCGGGTTTAGCGAAACAGAACTGAAGAAAGAGATGTCGCTGAGTTATCGTCAGGACGATTATCAACATCTGGTATCCCTGTTACCCACGTTGCCAGCGCAGAAATATGTCGTTATTCAGCCCACTGCCAGGCAAGAGTTTAAATGCTGGGATGATGATAAATTCGCGCATGTTATAGACCACCTGCACCAACGAGGTCTGCACGTCTATCTTACCTGTGGGCCAGCGCTAAGTGAGCAGCAGCAGGTTCAGCGCATTGCTGAACTGTGTCAATCTTCCCCTGACCTGACGCTGGCAGGTAAAACCACCTTTTTGCAGTTGGCTGCATTGATCGATCATGCAGTTTTGTACATTGGTGTCGATTCTGCACCGATGCATATGGCAGCAGCGCTAAAGACACCACAGGTCTGCCTGTTTGGCGCCACCAATTATCAACAGTGGAAGCCATGGTCGGATAAAGCCGTTTTGATTTGGGCTGGCGATTATCATCCGATGCCTTCTCGGGATGAACTCGACCGGTCAAAAAAATATCTGACATGGATACCGGAACAGGCCGTGATTGACGCTATCGATACGGTACTTCATGATAGTGGCTTTAATAAAAGTAATGAGAAAGCATAAATGGACAACAAAAATAACGTCATTAATATTGCTTACTGCACGGATGCCAATTATCTGGAATATGTAGCAGTGTCCATTATGTCTGTCATAATGAACAACCCGGAACAGGACCTGTCATTTTTTGTCTTTGTCTATGACGTTACTGACGAAGAAATCAATAAACTGCGTTCAACCAGTGATAAAATTCAGGTTATCAATATCGATAAAGAAGAGATTGAAAAGTATAATAATGACTTTGCAATCAAACACTTGAACCGTTCGACCTATATGCGTCTGGCCGTACCGCGCTTACTAAAAGATACAGTTGAGCGTTTTATCTACTTAGATGCCGATACCCTGTGTTTTGATAAGCTAAATGACATTAACAGCATTGATATCAGCAACGTCATTTGTGCTGTCAGTCACGACTCTCTCGATATTCACGATACAAAAAATGCCAAGCGTCTGGGCCTGAGTACTGGTAATTATTTCAACGCCGGTTTTTTGTATATCAATATTGAAAACTGGGTCAAGTATGATATTGAAAATAAAGCAAACACGGTGTTATTTGAACAAGGTAAATCCTTGCCTTACTTTGACCAGGATGCACTGAATATCGCAATGGATGGTAACGTTAAGTTTATTGATAACCGATGGAATTTTTTGTTCAACTGGTTTACCGATCAACAAAAAGAGATATTCTTCTACCAAAAAGATATTCTGCCAAGAATTATCCACTTCACTGGTGGAAGGAAGCCCTGGTATAAAGAACATACTGGGCTTTCACAGCAACTTTATCTCTTCTACCATCATTTCACGCCATGGCGAAATACTGCATTGCGCTCCTATGCTCCACGCATGAGACCTACTGATTATCGGGTCTATTCACGCCAGGAAGCTAAAAAAGGGAATTACTGCGCATCTGTCAAATGGTATTTGAAATACCTTAAGACTAAATTACGTTAATAAAAAACTCCCTTACGGGAGTTTTTTTACTTACTTTTTTAATTTTTCCCGCAAATAACCAATATAGCTTATTATCGAGGCGAAATACTTCCCTTGTAATCTTTCATGCCTTGATTTCTTTTTATATTGTTTTGGCGTTCTGGCGGGTAACAATGGAACATCCGCCCAAGGCGAAGCCTTCCAGGCGTCAACAAAAAACTGTGCTGAAGGATAATTTGCCCATGAATTCCAGGGTTTAGTCACGCCAACATAGTGAATTAGAATAGTATCAGGTGTAATATATTCTTTATATTTCGCAAGATCTCTGCTTTTTAATTCTTGCTTAATTCCATAGATAGCATTGAACCTTCGCTCCAGAAAAATTACTTTCTTAAAGAAAAGAATATTCAAGACATCCTGATCCGGGAATGAAAGTTTATTATTTTTGTCTAATAAGATATCAAAAGCTGCATTGATAAAATTCTGCTCTTTCCACTTTTTTAGGTTTGCAAATATGACACCTGAATTGAAATAATCTTTATTTATCTCAATATCTCTGGCAGGGCTATCATCCACATCGGTAATTACCGCTGCAACATGTTCTCCAAGATCAATCTGCGTGAGTTCAAAAAGTGAACCTTTACACATTACATCCGCATCAATGTATAAAAGTGAATCAATTTTCTCACCAAGATATTCAAAGGCAATAAACCTGAAGTACATTGCGTGTGACCAAGCGTGACCACTTGGCAAAACTTTTAACTCATTAGCATCCATAACATAAATTGAGATGTTTGTGGAAAATTGCTCTGCTAATTTAGCAATTCGCTGCTGGTAATCAGCATCAATGTAGTCAGTAAAAAGATGAAAATGGATATTTAAATCTTTATTATTCAATAGTACCGATGTCATCGAAATTGCAGCACCAAACATAAAATTCCTGTCAACACCCCAGGCGATGTTAAGTTGTATTTTCTGTTCGGTCGGCGCTTGATTAAACTCAAGTATCTTTTTTATAGACTGATGACAATCAAAGTTCATTCGCTACACCTATTTAATCGATTATCAATAAGTTACTGTTTCTATATTCAATATGCTTTTGAATTGTGTAACTTATTTTTTATATACATTACATGACTAAGTACCGAGCGAATATATTTACGCTGCACTCTTTCATGCCGTGATTTACGTTTATACAGTTTTGCTGTGTTTGCATTTAACAAGGATTTTTCTGCCCATGCGGATTTTTTATAGGCATCAATGAAGAATTTAGCTACCGGATATTTAGCCCATGTATGCCATGGCTTAGTAACACCGACATAATGAATTAAAACAGTATTATCTGTAATATAATCCTGATAAATTTTATCATTTTTGTTTTTTAGTTCCTGATCCACACCATAAATGCAGTTAAAATCTCTTCTCAGGAAAATAACATTCCCTACAAATAATATATTTAATACATCCTGATCAAAATAAAGGAGTTCTTTTTGGCGTTTATCTAAAATAGAAAATGCTTTGGTCAGCAACTGCTGTTCATGCCAAACTTGAAGATTCGCAAATACCACACCGGAATTAAAGTAACCGTTACTCAATTCGGGAATACCGAGTCTGTTACCGGATTTAATACGCACTTCATCAATATCATTAATAACAGCGGCATATTCTCCACAGAAATTAATCTCGGTAAGCTCGCGAAGAGAGCCTTTGCAAATAACATCTGCATCAAGATATAGTACGGAGCTTAACTCTGTGCTTAAATATTCAAATGCGAAATAACGATAGTACATTGCATAAGTCCATGCTTTTGTACTCGGCAATTCACGAAACGCCGCGTTATCGAACATAAGAACCGTCACAGTCGTACTATACATTTGGGTCAGGCGTTTTACACTCTCCAGATAATCGTCATCTATATAGTCTGTTACTATATAAAAGTGAATATCAATATCAGGGTTATTCACTAATACTGAGGTCATTGAAATACCAGAGCCAAATAAAAAATTACGGTCGACACCATACGCAACACTTAATTTTTTACTCTTCTCATGCGTAGAGCTGTCTATGACGTGTTTTTGGATAACTAGCTTTTGGAAATCAATGTTCATAGTAAAATGGCCTCAAACTTTATCTGTGATTTATAGCGCTTTTCTAATTGTTCTTTGTCTTATTTTTTGCGCTTTTGTGACAGCCTGTTCAAACAACCTGACTTCCTGACGAAAGATTTCACGTAGTGGCTTCGAAAAATAGACACGTAAAAAACGGTAGATATCTCTGGACGTCAACCCGATCTCAAGTGAAGAGAAATAGAGTCCAATCAGATCCTTATCCCGCCAGCGGCGTGGCACATGCTGGCGTATTTGTGCACGATGCAAATCAATTACGGAAAGTTTGATATTCGCAACGTCTTCCGGCATCGGCTGCTGGAGCAGGAAATGGCATATATAGCAATCCCGGTGATTTACCCCGCCCCGATGCATTTTACCCACCATTTCTGCCACCCGGGTAATAATTGTCCGTTTTAATACATAATCAGGGGGCTCAACTTTCCACCTTGCACAAAAATCTTCAAGGCTGATAGCAGGAGAGAGATCTTCAGTGATGATAAATGAGGTACGCTCTAACGGATTCAGTCCTTTCTGCCCAAATGCCACGCCGGTCATGGTGTCAACACTCAGTTCCTGTAAGCGATGAATTGCCAGCCACTCCCGGTCTGCGCCCAGTACAGGCATACGTAAAGATATAAGATTCTTCACCACTTCTTTAAGCGTGGTTCCATGATGATATTTAAGAAAATAACCCTTACCCATCATCTCAAAACGCAGGGTGCGTCGTGTTTCCAGGGCGCGAAAAACCTCACCGTCCAGCTTAGCGACTTCAGTAAACGGGTCTTTTACTTGCCACAGCGTGGCAAATGGTTCTTTTAATTCAATCATTCTTAGGACCTAAAATGATATCTGCAGCTTTATCTGCCAGGCTGTAGAGATCTTTTGTATCAGCAAAATGCCGTGCGTTCCCGGCCCAACGACTTCTCTGCTCATTATTTTGCAGCGCATCGAAAAGTGCTGTATTCAGATTTTCCTGCTCAAAAGGTTCAGGAATCACCACCCCACATTGGGCGGCGTTGATATAACCCGCATAGCCGCAAACTTCGGTAGTTAAAACCGGCAGTCCGGCAACTACAGCTTCTAGCAAGACAATACCGGCGGCTTCCTGTACAGCTGGGTGAAGTAATAAATCAGCAGCAGACATCAATTCTGCGACATCGTCCCGCCCCGAGAAGAACTGCACTTGTTCTTCAACCCCCAATTGACGAGCCTGAGCGCGATAGCGATCGGCCTTATCCTGACCAACAACCATCAATCGTGTGCGGTGGCGAATGACATCAGGCAAAGAAGCCAACGCCTGTAATGTTCTTGGCACGCCTTTGCGTTTGAAATCGGAACCTACCTGTAAGAGCAAGAACTGATCGAGACCAATACCATGTTTTTCTCTAACAATCAGCCGGCTGTTTTCAGGTTGCTGGCTGTACTTTCTGTCAGGGTAGATTCCTGGAGGCAGAATACGAAAGCGCTGGCTCTCAGTTTGGTAATGATGTTTGAAGTCACCAATTTGTTTATCGGTTAACATCAAAAGCGTAGTGCCGGCACCCTGCTGAAATACGGCTTTTTCAAATGCAGAGTAGTGTCGGTACCTGCGCGTCAATTTGTAGAAAAAGCCTTTCTCGCGGGCAACCTTTTCCGCATAGCAAACGTCCGCAGCGTAATACACATCCAGGCCAGGCATTTTATTAAAACCAACGACACGATCGACGGGATGTTGAGTTAAATAATTCTGAACCCACTGATAATATTGCTCGTTTTTCCCATGATTCGTTCTGGATGTAACGGGGACGAGTATAATCTCCAGCCCTTCCGGACGCTCGCCCTGCCATGACTGGGTAAATACCTGAACATGATGGCCACGAGAAGCAACCGTCAGCGCTACTCGCAAGAAATCACGCTGTAACCCACCATAGGGAAAATACTTGTACAAACAAAAAGCAATATTCATGCATTAATATCCGCATCGCGTCGCCAGGCATATCAGGTTTGAAGCATCAGAATCGTGTAATCCTTGCCTAAAGCATCCAAAGATGACTTTCTGTGCTTTCGAAACGTTTCTGCCCGCTAGCTACCTGAAATTGCGCAGTAGTATATCATTTATTACCAAGCATTCCGAAATGAATATTTTTTAAACAAAAAACAAAATAAATCATTAAAAACATACAGATAAATAAGACACCAGTTCATCAGGAAACGCACACCGCACAAGAGGTTAAGACATATAAATGCGGCCATGTGAATTTTTGAAATAGCCATCAGCGAAATCAGTTCCCCACCAATTCCATCGTTTTGATACAACCTGGATAAAAATGATGGTAAAGCCATAGTTAAATACATAGAATCCCCAGCACATTCATAAGTCAGCTACCATTATGCTCGAATTGCTTTACACCGCCCTTTTCTACCTTATTCAGCCTTTGATCTGGATACGGCTTTGGGTGCGCGGACGTAAGGCTCCGGCCTACCGTAAACGCTGGGGTGAACGTTACGGCTTTTATCGCCGCTCGCTAAAACCCGGCGGGATCATGCTTCATTCGGTTTCTGTGGGCGAAACGCTGGCTGCAATCCCATTAGTTCGCGCTCTGCGTCACCGTTATCCCGACTTACCGATCACGGTCACCACCATGACGCCAACCGGTTCCGAGCGCGTACAATCTGCTTTTGGCACTGACGTTCAGCATATTTATCTGCCTTACGATTTACCGGATGCCCTGAACCGTTTTCTGAATAAAGTTGACCCCAAACTGGTGTTAATTATGGAAACCGAGCTGTGGCCAAATCTGATCGCGGCACTTCATAAGCGTCACATTCCTCTGGTCATTGCCAACGCACGTCTTTCTGCTCGTTCAGCCGCTGGCTATGCGAAATTAGGTAAATTTGTTGGCACACTACTGCGTCGAATTACGTTAATTGCCGCACAAAACGAAGAAGATGGCGCACGTTTTATTACGCTTGGCGCCAGAAGCAACCAGGTCACCGTTACTGGCAGCCTGAAGTTTGATATATCCGTCACGCCACAACTGGCCGCAAAAGCGGTGACATTACGTCGTCAATGGGCGCCTCACCGCCCGGTATGGATTGCAACCAGCACCCACGACGGCGAAGAAAGCATCATCATTGCCGCCCATCAGGCGTTATTAAATCAGTTCCCGAATCTTTTACTAATTCTGGTTCCCAGACATCCTGAACGGTTCCCGGATGCAATTAACCTCGTACGCCAGGCTGGGCTAAGTTATACCACTCGTTCTTCGGGTGAAGTTCCGTCCTCAGGCACTCAGGTTGTGATCGGCGATACCATGGGTGAGCTGATGTTGCTGTATGGCATTGCCGACCTTGCTTTTGTCGGCGGTTCACTGGTTGAACGTGGTGGACACAATCCACTGGAAGCCGCGGCACATGCTATTCCAGTGCTGATGGGACCACATACGTTTAATTTTAAAGATATTTGCGCCCGCCTCGAACAGGCAAGCGGATTGATCACCGTCACCGACGCACCTACGCTGGTAAAAGAAGTATCTTCTTTACTGACCGATGCAGATTATCGTAATTTTTATGGCCGTCACGCAGTTGAAGTTCTGTATCAAAATCAGGGCGCGTTACAGCGTCTGCTGCAGCTGCTGGAACCTTATCTGCCACCCAAAACGCATTGAGGCAAGCCATGCAAAAACGGGCGATTTATCCAGGAACCTTTGATCCCATAACTAACGGCCATCTTGATATCGTGACGCGTGCGACCAGCATGTTCGATCACGTGATCCTGGCGATTGCTGCAAGTCCCAGTAAAAAACCGATGTTTACCCTTGAAGAGCGCGTCGAGCTGGCGCAACAGGCAACGGCGCATCTCGGCAATGTGGAAGTTCTGGGATTCAGCGACTTAATGGCAAATTTTGCCCGTGATAATCAGGCTAACATTCTGATCCGAGGCCTACGCGCGGTAGCAGATTTTGAGTATGAAATGCAGCTGGCGCACATGAACCGCCACCTAATGCCGCAACTGGAAAGCGTCTTTCTGATGCCGTCTAAAGAGTGGTCATTTATCTCATCGTCACTGGTGAAAGAAGTCGCCCGCCATCAGGGTGATGTGACGCACTTTCTGCCGGAAAACGTCCATCAGGCGTTAATGAGTAAGTTGAAGTAATGTGCCTGGCCGGATGCTGCATCCGGCCAGCAATGACACTATTTCTGACAGCGACGGCAATAGAACGTTGTACGCTGGGCGTGTTTTGTCGCAACAATCGGTGCGCCACATGCGCGGCAAGGTTCACCTTCTCTCCCATAGACCTGCAGCTCCTGGGCAAAATAGCCCGGCTTACCGTCACTTTGCAGAAAGTCCTTCAGCGTCGTCCCGCCCTGCTCGATAGAACGCAGCAAAACCGCCTTGATAACGCGTACCAGCAGTTCGCACTCATCCTGTGACAGCGATGACGCCAGACGGTCAGGATGGATACCAGCCGCAAACAGCGACTCGCTGGCATAGATGTTTCCCACCCCCACCACTAACTTGTTATCCATCAGCCAGGGTTTAATCGCCGTTTTCTTCTTTGCACATTTCTGCTGTAGATAACCGGCGTTGAAATCGTCACTCAGCGGCTCAGGGCCAAGATGGGCGAGGACATTATGTCCATCCAGCTCTTTAGTCCACAGCCAGGCACCAAAGCGACGGGGATCGGTATAACGCAGAACTTTGCCATTGCTCATCACTAAGTCAACGTGGTCGTGCTTATCTGCCGGAAGCTCTTCAGGAAGGATACGCAAACTACCCGACATCCCCAGATGAATGATTACCCAGCCGTCCGGCAGCTCCAGAAGCAGGTATTTTGCGCGCCGCTGTACGCTCAGGACAGGTTTATCGCTCAGGCGATAGATTTCCTCTGATACCGGCCAACGCAAACGACCGTTACGCACAGTCGCGTGCATAATCGTTGCCCCCACCAGATGCGGCTCAATCCCACGGCGACTGGTTTCGACTTCAGGTAATTCAGGCATAGTATCTCCGGCGGTGTATCAGGTCTCATTTATATGGGGACGGCCAGAAAACAAAAAACCCCGCCGAGGCGAGGTTTTTTGCTACATCGAAACTAAAATTATTTGATTTTAGCTTCTTTGTACAGTACGTGCTGGCGTACAACTGGATCGAATTTTTTCAGTTCCAGTTTTTCCGGCTTAGTACGTTTGTTCTTCGTAGTGGTATAGAAATGACCAGTACCAGCAGAAGAAACCAGCTTGATTTTCTCACGAATACCTTTAGCCATGATTTATTTCCTCTTAGTACTTAGTACTTTTCGCCACGGGCACGCAGTTCAGACAGAACTGTTTCGATGCCTTTCTTATCAATTACACGCATACCTTTAGCAGATACACGCAGGGTGACAAAACGCTTCTCGCTCTCAACCCAGAAACGGTGAGAGTGCAGGTTCGGCAGGAAACGGCGTTTAGTCGCGTTCAGTGCGTGGGAACGGTTGTTACCGGTCACCGGACGCTTGCCAGTAACTTGGCAGACTCGGGACATGTCTATTCTCCAAAAATCAAATTAGCTCGAGCTTCGTATGGGGTATCGGCGCCTCGTCAGGCTTTACAGCCCGGTCATCGCATAGTTCTAAGTGAACTCTCGATTGCCAGGCCCAAATGCCAAACCCGAGATTCTCAAAGGTGGCGTAGTATACGCTGACCCGGCGTTATGCTCAAGTCCCGAACAGACAAAGATCCCGATGGATCGCGTAAAGTGCGTTAAATCCAACCGCGTTCCGCAAAAGAAACGTACTCTCCGCGCCCAATGACCAGATGATCAAGCACCCGGATATCCATGAACTGACAGCATTTCACAACACGCTCGGTGATGAGTTTATCTGCTTTACTCGGCTCTGCACACCCCGAAGGGTGATTATGCGCAAGGATCACGGCGGAAGCATTCATTTTTATCGCTTCGCGGACAATTTCTCGCGGATGTACCTCGACGTGGCTTAGTGTCCCGGAAAAAAGTTTGCTGTGTTTAATCACTTGATGTTGAGAATCCATAAAGATCACCAGAAAGATCTCGCGTTCCTCTTGCGAGAGTTGGCTTTGCAGAAATTCACGCGCCATTTCCGGGCTAAGTAGAGCACGCTCCTCTATCACTCGCACGTTGTAGTAGCGTCTTGCCAGCTCCGCAATACCCTTCAACTGTGCATACTTCGCGATACCGATTCCCGAAACATAGCTAAAATCCATGTAATCAGCAGACAACAAACCATACAACGACTCAAAATGCTGAAGCATCTCTTTCGCCAGCGTAAGCACATCTTTACCCTGAATACCGGTACGTAAAAAAAGCGCCAGTAACTCAACATCGGTCAGCGAACTGGCCCCCTGTGCCAACAGCTTTTCCCTGGGCATCATACTTCCTGTATTGTCCATACTTTTCCCTCCTTTCGCGTCCGCATAGTGGCATAACACCGACGGTGAATCGACGCGCTGTTTTCACTTCTTCGTAGTGCCTCGCAAAGTAGAAGGCGGTCAAAAGCACGACAAATTGCGGATTGTGATAAAATATCTGCCTTCTGGTGAAACCCAACAGGAAAGATCATGATGAGCCTGGCCGGTAAAAAAATCGTACTTGGCGTCAGTGGCGGGATTGCTGCGTACAAGACCCCTGAGCTGGTGCGTCGTTTACGGGAACGCGGCGCTGACGTCCGCGTGGCAATGACCGAAGCGGCAAAAGCATTTATTACTCCCCTGAGTTTACAGGCAGTTTCAGGTTATCCCGTTTCCGACAGCCTGCTTGATCCTGCAGCCGAAGCTGCGATGGGCCACATTGAGCTGGGAAAATGGGCCGATTTGGTCATCCTGGCGCCCGCTACAGCAGACCTGATTGCTCGTGTCGCCGCAGGTATGGCCAACGACCTGGTGTCAACGATTTGTCTGGCAACGCCTGCTTCTGTTGCTGTACTGCCAGCCATGAACCAGCAGATGTATCGCGCTGCCGCGACCCAGCACAATCTGGGTATTCTTGCCTCACGCGGTTTGCTCATTTGGGGCCCGGACAGCGGTAGCCAGGCATGTGGCGATGTCGGTCCTGGACGTATGCTGGATCCGTTAACGATTGTGGATATGGCGGCAGAACATTTTTCGCCTGTCAACGATCTGCAACATCTCAACATCATGATTACGGCGGGCCCGACGCGTGAACCGCTTGATCCCGTGCGTTATATTTCCAACCATAGCTCCGGGAAGATGGGATTTGCTATCGCGGCAGCTGCAGCAAAGCGCGGGGCAAACGTCACACTGGTATCGGGTCCGGTTTCGTTATCCACACCACCATTTGTTCAGCGGGTTGATGTGATGACCGCGTTGGAAATGGAAGCCGCTGTGCAGTCTGCAGTGCAACAACAGCATATTTTTATCGGCTGCGCTGCAGTCGCTGATTATCGCGCTGAAACTGTCGCCCACGAAAAAATAAAAAAACAAGCGACGCAGGGTGATGAATTAACTGTAAAAATGGTCAAAAACCCGGACATTATCGCCGGTGTTGCCGCACTGGATGCTAACCGTCCTTTTGTCGTTGGGTTTGCCGCCGAAACAAATAATGTGGAAGAATATGCCCGGCAAAAACGCATCCGCAAAAACCTTGATGTGATCTGTGCGAACGACGTTTCGCTGTCAACTCAAGGGTTTAACAGCGATAGCAACGCATTACACCTTTTTTGGCAGGATGGAGACAAAGTCTTACCGCTTGAGCGTAAAGAACTCCTGGGCCAATTATTACTCGACGAGATCGTGACCCGTTATGATGAAAAAAATCGACGTTAAGATTCTGGACCCGCGCGTAGGGCAACAATTTCCGCTCCCGACGTACGCCACTTCTGGTTCTGCCGGACTTGACCTGCGTGCTTGTCTTGATGACGCCGTAGAACTGGCACCGGGCGCAACAACGCTGGTGCCAACCGGGTTAGCTATCCACATTGCCGATCCTTCTCTGGCAGCGGTGATGCTCCCGCGCTCCGGATTGGGCCATAAGCACGGTATCGTGCTGGGCAATCTGGTTGGTTTGATTGATTCCGACTACCAGGGCCAACTGATGGTGTCCATCTGGAACCGTGGTCAGGACAGCTTCACTATTGAGCCGGGCGAACGTATCGCGCAGATGGTATTTGTACCAGTCGTGCAGGCTGAATTTAATCTGGTGGAAGAGTTTGAAGCCACCGATCGTGGCGAAGGTGGCTTCGGCCATTCCGGGCGCAAGTAACCCGCAGAAAAGTATCCCATAGCGTAATAACGCAATAACACACCGCAAACAACAGTTTGCGGTCGCTGTGTGGATGCCTGCCTGGCAAGAGCTTATTTTCAGGGGTATTTTGTAACATGGTAGAAAAGCAAACTGCGAAAAGGAATCGTCGCGAAGAAATACTTCAGTCTCTGGCACTGATGCTTGAGTCCAGCGATGGTAGCCAACGCATCACCACAGCAAAGCTGGCAGCCTCAGTTGGCGTATCCGAAGCGGCATTGTATCGCCATTTCCCCAGCAAGACCCGTATGTTCGATAGCCTGATTGAGTTTATCGAAGATAGTCTGATTACGCGCATCAATCTGATTTTGAAAGATGAAAAAGACACCAGCGCGCGTCTGCGTCTGATCGTTCTGCTGATTTTAGGGTTTGGTGAGCGTAATCCGGGCCTGACGCGAATTCTGACCGGACACGCGTTGATGTTCGAGCAAGACCGTCTGCAAGGTCGCATTAACCAACTTTTTGAGCGCATTGAAGCGCAGTTGCGCCAGGTTCTACGAGAAAAAAGAATGCGTGAAGGTGAAGGCTACACCGTGGATGAAACGCTGCTGGCCAGCCAGTTACTGGCTTTCTGCGAAGGTATGCTATCCCGATTTGTACGTAGCGAATTTAAATACCGCCCAACGGATGATTTTGACACCCGCTGGCCGTTGGTTGCCGCTCAATTGCAGTAGCGATTTCGTCTTGTCCGGCCTACGTATACCGTAGGCCCGGTAAGTGCGTAGGCCGGATCAGCGCAGCGCTATCCGGCTGTCCTTATACACCGTATGCTTCGCGATAGGCTCGTACTGCCGCCAGGTGCTCCGCCATCTCCGGTTTCTCTTCCAGATACGCAATCAGGTCTTTCAGGGTGATAATAGAGATCACTTTGCAACCGTAATCACGTTCCACTTCCTGAATAGCGGAAATCTCGCCGCGACCGCGTTCCTGACGATCGAGAGAAATCAGTACCCCCGCCAGAGTGGCGCCATTCGCCTGGATAATTTCCATCGACTCACGAATCGCCGTACCTGCGGTGATAACATCATCCACCAGCATCACGCGCCCCTCAAGTGCGCTACCGACCAGATTGCCACCTTCACCGTGGGTCTTCGCCTCTTTACGGTTAAAGCAGTACGGCAAATCTTTATCGTGGTGTTCAGCCAGCGCAACGGCCGTTGTAGTCGCAATCGGAATACCTTTGTACGCTGGGCCAAACAGCAAATCGAACTCAATACCGGAATCCACCAGCGCTTCGGCGTAAAAACGGCCTAACAGAGCCAGGTCGCGCCCGGTATTAAACAGTCCGGCGTTGAAGAAATAGGGGCTTTTACGCCCGGATTTCAGCGTAAACTCGCCAAACTTTAGTACCTGCTTGCTAAGCGCAAACTCAATAAACTGGCGCTGATACGGTTTCATGGATTCGCTCCTCATCTCACTTTATTACAGACAAAAAAAAGGCGACTCATCAGTCGCCTTTAAAATCAATTTTCTAACGCCGCCTTCTGCGTCGCTACAATGGATTCGATTCCCCCTCGGGCCAACGCCAGTAGGGTAAGAAGTTCTTCATGGCTGAATGGCTCACCTTCCGCCGTGCCCTGAACCTCTATAATGCGACCGTCTTCAGTCATCACTACGTTCATATCGGTTTCTGCAGCAGAGTCTTCAACGTACTCGAGGTCACAGAGTGCTTCACCGTTCACAATGCCCACGGAAACCGCGGCGACCATCCCTTTCATCGGGTTAGTTTTCAGTTTACCGCTCGCCACTAGCTTGTTCAGCGCATCCGCCAACGCAACGCATGCGCCGGTAATTGATGCGGTGCGGGTACCGCCATCTGCCTGGATAACATCGCAGTCCAGCGTAATGGTGAACTCACCGAGCGTCTTCAGGTCAACGGCAGCGCGCAGCGCACGAGCGATCAGACGCTGGATTTCCATGGTACGACCGCCCTGCTTACCTTTCGCCGCTTCACGGGCGTTACGGGTGTGTGTGGCGCGTGGCAGCATGCCATATTCTGCGGTGATCCAACCCTGGCCCTGACCTTTCAGAAAACGCGGTACGCCTTCATCAATAGAAGCGGTACATAGCACTTTGGTATCACCAAATTCGACCAGCACGGAGCCTTCAGCGTGTTTTGTATAATTACGGGTCAGGGTGACGGGACGCACCTGATTGGCACTACGACCTGCTGGACGCATGATAAAATCTCCGGCTTGAAACGAATGTGGCTGCGCATTATACGGACTTCCGACTGTTATTCCTATCCTGACAAGACGTGGATGGCTATAATCCTCCCATCTCATCTTTAAAAACAGGAACGTCTATGATCCGCAGCATGACCGCTTACGCCCGGCGTGAAATCAAGGGTGAATGGGGTAGCGCTACCTGGGAAATGCGCTCGGTAAACCAGCGTTATCTGGAAACTTATTTTCGCCTGCCGGAGCAGTTCCGTAGTCTCGAACCCGTAGTTCGCGAACGTATTCGCACGCGTCTGACGCGCGGTAAAGTCGAATGTACGCTGCGTTTTGAGCCTGATGCCAGTGCACAAGGCGAGCTGATTCTGAATGAAAAACTCGCTAAACAGCTCGTTAGCGCTGCTAACTGGGTCAAAATGCAGAGTGATGAAGGTGAAATTAACCCGGTTGATATCCTGCGTTGGCCAGGCGTAATGGCAGCCCAGGAGCAAGATCTGGACGCCATTGCCGCCGAAATCCTCGCCGCGCTTGACGGTACGCTGGATGACTTTATCGTTGCGCGTGAAACCGAAGGTCAGGCACTGAAGGCGTTGATCGAGCAGCGTCTGGAAGGCGTCAGCGCTGAAGTCACAAAAGTGCGCGCACATATGCCGGAAATCCTGCAATGGCAGCGCGAGCGTCTGGTAGCCAAACTGGAAGATGCTCAGGTGCAGCTGGAAAATAACCGCCTTGAGCAAGAACTGGTGCTGATGGCACAGCGTATCGACGTGGCTGAAGAACTGGATCGCCTGGAAGCTCACGTCAAAGAAACCTACAACATTCTGAAGAAAAAAGAGGCGGTTGGCCGTCGTCTGGACTTCATGATGCAGGAATTCAACCGTGAGTCGAATACTCTGGCATCGAAGTCTATCAATGCCGAAGTGACTAACTCCGCAATTGAACTGAAGGTATTGATCGAGCAAATGCGCGAGCAAATTCAGAATATCGAGTAAGTCACCACCTCACGTAGCCCGTCAATAAACGGCGGCGCTACGTGCTTTTCCCGACGCTATCAGTTCTCATCTATGCGACAAGAATTATATTTTCTCATCATTTATTGTCACCATTCATATCACAAAGCGCATGCCATAACGTGTTTACAACAATTTCGCATTAGCTGTAGTAATTAAAATCACTTCACCTTAGAAAATCTCAATCGTGACAGTGCGCACAAATCGTTAACCTTAGCCCCCAGCAAATCAGGGGGAATACATGCTGTTACACGTTTTATACTTAATTGGTATTACTGCCGAAGCCATGACCGGTGCACTTGCGGCTGGGCGTCGTCGTATGGATACATTTGGCGTCATTATCATTGCCACCGCGACAGCCATTGGCGGTGGTTCAGTACGTGATATTCTTCTCGGCCATTATCCGCTCGGCTGGGTAAAGCACCCTGAATACGTCATTATCGTAGCCACTGCCGCGGTACTGACCACTATTATTGCTCCCGTGATGCCCTATCTGCGCAAAATATTCCTCGTACTGGATGCGCTGGGCCTGGTGGTCTTTTCTATTATCGGGGCTCAGGTGGCACTGGATATGGGCCATGGACCGATTATCGCCGTGGTCGCTGCGGTCACTACCGGGGTTTTCGGCGGCGTATTACGCGATATGTTCTGCAAACGCATCCCGTTAGTGTTCCAGAAAGAGCTGTATGCCGGCGTATCATTTGCCGCTGCTGTGCTATACATCGTGCTACAGCATTATGTCTCCAGTCATGATGTGGTGGTTATCTCTACCCTGCTCTTCGGCTTTACTGCCCGACTACTGGCGCTGCGCCTGAAGTTAGGTCTGCCGGTATTTTACTATCGCCATGAAGGCCATTAAGGCATAAAGCCCGCGATCCGCTGAGCAGCTAACCAGTTGCTCAGCGCTGTGACCTCTCGATCCTCCAGCCACTGAATAACCTGCCGTGCCCGCTGCTCCCCCATGAAAGGAAGCTGCCGCCAGCTTTGTTCATCGCGTTCTTGCAATTGCTGCCACGAACCATCCCGGCTAGCATTCAGCGTTGCCTGTGTTAACGGTATTCCCATGGCAATCACCCAGCGCGTGAACGGAAGATCGCGTGACAGGTTGAATTGATGCCATAACTTCTCCCCTTTGCTTATACCAAATGTCGACTGTAGTTGTTCCTGAGTTAGCCCGAGCCAGGAAAAGATATGCTCAAAGCGATACACCTGATGGAGCTCCCGCCATCCCGCCTCGCCGATGCCCTCCAGCCCCAGCACCTCATTGGCCCCCAGCCAGACCAGTCTGGCAACAAACTGTTCCTGGCACTCCGCTGTGGCATAAAAACAGGTTAATGAATTGAAGCGCCCCTCAGGTGGCACTGGCTTACTACGCTGGGTACTGCGCCAGACCACCTCATCTATACGGGGGATCCCTTGTCCGGCCAGGCTCACCAGAATCTGATCGCCAGGCGCGATATCCCATTCATTCCAGCGTCGAACGGAGCCAATATTGACGCGCTGTACGCGTTTATCATCCAGCATGACGGGAGTCAGCAATGCTACCACCGCAATTTTCCCGCTTTTACCAACGGAGAACTGAATACCGGTTACCTCAGATACCCTGGCCACGGGAGGATATTTCCACGCAGCCAGCCAGTCTCCCTGTCCGGGTAGCCAGTATCGCGCCTGCGGCTCTTTTCCTGTTCGCACGACCACGCCATCAGTGACAAAAGGTAATGCTGAAGTCCACCACTTTGCTCGCACTTGCTCTACGTCATCCGCACTCTTCACGGCCTTGGTAAAATGTTGCGTGAAACTGAACCCGGCAGCAGTGAGCTTCTCCAGCCTTTCCGACATGACCGCAGGACCATCGGGCCAGGCCCAGATAAAAATAGCCAGCGAGCCTAATAATTCCGGATTGCTCTGGCGCATCATTAATCCAGCAACCTTCGAGCGGGCGTTCATTCCCCCTCTCTGCTTCTGAATATGCCCCTCTTGCTGCAAAAAAATCTCACCCTGCAACGTACTGTTAGCGAGATTCCCCTTGGTCGAATGTGGTACGGAAGGGATCTGAAGAACCTTTTGCGTCCAGTCTTCGCCTTTCAGGCCATTACCACGGCTAATCGCCCGTACCAGATTGCCATTGCGATAGACTAACGTCACTGCCACGCCATCCACCTTCGGTTGCACCCAGAGATCGCTGCGCGCGTGCATCCATTGCTGTAGCGCTTGCTTATCGGCAAGTTTTCGAACTCCCGTGTGGGGAACGGGGTGTGATACTGTGCCACCCATTGGTGGCGCAGACAGATCTGGTGGAACTTCATCGCCAAAACAGCGCTGCCATTGAATTAGTTGCGCATTGAGCTGGTCATAAACGCCGTCATCTACGGCACTTTCACCCTGTTTCCAGTAACTGTCATTCCACTGTGTTATCTGCTGCTGTAGTCGTGAAATTTCCTCGTTTGCCCTGGCAGGCGACCAGACGGGGCATACCGCCCATGCGGGTAGATACCCCATTAGCAAAACCAGCCCTATGCCTTTCCATAATCCCATGTTACCTCCGCTGAGCACTGCATTTCCTGGCAGGTATAGCGCGAAATAATAGGGAAACAGAGCGGCAAAAAAGCATCCTGCGAGCACCGTTCCTGACATTTGCACGTATTGCTGCAAATCATCGATAAAACAGGAAACTGATACGCAAAACGCAATAAACATGCGCAAAAAGTGTGACAAGGGCTACGTCACATAGCGGCTACGTGTATAATAAGCCCGTATGTAGGCTCTCTTTCGACAATCACATACATTAAGATACTCATGGCTCAAGGCACGCTTTATATTGTTTCTGCCCCCAGTGGCGCGGGTAAATCCAGCCTGATTCAGGCTTTATTAAAGACCCAACCGTTGTATGACACCCAGGTTTCTGTTTCGCACACCACGCGCGCACCGCGCCCGGGGGAAGTGCACGGTGAACACTATTTCTTTGTGAACCATGATGAATTCAGAACCATGATTGGCAGAGACGCGTTCCTGGAACACGCGGAGGTTTTCGGTAATTACTACGGCACCTCACGTGAAACCATTGAGCAAGTATTAGCATCCGGCGTAGACGTCTTTTTAGATATCGACTGGCAAGGTGCGCAGCAAATTCGTGAAAAAATGCCGCATGCGCGCAGTATTTTTATTTTGCCGCCATCTAAGATTGAGTTGGATCGCCGTCTGCGTGGCCGCGGTCAGGATAGCGAAGACGTGATCGCAAAACGTATGGCGCAAGCTGTTGCAGAAATGAGCCATTACGCCGAATATGATTATCTTATTGTGAACGATGATTTCGATACCGCCCTGGGCGATTTGAAAACCATCATTCGCGCCGAACGTCTGCGCATGAGCCGCCAAAAGCAGCGTCATGACGCTTTAATCAGCAAACTGTTGGCAGACTGAACCCACATTCAGTATCATGCCCAGTCATTTCTTCACCTGTGGAGCATTTTAAGTATGGCACGCGTAACTGTTCAGGACGCTGTAGAGAAAATTGGTAACCGTTTTGACCTGGTACTGGTCGCCGCGCGTCGCGCTCGTCAGATGCAGGTAGGCGGAAAGGATCCGCTCGTACCGGAAGAAAACGATAAAACTACCGTTATCGCGCTGCGCGAAATCGAAGAAGGTCTGATCAACAACCAGATCCTCGACGTGCGTGAGCGCCAGGAACAGCAAGAGCAGGAAGCCGCTGAATTACAAGCCGTTACCGCTATTGCTGAAGGTCGTCGTTAATCACAAAGCGGGTCGCCCTTGTATCTGTTTGAAAGCCTGAATCAACTGATTCAAAACTACCTGCCGGAAGACCAGATTAGGCGTCTTCGGCAGGCGTATCTCGTTGCACGTGACGCTCACGAGGGCCAGACACGTTCAAGCGGTGAACCCTATATCACGCACCCGGTAGCGGTAGCCTGTATTCTGGCCGAGATGAAACTCGACTACGAAACGCTGATGGCTGCACTGCTGCATGACGTGATTGAAGATACCCCAGCCACCTATCAGGACATGGAACAGCTTTTTGGTAAAAGCGTTGCAGAGCTGGTAGAAGGGGTATCGAAGCTTGATAAGCTTAAGTTTCGCGATAAGAAAGAGGCGCAAGCCGAAAACTTTCGCAAGATGATTATGGCGATGGTGCAGGATATCCGCGTCATTCTCATCAAACTTGCCGACCGTACCCACAATATGCGCACGCTGGGCTCATTACGCCCGGACAAGCGTCGCCGCATCGCCCGTGAAACCCTCGAAATCTATAGTCCGCTGGCACACCGTTTAGGTATTCATCACATTAAAACCGAGCTGGAAGAGCTGGGTTTTGAAGCGCTGTACCCAAACCGCTATCGCGTGATTAAAGAAGTGGTTAAAGCCGCCCGCGGCAACCGCAAAGAGATGATCCAAAAAATCCTCTCAGAAATCGAAGGGCGTTTGCAGGAGGCAGGTATTCCGTGTCGCGTAAGCGGGCGTGAGAAGCACCTGTACTCTATTTACTGCAAAATGGTGCTCAAAGAGCAGCGTTTTCACTCCATCATGGATATCTACGCATTTCGCGTCATCGTTCATGATTCCGATACCTGCTATCGCGTACTCGGCCAGATGCACAGCCTGTACAAACCACGTCCTGGCCGCGTGAAAGACTATATTGCCATCCCAAAAGCGAACGGATATCAGTCTTTGCACACCTCAATGATCGGCCCTCATGGCGTCCCGGTTGAAGTACAGATTCGTACTGAAGACATGGACCAGATGGCAGAGATGGGTGTCGCAGCGCACTGGGCTTACAAAGAGCACGGCGGCGAAAGCAGCACCACTGCGCAAATCCGCGCTCAGCGCTGGATGCAAAGCCTGCTGGAACTGCAGCAGAGCGCCGGTAGCTCGTTTGAATTTATTGAAAGCGTTAAATCTGATCTCTTCCCGGATGAGATTTATGTTTTCACACCGGAAGGGCGCATTGTCGAACTGCCCGCCGGTGCAACGCCTGTCGACTTCGCCTACGCCGTGCATACCGATATCGGTCACGCTTGCGTCGGCGCGCGCGTCGACAGACAGCCTTACCCGCTTTCACAACCGCTCTTTAGCGGTCAGACAGTTGAGATTATTACCGCCCCGGGTGCGCGCCCGAATGCCGCGTGGCTCAACTTCGTCGTCAGTTCGAAAGCGCGCGCCAAGATTCGCCAACTGCTGAAAAACCTCAAGCGCGATGATTCCGTCAGTCTGGGCCGTCGACTGCTCAACCATGCCCTGGGCGGTAGCCGTAAACTGGCTGAGATCCCGCCAGAGAGCATCCAGCGTGAGCTTGAGCGCATGAAGCTCGCCACTCTTGACGATCTGCTCGCAGAAATCGGTCTGGGTAATGCCATGAGCGTGGTGGTAGCGAAAAACCTCCAGCAGGGCGAAGCAACAGCGAACGTACCGGCACAATCTGGCCATGGTCATCTGCCGATCAAAGGTGCAGACGGCGTGCTGATCACCTTCGCGAAATGCTGCCGTCCAATTCCAGGCGATCCCATCATTGCCCACGTCAGTCCGGGTAAAGGTCTGGTGATTCACCATGAGTCCTGCCGTAATATTCGTGGCTACCAGAAAGAACCAGAGAAATTTATGGCGGTGGAATGGGATAAAGAAACAGAGCAGGAATTCATCACTGAGATTAAGGTGGATATGTTTAACCACCAGGGTGCTTTGGCGAACCTGACGGCGGCAATCAACACGACCACCTCCAATATTCAAAGCCTGAATACGGAAGAGAAAGATGGTCGCGTCTATAGCGCCTTTATTCGCTTGACCGCTCGCGATCGCGTGCACCTGGCGAATATCATGCGCAAAATCCGCGTCATGCCGGACGTGATAAAAGTCACCCGTAACCGAAACTAGTCTTATGAATGAACAGCGCTATGCACGTATCCGCGAGATGCTCGCACGTCGTCAGCCCGATCTGACCGTCTGCATGGAGCAGGTTCACAAACCTCATAACGTTTCCGCTATCATTCGTACTGCAGATGCGGTCGGCGTGCATGAAGTCCACGCCGTCTGGCCGGGTAGTCGTATGCGCACCATGGCCTCTTCTGCCGCAGGCAGCAACAGTTGGGTGCAGGTGAAAACTCACCTTACTATTGGCGATGCGGTCACACATTTAAAAAACCGCGGCATGCAGGTTCTGGCAACTCATCTGTCAGATAAAGCCGTGGATTTTCGCGATATTGATTACACGCGCCCCACCTGCATCCTGATGGGCCAGGAGAAAACCGGCATCACTCAGGAAGCGTTGGATCTGGCTGATCAGGACATCATCATTCCCATGACTGGCATGGTGCAGTCGTTGAACGTTTCGGTCGCCTCCGCGCTGATTCTGTACGAAGCACAACGCCAGCGGCAAAACGCTGGGATGTACCGACGAGAAAACAGCATGCTGCCACAAGACGAGCAGCAGCGCTTACTGTTTGAAGGCGGTTATCCGGTGCTGGCGAATGTCGCTAAGCGCAAAGGTCTTCCCTACCCTCACGTAAACACGCAGGGCGAAATTGAAGCCGATGCAACGTGGTGGGCCACTATGCAATCTGCGAGATAAACGCGATGAAAGGCCGTTTACTGGATGCCATCCCACTCAACTCTCTGACCGGCGTTGGCGCAGCGCAAAGCAGTAAACTGGCGAAAATTGGCCTGCACACCGTACAGGACCTCCTGCTACACCTCCCCCTGCGTTACGAAGACCGTACCCATCTGTACCCAATTGGCGAACTACTGCCGGGCGTCTATGCCACCGTTGAAGGCGAAGTGCTGAACTGCAATATCACCTTCGGCGGTCGCCGGATGATGACCTGTCAGATCAGCGATGGCTCCGGCATTCTCACCATGCGCTTTTTCAACTTCAGCGCAGCAATGAAAAACAGCCTAGCCACCGGTCGCCGGGTGCTGGCCTACGGTGAAGCCAAACGCGGGAAATACGGCGCAGAGATGATCCACCCGGAATACCGTGTGCAGGGCGATCTCAGCACGCCGGAATTACAGGAAACGCTGACCCCTGTTTATCCGACTACCGAAGGCGTGAAGCAGGCCACGCTGCGCAAGCTGACCGATCAGGCACTGGATCTGCTCGATACTTGCGCCATTGCCGAACTGCTACCGCCAGAGCTGTTACAGGGCATGATGAGCCTGCCCGAAGCACTGCGCACGTTGCACCGCCCTCCACCGTCGCTGCAACTCAGCGATCTGGAAACAGGACAACATCCGGCGCAGCGACGTCTGATTCTCGAAGAACTGCTGGCGCATAATCTCAGCATGCTGGCATTACGCGCCGGGGCGCAGCGTTTTCATGCCCAGCCGCTGAGCGCAAACAATGCGCTGAAAGATAAGCTGTTGGCGGCGCTACCATTTAAACCGACTGGCGCACAGGCTCGCGTTACCGCGGAGATCGAACGTGATATGGCACTGGATGTCCCAATGATGCGCCTGGTACAGGGTGATGTCGGCTCCGGTAAAACGCTGGTTGCGGCGTTAGCCGCCCTGCGCGCTATCGCACATGGGAAGCAGGTTGCGCTGATGGCCCCCACCGAATTATTGGCTGAACAACATGCGAATAACTTCCGCAGCTGGTTCGCACCGCTGGGCGTTGAAGTGGGCTGGCTGGCGGGCAAGCAGAAAGGCAAAGCGCGTCTGGCGCAACAGGAAGCCATCGCCAGCGGTCAGGTGCAGATGATTGTCGGTACCCATGCAATTTTCCAGGAACAGGTTCAGTTCAACGGTCTGGCACTGGTTATCATCGACGAACAGCACCGCTTCGGGGTGCATCAGCGTCTGGCGCTGTGGGAAAAAGGTCAGCAGCAGGGTTTCCACCCGCACCAGCTCATCATGACTGCCACGCCAATCCCGCGCACGCTGGCGATGACCGCCTATGCTGATCTCGACACCTCAGTAATTGATGAACTCCCACCGGGACGTACGCCGGTCACCACGGTCGCCATTCCGGATACCCGCCGCAGCGACATCATTGATCGCGTGCGCAACGCCTGTACCCACGAAGCGCGCCAGGCATACTGGGTTTGTACGCTGATTGAAGAGTCTGATCTGTTAGAAGCTCAGGCAGCAGAAGCAACGTGGGAAGAGCTTAAGATTGCGCTGCCAGAACTCAATATTGGCCTGGTACACGGCCGTATGAAGCCCGCCGAGAAGCAGTCAGTAATGGCGGCCTTTAAGCAGGGTGAACTGCATCTGTTGGTTGCCACCACGGTGATTGAAGTGGGCGTGGACGTGCCAAACGCCAGCCTGATGATTATTGAAAACCCGGAGCGCCTGGGCCTAGCCCAGCTGCATCAGCTGCGTGGCCGCGTAGGTCGTGGCGCGGTGGCCTCCCACTGCGTCCTGCTGTACAAATCACCGCTGTCTAAAACCGCGCAGAAACGCTTGCAGGTTCTGCGAGACAGCAACGACGGGTTCGTGATTGCGCAAAAAGATTTAGAGATTCGCGGCCCCGGCGAGCTGTTAGGTACTCGCCAGACCGGAACGGCAGAGTTCAAGGTCGCAGATTTACTGCGTGATCAGGCGATTATCCCGGAAGTTCAGCGCATTGCTCGCCATATTCACGAACGCTATCCGCAACAGGCCGTGGCGCTAATAGAGCGCTGGATGCCGGAAACCGAACGCTACTCCAACGCATAGTCGATTCATAGCGGCGGCGGATGTTACCCCGCCGCACAGCCGTTATTGCGCAAAAATCGGTAACAGCAGATACAGCTTAATCACCAGCGCGTTGACGATATCGATAAAGAATGCCCCCACCATCGGCACCACCAGAAACGCCATATGGGATGGCCCAAAGCGCTCGGTAATCGCCTGCATGTTGGCAATCGCCGTCGGCGTCGCGCCGAGGCCAAAACCGCAGTGTCCGGCAGCCAACACAGCGGCATCGTAGTTCTTACCCATCATGCGCCAGGTAACGAATATCGCATACAGCGCCATGAAAATGGTCTGCACAACCAGGATTGCCAGCATCGGCAAGGCCAGAGAAGCCAGTTCCCATAGCTTCAGGCTCATCAGCGCCATCGCCAGGAACAGTGACAGACTAACGTTACCCAGCACAGAAACCGCACGTTCGAACACCCGGTAAAAGCCCAGTAGCGCCAGACCATTGCTGAGGATCACCCCAACAAACAGCACGCAAACGAAGGTCGGCAGTTCCAGTACCGTTCCAACCAGCATTTGCGCAACGATTTTACCCACCGTCAGACAGATAGCGATCAGCGCGATGGTTTCAATCAGCACCAGTGAGGTGATCATGCGCCCAACGTCCGGCTTTTCAAATGCGGTCGGCACAGCCTGATCGTCCGGCATACCGTCTGGCGTGGTGGAGTGTTTGACCAGATAGCGTGCCACCGGGCCGCCAATCAGCCCACCCAATACCAGACCAAACGTTGCGCAAGCCATCGCCACTTCAGTCGCATTGGTGAAGCCATAACGTTCAATAAACAGCTTGCTCCATGCGGCCCCGGTTCCGTGTCCACCAGAGAGGGTGATCGAGCCAGCGATCAGACCCATCAGCGGGTCCAGACCCAGCAGGGTCGCCATACCAATACCGATGGCGTTTTGCATCAGCAACAGGCCAACAACCACAATCAGAAAAATACCCACCACGCGGCCGCCAGCACGCAAACTTGCGATATTGGCGTTCAGGCCGATGGTGGCGAAGAATGCCAGCATCAGCGGATCGCGCAGTGTCATGTCGAAGTTCACTTCCCAGCCCATGCTTTTTTTCAGCACCAGCAGCGCAATCGCCACCAGCAGGCCGCCCGCTACGGGTTCGGGAATGGTGTATTTTTTCAGGAAGGAAACAGACTGGACGAGCTTACGTCCCAGCAGCAACACAAGGGTTGCCGCAACCAGCGTTGATAACGTATCGAGATAAAACATTTACAGCTCCATTAGTGCGTTTAGCACAATCACGCACGATGCATTCCAGACCGATTTTTAGCTCTTATTGAGTTTTCGGGGTGGATTTTAAGCAGAAAATGATGAAAAGTTATATAAAAATGTTTGTTTATCCGTTTTAAATATTAAGAATACCTGCTAGCAAACGTTTGCTTTTCTGCCCTGGTCAGATAAAATCACCGCTTTTCCACCATGGGATTGCCTCTGATGTCCGTTAACGCCGTAGAGTCAACAAATGCGCAACCGGTTGCGCAGACTCACAACAGTGAACTGATTTACCGTCTTGAAGATCGCCCCCCGTTAGCCCAGACCTTGTTTGCCGCCTGTCAGCATCTGCTGGCCATGTTCGTCGCGGTAATTACTCCCGCTCTGTTAATTTGCCAGGCGCTTGGTTTACCGGCTCAGGATACTCAACACATTATCAGTATGTCGCTGTTCGCCTCCGGCGTAGCTTCTATCATTCAGATCAAAGCCTGGGGGCCGGTAGGCTCAGGGCTGCTATCCATTCAGGGCACCAGCTTTAACTTTGTTGCGCCACTGATTATGGGCGGTACGGCGCTAAAAACCGGTGGCGCAGATGTCCCAACCATGATGGCGGCGCTGTTCGGTACGTTGATGCTGGCAAGCTGCACCGAGATGGTTATCTCACGCGTACTGCATTTGGCGCGGCGGATCATTACCCCATTGGTCTCAGGCGTGGTGGTGATGATTATCGGCCTGTCGCTGATTCAGGTGGGTCTGACATCAATTGGTGGTGGCTATGCCGCAATGAGCGACAACACCTTTGGTGCACCGAAGAATTTACTGTTGGCAGGCGTGGTACTGGCGCTAATCATCCTGCTTAACCGTCAACGCAACCCTTACCTGCGTGTTGCGTCATTGGTGATTGCGATGGCGGCAGGCTATCTGCTGGCCTGGTTTATGGACATGCTGCCGCAAAATACCGCACCGGTAAGCCAGGACCTGCTAATGGTGCCAACGCCGCTGTATTATGGCCTGGGTATCGACTGGAGTTTACTGCTGCCGCTGATGCTGGTCTTTATGATCACCTCGCTGGAAACCATCGGCGATATTACGGCCACCTCTGATGTCTCCGAGCAGCCGGTTTCTGGTCCGCTGTATATGAAACGCCTGAAAGGCGGCGTGCTGGCGAACGGCCTGAACTCGTTTGTTTCCGCTGTGTTCAACACCTTCCCGAACTCCTGTTTTGGGCAGAACAACGGGGTTATTCAGTTAACGGGCGTTGCCAGCCGCTACGTCGGTTTTGTGGTGGCGTTGATGTTGATCGCGCTGGGCCTGTTCCCGGCGGTTAGCGGTTTTGTACAGCATATTCCTGAGCCAGTACTGGGCGGGGCAACGCTGGTAATGTTCGGTACTATCGCCGCATCCGGCGTGCGTATTGTGTCCCGCGAGCCACTGAACCGCCGCGCGATTCTGATTATCGCGCTGTCGCTGGCCGTCGGCCTGGGCGTCTCCCAGCAGCCGTTGATCCTGCAGTTCGCCCCGGACTGGGTGAAAAACCTGCTCTCTTCCGGCATTGCCGCAGGCGGTATTACCGCTATCGTTCTGAACCTGGTGTTCCCACCAGAAAAGCAATAAGCAAACTACGGCGTTGATTCTGAATCAACGCCGCTGTAACGCTCTTTCACCATTCCCGCCTTGAGCATTGCGTCTAAATCGTGCATAACTTGACTATGTGCACTTCGCGGGATGGAAGACCATGAAATTTATTGGAAAGCTGCTTCTTTACGTGCTGATCGCCCTTGCAGTGGCGATCCTCGGCCTTTATTTTCTACTGCAAACCCGCTGGGGCGCAGAGCACGTCAGTGCCTGGGTTTCACAGAACAGCAGCTACCATCTGGCCTTTGATGCCATCGATCACCGGTTTTCTTCCCCTTCCCATATTCTGCTGGAAAACGTCACCTTTGGCCGGGATGGTCAGCCCGCCACGCTGGTCGCCAAAACGGTCGATATTGGACTCAGTAGCCGCCAAATCACCGACCCGCTGCACGTAGACACCATTTTGTTGCAAAACGGCACGCTGAATCTTTCCCAGCAAACCGCGCCGTTACCGTTTCAGGCCGATCGCCTGCAATTGCAGGATATGGCGCTTAACAGCCCCGGTAGCGAGTGGAACCTCAGCGCCCAGCGCGTTAACGGCGGCGTCATTCCCTGGAGCCCTGAAGCAGGTAAAATTCTCGGCAGCAAAGCGCAAATTCAGCTCAGCGCCAGTTCGTTGACGCTCAACGATGTCCCGACCACCAACGTCTTGATTGAAGGCAGCATTGACCATGACCGGGTGACGCTTAGCAATATTGGCGCAGACGTGGCGCGTGGAGCATTAACCGGCGTAGCGCAACGCAATGCCGACGGGAGCTGGTTAGTGGAGAATCTGCGCCTGAACGATATCCGGCTGCAAAGCGACAAATCGCTGGCCGACTTTTTTGCCCCGTTAAGCACCATTCCTTCCCTGCAAATTGGTCGTCTGGAAGTAACGGATGCCCGTCTGCAAGGCCCTGACTGGGCGGTGACGGATCTCGATCTGAGCTTGCGCAACATGACCTTCAGCAAGGACGACTGGCAAACTCAGGAAGGAAAATTGTCGATGAACGCCAGCGAGTTTATCTACGGCTCTCTGCACTTCTTCGATCCGATTCTGAACGCCGAGTTCTCACCACAGGGTATTGCGCTGCGCCAGTTCACCACCCGCTGGGAAGGCGGTATGGTCAGAACATCCGGAAACTGGCTACGCAGCAACAAAGCGCTGGTCCTCGATGATGCCGCTATTGCCGGTCTGGAATACACGCTGCCGGAAAACTGGAAGCAGCAGTGGATGAAACCTCTGCCAACATGGCTAAACAGCCTGACGCTGAAGAAATTCAGCGCCAGCCGCAATCTGGTAATTGATATCGACCCGAGTTTCCCGTGGCAGCTCACCGCGCTTGACGGTTACGGCGCTAACCTCGGGCTGGTACAGAACAATCAGTGGGGGATCTGGAGCGGGAGCGCCACCCTCAACGCCGCTGCCGCTACCTTTAACCGCACGGATGTACGTCGTCCTTCGCTGGCGCTGACGGCGAACAACAGCACCATCAATATCAGTGAACTGAGCGCCTATACGGAAAAAGGGCTGCTGGAGGCCACCGCCAGCATTTCGCAGTTGCCTCAGCGCCAGGCTCAGATCAGCCTGAACGGACGCGGCGTGCCAATGACGATCCTGCAGCAGTGGGGCTGGCCCGCACTGCCGCTTTCCGGTGATGGTAATATTCAGCTTACCGCCAGCGGCAATATTCAGGCCGATGCGCCGCTCAAGCCAACGGTCAGCGGGCAACTGCATGCGGTGAACGTGGAGAAACAGCAGGTCACGCAGACTATGCAGGCGGGTGTGGTTTCAGGGAGTGAAGTCACAGCACCACCACCTGCGCAATAATTTATTGCCCGGTGGCGCTTCGCTTACCGGGCTTACTCACGCTCATAAACGAATATATTCACTGCACAACAGCCACTTCACCGGCTCATCCTCTTCAATCGCCGGGAAGCGACCGCCAGGCTCCAGAAAGTGGTTGTCATGCTGGTCGTCATTGACCATCGAGATTTCCCAGCCCAGCACGAACGCCTTCTCCGCCCAAAAGCGATGATACAAGCGCGGCGGCAGGCACACCCCCTGTCCCGGTTTCAATACCAGCGTCTCGCCAGCGTCAACGGTACGCCGCTGACCATCGACGCTAACTTCAACAATACGCCGTGCGTCATACCCGTCATCAGGCGCGGCCCATGCCAGCTGCATACATAAGTCACCGCCGCCGCGATTCACGATATCTTCCATTTTATGGCGATGAAAATGCCATGGCGTTTGCTGATCCTGCTGAATTTGCAGCATCTTTTCAGCATACGGTTTGGGGTAATTAGCTGAGCCTGGCAGACCATTGCGCAACGTCAGTAACGTCAGTCCCGTTTGCGCAAAATCTCCACGCCCAAAGTCGGTAATATCCCAGCCCAGCTGGAGATCGCACACTTCACGCCACAGAGATTGATCCTGTTGTCGCCAGGCATCGATCGTAAAATATGCAAAATCAGGCAGACAGACCCGAAAAGTCTCGGCAATGGCATGCGCTTTATCGACGGCATAATTAATATGTGAACGCTTCATTCCACTTTTCCTTGTTGCGAAAGAGGCGGGTCACCCCGCCTGCATGCCGTTAGTAAAGTGATGCTTTGCCGGTTGAACCGAACAATTTCATTTTGTGGCGGATCACGTCCCGCGCGGCGCTAATGGCTTCTGGGTAGATTACGTTCGGGTCCCACCAGGTTTCTTTCGCCAGGATTTCGCGGACTTTCTGGAAGTAGGCGTATTTCATATCGCTGGAAATGTTGATTTTGCCAACACCCAGCGTCACGGATTCGGCAATTTCCGCATCCGGGTTCGCGGAACCACCGTGCAGCACCAGCGGAATATCCACACGCCCGGCAATGTCGCGCAGGATGTTCATTTGCAGCTCTGGCTGCATCCCTTTCGGGTAGATCCCGTGCGCGGTTCCAATCGCCACCGCCAGCGTGTCTGCACCGGTTCGGGCGATAAAATCCTCTGCCTGAGCAGGATCGGTATAAGTAACCTTCGACACGCCGCCTTCCACTGACGTCCCGGTCTGACCAATCGTACCCAACTCCCCTTCCACGGAAACACCTACCGCATGCGCCAGCTTGACCACTTCGCGGGTCAGCGCCACGTTCTCTTCATACGGCAGCAGCGAGCCATCAATCATCACCGAGGTAAACCCACACTGAATCGCCCGCAGAACATGCTCAACCGAAGCACCGTGGTCCAGATGCAGAGTAAACGGCACTGAGCTACGCATCGTGATATCACGGACGTAGCTAAAAAACGCATCGCCGACAAAATCATGTTCGCTGGGGTGAATGGAGATAATCGCCGGGGTGTTGGTCGCTTCCGCTTCTTCCACAACTGCACGTACAAAGCAGCTGTCCGCCACGTTGAATGCGCCGATAGCAAAACCGTGCTGACGAGTAGGTTGCAGTAATTCTTTCATCGAAACTAACATGTTAATTCTCCAGTTTCAGGGTGTAGAAAGCCCTGCCAGTGCGTCATCGCAGAGGCATAGAAGGCGTTACAGAAAATGAATCAGGCTTTGCCGATAGCGCCGCTGGCCTGCAGGTACGGAATAATGGCTTCCTCGCAGGCCTGCTCCATCAGGGCCAGGGCATCAACGAGCTCACCGGATGTGTCACGACACAGGGTATGCAGTAGCGCAACCTTTCCGGCTTCGAAAACCGCCGCACCAACGTTTATCTTGGCGACACCAAACGTCGGGCAACGCTGTAGCTGATCAAACGGCGTCCCGCTGCCGCCATGCAGCGCCAAAGGTACCGTTGATAAACGGGCTATTTCCTCCAGCCGCAGGAAATCAATAGCAGGTGTGATACCCGGCGCGTACATGCCGTGTGCCGTACCCACCGACACCGCCAGCAAATCGATCCCGGTCTGTTGGATAAAGGGTTCCACGTCGGCGGCCTGAGTCATCAAATCAGCGTTAGCGGCATGGTCATAGCGCGGAGCATCGGCCAGATGGCCCAGCTCGCCTTCCACGCACAGAGAAACGCTGGCTGCGAGCTCGACCACTGCCCGGGTCTGGCGAATGTTCTCCTCCAGCGCAAAGGCGGAGGCATCGATCATTAACCCGCTGAATCCGGCGCGAAAAGCCTGACGAATGCGTACAGGATCCTTTCCATGATCCAGCGCCAGCGCGACCGGTACTGAGGCTTCCTCTGCCAGCGTTTTGACGACCGCAGCCGCTATCGGGGCCGGAAAATGCTCCAGATGCCCCTGATACAGATTCAGAATGATGGGCGCACGATGTTTCTCTGCCACCCGAACCGCCGCGCGGGCGCTTTCCAGGTTCATGCAGTTGATGGCCAGCAGCGCGTACTGCTCGCGCCAGGCTTTCGTCACCATGCTTTTCATATCGGCAAACATACGACCTCCGCTTATTCCAGGGTGAAGGTGATTTCTTCGTCTTTCAGCTTTTGATCGCTGAGTTCGTCAAACTCTTCGTCACGCTCGGTCACCGGTTTCTTCCACAGCGACAGCATGACGCCGCAAATCACCGTGCCGATCCCCAGCGCCAGGCAAAACAACAGCGGGTGCGTAAAGAGTGGGACCACGAACATACCGCCGTGCGGAACCGGGCTTTCAACGCCCCATACCATAATCAGTCCTCCCGCTACCGCCGAGGCCACCACACAGGAGCCCACCACGCGCAGCAGGTCGCGCGCCGCAATCGGAATGACCCCTTCGGTAATCATGCAGATCCCCATCGGGAATGCCGCTTTCAGCGCCTCGCGCTCCGCACGGGTGTACTTGTGACGCGTCAGCAGGAAGGAGAGCGTGATGCCAAATGGCGGGATCATCGAACCAACAAACTTCACCGCTTCCGGGCCATACACGCCGCTAACCAGCATGCCGTCCGCGAACAGCGACATGGTTTTATTCACCGGCCCGCCGAAGTCGAATGTCGCCATTGCGCCGAGGATAGCGCCCATCAGGAAGCGGGACCCGCCCTGCATGGACTCCAGCAGATGAATCAACGCGTCCTGCAGCCAGGCTATCGGCTTGCCAATCAGCGTCATCATCAACAGGCCGCCAATGACAGTGCTCAGTACCGGCAGCACCATGATGGGCATCAGCCCCTGCATCGACTGCGGTAAACGGATATAGCGCTTGAGCAGCAGGACGGTATAACCGACCAGAAATCCGCCCAGCATCCCGCCGATAAAACCGGTATGAATTTCGCCGCAAACAAAGCCGACAATCAGGCCCGGCGCAAATCCGGGACGATCGGCAATGGAGTACGCAATCGCCGCACTGATCAGCGGTACGATTAACCCCATCCCCCAGCCGCCAATCTGGTTGAGCATCCAGGGTATGGTTCCTGTTTTTTCACCTACGTTAGTGCCGCCAAGTATTTGCCCGAGAGCAATACAGATCCCGGCGGCGACAATTAACGGGATCATCCACGAAATCCCCGTTAATAAATGTCTTTTTATTTCCTGAGATAGCGGAATTTTATTTTCACTCATGTGAAATCCCTCCAAAATGAGGATCGCTACTGGTTATTATTAACTAATGATTTTTCAACCTTTTCAAGAAACTGAATGGGCGATTTTATGACGATTTCGGTTTTCACTCGCACGATGCGTTTATTTGAAAATCGTTCCTCCCCTTTTATTTTGACATCGACAGCAAGAATTACGACATCAGCTGCAGAAATATCCTCTGTCAGCAGTTCGTTCTCCGTGCCGATAGTTCCCTGGGTTTCAACTCTTATATTATGACCAAGCGCTTTAGCACCTTTAATTAGCTTCTCACGGGCAATATAGGTGTGCGCAATACCCGCCGTACAGGCGGCAACACAAACAATATTCATAACATGCTCCACTTTTTATTTAGCAGACATTGGATTCAGCATATTGGCTAAAAAGCTCAATAATTTTCTGTGGACTGCTTTCGACTAACAGTTGTTCAATAATGTCGTCATCCGCCAACGCGCCGGCAACCTGCGAAAGCAGACGAATATGTGTAGTGTTTTGATCTTCAAGACGTACGGCAAACAGAATGATGCAGCGCACGTTGCTGCCATCCAGGGTTTCCCAGGGAATATCCTGGCGGGTACGCCCAATTGCCAGCGTGGTATTGACCACCGCCGAGGATTTCCCGTGCGGGATCGCAATATGATTTTCGAAGCCGGTCGAGCCTTCTGATTCACGCTGCCAGACATCCTGAATAAACGTTTCCCGACAGCTAATTGCCCCATCTTTCTGCAGAATATCCGTCAGTTCCTCAATAGCCTCCGTTTTGTTTGTGGCCTTCATGTCCAAAATAACGCGATTTGTATTGAGTATTTTCGTGATGTCCATCAATCATACCTCATGGAGTTCAGACATTAATTTTCGACGACCAGCGACGTCGCCCGATGTAATTTTTCCGTAATAACCGTTTCTGTTACCCGCTTAATATCTGCATCATTGAAAAAGGCGGTGACATACACGACCGGCATAGCAACAGCAGGTAAATTTATCGTCGATACCACCAGTTCAATATCGTCAGTCAGTACGGAGGGCAGGCTGCCTGCCGATACCACGCCGACGATAGTCCAGTCCGGAAAGGCGCGCAGAATACGGCTTTTGAGTAAGTGAGAGGTGCCAATACCGGTTGAGCAGACCAGCAGCACACGCTTACGCGCTATCTGCCGCTCCATTGCGGCTTGAAAATGCACGGTTAAATATCCCACCTCATCTTCCGACACGGGCCGCTCGCCCCAACCGCTAAACACCCGATTCACCGCGCACTGGGTCAGACGCCACACGTCCTGCAACTCGCCTTTAATATCCTCCAGCAGCGGATTACGAATGCGGATCTGGTAGTTCAGGCGGTTAATCAGCGGCTTAATGTGGATCAGCAATCCGTCATACAGCGCCGTGTCCTGGCTAAGATCGCTGTCGACCATCTCGGCAAAGGAGGCAATCAACCGATGGGTAATCAAACGCGCTTCGTCGCTAGAGTGCATATGGCCAATCACGCTCACGTCGTTATGCTCTTCAATTACCACGCCGGAAGAGATAATGTATTGATAAATAAACCAGACTTCGTCTTCCGGTAGCGGGTGGGCAATGCGTTTTTCAATATGTTGAATCATCCGGCTGGCAATGGAAAAAATATTCTCGTCACATGAGGTGATATTTTCATCTTTTCTCGGCAGCGCATTGCCCCGCGTGATGCGGTACATCATGATCAAAATATGGGTAAAGATATTGACGTAATAAGGCTCGCCCAGAGACCAGCACAGGTCGTTCTCCATTTCCTGCAATAACGTCTGGACAAATAAAACATCTTCTTCGCCAAAGTAATGCACTAAGGCTTTATAACTGCCCGGGTCAAGGCGTGAATAAACCACGTTACCAGGTTCATTATGGTTAATCACGCCGTTAATCAGCGACGCCATCGCCTGGCGTACACCGCTCTCGCTGCCTTCGATATGCGTGCCGCTCTGACTGCGAATCAACGACAGGCCCAGTGGGGTAATCCAGGATTCAATTACTTTCAGATCATTAACAATCGATGCGCTACTAATGAAATAACGTTCGGATAATTTACTGATCGACGTTTCATGCGGCGTTTCGCTTAATAACTGTGAGGCTATCTTGACTCGCCGTGAATTATTCATCATGCCGTCAGTATCATCACCTTCCGATCCTAATAACTGATCCATATATAAAAGGTCGGTAATATTATCGGAACTTAATATCACCCCAGCACCAGCACGTTTATCGATGGTTATTTTCCATTCTGATAACCATGGTTCCAGTAAGCGCAGATCGCGCTGCACAGTTTTCTCTGAAACAGATAAATACTCGGCAATTTTCAGCAGCGTGACATATTCCTTCTTAGACAGAAGAAACTTTAATAATCTGTTTTGTCGCGAGGTAATCATTTGCATTATTTACCCTTATCACACACCAGATTAAATAGCTAAAGAAGCGCTTATGCTCCACGTGTAATCCGTGATGATAAATATAAGAGGACTACGATGCGTCAACAATACTAAATCGTGTCCAGTAATCCGGACAGAAATAAGACAAAAAGAGGAAATAGTGAGATATTTACGGCGCAGATCACATTTTTCGCGGGAATCAGAGTGATACCGCTCGCAAATATGCAGAGATAAAAATTTAATTCAGGATGTTTTGGATTTTCAGATCTGGAATGCTGCTCGCAGCGTGGGCCGGATAAAACGCATCCGGCACCACCTCGACACATGCTTACAAGGTAATCGTCAGCTCACTGTCCTGTGGAGTAATAACTACACCCAGCTCACTGTCCATATGCGACCCGCATTTAATGCCGCCAATTTCCTGAATATTTCGCAGGCACAGCGTCCAGTTACGTGCCTCACCGTTCCCTTTCACAGTGATGGTATTACCTACACGCGTCGCCTTCAGCGTGAAGATAACCGAGCCGTCCATCGCAGGCACTTCACACACCGCTTCCCGGCCCTCCTGCAGATGGAACAGCTGGAACGCGGTTCCTTCATGCCAGGCGTAGTCCGGCTTCTGGTTATTGCTGCCCAGCGCCAGCAGAGTGTTCTCGCGCACGTAGACTGGCAGACTCAGGAAGCCATGCTGCTGTTTATGCCAGCGACTGCCAGACACCTCGTCGTTACGCCACAGATGCGTCCAGCGTCCTTCCGGCAGGTAAAACTGCACATCGCCCGCCTCGCTAAACACCGGCGCAACCATCACGCTATCGCCCAGCATGTACTGGCGGTCGAGGTAATCGCACGCCGGATCGTCCGGGAACTCCAGCATCATTGCGCGCATCATCGGCGTGCCTTGCTCATTGGCGCGCGCCGCTTCGCGATACAGATACGGCATCATGCGGCATTTCTGCTCGGTGAAGTAGCGCACCACATCGCAGGATTCGTCATCGTACGCCCACGGTACACGGTAGGATTTGCTACCGTGCAGACGGCTGTGGCTGGAGAGCAGCCCGAACGCACACCAGCGCTTGTAGACGTGCGCCGGGGCGGTATTCTCAAATCCGCCAATATCGTGACTCCAGAAGCCAAAGCCGGACAGACCAATGGACAACCCGCCGCGCAGGCTTTCGGCCATCGATTCATAGTTGGCATAGCAATCGCCGCCCCAATGCACCGGAAACTGCTGCGCGCCGACCGAAGCTGAACGGGCAAACAGCACCGCCTCTTCTTCACCGACAGTCTCTTTCAGCACGTTCCACACCAGTTCGTTGTAGATGTACGCATAATGGTTATGCATTTTCTGCGGATCGGCACCGTCAAACCACTGAACGTCAGTAGGAATGCGTTCGCCAAAGTCGGTTTTGAAGCAATCCACGCCGATATCCACCAGACCTTTCAGCTTGTTGGCGTACCACTCACAGGCTTGCGGATTAGTGAAGTCATAAATCGCCAGGCCCGGCTGCCATTTATCCCATTGCCACAGGGAACCATCCGGCCGCTTGAGCAGATAGCCTTTCTCTTTCAGCTCTTTGAATATTGGCGATTTCTGGCCAATATACGGGTTAATCCACACGCAGACCTTCAGCCCTTTTTCTTTCAGGCGGCGGATCATGCCTTCCGGATCCGGGAAGGTCAGCGGATCCCACTCAAAGTCGCACCACTGGAAGGCTTTCATCCAGAAGCAGTCAAAGTGGAAAACGTGCAGCGGCAAGTTGCGCTCGGCCATGCCGTCAATAAAACTGTTGACCGTCGCTTCGTCATAATTGGTGGTGAACGACGTGGTCAGCCACAGGCCGAACGACCAGGCAGGCGGCAGCGCGGGACGGCCAGTGAATTGGGTATAACGGTTCAACACGTCCTTCGGCGTTGGGCCGTCGATGACGAAATATTCCAGATACTCGCTTTCCACGCTGAACTGCACTTTCGACACTTTCTCAGAGCCGATTTCAAACGACACGCACTGCGGATGGTTCACCAGTACGCCGTAACCGCGGTTGGTGATATAGAACGGGATGTTCTTGTAAGATTGCTCGGTGCTGGTGCCGCCGTCACGGTTCCAGGTTTCTACCGTTTGCCCGTTACGCACCAGCGCGGTGAAGCGTTCGCCCAGTCCGTATACCGTTTCCCCAACACCCAGATCCAGGCGCTCAAACATATAGTTGCGCCCGCTGTTGGTATCCTGCACGTAGCCGTTGTTTTTCAGCTGGCTGCCGGTAATACGTTCGCCGTTACGCAGGAAATCCAGCGACCAGAATTCCCCTTTGGTTACGCGCACGCTCAGGTTACCGCTCTTCAGTTCGGCAATCTCAGCGGTGTTGCGCATCTCGACCTTCACATCCTGCAGCACATTGAGCGGGTAATGCGGACCGGTATCCAGCGCCCCCTGGAAGTGCTCCAGACGCACACCGACCACGCCTTCCTGCGGCGAGAAGAAGCGCAGGGTAAACAATGGGGTATCCAGTTGCCAGGTACGTTCACGCACGTCGCGCGGCGCAACGTAGACAATCATCTCATTGCCCTGCTGTTCAACCTCGAACACCTGAATCGGGTTAATCACGTTCAGACCGGGCTGAATCAGCCAGTTTCCATCGCTAATTTTCATCATCGGTTCCTTAATTCTGTAATTCTTTCGTCGTGAAATCCTGCTGATTGCGGCGCGCGCCCTGCGCCAGTTGGCTCATGATTTCAGTCAGATACGGGGTTTTTAGGGTGTAGAAGCGTTTGGCGATCACGGCACTCAGCAGGTAGCAAATAGCCGGGACTATGGTGAACAGCGCGATGATGATGCTAATGGTGGCGCCGTTCTGGGTTTTCGCTGCGGCGTCGTAGCCCCCACCTGCCAGCATCCAGCCAATCAGCGCCCCGCCGAGCGCCAGACCCAGCTTGAGCACGAACAGCGTGCCCGCAAAGCTGATCCCCGTCAGACGTTTTCCGTTGCACCACTCGCCGTAATCCACGGTGTCGGACATCATTACCCACTGAATTGGCGTCACGAGCTGATGCAGTACGCCAATCACGAAGATGAAGACGAACATAGTGATGTTGGCGTGCATCGGTACGAAGAACATCGCCAGACTGACGACCGCCAGCGCGGCGTTGGTCCACCAGAAGACGCTGACTTTGCATTTCCAGTCAGTCAGCGGCTTCGCCAGCGCAGAGCCGATCAGGTTGCCGACGCAATAGGTGGTAAGGAAGGCGACAAACACTTCTGGCGTGCCCAGAATCCAGGTGACGTAATACATCATCGCCCCGCCGCGTACGCAGACAGCAAGGATGTTGAGAATGGTCAGCAGGCCGACGATGCGCCATTGATCGTTCTGCCAGATGTCGCGCAGGTCTTCACGCATTGAGTTGCTGCTCGGCGGCGCTTCCACGCGTTCTTTGGTGGTGAAAAAGCAAAATGCCAGCATCAGGAACGCCACAACCGAGAGCACGGCAATCCCGCCCTGAAAGCCGAACGCTTTATCCTCGCCGCCAATCAGATTTACCAGCGGCATCATCAGCACGGTGGAGAGCATGCCGCCCGCCGTCGCCAGCACGAAGCGCCAGGACTGCAGGGAGATACGCTGCGTGGGGTCATTGGTGATGACACCGCCCAACGCACAGTAGGGGATGTTCACTACGGTGTAGAGCAGGGTCAGCAGGGTGTAAGTGATGGCGGCATAGATCATTTTGCCGTTTAGACTGAGATCTGGCGTACTGTAGGCCAGCACGCAAACCAGGCCAAACGGCAGTGCGCCAAACAGTACCCACGGGCGGAATTTCCCCCAGCGCGACCGGGTGCGGTCGGCGAGCAGTCCCATGCAAGGGTCTGAGATAGCATCCAGCGCGCGGGCCAGCAGGAACATGGTGCCGACAAATCCGGCCGGAATACCAAAAATATCGGTATAGAAGAACATCATATATAACATGACGTTATCGAAGATAATGTGGCTCGCCGCATCGCCCATTCCGTAGCCAATCTTCTCTTTAACGGACAAAATCTCACTTTTCATTACGCATCCTTGTTAGCACTTTCACACGCACTGATACCGGTTACAGTTCTTGTAAACCATCCCTGTGAGCGCGGGTATTCCGATATCTCGTTATCAAATTACGATTCTTGTTTTCTGTGATCAGAGTTGCGTCGAAAAATGTGATGAAATGTAACTACCGGATTTATTGAGGATTTATATGAAACCGATCATGGCAAGACAAAAGGGAAGTTAAAAAAGTGAGTGAGGGGGTGTGGAAACCGTAGGAAGTAGCTATAATGCGCCCCGCCTCCATGTAGCAATCGAGGCGCGGAAGATCGTCATCTCCGGTGAGGTGGCTGGACTTCAAATCCAGTTGGGGGCGCCAGCGTTCCCGGGCAGGTTCGACTCCTGTGATCTTCCGCCAAAATTCCTATTTTTTGATGATTTTTTTGTAATGGGTTGTTGACTCTTCTAGCCATCCAGGTTGTTCTAAGTTTTTAATAACCCATTGTATGAATTTCTCAGAATAACGATGTCTATTATCAATGGTATAATGCATATCAGATCGTTTTGCTTTCTGTATATTATGCTTCTTAATTATTGCGGTGAAAGAAAATTTCGTGAGTACAACATTCTTCTGTTGGCTATTTATTTTCTCAATTGCTGAACCTTGATAATAAGGATGAGTTATATCAGGATCTCTAGTTTCTCGAATAATTATTGCATTACTATCTTGGTTTCCTAAACCCAATGATAAATCACTATCTTTCTCACATTTAGTAAGTGTAAGCTTATAGTCAATTGATATACTAAATTCATTTGAGTTTTGTTCTTTAGAAGCTTTATGAAATCTTGTCAGAAACTCACGTGCAACATTTGCAGTCATCTCACCATAGTTTTCTTTAATAGTGGATATATCACTTTTAGGGCCATCTACAACTAAGCTTAACATTCCAACGCTCTGTCCAGCTAATGGTGACATACCTGTTTCTTTCAAATAACGCTGTTGATAATTTAAAACATTAGCCTGAAAAAGACGAGAAAGCTCCGGTTGTAACTCAGGTAATAATAAATGTATAGCCCCATCTCTAAGTTCAATTAAAGTATCTAGATTTTTCTTAACAGGATCATTTTGCTGCAACCTTTTATTAATTGCATCAGTTATACTTACAGAATATCCATTTTTCTTAAAAACTGCATCCATGCCTAAATACTTAAGTAATTCTGCTTTTAACAATAGCTCCCAAGCATTGACTGATAGTATACAAAATGCTTCAACTCTATTATCTAGTGTTGGCCTATTATATACCTCCAATGACAAAACAAATGCATCCAAACTTCTTTTCAGGAGAGATTTATAAATTTTTGTTTCTGGTGTAAGATTTTTTGCTCTTAAAGATTGAGACATCAAACAAATAAAATCGTCATTTGATATCGTCTGTATTCCTTCACACTTCCATAGCTTACCATTCAAACTATTTAAATATATTCCATTCAACTTCTCATTTATATATTTTCTTATACTGTTTTCAGTATAACCAGTTTCAGTAGCTAACTCAGTAATCGTGAATAACTTTCTAGACTTTTCAAATCTTCTTAGCACATCCAATAACTTCAATTGGTTAGCTGTTCTAGCCATTTCAAATTCCCTCTCAAATAATAATGCCTATGAACTTACCCATTGGGTTTAATACCTTTCCTCCGCAACGCCTCCCTCGCCAGTTCCTTCAACCAACTGGCGAGACTTACCCCTTCTTCAGTAGCTACTGCATCCAACTGCTCCTTCAATGCCGGATCAATACGCATTTTGAACTGCGGTGACTGACCGCCGCCTTTTGGTTTTTTTTCGCGCGATATGATTGACATGGGGCCACCTATCCAATTACTCTCACTATATAGGAGGCCACCTAAAAGCCTTCTACACTAGCAACGCCCCGTTGTGCGGGAACACAGCCGGAGCGTCTAACCTCACCAACTATCAAGGAGTTGATTATGGCTGATTCGCATTCTACCCCAGACACCGACCAATCAGGAACCGAACGTTCGGTAATTGTGGGATATCGCCCGAATGTTTTCGACAAATCCACGCCCAAAATTATCCTTTCAGGCAAGTGGCTACGCGCAGCGGGGTTTGATACCGGGCAACAGATTAGCGTAAAAGTGATGAACGGTTGTATCGTCCTGATGGTATATGGAGAACAGGAGCAACGATTGCAGGATGAGCTGCAAGAGGCAAATCAGAAGTTAAAAAGAATTGAGAGCACGCTGGCGACTCTCCAGTGAAGTGCGGCTGAACATGCAAGCAGTACTTACAGGTTCACTTGGTGCCGGATGGCGCTTGCGCTTATCCGGCCTACTCTCCTGGAAAATGAAGCCAAAGTGTAACGGGAACCCAAACAAATGAATCACCACGAAAAACCAGACACCATCTTTTCGATTGACGACGATGAAAAAGTCGAAGAAATAAAAATTCAGTTACTGAAAGCCAAGATTCAATGTGCACAATTTGATATTCATTCTGATAATATTGTTAACGGCGATAATTTCTTTGATGAATTAATGGAGCCTAATAAATTAAAAAAGCATTATAAACTTACGGACAATAATCAATAATTATGATATTTGAAGCAGCGACTCATTATCCATGAATCAGAAACGCATTAGAAATCATTCAATCACTACACTAAAAATCATAATAAAAATACTATCCTGATAGCCTATGCCAAACGATAAACATGACAGCACAATAAACACCATATTATAATCCCGCTAAAAATACACAGGCATCCTTTTTCTTTAATCAGGAAGGGACAGCCTCGTTTCTAATAAATTAGATTATTGGGTTACATATGAAAAACGTATTCATGGCAATGGTTATCGCTCTCGTCACTATCACCGCATCATCTACTGTTTTCGCATGCCCGAAAGGAGAACACCCGCACGGCGGTACTGGCTCACACCATAAGGGCGGCTGGTGCTCGTATGATCAGTAAAATTGCCATTCCTGTCGTGTTATTGCTCTGTTTTTCAACGCCTGTACTGGCAAAATCGACATTGAATATCGACGGCAACTCGCTTTATCACGGTTATCAGTTGTATGAGAAAGGTTTTGATTATTTGAATGTTCGGGATGAACAGACAGCAGTGATGTATATGTCTTTTGTTGCCGGTGTAGCGGGGACACTATCAAAAGAAAATATCATCTGTAATGAAAGCATAACCATTGGACAGGAAGCTGATATTGTTGGTAATTACCTCCAGACCCATCCTAAAGAACGAACAAAATACAGTCCTTCTGAATTGGCCATGATTGCTTTGGGCAAAGAACTTGCTTGTAACAAAAATAGTAATAGCTAGCGCTGTACGCAGCTTATTTACTGGATGGCGCTAACGCTTATCCGATCTACCGCTTCCCCAAAAAATAAAGCCGCTGACCCATTAATCAGCGGCTTTTCTGTTACTTACAATCCCGTCAGAAATTGTATTTCACGCCCAGCATACCGCGGGTATCGCTGTAGCCTTTGTCGCCGATCTGTTGGGCCACGTTGCTCCACACGTTGAGGCGCGGAGTGATTTGCCCTTCAACACCGACTTTCAGCTCACCAATGTTCTTCGTGCCGCGCATGTCGTTGCTCACATCATCCATCTTCACGCTGGTCGTCTGCGTGTTGTGGATCCAGTTGGCTTCGACAAACGGCTGGAACTCGCGTGATTTACCGTCGTCGATGGCGTTGTGACCGTTGATAAAGGCCTTCACGCCCAGGCGGGTCATCAGGTTGCCATCGGTGTTGTCTTTCACGCGGGTACCGTTCGCTTCGCGGTGGCTGTCGGCCTGCACGTCCATCCATACCACCTGCGCTTTCGGTTGCAGCCAGTAGCTGTTGCGCTCGTTTTCACCCAGTTTGAAGCTGTAACCGGCTTCTACCGAAGCAGTGATCCCGCTGGATTTGTATTTCTCTGTCGCCTGCTCCTGGCCCATCACTTTGTTATCAAACCAGTTGTACAGCATCCAGGTGTCTACGTAAGTGCCTGTTTTGTCTGCGTCATTGGCATACCATGTGCCGTACAACCCTACGCTGTAACCGGTGACCTGACCACGTGAATGGTAGCCGGTCAGGCTGGACTGCGTGCGGTTCTGGCTGTTGGCGTAACCTGCCATTGCGCCGATGTGCCAGCGGTCTAGGCCGTCGCTACTCCACTGCGCCAGATCACCGCCCAGCTGCAACACATAGCTGTTGCTTTGGGTTTTCAACTGCCCGCTACCGTCTTTGAAGCGGGTATGCGCCCCGACGTTACGCATCCACATACTGGTGACTTTTTTCTCGCCCGTCAGCATGTCGATGTACTGCGTCTCTCCCAGACGATCGTGCAGTCGGGTCATAAACAGCGTGTTAGCGGCATAGTTGTTCGCCAGATAACTGCCTGCTTCCGGACGGTATTGCTGCTCGGTGACCGGAGGTGCGACAGGTATTTCCGGCTCAGGGATTATCGGATCGACCGGGTCTGGATCGACAGGACCTGGGTCAATAGGGTCAACCGGATCCGGGTCAACGGGGTCTGGGTCGATGGGATCTACCGGGTCCGGTTCTTCCGGATCCGGCGGAGCAGGAATAAAGCTGGTCAGATACCAGTTGCTGCCCTTTTGCACCACGTTATAGTCGTACGCACCGGCAACAATACGACCTGCTTTCTCAAAAGTACCGTCAGAATTACCGGCTACTTCGATGATCTCAATACCTTCAACGGTCTGCGCCCCGGTTCCGCCAATGTTGTTCACCGCCACAAACGCATTACCCGCGGTGTTGCCGAGCACTTTCAGCTTGTCGGTTTCGGAGGTGTCGTCATTCAGGACGGTATTGAAAACCAGTTTGCCGCCGTTGCCGGTGAAATCTTCATTAATGGTAAGCGTCTGCCACGGTTCGCCGTCAGTATGCCCAAAATTCACCACTGACCCGCCGTTCAGCGTCAGGTCGGTGAGCGTTGAGCTGTTGGTCATGTTCCAGGTCGCATCGCTCATTTGCAGCGAGATAACCCCCGTTCCGGCCGTGACGCTGGTGATGTATGACGCCCCACTCCACAGCGAGTTGTCGGTCATGTTGAGCGTAATGGTACTGTTTTGCTGTGGCAGGCTGCTGGTTGCAGCAGTCGCGCCAGCGGCATGAAGATCGCCATCGATGAGGAAGCGCCCGCCAGCAGAGCCATCTACGGAGCCGCCCGTTTCGGTACTGATGGCATAACTTTCATTGCTGTGATTGCCCGCCATGGTAATGGCGGCACCGCCAGCCAGGTTTATTGCCCCGCGTGAAGTCGCATATAGGCCGCGTGGGGCCTTGCTGTATGACGCCGCTTTCGCCGAATTGTTTACGTTGATCGTCGCGTTTTCGCCGAGATTCACGGTCGCATTGGTGGAATAAACCGCATGTGCGCTGACGCCGTTGACCGTAATCGTGGCATTGTTGCCCAGTTCCGTTTTGGAAGATGAGGCGGCATAGATCCCTGTCGAGGAAGCGCCCGATGTCTCGATAGTGGCGTCATCACCAAGGCGGATCGAGGAACCACTCTGCCCGGTGCGAAGACCTTCTGAACTGTCACCGATCGTCACAATGTGTGCCCGGTCGCCGACGACAATCGTATTTTTAGCCTGAGTGGCGTCTTTCATTGCGTTTGCAGTGATACCACGCCCCTGATAACCGGTGGTTTGAATATACAGATCGTCGCCGACATATATGTTGGCTGAACCTTTCCAACCCTGGCTATAGGAGTTGTAACCGGCGTTAATACCGTCACCATCCTGACCGTCCACATAAATGCTGGTGCGATCTCCGGTGATGATAAAGACCGGGTTATCCGGCGTATTAGCCCCGTGCGTGCGAATACCGTCAACATCTTTACCATTGTTGGCAGCATTCTTCGACTGTGTGCGGATCGTCAGGTCATCACCAAAAATAACACCCGGGCTACCCGTCGCACTGTTCTGAATAACGGTAATGGTGTGTTCGAAGGCTTCTGCCCCTGGCCCATTGAGCGTTAATCCATGACCATAAACGGGAATGGTGCCGGCACTCCACTGATAAACATAATTCGGCGTAGCGCTGGTTTTAGCGAAACTGGCATTCGCCTGTGCAGGAAATAAAGCCTGCAACTCCGGGGGCAGACTACTAACCAGACCGCTGGAAGGAAGACTATCAACATCAATCCAGGCTGCATGGGCCGAAAATACCATAGAAGTTAATGCGGCTGAAACCGCGATGGCAATACGAGAGTAAGATTTGGGATTTGGCATATTAGCCTCCTGCTATTAGGCGTAGAGCGTCCACCACATCGCAAGGATGTGAAATAACAAAAATCAGAAATGCGTTATAAAATATTCGATAGTATTTTATGAATACTATGGCCCAACTTATCTTCAAGCCGGAGCTTATAGACATATATTTTCTTAATATCAATATTATCTATTTGGGTAATTTGCTGAATACTTTTCCCTGAGACAAATCGCTTCAGTAATATCATTTCTGTATAGTTGAGTGTGCGCCCACGTTTACTGTTAGCGAGATGACCGGTAAATAATCGTCTCATTTTCTGATGCTGTACGTCATCATCATCATCAGAATATATAATCCCTTGTATTTTATTGCTTTTCGACAGCCAGTAGTTGGCTAACGGCGCCAGGTTCCGGTCCGCTATCAAAACAATATGCATGCCGCTATAAGCCAGACGATCAACCCATTGCGGGTCGGCAAACAGGCGCAGGTTCGGGAAAGAGAAGTCCACAAAAATAAACCCGCGCGACAAATGATTTTGATTATTAAGCAGAAGTTTTTCAATAATTCCTTTTTGCAGAAAGCCATTTCCCTCAGGCCAGATAGCAAAAGCGGCACGGTGACAGTAACTGGCGCGAACCGCAGCATCCGGAAATAATTGACAGGATAATTCACAGCTTATGCAACGAACACTCTGTGATGGTGATCTCTTCATCAAAATGACTCCTGTTATTTTTCCATAAATATTTCATTGGTAAATAAATGTGTCAATCCGACACGTACGACATTCCTTGTCAGTTAATAACAGTGGCGCTAATAAAATGTAATAAACTCCTGATGTGCTAATAAGTATGGACTGTGATTAATACGATTGCGCTAAGCTTTTTTGTGCCTTATCTCAGAATAACAGCCTGGGCATTAGGAATTTTATGCATAAATTAAAACCATAGGATAAATCCCAAAAAAGCACTATTTGCTAAAAAAACAAACGATGTAAACGATACTCATTAATTACACAATACTGATAACTCAATCACCCTTGAAGTGCTGTGGATAAATATAATGATAATTCAGATAAACCTGTAATGAATTCTCATTATTTAACATTAGTTAATTTTACCTAAGAACTTACTCAGCTAACACTTTGTATGTAAAGAACATTTAACTCTTAAATGAAATTCTTATCTGCGATCACGTACAAAGAGTGAGGCATATTATCGATTTGGATGTAAAATTTAAGGTAAGTGTTGGCACATGCGGTGATACGTTTTGGTTACTGAGGGCTGGGCAATTGTACCTTATCAATCAGTTGGTCGAATTTAATCCTGATAACAAAAGCCTGGTCAATCGACAGACAGGGAGAGCAATACAACTTCAGCTCCCAGCCTCGCTCTGTTTTCTCTATTTAATTACTCACGCAAGTGACATTGTTTCTCAGAACACGTTGATTAAAGTGGGCTGGGGTGAGAGAAATAATGTGACCACCACCAACACATTTTACCAGGCTATTCTGACGCTACGTAATGCTCTGGCGGATGTGGGTCTGCCGAGAGATACGGTGAAAACAATTTCCCGGCGCGGGCTTGCATTAAATGAAAATACGCAGATTGAGGCGATAACACATCCTCAAAGTGAAGTTTACCAGCCACCGGTTATAGAGGATTACGCGCCCCCAAAGATAATTGCTCCCGCGCCTCAACAAACGACGCGGGGACCCTGGTGGTACATTATATTTAGTACGGGCATCGTTATTGCCACCCTGCTTATCTGGCTGGTGTGGTATCAGACGCGTCCTGTTATGCCGTTTAGTAAATTCGTGTCTGTTTCTATGCAAGTTCCCTCTCGGCAAAACTGTAAAATTTATTACTCACCGAATGAGCACGACCAGGAGAATTATTTCAATCTGATGCAACTGCATCCCTATCTCTGCGAAAACAACAAGCACGTCTTCCTTTCCGGCTACCGCAAAGCGGAGAGGATCGTGGCGTTTGTCTGTGATAAAGATGCGCGGATAGATGCTAACGCGTTTTGTACTACCCACTATTACTGGATGCGCGGGTAATGAAAAAAATACATCATCTTATTTTGCTGGTAATCGGTCTGGCGACGTTGCTCGGTTCAGGCGGGTGGCTATGGTATTCACGCTTTGCCGAAAAGCCGCTGAGTTGCATCGGCAACATGGAATGGAATATTGGCAGCAATCGCTTTGCCGGTACGTTAGCATTTCGGATGTACGATAATGCAGGTTTGGCCACCATTACCGGAAAACTGTACGGACGTAATACCTCAGACATCAGCAGGAACATTTATTTCAACTACACCAGACAGCACGAAGCCCGGGTGCTACAGGCGATGCAGGTGGTCAAAACCTTCGCAGACAGCGCCGATGAAACGGATATTAACAACACCTTACCCGGTTTTTACCGCCAAAGCGGACAAACCCTGAGTCTGGTCATGGAAGAGTATAAGGGCGCATGGATCTTTGCCAGCTCCAATGTACCCTCGCTGTATTGCCGCAAGAGGTAACGTCATATCCGGAAACAAAAATCGCGCCCCCTCAATGGAATTCATATTTGCCATCATCGACTTACGCGACATGGGTCACTGAATCCTCTAATAACCCATTGCTATTCTTCATCCCGAATCAGGAAACATCCTGAATATCACGATATCTATTGCGTAATAATTAAGCGAAATGGGCGTTTTATTTTGCCCAGAAGACTTCAATCTACGGATGGATATTCGGAGAAGGCGTGGGCAGGGGCGTTTATCTCTCTCGCGAGCAATGTCTGAGGGTTCAGACGTTATCGCATTTCAGGAAACGGTATGTTTCCGGTGTATTTTTGGCGTACATATGAGGGATACGTAATGTTTACTTTTAAAAAGTGCCTGATTGCACTTTCTATAAATTTGGCCGTTGTTTCATCAGGTTTTGCTTGTACGACCCTGCTGGTCGGTAACGAAGCATCAGCGGACGGCTCGATGCTGGTTGCCCGTAGCGCTGACAGCGATGCCCTGAAAGCGCAACATTTTGTCATTCACCCGGCAAAACAGAATCAGACCGGGGTATACAGCACCAAAGCACATAACGGTGCGAATGACTTTACCTGGCCGCTCCCCAAAAACTCTCTTCGCTATACCACGGTTCCAAACTGGAAAACCCAGTTGCACGGCGCGACCGGATTTAACGAACTGGGCGTTGGCGTGAGCGGCACAGAATCTATTTTTGCCTCACCAAAAGCGCTGGCCGCCGACCCTTACGTTGAGGATAAAGGGATCACCGAAGACGATATTCCGGATATTCTGCTGTCGCAGAGTAAAACCGCGCGTGAAGCCGTGGCGCTGCTGGGCCATATCGTTGAGACCGTCGGCGCAGGCGAAGGCTTTGGCGTTGCCGTCGTCGACGATAACGATATCTGGTATCTGGAAACCGGCAGCGGTCATCAGTGGATGGCGCAGCGTCTGCCAAATAACCAGTATTTTGCCACCGGTAACCAGGGCCGCTTACAGGATTACGATCCGAAAAACCCGGACATGATGGCGTCAAAAAACCTGATTCAATTTGCGACCGAAAAGGGTCTGTACGAACCGGCAAAAGACGGTAAATTCAACTTCTCCAAAGCCTATACCCGTGATGACGAACGTGACCGCACGTATAACGACCCTCGCGTTTGGACCATCCAGAAAGAGTTCAATCCTTCCGTAAACCAGGATATGGCCAAAGGACGTGAATTCCCGGTCTTCATGACGCCAGAGAAGAAAATGACGCTGGACGATGTGAAGGCCGTACTGCGTAACCATTATGAAGGCACCAGCCATGACCCCTACACCAACGGTCTGAACGGCAAAGAGCCATGGCGTCCGGTCAGCGTCTTCCGCACCTATGAAGCGCATGTTATGCAGGTCCGTCCGTGGTTGCCAAAAGAGATCGGTGAAACGACCTATATTGGTCTGGGCATGGCCGATCTCACCGCCTTTGTTCCGTACTACAGCGGCCTGAAAGCGTATCCGGCTAACTATACGATGGGTACCGATAAAGCGGACGATCAGTCTATCTACTGGAAATATCGTAAATTACAAACGCTGACGATGACCGATTATCCGAAGCTCGCGCCAATCGTCAAAAAAGCCTACAAAGCGTGGGAAGACAAAGTGGCCAAGGAGCAAAAAGAGGTTGAAGCAGAGTATCTGAAGATGGCGAAAACTGATAAACCAGCCGCCGATAAGATGCTGAATGACTTCAACCTGCGCATCATGGCCGACGCCGAGAAGCTGACGGAAGATCTGACTAATCAGCTATTTACCATCCGCACCAAAGATATTCAGTCTGATATCTTCTTTGCAAACGCTGCGAAAAAAGACTGAGTCACCGCACGATAATCATCTGGCGCAAAGCGTAAATTAGCTCTGCGCCAGCATTTCACACCGCGCCTTCACTGCGTCGTGCAGCAGACGGACCGCCGTTGAAAGCTGCTTCCGATGCGGGCAAATCATATTCAGCGGGACTTTCTCCCCCTGATAATCCGGCATCAGCAGTTGTAATCGACCGTCACGCACATCTTCGCTGACATCCAGCCACGACTTGTACGCCACACCTTCCCCGGCAATTGCCAGCCGTCGGATCACTTCCGCATCGTCGCTCATAATGGTGCCGTTAACCTGCACACTACTGACCTCGCCGTTGCGCGTAAACGTCCAGCGATCGTGCAGGCGGCCGCGTAATACGAAGGTCATGGCGTTGAGCTGTGTTAAATCATCCGGGGTTTGCGGCGCGCCGTTTTGTGTAACCCATTCCGGTGATGCCACCAGCACACGTCGGTTACTCGGTGCAACGGGCAGCGCAATGTAAGACGCGTCTTCGGTATTGCCATAGCGAAACGCAACATCGACGGGGTCTTTAAAGACATCCGTCACCTGATCGGAGAAAAAAATCCGCAGGCGCAGCGCAGGATAGCGGCGTCGAAACGACTGAAAGACCGGCAGCAGCAGGTTACGGCCAAGATCGGAAGGCACGGCGATTTGCAGCGTGCCAGAAACTTCATCTTCTGGGGTCTGAATTTTTTGCAGCCCGGCATGCATCACGTCCAGCATCTGGCGGGCATAGGGTAGCCAGACCTCGCCCTCCGGCGTCAGGCGTAGGCTGCGCGTGGAGCGGGCGAACAAGCGGATAGCCAACGTAGACTCCAGGCGTTTGATAGCTGAACTGACCTGAGCAGGCTGAACGCCGACTTCTCGCGCGGCATCGCTAAAACTATTCAGCGCCGCGGCGCGGACAAACAACGTGAGATCTTCAAGCCGGAACATTTTCACTCCCCGAGTATAAGTCCTGTCGCCGTAGGGCTATTTTTCCCGTTCTGCTACCGGTTTACCATCGAATTATTCAACTGATTCCTGTGACCGGAGAGACCATGAAAGCCATCGCTATTACCCGCGCCGCGACCGACGGCAATAACATTGAATTTTTACAAGAGATTGACCTGCCCATGCCAGTCGCTACCGGGCACGATCTGCTGGTTGAAGTGAAAGCCATTTCCGTCAATCCCGTTGATACCAAGGTTCGCGAAGGTTTTAACGCCGATGTGCCGCGCGTTCTGGGCTGGGACGCCGTTGGCGTGGTGAAGTCCGTGGGTGAAGCCGTCACCCTGTTCACACCTGGCGATGAAGTCTGGTACGCCGGAGCGCTGGGCCGCGCTGGCAGTAACAGTGAATTTCAGCTGGTTGATGAACGTATTACCGCGCTGAAGCCAAAAACACTGGATAATGCTTCTGCTGCGGCGCTGCCGCTGACCGCCATCACCGCCTGGGAAATGCTGTTCGACCGTCTGGGCGTTGAGGAGAATAGCAATGAAGATGATGTGTTATTGATCGTTGGCGCGGCTGGCGGCGTCGGTTCTATTCTGACGCAACTGGCCAGTAAGCTGACCAAAATGACCGTCATCGGTACGGCATCACGTCCGCAGAGCCAGAAATGGGTTCGTGAAGCGGGCGCTCATCATGTGATTGACCACAGCAAGCCTTTGACGGAAGAGCTGGCACGGATAGGCATTAAAGAGGTGACGCACGTTGCCAGCCTGAACAATACCGAGCAGCACTATTCGCAAATTATTGCCGCCCTGGCACCGCAGGGCAAACTGGCGTTGATTGACGATCCGCACACTCTCGATGCGCGTCCGCTGAAGGCCAAAAGCATTTCGCTGCACTGGGAGTTTATGTTTACCCGTTCGATGTTTACCACCCACGACATCATTGCGCAGCATCAGTTACTGACCCGCGTGGCACAGCTGATCGACAGCAACACCCTCCGCACCACGCTGGGCGAACATTTTGGCGCGATCACCGCGGCAAATCTGCAAAAAGCCCACGCGCAAATTGAAACCGGTCGTTCGGTCGGCAAGATTGTGCTGGAGGGGTTTTAACATGTCCGATTCAGAAGTGATTTCAATTATTGCGATACTGAAAGCCAAACCAGGGAAAATCGATGCACTGAAACAGGCACTGCAGGCTCTGTTACTGCCTACTCGCCGGGAGCCGGGCAATATTGAATATGCCCTGTTCCAGTTACGCGACACGCCGGATGTGTTTTACGTGCGCGAATCCTGGCGCGGACAGGCCGGTCTGGACGAACATATCGCTCTGCCACATTTCCAGGCGTTCATTCTACAAATGAACGATCTGCTAGCCGAACCGCTACGGCTGGATTATCTGACGCCGATTGCGCCATAAAATAACTACCGAAGCCCCCTGCCGCGTGGGGGGCTACACCAGTCATGTCTCACTCGCTTCGCTATCTCTGCTATGATGCCTGCACACAAATAAAACAAAACAACATGCCGAGGGAAAGATGAGTTCCACCAGAAGAGGGATGATGAACGTCCTGATTGCCGCCGTATTGTGGGGAAGTTCAGGCGTTTGCGCGCAGTACATCATGGAGCAAAGTCAGATGTCGTCGCAGTTTCTGACCATGACACGTCTGATTTTCGCCGGGCTGATTCTGCTGATGCTCTCTTTCGTTCACGGCGACAAAGTGTTCTCCATTATCAAAAACCGCAAAGACGCCATCAGCCTGCTGATTTTTTCCGTAGTTGGAGCGCTCACCGTACAGCTCACCTTTCTGCTGACCATTGAAAAATCCAACGCCGCCACCGCGACGGTGCTGCAATTTTTGTCACCGACCATTATCGTGGCGTGGTTTTCCGTGGTGCGCAAAGCTCGACCGGGGATTTTAGTGCTGACTGCAATCTTCACCTCGCTCATCGGTACCTTCTTACTGGTCACCCACGGTAACCCGACGTCGCTGTCTATCTCACCTGCCGCGCTGTTCTGGGGAATTGCCTCGGCGTTTGCCGCCGCGTTCTACACCACCTACCCCTCAACGCTTATCGCGCGCTACGGCACGCTGCCGGTCGTCGGCTGGAGTATGTTAATCGGCGGCATGATCCTGCTGCCGTTTTATGCCGGACAGGGCACTAATTTCGTGGTGAATGGCAGTTTGATTCTGGCGTTTTTCTATCTGGTGGTCATCGGCACGTCGCTGACGTTTAGCCTGTACCTGAAAGGCGCGCAGATGATTGGCGGACCGAAAGCGAGCATTTTAAGCTGCGCAGAACCGTTGAGCAGCGCGTTGCTATCACTACTGTTGTTAGGTATTACGTTTACCCTGCCAGACTGGCTGGGCACGCTTTTAATCCTCTCATCGGTAGTACTGATCTCAATGGACTCACGTCGCCGCGCCAGAGCGGTTTAACCCCAACCGGCGCGACAACGGGTCACGATTACCAACCCGGAACCGCGCCGCCGTTAAAGATAGTTTCTGCCGCCTTTGCCACTTCCGGTGACTGATAAGATTGCAGGAATTCTTTCACATTCTCGGCATCTTTGTTGTCTTCTCGCGCCACCAGGATGTTCACGTACGGTGAGTTTTTGTCTTCGATAAATACGCTGTCATGTACCGGGGAAAGACCGGTTTGCTGGATGTAGGTGGTACTGATAATCGCTACATCCACTTTCTGATCGTCCAATACGCGCGGCAACTGCGCGCCTTCCAGTTCCATAATTTTCAGATGCCGCGGATTTTCAGTGATATCCAACGCTGTTGGCAGCAGGCCGGTATCCGCTTTCAGCGTAATTAACTTCTCTTTTTGCAGCAGCAACAGCGCCCGCCCGAGGTTGGTTGGATCGTTAGGTATCGCTATCGTCGCACCGTCTTGCAGTTGATCGACTGTTTTAATCTTTTTCGAATAACCGGCCATCGGGAACACAAAGGTATTGCCCACCGCAACCAGCTTATAGTCGTGTGCTTTATTATCTTGTTCGAGGAACGGACGATGCTGGAAGACGTTGGCATCCAGCTCACCATGATTGGTGGCATCGTTGGGCAGCAGAGAACCGCTAAAACCCACCAGCTCCACCTCAAGGCCATATTTTTCTTTCGCGACTTTCTTCGCGACCTCCGCCACATCCTGCTCGGCACCGTTAATCACACCCACTTTAATATGCTTTGCATCACTGCTCTGCTGATCGCATCCTGCCAGCAATAATCCCGCCAGTAATACCGCCGCCCCAGCCCCGAAATAAGGTATTTTCAGTTTCACGTTTTATCCTTTTGCAATAACCGCCTGATGAGTAATGAAATGACTATAGCGGCAAGGCCGCTGCGGTTTAAAAAACGAAAAAGCATCAGCAAGAAGAAAAAAGCATAATGGGAAAAAGTAAAATTAGTCGGAATCTGTTGTTAATTCATCAATGGAGAGCCCGGTAATAATCAGCACCAGTTCACGATCGAGCCCCTTCTCAAGCATGGCATGGGCTATCCGCAACGCTTCGTCTTGTTTGCCTTCGCGTTTGCCTTCTAGCAACCCCGTTCTTCGCCCCGACTCACGTAAACATTCTGCAATCGTCATTAATCTCTCCTTGTGTTGGGGAACGCGTAAAGCCACCTCGCGAATAAACGCCTCGAAACGCGGGGCGCTGCCAGACTGCATCAGATAATTAAATAGCGTTTCTACCTGGCTGTCATTAGCGTATCCCTTAACCAGCAGAGCAACCAGGTTATCCACCAGCACCATCAAATCGCGCTCGCGTATATGCTTCTGGACAAGCTCCAGTAGCGCCATCCGCCGATGCTGCATAACCTCATCATCAGACACCACCGTGATGTCTACCAGCGGGAAGACCGCACCATAAAGCTGCCGCGCAGTTTCTGGATCGTCAAATTCATCCAGCCAACACAGCGAGTACGGATACGGGCTATCGACGCCATGATAAAAAAGTATCGGCACCACCAGCGGCAGCGTTTTGTGTCCTGCATCAAGGTGTTTCTGCATCGCAGCAATGGCATAACGCATCATCCGGAATGCCATATGAGCATCCGGTGAACTCTGGTGTTCAATCAACGCGTAGATATAGCCTTTACCGGTTCTCGTTTTTAGCGACCACAGAATATCGGAATAACTGGCACGCAGGTCTTCCTCAATAAAACTCCCGGATTCCAGCTTCAGTGTATTCAGATCGCAAAGTTCACGTAATGGTGCGGGGAGATAGGTATCAAGAAAATCCCGTGCCGTTTCTGGATGGCTTAAGAATTTTTTAAATACGGCATCATGCGGCGTAGAGGTTGTTGGTTTTTGCATGGCGATCCGTCACCAGAAGAACAAGATGACGGGACATTACTCGCCAGTGGCACAGACCACATCAGGGAAATTACCCCTTTGCGAGGCGCTTTCGAGGATAAATAGATGCTGCTGCAATGCATTCATTTTCCATGAATGATGTTCGCAAAAATACCCGGTAGGCGTGAGCACCTCCGGGCATTCTCTTTTCGCTCTCCAACGATGGCAACATCACACCAGGGCTTTGACTATCTCCATCAACCTGATGATATCTGCAGGCCGGGTATTACCGGTCTGTGGGTCGATAATCGAGCTGTAAACATGTGGCATGACGCGCGGTACTCCTGCTTCCAGACAGGATTGCAGGATAATGCCGAAGTTATCGAGATCGATACCGCCGGTCGGCTCAATCAACGTCATGCCGTTGCGTGCCGCTGTCGTCGCCAGTGCGTACAACTCAGGCAGGGACTGCTCACCGCCCATTGGGAAGAACTTCGCCGCATGCGCGCCAGAGTCCAGCATCATACGTACCGCTGCATCACAGGAAACGTGGGCTGGCGTGCCCTGGCTGCTGCTGACGCCAGTGGAGATCAACACTTCCCCCGGCGTGCCCGTAGGACTGACTAACGCGTTGATATGGGTCTGTTCACCGCCCGTTGCCGCCAGCGCGCCTGCCGCAAAACCACAACCGGTAAAGGTCTGGTTGACGTGTGCCGGATGGACCTGTGAGGCAATCATTGCCGCTTTGTAATACTGCGCCGGGTCGCCCGCCCCCAGCCCCACGGAAATCGACGGCACGTCGACCATCCAGCGTTTTACTTCCTTAACCCCTTCCTCAACCGAGGAGAACTGCGCCGAAAGAATGCCGATCACCGCGTGACCTTCGGCAGCATCATAGATTTCCCGGGCGTTGGCGATATCCTTCGCCAGCACGTTAATAGCCACTTTATTGCGATAAAAATTAATGTGCTGCATGGTCTGCAATCTCCTTTAGTCGGGCCACGATCAGTGCCATTTCCCCTTCTGCGACCGTACGCGGGTCAAGACTAAAGACGCCCTGATGAAGGTTGTAACGGCGAGCGTAAATCGCGATATCACCCTCTCGCAGCTGCGCTTCTACGGCGTAAGCATCCATCCCCAGCTCTTGTGCATTAACCCGAATACGAATCCGCCAGATGGCGCGCCCGGCTTCGTCCTGCTCAATATCCGCATCCAGTCCGCGAATCGCTGAAATCGCCTGCGCCACGGGGCGAAGCTCTTCGGCGGTGACCACGGTTTGCCCCTGATGATAGTTTTCCAGGGCATACACCAGCCCAACCATATTCTCTTTGCCGATCTTCATCGCCCGGGCAATTCCGTGGTGCTGCGCTTTACACGCGGCAATCCACTGTTTCTTCCCGGTGATAAACCCGGAGGTCGGCGCGTTAAAGGCTTTTGCTCCGCTGTAGACCACCATATCCGCCCCGCTCGCCACCCAGGCGTGTAAGTCTTCCTCGGCGGCGGCATCGACAATCAGCGGCAGGTTATGAACCTGCGCAACCTGTACGAAGTCTGCAATGCTCAACATGCCTTTCTGCACGCAGTGGTGCGATTTCACGTACAGCAGCGCGGCGGTGTTATCGGTAATCGCGCTCTCCAGCTGCCAGCGGGCCGCCAGATTACTTGAGCCAACCTCCACCATGCGTCCGCCGCCTAAGCGGATCGCGCTGGTGATGGGCGCACCGTAGTCAACGTTATGCCCGCGCAGCATGACCACTTCATTGGCCATACCCGCGCTGTCCGGCATCAGCGTGACACTAGCCTGGTCACCGCGGGTAATGGCGGCGGCAACGGCAATCGCAATACCCGCCGAGGCGCACGAAGTAACATAGCTGTCCTCCGCGCCGGTGTAGCGGGAAACCAATTCACCGGTACGGTCCACCAGCCGGTCAATTTCAACAAAGGCCGAAGCTGCCCGCGCGGTGGCTTGCATCACCTCCGGCGCGACGCTGGAAACGCCCAGAATCGTCATCTTGCCGCAGGCGTTAATGACCTGTTTTAGCCCCAATTGTTGGTAGATATTCTGTGTCATGGCTTACAGCACTCCCAGCAGTGAGCAGACCACGCTGAGTGCGACAATCGACAGCAAAATCGTGGTGTAACGCGGCCCTTTCTTCACCAGATAGAAATAAATGGCGAACACCGCCGCCAGCGGCAACAGACCGGGGGCAATAGAGTCGAGGATTTGCTGAACCACCACTTCAGAGCCTTTCAGGGCGCTGAGTTTTAACGGCGTGGTGATCTTGACGTAGCTCGCAGAAAGCGCGCCCATCATGATCAGGCCCAGCACGTTCGCGCCGTAGATCAGTTCCTTAATTCGCCCTCCCTGCAGCAGACCGATAATCGAGTCACGTCCCAGCGTATAGCCTTTGTGCACCATACCGTAGCTGATTGCCAACGTAATGGCCGGGTAGAGGATTAACGGTACAATTCCGCCCATCGCGCTGCCATTGGCGGCGAACGGGATAAAAATGGCAATTAACAGCGGCATCACGGCTGCCCAGATGATGGAGTCCCCCATCCCGGCCAGCGGTCCCATTAGCCCGGTTTTAATCCCGGTAATTGAGGCATCGCTGATCGGCTCGCCGCGGGTTTTCTGTTCCTCCATCGCAATGGAGATCCCCTGAATCACCGCCCCGAACGTCTGCTCTGAGTTGAAGAAGTTCAGATGGCGTTTCAGCGCTTCTACCTGTTCCTCTTTTTGCGGGTAGAGCTTTTTGATGATCGGCGTCATCGAGGCGCAGAAAATCAGGCTCTGCAAACGCTCATAGGAGCTGGAAACTTCCGCGCCCAGCCAGTAAATAAACCAGGCTTTGGTGATGTCTGCTTTGGTCAGCGTGCCGCTTTCACGCGCACGCTCCACCAGTTCATGTTGCATTACGTCGCTGCTCATCATGCTGCTCCTTCATTTTTCGCCAGACCTTTAATCAGGAAAGCCACGCAGGTACCAAAGATTGCCATCGCCATGATGTCCACCTTCAGGTACAGCACTGCGAAGAATCCGCCGATAAACCACGGCAGCAGGCTCTTTTTACCGATCACCATAATGGTGATGGCGAAGCCCAGCGCTGGCAGAATGCCGCCCATAATTTCAAAGGAGTGCGTCAGCCAGTGCGGCATCAGCTTGAGGAAGCTTTCCACCACGTCCTGACCAAAATAGTTGGCGGCGAAAACCACCGGGAAACGCAGTACAAGGCCAAGCAACGCCGGGTAGAGGAATGCACAGCGCATGATGCCCGCCATGTTGGCCGTTTCCGCATGTTTGTCGGCCATATGCACCCATGCCGCGTTTAACGTGCGGCGCAGCTGGTCGAGGAACACGCCGATGACGCCAAACGGGATCGCCAGCGCGATAGCCAGGTTCGGGTCCATTCCGGCCTTCACAGCGATAGGAATTGAAATACAGGCGGCCAGCGCCGGATCCGACGGGACGTTACCGCCTGGCGTAGAGGTCACGCCGAGATAAACCAGCTGCATACCGGCACCGATGATCATCGCCGTTTCCATGTTGCCTAACAGCAGGCCAACGAATACGGCAATCACGACCGGTTGCAGCAGCATAGCGGAGAAGGTGTAGCCAAGGCGTAAACGGGCAAACCAGTAATACAACCCCATCAGGCTTGCAAAGACTAAAGTATCCATAGTTAAGTACCCTGTTATCAAAGAATTAGAATTTTTTCAGGATATCGTCCAGCGACTGAGGCTTATCTTCCGGGATAGTCTGGAAGAACACCTGAATCCCACGATTTTTCAGGTCGCTCAGAATGCCGACGTCTTTTTCATCCAGCGTAATGTTCTGGAATACCGCTTTGCGGTTTGGCCCACCGCCCAGCCCACCGACCTGAATGGTAGTGACGTCAAACCCCAACTGAACCGCTTCCTGAATCGCCGCCAGAGAAGGGAACAGCACCAGCACTTTGCCGTCACCAAGCTGGTTTTCTTTCCAGGCTGCCGCAAAACTTTGGTTACCGAAACAATCCACTTTGATGTTTGGCGGCGCGGCCATCAGGTAGATGTTTTTCATAAACGGATCGGCATCCAGCTCATCGCTAACCACCGCAATCCGGTTGGCCTGAGATTGCCCAACCCACTTGGTCACCACTTGTCCATGAATCAGACGGCTATCGATACGACATAAGACGATGTTTGCCATGATGTTTATTCCTTATTGTGATTGTTGTAATTGACGCACGTGGGCGACAACGTCCAGGCAACTGCTACGCCCGGCGTCGACCAGTTCAGCCACGCAGGTGGTCAACTGGCCATGCTCGCGTTTGTCGAGCGCCTCCAACAGCAAAGAGGCGTTGAGCCCGGAAATAACAGCCACCGGGTAATCGGCGCTCAGCCGCGCCGCCACGTTGGAGGTGGTGCCGCCAATAAAATCAGTCAGGATCAGTGAGCCTTCCGGCATGGTTTTCACTACGGCTTCAACGCGCTGATAAAACTCGCCGAGCGTATCAACGGGCATCAGCGCAATTTCCGTCACGCCTTTGATTTCACCCATCACCATGCGCAGGCTGTTGCAAAGCTGTTGCCCCCAGCCGCCATGGGTCAGCAGCAGGATCTGGGGCAAGGATTCAGTGGTAGTCAAAATGGCCTCCTGGCTCGATTACATAGACATAGGTAAACAGAGCAAAGGCTGTGCCAGAATTTGTGTCACGCGGGGAAGAGAGGAGCGCTGGCGAGGCAGAAAGCCGCGCCAGTAAAGGGATTAGCTATACAGCAGTTCGTAGATATAAAAATATTCCGCGTCCGATAAGCGAATGGCATAGGCCTCTTCGATCGGCAGGAAAGCGGATTTAATGACACTAAACGCGCGATTATCCAGATCCGGCTTGTTCTCCAGCGCCATCTGTAACGGTTTGCGGTTAATCACGATACGCTCGACCATACAGCAGCAGTGGATCAGGAAGCGCAGTGTCACCTGACGGCTCGGTTTGAGCGAAAGCGCGGTGGTCAGATGATTCAGCACGCCTTCCATCTCTTTGAGAATACGCTGCGGGTTGAGCACCGAAATATGGTTAATGATGCTCTCCATAGTCAACGCGCTGATAAAGCGCATCGCGCTGCGCTCCATCTCCAGACGGCGTTCGCTGCTGGAGAGATCTGGCGTCAGCAGGCTGAGTACCAGCTCGGGGCCTTGCTCAGAGAACAGCTCCTCGAGCGAGATAAACGGAATATCCGGCAGTCCTGGCTGGAAAGTGCCCACTATTCCCGCCAGGCGTTCACTGGCGTTAATCGCCTGCTGCACGCGCTCCAGGCTGCGAACTTCGTTATAATCGAGGATCACCATCCGCGTATCCTGCGACATTAACTCACCGAAGCTCTCTTCCAGCACCTTTTTGATTTTTTCTGCCGTTCCCATCCCGGTGATGCAGGAGATAACCAGCACTTTACCGCTGTTTTCCTGCTGCGGAGTACACAGCTGACAGGGAATATTTTTGCTCTGCATCAACGCCGCCAGCTGCGGCAAGTCGCTGGTTTCGTAGCTTAAATCCAGCCCAATCTCCAGCAGGCTGGTGAGCGTGATATTGGGCATTAGCAGTACGTCTATCTGGAATAACTTACTGATCGTGCTGCCAAAATGGACCAGCGAGCCAATATCCACCATCAGGATCAATCGGCGATATTGCCGGGTCTGGATCATGTGCGTAAGGGCTTCCAGCGTGTCGTGCACCGACTGCTCGAAAGGCATATCGATAGCGCTGAACACCTCGCGCTCCAGCACGCGATTCACGTACTGCGCCTGACTTGTGGCGGTCGTCGCACCGTGGGCAATCAAAATCACCCCGCAGTCAGGACTGGCGTCAATCCGTTGGCGGTAATGGCGACACTCTTTGAGGAACAGGCACAGCCAGACCACCTCCGTCGCCGGACACTGAATATGCAGCAGTTCATTGATTTTTCGGCATAACAGCGTAGCGTTTTCGTATTCATCTTTGCAGCGATCGAGGATCAGGCTGGAAGAATAAAGTTGCGGAATAAGGCCGCGCTGCACATAGCCAATCAGCGCCAGGAAGTGTTTGCGCAGCGGGTTAACCAGATTTTCCGGCAGCGTAAAACCAAGCACCTGCTCAACACAGCCGATCAACAGCGTGACTCGCTCTTCAATCTGATCGCCATAGCGCGGAGGATGCGCCACGCTGTCGCGGCTGTAGAGACCATATTCAAATATCGAACTGAGCTTGTTTTTGAGGATTGCCAGCGTTTCGGCTGGCGGCACGTTGCTGTTACGCAGGTTGATATATTCACGGGTCAGGAAGCTGTAGAAAAGATCGCTCTCTTCAATTTCGGCTCCGGTGGCCAGCGAATTTTTCAGCGCAGGCAGCGTGCGGGCATCGATGCTCAGGTGTTCTTTGCCTTCGAACAGCGCTCCAACCAACAGACGTTGTTCCGGCGTGGCGTTAAAGGGGATCTCGGTCAGACGTTTATCCAGCTGTAGCGTGTCGCTGTGCTCGGTCATCCCTGAGGCCCAGGCCTGGGCGCAGAGAAACTGAATGTCGCTCTTAAGCTGACCAATGTTGCCTTCCAGCGGCTTGTTCAACAGCCAGAGCAGCAAGGTACGGTCGATGCTTATCGTACGCTCGATTTTGCGGCTCTCACGCTGTAAGAAGCCAACGATCAGTTCAACCTGCTCTTCCACCGAACGCTGGCGGATGCCGGGGAGATCGATACATACCTGAATACGTCGCTGGAAAGTGCGCAGCAACGCCGAACTTACCGGTTCGGTGGTCGCACATATCAGACGAACCGAGATTGACCGCGCCACGGCGCTGGAACCCAGCGGCCGGTATTCGCCTTTGTCGAGAATAGAAAATAGCTTTTCCTGACCTTCATACGGCAGACGATGCACTTCGTCGAGCAGCAGATAGCCGCCGTCGGCTTGCTCGACCAGACCGGGTTTATTTTCATTTGCGCCGGTAAATGCCCCCTGTCGATGACCAAACAGGTGCGAAGAAAGCAACTCCGGGTTATGGGCGTATTCCGCGCAGTTAAAGTAAACCAGCGGCGGCGACGCTCCCACTGCGCGTTCGCAGGCGAAACGATGCATCAGTTCGGCAAAAAAGGTTTTGCCGACGCCGGAGGGACCGGTCAGCAGAACGTGCAGCCCGTGGGGATAAAGCACCGCCGCGCGGCCTTTTTCTACCGCGTCGCGCAGGCTGCGATCGTAACCAATCAGGCCAGAAAAGGGATCGTCTGTCGCCTGGTTTTCCTGAACAGGTAACAGGTCGGCAACGGTTTGCACTTCACGCTCGGACTCATCCAGTTTGCGCCCCAGCAGCGTTTCAATCGTCTGACGATGCAGAAAGAATACCGGGCGTCCGCGGCTTTTAATCGCCAGGCCGTCGTTCCAGAGCTGATTGAGATCTTTACTGACCGAGTTGCGCGCCAGTCCGAGGTTAAAGCCGATAGCTTCTGCTGTGAACGCCGTTTCCTGCGCCAGATGAGCAAGATTCAGTCCTCGCGTCAGCCGTTCCAGCTCCCCCAGTATTATCTCAATCCGTCTCATCTCTTTACCGCTTAAGAAATAAATGATTGTTCAGAACATACACTATTCTGCTGCGCAAGAAAGTGAGGCGGCGTCCAGACCTTTCGGTCATCAAAACGTTTTCGACAAATAATGCCGCGCGGAGCCGGTTTCCGGAAAGTTATCGAGGGTCATTTGCAGCTGATAGCCATTTTTCTGATAAAACGGCAGTGCCTGGAAACTCATGGTATCCACCAGCGCATGCAGGCATCCTCTCTCACGCGCTGTCTGCTCGGCAGCCTGCATCAATTTTGTGCCGTAACCGCCTTTGCGCAGCGAATCATGCATCCACAGGAAATCAATACACAGCCATTCGCCTTTGATTTTGCCAATCAGCCCGCCCAGAATTTCATTGCTTTCATCGCGCCAGTACACCGCCAGGTCGCCAAAATTGGTGGTTCTCAGGAACTGGCGGTTGTAGGCGCGCAATCCGGCAAGCAGGGCATTTTGATCGTCTTCAGTAATGGTATCTGTAATCTGTATTTGCATCCTATCCTCCTGAAAAACTACAACTTCTGGCTGATTATTTGTTTAGAAATTAACACAGGCTGATGAGTGAGGCGCATGCCGTCTACACTTACTCTTGAGATGATGCGCATCGACAACAAGGATTATTATCATGAAACGAGCCGCTTTACCGCTTATTGCCATTCTTTTCACGCTGTCGGGTTTAGCGCAGGCCGATTCGGCTTACGGCTCTCTACAGTCCGTTCATGAAAAAAATACTGTATTGAAGGACTTACGCAAGATTTGTACCCCACAGGGATCACCCTCCGATGACGTGTGGGAAAAAACGATTATGTCTGATACACGTAATCAGCAGCATATCCGCGAGGCTATTCTGGCAATACAAAGAAATAACCAGAACAACTACTGGGAAGCACTTGGCAAAGTTGAATGCCCGGATTTATAAACATCTTGTTGTAAAATGAGTACTGTAACCGGTTTCTGTGTCGCAAAAAAACGTATTGTTGCCAGAACGTATAAATAGCAATGGAGCAATAACAATGCGATACCGTTTTCCAGAAAACTTCTGGTGGGGCAGTGCCTGCTCGGCACTGCAAACCGAAGGGGATAGCCTGAACGGCGGCAAAAGCCAGACCACGTGGGACGTGTGGTTCGACCGCCAGCCAGGTCGTTTCCATCAGGGGGTTGGTCCGGCGGACACCTCAACGTTTTATCAGCACTGGAAACAGGATATCGCACTGCTCAAGCAGCTGAAGCACAACAGCTTCCGTACGTCTCTGAGCTGGTCACGCCTGATCCCGGACGGTACTGGCGAGGTGAATCCTGAGGCCGTCGATTTCTATAACAACGTCATCGACGAGCTGCTGGCGCAAGGCATTACGCCATTTATCACCCTGTTTCACTTCGACATGCCGATGGTGATGCAGGAGAAAGGCGGCTGGGAAAACCGTGAGGTGGTTGAGGCGTTTGGCCGCTACGCGCAGACCTGTTTTAACTTATTCGGTAACCGGGTTAAGCACTGGTTCACCTTTAACGAGCCGATTGTCCCGGTGGAAGGCGGCTATCTGTATGACTTCCATTACCCTAACGTGGTGGATTTCAAACGCGCGGCCACCGTGGCGTATCACACTGTACTGGCGCATTCCACAGCGGTACGGGCGTATCGCGCCGGAAACTACGGCGGTGAGATCGGTGTGATCCTAAATCTGACGCCCTCTTATCCACGCTCTCAGCACCCGGCGGATGTGAAAGCCGCGCACCATGCGGATCTGCTGTTTAACCGCAGCTTCCTTGACCCGGTACTAAAAGGGGAATATCCGGCGGATCTGGTCGAATTGCTGAAAGAGTACGATCAGCTACCAACCTGTCAGCCAGGCGACAATCAGCTCATCGCCGAAGGGAAAATCGACCTGCTCGGTATCAATTATTATCAGCCGCGTCGCGTGAAATGTCGTGATACTGCCGTCAATCCAAATGCGCCGTTTATGCCGGAGTGGCTGTTTGATTATTACGAAATGCCGGGGCGTAAAATGAACCCTTACCGTGGCTGGGAAATTTATGAGCCTGGTATTTACGATATTATTACTAATCTTCGTGATAATTACGGCAACCCGCGCTGCTTTATTTCTGAAAACGGTATGGGTGTGGAAAATGAGCAGCGTTTCGTTGAGCATGATCAGATCAACGACAGCTACCGCATTGAATTTGTTTCTGAGCATCTTAAATGGCTACATAAAGGCATCAGCGAAGGTTGTAATTGTCTTGGCTACCATATGTGGACTTTTATTGATAACTGGTCCTGGCTCAACGGATATAAAAACCGCTACGGTTTTGTCCAGTTAGATTTAGACACGCAAAAACGTACGGTGAAAAAGAGCGGCGAATGGTTTGCCCATACTGCCGGAAACAATGGTTTTAATTAAAAAAAATAACCAGGATGCCGGATAGCGATCCGGCATACCGAGCTTTAGTTTATTGCATACCCTTTATGCGAACTTTTGCTGCCACCAGAAGCGCCGTCAGCAGCATCAGACTGCCGGAAAGCATCAGGGGTGACAGCAGTCCGAGAGTATCGAGCGCATAGCCTCCCACCGCAGCCCCACAGGTATTGGCAAGCTGGATCACGGCGACCTGCACCGATCCGGCTTTTTCTGCCTGATCGGCAAGCGAGCGCGTGATCCACGTCGACCAGCCGACCGGTACCAGCGCAAACAGCAGTCCCCAGATAATCGCAATACCCGCCGCCACCACTTTGTCACTGCCCCACAGAATCAGGACCAGTGCACTGAGCGCCAGCACCAGTGGCGCACCGGCTAAAGCCAGTTTGACCGAACGCTTCAAAATCATCGACGAAAGCGACGTACCAACAAAGCTGGCAATACCGAAGCTCAGCAGCACCAGCGTCAGGCCATCAACGTCAAAGCCCGCCAGATTCATATAGATCGGGCGAATATAGGTAAAGAAGGCGAACTGCCCGGCAAAGGACATGAAGATGGCAATCATCCCGGCCATCACCCCCGGCCGCTGCAACAGGCTGAACATGTTTTGTTTCTGATGCGAAGGCTCGCCAGGCAGCGAAGGCAACGCTCTCACCACCCAAATTGTGCACAGCACGCCCATCACCGCCGCCGCATTAAACACATTACGCCAGCCAATAATGCCGCCTAAAAAGCTCCCCAGCGGCGCGGCAATCACCAGCGCGATGGAGACTGCGCCAAAAATAACCGACAGCGCTTTCGGCACCGTACGAGCTGGAACCAGACGCATGGTCAGCGACGCCGACATAGCCCAGAAGCCACCAAGCGCCAGACCGAGACAGGCGCGGCCAACGAGCAGCAGCGAAAAAGAGTTGGCAAAGGAAACCAGCAGGCAGGAGAGCGTTAGCAGCACCGAAAACAGGATCACCACATAGCGACGATCGGTCGCCTGAATAATTTGCGTCACAAACAGGCTGGCGAACATGGCGACAAATGCCGTCACGGTCACCGATTGCCCCGCCACACCTTCAGAAATCCCCAGATCCTGCGCCATCGGCGTTAACAGGCTAACGGGCAGAAACTCAACGGTTATCAGGCAGGCAACACAGAACGCCACGGCAAATACCGCCGACCAGTTAGGTCGGGAATTTGCCTCAGCGCGGGATTTTTGTTCAACAGCTTCACTCATTTTGTTACCTGCGTGGGGTTATTGTAGAAAAGTTACGCAGTGTAACATTAAATTTGTGACGTATTTAACGTTTCAGCAACTCTACCGTTTTGCATTGTCACTTGCGTAGAGGCTCGCACATTCCGAACGTGGCTGATTTTTCCCCTTTTTACAGCTAACTAAATGCATAGTATATCACCAGGTGCTATATTTATGGTTACAGGATGTCAACCCGATGCGAGTGTTCAAAACCAAATGGTTTACCAGGGAAGCGAAATCTCATGCGATTAATGACAATGAATTATGTAAAGCAATAGCCGCCACTCTTCAGGGAAGAGCAGACAATCTCGGCGGAGGAGTTTATAAAAAGCGGCTTAATCAAAATCGCGATCGCGCCATCATCCTTGCGAAAGGCGGAGAGCATTGGTTTTATACATTCTTGTACGCCAAGCAGAACATAGCAAATATTAACAGTAGCGAGTTAAGCGGCTTTCGTGAACTGGCGAAGCATTATGCAAGCCTCGGTGATATGAAAATAGCAGCACTGATTCAGAGTAAAGAACTGGTAGAGGTCTGTCATGACAGCAAAGAATAAATTCAAAAGCCCTGCCTTTGAAGCCATCCATAGCGCAGCTTCTGGATTATTTAGCGTTGGTGCAATTCCACAGGAAACGATGCGCGATTTTGACAAAGCCAGTCTTAGTCACGTGGAAGATCTTCAACCGACTGAGATTAAAGCATTGCGTGAAAAGCTAAATGTAAGCCAACCCGTTTTTGCCCGTTATCTGAACACCAGCGTATCGACAGTGCAAAAATGGGAGAGCGGAGCTAAACGACCTGGTGGGATGTCATTAAAACTACTCAGCATCGTGCAAAAACATGGCCTGGACGTTCTGATGTAATTAGCCACTGCCAGATAGCGACACGTTTTGTCGACCTGAGAACCGTAACGCCATCAGGCATGACTATCAATGCAACCAATGCACGCCATCTTCGGGCTGGAAAAAGGCGTTATAGCGCATTTGAAACGCATTAAGCTCCTGCATGTCCGGCTCCATTTCGCGCAAAAAACCGAGCGCCAGACGCACCTGCGCGTCGGTAATCGGCACGGCCAGCCGAGCTTTTTGCAGCCAACGGTGCCACTGCAGCAGATTCGGCTCACTGCCGTCGACAATCACGATTTGCCAGATCAACAGCACCTGGGCGGCATTTTGCAGATGTGATTCATCAGGGCGGTGGAGGTACTGTAAAAAAGCCTCACCCTGTACTTTTCCCATCTGATCGATCATCGATTCTACTGGCACGACATCAATGTTCAGTCGCTCGCTCAGACGGCGAATTGCCCGCCGCGACCCGGACGTTAGCACCCGAAATCCCACCACAAAAACAACCACCAGGGTGGCCAACATTATCCAAATCATGCGCACATCCATTACCAGACAGGATGTCCATCATAGCGGCAAATTTATCGCTGTCGATGGATGAACGCCACGGCATAAAAAAGCCCGCCATTAAGGCGGGCAAAAGTTACCAATGCACACTTAACTTAAGCGACTTTCAGTTGTTGAATCTTTTTCTCGCGGCGAATTTTACGTTCTTCAAACACGGCCACGATGGCCATCAGACAGATACAACCGATGGCGGCGGTGTCCAGCGCGGCGAAGGTTCCTGCCCAGCCGGTGAGGCCGAAAATCGGCGTGCCGTCGGCAATCATCCCCAGACCAAGCTTGGCGAAGCTGTCACCAATCAGATAAGCAAAGGTACCTTTAATCCCATCGGCTGCGCCGATCGCTTTTTTCGGTACAAATCCGACTGCCGCAACGCCGATTAACAACTGCGGACCAAATACCAGGAAGCCCAGTGCAAACAGCGAAGCCAGATAAACGTACTGGTTGCTGGCGTGCTGATAAACGCCCAGGGTGGCGATAATCAACGCCAGCGCCACGCAGGCCACCAGCGCACGGCGACCATTCGCCAGGTCAGAGAGCCAACCCCACAGCAGCGTGCCGACCAGCGCGCCCACTTCAAACAGGGTAAAGCCCTGAATCGCCACTTCTTTGGAGAGCTTTAGCTCCTGGAAAGCGTAGACAGTGGACCACTGGTCAATACCGATACGCACCACGTACAGGAAGATGTTCGAGAAACATAACAGCCAGATCACTTTGTTTTTCAGCACGTACTCAACAAAAATCTGCCATTTCGTCATCTCGTTTTCTTCGGTCTCTTTGTCTTCTTCGCTGATCTCCTCACCAAACAACTCTTCAGCTTTACCAAGACCATAAGATTCCGGGGAGTCACTGCCGTAGCGCAGGCCGATAAAACCAACAATCAGCGCGATAATCGACGGGAAGATAAACATCCCGATGACGTGACCGTCGAACAGATAGTTAGCGCCAAACAGCGCCACGCCTGCCGCACCCGCACCGCCGAGGTTGTGGGAGATGTTCCACATACCGAGGTAAGAACCCCGCTTGCGACGCGGCGTCCATTTGGTGATGGTGGAATAGCTACACGAGCCGCCGGTACTCTGGAAGAAACCACTCAGCGCATAGAAGGCGATCATCAGAAACAGGCTGGTTGAACCCGCGCCCATGCTGGCGCTGAAGCCGAGCATACAGATGGCAGAGAGGATCAGCATAAACGGCAGGAACTGCTTGGTGTTTTTGCCGTCCGCGTAGTAGGAAACCAGCGTTTTTCCCACGCCGTAGGTGATGGAGAAGCCCAGGCCAATCATCCCCAATTGCGTCATGCTCAGCCCGTAGGTGGAGATCATGTCGTTCTGCGCGATGTTGAAGTTTTTGCGGATCAGGTACATGGTCAGGTAGCCGATAAAGACCACCAGATAGGACTGCATGAACGGTTTGAACCACATTTTGCGCCGCACATCGAGCGGCAGATCCAGGGTCGGCTTGCGCACCTGGTTGAGAAAGGCCAGCATTTGACACTCCCGAGCTAATTTTTATACCTGCGAATAGCAGGCATTGTAAAAATCAGCCGGGAGACGTGCCTGAGACAGCGTCCAGGTGAAACCGGGAAAATTTCTTAGTTTTGCCCCACTCAGGGCAAAAAGGTGAGGTGCATCACGCTTCGTTGAGATCGCGCGGAGCCTGGGCGTTTAAAAACGGCAGCAGCAGCAGCGCGGAAATCCCCGCCGCAATGGCGATCACCACAAAAAACCCGGTCCAGTGCCAGGCCTCCATCACCTTCGCCAACGGCCAGCCGGAGAGCGATGCCCCCAGATAGGCAAACAGCCCAACAAAACCGGTTGCTGCACCTGCCGCCTCTTTGTGCGAACACTCTGCAGCCGCCATACCGATCAGCATCTGCGGGCCGAAGACGAAGAATCCGGTGGTGAAAAAGCACGCTGCCTGCATCACGTAGCTGGCGAACGGCATCAGCCACAGCGAACCAACGGAGAGCAAAATTCCGGCGGCAAAAATCAGGTTCATTGGACCGCGGTTGCCGTTAAACAGCTTGTCCGAGCCCCACCCCGCCACCAGCGCACCGACAAATCCCCCCAGTTCGAACATGGTCACGGCGGTATTTGCAGTCACCAGATCCACGCCGAGCGTCTCAGACATGTACAGATTGCCCCAGTCGTTGATCGCGGCGCGGACCACGTACACCAGCACATAACACAGTGACAGCAGCCAGATATAAGGATTCAGCAGCACATAGCGGGTGAGGATCTCTTTGCGGCTCAGCCCTGCACCTTCCTGCTGCTGAGCAATTTCTAGCTCATCATGCCGCCAGTCGCCAATCGGCGGCAGACCAATCGCCTGCGGTCTGTCGCGCAGCCGCCAGCAGAGGAAAACCCCCACCACAATCGCCAGCAGCCCAGCGATCATCATCCCGGCGCGCCAGCCGTAGTGCAGCGCTGTCGCCGCCATCACGATAGGGATCAGCGCCCCGCCGACGTTGTGCGCGGTATTCCACAGCGCCCACCAGCCGCCGCGCTCGGTACGCGAATACCACGCGGTCAATAAACGCGCGCAGACCGGCGACCCCCAGCCCTGGAAAAAGGCGTTCAGCGCCCACAGCACCGCAAAGGCCCACAGTGAGGTAGAGAATCCAAACAAAATGTTCACCACGCCGGTGGCGATCAGCCCGATGCCCATAAAATAGCGGGCGTTGGAGCGGTCGCTGACGATACCGGAAACAAACTTCGACAGGCCGTAGGTGATGTAAAACAGCGTCGCCAGTAGCCCAATATCACTGCGGGTCAGCACGCCGCTGGTGAGGATATCCGGTACGGCGGCATTGAAGCTTTTGCGTGTGAAATAGAACAGCGCGTAGCCGAGCCAAATGGTGGTCAGGATATGCCGCCGCCAATAGCGATAGCGGGCATCCACTTCCTGCTTGTCGGTGATGAGCGGCGCATTGGCCGGGGCTTTTAAAAACGCAAACATGGCCGCTCCTTACACATAACGTTGAGGCAGTGATACGCTGACCCGCGTGCCGTGCGTACAAGAAATCGACAGCGATCCTCCGAGGGCGCTAATCCGTTCACGCATCCCGGTGAGGCCAAATCCATGCTGATTCGACCCTGGCGGCAGGCCGCTGCCGTCGTCCTCAATCACCAGCATCAGTCGTTCATCCTGTTGCCAGCCCTGAAGCGTCACCGCGCTGGCGTTAGCGTGCTTGACGATGTTGTTCAGTCCTTCCTGACAGACGCGAAACAGTGTCACCCGCTGGCTTTCGCTGAGTGCAGATTCGTCAATTCGCCAGTCGAGATGGCTGACGATGCCGCGGCTTTCCAGTTCCATTTCGCGCATCAATGAGCGGATGGCCTGTTCCAGCGTGAGATCGTCCAACTGGCGTGGTCGCAGGCGGCCTAACAGGCGACGCACCGAATCGTACACGCCGAGAGAAAGTTGTTCGATGTGTGCTCCGCTACGCTTCACCCCTGCGTTTCCCGGCGCCAGGCGCTGGACAATACCCGCCTGGGTACGAATGGCGGTGATGGTTTGGCCGATATCATCATGCAGTTCGCGCGCCACGTCCCGGCGCACGCTCTCTTCGGTCTCCAGCAGGCGTTCAGCCAGACGATGGTTGCGCGCTAATTCGTTTTGCAGCGACTGGTTAAGCTCACGCAGACGCTGAATGCCCGCGCCGAGCAGCAGCCCGGTCAGGCTTTGCACCAGCAGCGAGAGCAACAGGTCGACGGGATGATCGTGCCAGGTCTGGCTGGCAATCAGCGCGATGGCGTTCATCAGCGTCGCAATCAGCGCCCCCTGCCAGCCGTAGTGCCAGGCCAGCGCAATGATCGGCAACGCGAGGCAAAACGGTGTGAAGCGCGAAAGCTCGGCGGGTAAACCGAGCTGTAGCCACAGGCTGACGCTAAACAGCAGCAGGTACCAGACCAGATGCCGCCCACGCCAGTTTACTGGCTGCGACACCACCGCAGGGCCCAGCGGCAGCCAGGTGGTGCTGGTCAGATAGTGCCAGAACACCAGACAGATCGGCGCCAGCGTTAATCCGCCGGTGAGCGTCAGCAGCAGCGCGTTCCATGCCTCTTCACCCTGCCCAAGCCAGGGCAGCGATTGCAGCAATGCCGCCGCCGTAAGCGCCGCGCCCTGCAACAGCAGCGTACGCCAGTCACGCTGATGGCGGTATCGCGATATCAGCATCACCGGGAGTAACGTGAGGAAGCTGCCGATCATCAAAAGTGGCAAATGGGCCAGCACCACTTCCTGAGCCAACCAGAAAAGAAGCAGCCATTCCGCGCCCAACAACACCGGCCAATAGCAACGTGGACATTGCAGCATCAGCCCCAGACGCAGGCCAAACGGAAACAGCAGTACTGCCAGCTCCGGGCGCTCAACCAGATGCAGGCTGATGCTCCACAGGCAAAACCACGCGGCAGAGAAGATAAAGAAGCAGGCAACAACGGTGATTAACCGGGAACAGAGCGTGTTCATTGCCAGCCGTCAAACATCCGGCGGGCCAGCTCGACGTCGTTGCTGACGCCCAGCTTTTCCATCAGGTTGGCGCGATGCACGTGCACCGTTTTCGGCGACAGGCCCAGTTCAGCAGCAATCTCTTTGACCGCCATACCTTGTGCCAGTTTTTCCGCTACCTGACGTTCGCGTTTGGTGAGCGGATCCTGACGACCAGCCGCCAGTTTGACGGCGATGTCCGGCGTCAGGTAACAGCCGCCGGTCGCAACGGTATGCACCGCTGCGATCAGCTCATCCGGGCTACAGCGTTTAGAAAGGAAACCACGCGCGCCCGCGTTGAGCGCCTGCTCCACCAGCGCCGGGCTGTCGTGGACGGAGAGCATGATAATCGCCATTCCTTTTGGCAACTGGCTTAACAGTTCAAGACCGGAGATATCTGGCATCGAGATATCACAGATACAGACCTGCACGCCGCGCCCCGGTAATCCCGCCAGCGCCTCACTGCCTGAGCCAAACTCAGCCACCACCTGCAAATCAGGTTCCAGCCCCAGCAGTTGGGCAAAGCCGGAGCGGACGATAAGGTGGTCGTCAATAAGGGCAACGGTAATCATGGGTTCATCCTGGCGCTAAGACATGCCTGATGGCGCTGCGCTTATCAGGCCTACGGGCAGGTGCCGTTGTAGGCCGGATAAGGCATTAATACCGCCATCCAGCAAAAGCGCTTACCTTAACGATAAGTGCTTTGGTGTTCAAGCCTTGAGCGATCATGCTATGCCCGTTGTGACGGTAAATGTGCGGGTGTGTTTCGGTTCTATCTGAATCAACGTCCCGTTTCGCTCCGCTGCCAGGAAGCCTTCAGGGCGACAAGTCGCGGGTAGGGCGAAGGCTGCCACCTGCTGATCGCCGTTATAGAGGATCCAACGGGTGACATAATTCAGCTCCGCGCTGGAGAAACGCGTCACGAACGTGGTGCCATCAGGTGCGATCATGCTAAATTCAGGCTTATCTGTGTATCTATCCAGTTGGTCAGCGAAGAAAACGATTTCCGGATCGTAAAAATCGGGTTCATTAAGGCGCATCAGCGAAGCCTCACCCTGAATAATCCGCTGATTAAACGCCAGCCACTGCTCGGTAGGCTTAACATGTGCGGGTACCGATTCACGCAGCGTTATGGCTTCATCCGGGATATTCTGGCTGAAGGTCGCTTCCGGGACGTAGGCATAGTTCATATGGCACATGTACTGCAAAGGCATTGCCACTGAAGCGAGGTTAGTGACCGACATCTGAATATCAAACAGCGCGCTCGCCTTGCGCATGACCACCGCAGGATACGCCTGATAATGATGACCGAACCCCATCACATACTCGTAGCGTCCGCTCACGCGCAAATTCTCGCCTTCCAGCTCCAGCCAGGCCTCATCCATCGCAGCACAGGCCATTTCACCATGCAGCGGGTGAGAATCTTCCGGCGACGGGCAGCCATTAGCCAATAGCCCCGAGTGGAAAGCAAAGCAGCCGTAGGTCGCGACCACTTCTGCAGCCGGTTTTGGCTGACTGAACATGTTGCGCATGGTCAGATCATGCCCGTCAAACTGCGCATCCCAGATCATCTGCCCCATCCAGGGCAGAATAACCAGATGTCCACGACTGTTTTCTATCTTCAGCCCTTCCACACCGCTGGCATAACGAAACGCGGTAACCATGAAATCGCTATTTTTCAGTAAGATTCGCGGATGCTCTGCAAAGAGTTCCCGCCACAGAGTGATACGTGTTGTCATGATCGTTCTCCTCAGGAAACCGTCGCTTCAGCCAGATTGTTGCGTACTTTGCTTTCACGCCAGAAGTAGATACCGACGTACACGAAGCACAGCATGGAGACCAGGAACGAAAGTTGCAGCGAGTGGAACATATCAGCCACATAGCCCTGAATTGCCGGAACTACCGCAGCACCGACAATCGCCATGACAATGACAGCTCCCGCCATTTCAGTATGCTCGTTATCCACAGTATCCAGCGTACCGGCGTAGATTGTCGCCCAGCAGGGTCCAAACAGGACGCTCACCAGCACGGCGACGTACACGGCACTGAAGCTTGGCGCCAGCGCAACATAGACGAGGAACAGCGCGCCAATAATGGAGTATAGGATCAGCACTTTTTCCGGATTGAAGCGCGTCATCAATATGTTGGCGATAAACTTGCCGATAAAGAAGCAGGCAAAGCTATAGACCATGAAGGTTGAGGCGTCACGCTCGTTGATATCACCTAATTCCAGCGCCAGACGGATGGTGAATGACCATACCGCGACCTGCATCCCCACGTACAGGAACTGCGCCACAATTCCACGACGGAAACGGGCATTGCTGGCCAGATAACGCAGCGTGTCCATCGCTGACGGACGCTTATGACTCGCCGTTTGCGCGACTTTGCAGGTCGGGAAGCGGGTCAGCAGGAACAACACCATCACCACAACCAGTACCATGATCATGTACTTGTAAGGCTCAAGGGTATTTTCCAGCATCAACACTTTAAAGTTGTGGATCTGTTCCGCGTTCATCCCAGCCATCTGTTTTTCCAGACTCTCGCCTTCAGAGAAGACCAGATATTTGCCCAGCAGAATACCGGCAGCTGCGCCAATGGGGTAAAAGGTCTGGCTGATGTTCAGGCGTAAAGTGGCATACGCTTTTGGGCCGATCATGGAGCTGTAGGTATTAGCTGCCGTTTCCAGGAAGCTCAGGCCAATCGCAATCGCAAAAATTGCCGCGAGGAACATGGTGTAGGTGGCCATGTGCGATGCCGGGAAAAAGAGCGTACAGCCAACAATATAAAGCGTCAGTCCCATTAAGATGGCGATTTTATAGCTGGTCTTTTTAATCACCAATGATGCTGGAATCGCAATTAAAAAATAACCGCCATAAAAGGCACTCTGCACTAATGCCGAAGCAAAGTTGCTGAGTGAAAATACGCTTTTGAATTGCGTAATCAGAATATCATTTAATGCGGCTGCGCATCCCCATAATGGGAATAAACAGGATAACAAAATAAACTGGAACAGAGGCGTCTTATTCAGATAGCCGTCGGGCATCTGAATGATGTTTTTATCGTTCATAGTGCTACCTTTTACAATGCAGGAGTATTATTCGTTTAAGGTAAGAAACTCATTAAATTGTTCGATGCTTGGATAAGATGATTGAGTGCCTTTCCCGGTAACGCTAAATGCAGCGAAGAGAACGGCTTTTTTCATGGCGGCTTCGACATCACCGCTTTGAACGTAATAATGGGCAAAACAACCGATGAAAGCGTCGCCTGCGCCACTGGTATCGACAGCGTTCACTTTAAACGCCGGAACATGGACTTCCTGGTCACGCGTCATCCACAACGCACCTTTCTCACCCATGGTGACGATAATATTGTTCAGACCTTTATCAACCAGAGAACGTGCCGCTGCGCGAATATGGTCATAAGTATCCACTGGCATACCGGTTAATATTTCCAGCTCGGTTTCGTTCGGCACAAAAAAATCACATTTACAGGCATAAGACATATCTAATTCCCGTAATGCAGGGGCGGGATTTAGTAACACTTCGATACCGTGTTTTTTGCCAAATTCAATCGCGTGATAAACGGTTTCCAGCTGCACTTCCAGTTGCAGGACAATAAGCTGACATTTTTTCAGATCTTCCGCCGCACGATCGATATCTTCCGGGGAGAGAAATTTGTTCGCTCCTTTAATAATCAGAATACTGTTGCTGGAGTTCGCATTAACAAAGATCGGTGCGACACCGCTGCTGGTGCAGGGTACCTTTTCGACATAGGTGGTATTAATCCCCCAGGATTCGAGATTGCGAATAGTGTTATCCGCAAAAATATCATCACCGACTTTTGTCAGCATCAGTACTTTGGAATTGAGCTTAGCAGCCGCAACGGCCTGATTTGCGCCTTTGCCCCCGCAGCCAATTTTGAACGCCGGCGCTTCCAGCGTTTCCCCTTCTTTGGGCATCTGGTTGATGTAGGTGATGAGATCCACCATGTTGGAGCCAATAACCGCGATATCCATTTTACTACCTCTCAGAAACAATCACACTACAATGATATTAAAATAACATTATCATGTTACTTTCGTATCATTTGTGACTAGGATCGCGATTGGAAGATCATTTTATTGTTTATTTATTACGCTAAATGTTGCGCCCCCATCACACTACAAATAATGAAGTTGCTTACAATTGACTGAAAGTTAATGGATATAATCAATAAAACGTGAAAAAACACGCTTTTATTTCCGAATAGTCAGACGTATAGTAATGCGGCAATGCCATGTTCTCAGAAACACAAAAATGTTACTGAAGGAACATGGGAACATGATTCGTGGAGAAGCACATGGAAACTAAGCAAAAAGAACGTATTCGACGTCTGATGGAATTGTTGAAGAAGACCGACCGAATCCATCTGAAAGAGGCGGCACGAATGCTGGAAGTTTCCGTGATGACTATTCGTCGGGATCTCAGTCAGGATGACGAGCCGTTACCGCTTACGCTGCTCGGTGGTTACATTGTGATGGTGAACAAGCCCGCCGCCATCGTTAATGCCCCAGTGCCTGCGCAAAAACAGTATCACCGCGACGATTTACCGGTTGCCATTCTGGCCGCGGGACTGGTAAGTGAAAATGATCTGGTCTTTTTTGATAATGGTGCGGAAATGCCGTTGGTGGTCAGCATGATCCCGGATGATATTTCCTTTACCGGGATTTGCTACTCGCACCGGGTATTCGTGGCGCTAAATGAAAAACCCAACGCCACGGTGATTCTTTGCGGAGGCACCTATCGGGCGAAAAGTGACGCCTTTTACGATACCAGCACCCCCTCTCCGCTGGATGCGCTCAACCCACGAAAAGTATTCATCTCCGCTAGCGGCGTCCATGAGCATTTCGGCGTTAGCTGGTTCAATCCGGACGATCTAGCCACAAAACGCAAAGCGATGGAACGCGGATTACGCAAAATTCTGCTGACGCGCCACGCCCTGTTCGATGAGGTCGCCCCCGCCAGCATTGGTCCACTCTCCACCTTTGACGTACTGATAAGCGACCGTCCGTTACCAGCAGATTACGCAACCCACTGCCGGAACGGCTCTGTCAAAGTGATCACCCCAGATTCAGACGGCGACTAACTCACTCAAAGAACACGGTGATTTTGTTAAACATCGACGGATCGGACTGATTGCGGGCCACTTTCTCCACATCTTCAAGCTTGTCGATCTGGCTTATCATCTGCTCAAGACGTTGATCGTCGTTGACCAGTAGCCAGATGCGGCTCTTATCGCTGTCCTGAATCGGTAGACAGAGAATGCCTTCCACGTTGAATGCGCGGCGGGCAAACAGCCCGCAAACGTGAGTCATTACGCCCGGATGGTTGCGTACGGTGAGTTCCAGGATTACGTTGTCATGAGTCTGCTGTTGCATGGCTTATTCCCCCACCATTTCTGTGTTTGCCGCACCCGGCGGCACCATCGGGTACACTTTTTCTTCGGCATCGATGCGCACGTGGATTAGCGCAGGTCCAGGGCGATTAATAATCTCCTGCAACGCTGCCTGTGGGTCCGCTTCATTATTCAGATCGCAGGTTTCGAGACCAAACCCGGCAGCTATCTGCATAAAGTTAATCATCCCCGGATAGGTCGCGGCAAAAACGCCCTGCTTATAAAACAGACTCTGCTGCTGATATACAAGACCTAACGCTTCGTTATTCATCAGAATGATTTTAATATCCAGCTGATTTTCGCTGGCGGTCGCCATTTCCTGAATATTCATCATCAGGCTGCCATCGCCGGAGAAGCACAGCACTTTTTTGTCTGGGTTGGCCAGGGCCGCACCAATCGCCGCAGGCAGGCCAAAGCCCATGGTTCCCAGACCGCCGGAGGTCAGCCACTGGCGCGGACGGTTCAGCGGGTAAGCCTGTGCCGCCCACATCTGATGCTGGCCTACGTCGGTGGTGATAATGGCGCTGTCGTCTACGCAGGCAGCCACGGCGTTGATCAATCCATAGTGGCTGAGCGGATTTTTTTCCTGGGGGATCGTGCACGGAAATTCTTGCTGCAGGTCAGACACCAGTTGATGCCACTCTTCACGCGGCTGCGCTTCAATCTGCGGGATCAATTGTGCCAGAACCTCATCGACATCTGCCTGGATCGCCACGTGCGGCTGTTTGATTTTACCCAGCTCCGCGCGGTCAATATCCACGTGGATGATTTTGGCATTCGGGCAGAACTGTTCGGTTTTACCAATCGCCCGGTCATCAAAACGTGCGCCCAGAACAATCAGTAAATCCGCTTCTTGCAGAATAAAGTTGGTGCTGCGCGCGCCGTGCATGCCCAGCATGCCTAACGACAGCGGATGCGCTTTTGGCAGCATGCCGAGCGCCATCAAGGTCATAGTGGTCGGCAGTTTTGCTTTTTCGGCCAGCTCACGAACACGTTCCGGCGCGTTAATTACGCCGCCGCCGAGATACAGCACCGGGCGTTTGGCGGCGTTAATCATAGCTGCAGCATCGCGAATGCTGTCCTGGCCGAACGCTGGTGCCGCCATTTTCTGCGCGGGTTCCGGCATCTCTTCAATGTCAAAAACGGCGGTTTGAATATCCTTAGGAATGTCTATCCACACCGGGCCTGGACGTCCGGACTGCGCGATGCGGAACGCATCGCTCATGACCTGCGGTAATTCACTGATATGGCGGACCAGATAGTTATGCTTAGTGATGGGGATAGAGATGCCGTAGGTGTCGACTTCCTGGAAAGCGTCGGTGCCGATCATTGAGGCCGGAACCTGCCCGGTGATACACACCAGCGGGATGGAATCCAGACGCGCATCGGCAATGGCGGTTACCAGGTTGGTTGCGCCAGGTCCGCTACAGGCCATACAGACGGCGGGTTTGCCATCGGTCCTCGCCATTCCCTGCGCGATAAACCCCGCGCCCTGCTCGTGGCGCGCCAGGATATGACGGATTTGTGTGCTTTGGCTTAAGGCGTCATAGACGGGAAGAATCGAGCCGCCTGGAATACCGGTGACGACCTGAATCCCCTGACGTTCCAGGAAATGAACGATGAATTCTGCGCCCGTAAAACGCGTACGCTTGGATGTTATGCCCGAACTTGCCATGCTCCAGTCCTTTTATTCTGGGCCTTTGCTCCGGGCAGGTCTCTGAAACGAAAAACCCCGCCCGGTTTGCGCCGGCGGGGTTTTGGAATCGTGTGTTGATTCGGACCCTACGGCGCATTGCCGACGACCACCACCACACGCACGACGACCGCTGCGCGAGATGGCGCAGTTTTTAGTAGGGTCGCAGTCAGCGTGGAAGGGTTCATTAGGGACCTGTCTGTTTGTTGATTAACTGGATTTATACAAACACAGGTTTTTCAGCGTGACAATGGAAAAATTTTCATCTGCACAAAAATGCCTCAACGATCACATTTCATTGTATGTCGTGCAAAAACAAAAAACCCCGCCGGAGCGAGGTTTTTTCAGCGTTGTGCGGTTGGTAGCCGCCGAACACACTGTGTTATGTCAACGAAAAAAGTATACGCGTTCTACGAAGAACACGCAATTTCGGCACGAATTTTGATGTTTTTGAGTATGGAACATGAATAGTGTAATGTCCATAAAATACTGTTAATTTATACAGTGTTTATCTATAATGTCTCGGTACGCAATGTGTTATGCGGGGGCCGCATCGTAAACCGGCGCATCAAAGTCCTGGCTGAAACGGGTGGTGCCGTCAGCGCCTTAACCCCCGTGTGAGCACACTGTGTTATGTCAACAAAGGTGCTGGCAACAGGCAGCGGCGAGGTACGTCAGCACCGTGCTCCTTGTACCAAAAGGAGAGCGTATGAGCCTCGTGGATATCGCTATTCTTATCCTCAAACTCATTGTTGCAGCACTGCAACTCCTTGATGCCGTTCTGAAATACATTAAGTAATTCAGATTCAAGTCGCACCTAAGGGGGGCGGATAACACTCCGCTCCCCTTTCACCTTCTCCCTGGTGCTTGTATCGCGTCAATATGTTACGTTTTTATGACATCCTCAGGGAAGAATTCCGCCATGACGCTTTCTGTTTTCTGCATTTTGCTGTTCGCCGCACTGCTGCATGCCAGCTGGAATGCCATCGTAAAAGCGGGAAACGACAAGCTGTACTCGGCGATCAGCGTCAGCGGAACCGCTGCAATTATGGCGCTGATTTGTTTACCCTTTGCGCCGCAACCCTCTGCCTCCAGCCTGCCGTTTTTAGCTGTCTCAACCGCATTACAGGTGGTCTATACCGTCCTGGTCGCTAAAACCTATCAGGTTTCGGATATGAGCCAGACCTATCCTCTGATGCGCGGCACAGCGCCACTGCTGGTCGCGATTATCAGCGTCCTGTTTCTTGGCGATAGCCTTTCGCTACTCGCCTGGGTGGGGATTGCCACCATCTGTCTGGCTATTCTCGGGATGGCATTTAACGGACGCAGCGGTTCGCAACGCGGGATTATCCTGGCGCTCATTAACGCCTGCTTTATCGCCGGTTATACGCTGGTTGATGGCACCGGCGTACGTTTATCAGAAACCGCGCTGGGTTATACACTGTGGACCTTCTTTCTGAACGGCTCCTGCCTGCTGGGCTGGGCGATGATCGCCAGACGCCGGGAAGCGTCGCGCTATCTGGTACAGCAGTGGAAGAAAGGTATTCTTGGCGGCATTGGCACAATGGGTTCTTACGGCCTGGCGCTGTGGGCCATGACCCAGGCTCCGTTGGCGGTAGTGGCGGCGCTGCGTGAAACCTCAATCCTGTTTGGCGCGCTGCTCGCGTGGCTGCTACTGAAAGAGAAGGTTGCCGGAATACGTCTTGTCGCGGCTGCAGGTATTGCCGTAGGCGCAGTTTTACTACGCTTATCATGATCGCGTTGTAAACCCGATGCAATCCGGCAACATTTGTTGCCGCTTTTTGTTTACATTTCCTGCCGTCCATCACATAAACATTCCAGCCCACTATCTGGCCTTCTTTTTCTGTTGTGGTAGATTCCACGCGCATTTACGGGAAAGTGCAGCACCTTATTCTTCTTTTTTCTCTTTTTTAAAAGTAATCAGCGAAATGAAAAGGCATAGAAGCGTCAATTTGTTGTTGATGTTGGTATTACTGGTGGCGGTAGGTCAGATGGCGCAAACCATTTATATCCCCGCGATTGCTGATATGGCGCGTGAACTGAACGTTCGCGAAGGGGCGGTGCAAAGCGTAATGGCCGCCTATCTGTTGACCTATGGTCTATCACAACTGGTCTACGGTCCCCTTTCAGACCGCGTTGGCCGCCGCCCGGTTATCCTCGCCGGGATGTCTATTTTTATGCTGGCCACGCTGGTCGCGATTACCACGCATAGCCTGACGGTACTGATTATCGCCAGTGCCATCCAGGGGATGGGAACGGGCGTCGGCGGTGTGATGGCGCGAACGTTACCGCGCGATCTGTACGAAGGCACACAGCTGCGCCACGCCAATAGTCTGTTAAACATGGGGATTCTGGTCAGTCCGCTGTTAGCTCCGCTGATTGGCGGTGTGCTGGATACAGTGTGGAACTGGCGTGCCTGCTATATTTTTCTGTTGATTCTGTGTGCGGGCGTGACGTTTAGCATGGCACGCTGGATGCCGGAAACGCGCCCTGCAGGTGCGCCGCGTCCACGGCTGATCGCCAGCTACAAAACCCTGTTTGGTAATAGCGCTTTCACCTGTTACGTGCTGATGTTGATCGGTGGTCTGGCGGGCGTTGCGGTCTTTGAGGCCTGCTCCGGAGTATTATTGGGCGCACGTCTCGGTCTAAGCAGCATGGTGGTCAGTATCCTGTTTATCCTGCCCATCCCGGCGGCGTTTTTCGGCGCATGGTTCGCCGGTCGCCCGAATAAACGTTTCTCGACGCTAATGTGGCAGTCGGTAACCTGCTGTCTGGTAGCGGGTTTAATGATGTGGATCCCAGGGCTGTTTGACGTGATGAACGTCTGGACGCTGCTGGTTCCTGCCGCACTATTTTTCTTCGGCGCCGGAATGTTGTTTCCGCTGGCAACCAGCGGTGCAATGGAGCCTTTCCCGTTCCTGGCAGGCACTGCCGGCGCGCTGGTTGGGGGATTACAGAACATTGGTTCCGGCGTGCTGGCGTGGTTCTCTGCCATGCTGCCGCAGACCGGGCAAGCCAGTCTGGGCCTGCTGATGACCCTTATGGGGCTGTTGATTTTTGTTTGCTGGCTTCCGCTGGCGTCACGCGTGTCGCATCAGGGACAGGCGGTTTAAGCGTATGATGGCCCGGCTTATCGCCGGGCTTTTCGCATTCTGGCGCGATAATCGTCGTCAGTAACGGCTCCAGCGCCGGACGCCAGGCCCCCTCCTCACCATCATAGAACTGCGTATCCGCATTGATAGCATAGGGAATTTTCGCTTTTTTCAGCTCGCACGCCATAAAGCGGGCAAACGCCATTTGCGAGGCAGAAGGCGCGTTTTTGACGGTTTCTCCCGGCGACCAGCCCCCTACCCAACTGACATGCCCGGTTTTCTGCTGCCAATGAATGGCGGTATTGATACGGGCGCGAATGGCGGCCTTTTCTGCCGCAGTCCCTGAGGTCCACGGATATTTGCCGTTATTTTTCAGCGGTCCCCACGGAAAAATATGCCATTGGGCCAGCACCGTATTCTGACTTTGCGGCGGCAGCTTTAGGTTGGCCAAATCTTCCGGAGCGGCATGCAGTTTCGGCGCGATAAAAATCATTCGCTGTGGATCGATGGCATGGATGATTCGAATGGCTTTGTCATACACGCGATTGAGCGACGACTGATTATGGTTGAGCTTATCAGAGGGGTCGTAGATCAGGTCGAACCCCAGCAACGGCGAGCGTTGACCAAAGTAATGCGCCACCGCCACCCACCAGTTAACCACCTCTTTTTCGTTCCCGGCGCTGGGGTCTTTTTTATATTCGTCTGCCTGATAGGCAATGATCGGGATCACGCCATACTGCTCGCAGGCTTCCACCAGCTTGCGCAGATGAATCAGCCGCGCCTCCGTAGGCTCTCCCGCTACGCGAATGCGTACGTGGGCCAACCCTTTCGCCTTGTAGTCCCGCACTACCAGCGGATCGAATTCACGGATACCCCGATCGGTGCGCGCCCAATCTACGTCCATCCCAACGCCAAGCTGCTGTGCATACTGCGCCGCCGTCAGCGCAGGTTGCGCGGCACATACGGTGGCGCAGGCCAACAGTAAAAGGGAAACAATCGGCTTTAACACGGTCGTCCTTACGCAAATCATCAGGAGTGATATCACGTATTTAGCACGCTTTTTCACTTTCCGTGTAGAGAGAAAGCGTAAAAAATATTCGCGGTCCGCTTATTTTACCTGTTCCTGAAGCCAGCTAATAAACGCCTCGATTTTCGGCCACTGCCTGCCGGGCAGCGTGGTGATGTAGTAATGCTGATGGCATTTCAGCGCCATATCGCCAAAAGGCGCGACCAGTTCTCCGCTGTCGAGACGTTTTTGCACCAGCCGCTTTCGGCCCATCGCCACGCCGATATGGTTCATGGCGGCAATTACCGCTAAATCAGAACGATCGAAACCAATCCCCGATGATGTCGGCAAATTCGCCGTAAAATGCTGCGCCCAGCTGTGCCATTCATCGGTTCCTGAGTCGTTACTCCATGCCTGTCTGTCGTGCAGCAAGGTGCAGTGCGGCAAATTCACTAACGAACCGGTAAGGTCATGGCGGCGAGCGTAATCCGGGCTGCATACCGGTAGGATCTCTTCATCCATCAGGAAGTGGTGCGTAAGCTGCGCGGAGGGCGCATCGTCAAAATAGATAGCCAAATCGACCCCGGCACGCTGTAAATTGACGTTGTCATTCCCAGTCAGGATGGTCAGTGAAATTGACGGGTAGCGACGGGTAAAGTCACCGAGCGCCGGAACCAGCCAGCACTGGGCGATAGAAGGTCGAGAGTAGACGGTGAGCGTCCCGGACAGCTCCTGGTTTTTAATATCGAGGATTTCCTGATTCAGCGTATCCAGCGACGATTTCAGCGCCCAGAATACCCGCTTACCCTCGTGGGTGAGTTCCACTTTACGGTGCGAACGGACAAACAGCTGAATGCCCAGTTCATCTTCCAGTTGATTAATGCGATGGCTGACGGCGCTGGGGCTTAACGACAGCTCATCTGCCGCCAGCGCAAACGACTGATGCCGGGCCGCCACTTCAAAAGTATACAGCTTTGACAGCTGCCAGCCATTGAGCAGCCGGTTTCTGACCTCGCGTAGGGGATCCAAACTCACCTCCTGTCCTCCTGATTCATTCGCCGGAGTGTAAAAAACTTCGCTGCAAAAATCAGCATAAAGATGAATCAAGGTGAACCATATCGCATAAACATAGCGTAATTAGACATAAATCACTCACTTGATGCAATCTAGCTCATGTGAAAGGAGATTTATATCGTTTGTCAGACGGTGCCTTATTTTTGTCCAATAACCTTATATTAATCACAGGGCAAGGTGAGCTATGCACTCTCAAATCTGGGTTGTGAGCACGCTGCTGATAAGCATCGTGTTAATCGTTTTGACCATCGTGAAGTTCAAATTCCACCCGTTTCTGGCGCTGCTGTTAGCCAGTTTCTTCGTGGGTACGATGATGGGGATGGGGCCGCTGGATATGGTCAATGCCATTGAGAGCGGCATCGGCGGTACGCTGGGCTTCCTCGCGGCGGTTATTGGCCTTGGGACCATTCTGGGCAAAATGATGGAAGTGTCCGGCGCGGCCGAACGCATCGGTCTGACGCTGCAGCGCTGCCGCTGGCTTTCCGCCGACGTCATTATGGTGCTGGTCGGGCTGATTTGCGGGATCACGCTGTTCGTTGAGGTCGGCGTGGTGCTGTTGATTCCACTGGCCTTTTCGATTGCTAAAAAAACCAATACCTCATTACTGAAGCTGGCGATTCCGCTGTGTACGGCGCTGATGGCGGTACACTGCGTCGTACCTCCGCATCCGGCCGCCCTGTTCGTGGCGAATAAGCTGGGCGCAGACATTGGCACCGTGATTGTCTACGGCTTACTGGTGGGTTTAATGGCCTCGCTTGTCGGCGGGCCGCTGTACCTGAAATTCCTCGGTAACCGTCTGCCATTTAAACCGGTACCGGCTGAGTTTTCCGACCTGAAAGTGCGCGACGAAAGTACGCTGCCATCGCTGGGTGCGACGCTGTTTACTGTACTTCTGCCGATTGGCCTGATGCTGGTCAAAACCGTCGCTGAGCTGAACATGGCGAAAGGCAGTACGCTGTATACGCTGTTGGAGTTTATTGGTAACCCGATCACCGCGATGTTTATCGCCGTTTTCGTAGCCTATTACATTCTCGGTCTGCGTCAGCACATCGGTATGGGTGCGCTGCTGACCCACACCGAAAACGGTTTTGGCTCGATTGCTAACATTTTGCTGATTATCGGCGCAGGCGGCGCATTCAACGCTATTCTCAAGAGTAGCGGGCTGGCGGATACTCTGGCGCTGATCCTCTCAAACATGCATATGCACCCGATTCTACTGGCATGGCTGGTCGCTCTGATTCTGCATGCGGCGGTAGGCTCTGCCACGGTGGCGATGATGGGCGCAACGGCAATCGTTGCCCCGATGCTACCGCTGTATCCCAACGTTAGCCCGGAGATCATCGCCATTGCCATCGGTTCCGGCGCTATTGGCTGCACGATCGTCACCGATTCCCTGTTCTGGCTGGTGAAGCAGTATTGCGGCGCCACCCTGAATGAAACGTTCAAATACTATACGACCGCGACATTTATCGCGTCCGTTATTGCACTGGCTTGCACATTCCTGCTTTCCTTTATTATCTAAGCGCGAAGAGACTGACTATGGAAAACATTCAAACACTTATCGCCCAGCATCCTTTAGTGGAAGATCTGGTGGCTCTGAAAGAGACAACCTGGTTTAACCCTGGCACCACCTCTCTTGCGGAAGGTTTACCGTATGTTGGCCTGACAGCACACGACGTTGAGGATGCCCACGCGCGTCTGACGCGCTTCGCACCGTATCTGGCGCAGGCCTTCCCGGAAACCGCCGCCACCGGGGGCATTATCGAATCTGAGCTGGCCGCAATCCCTGCCATGCAAAAACGGTTGGAAAAAGAGTTCGGGCAACACATTAACGGCGAAGTCCTGCTGAAGAAAGACAGTCATTTGCCGATTTCAGGCTCGATTAAAGCGCGTGGCGGCATTTATGAAGTACTGACCCATGCGGAAAAACTGGCGCTGGAAGCCGGTCTGCTGACCACCAAAGACGATTACCGCGTTCTGCTTTCGCCGGAGTTCAAACAGTTTTTCAGCCAGTACAGCATCGCGGTTGGCTCCACCGGCAACCTGGGGATGTCGATTGGTATCATGAGTGCCCGCATCGGCTTTAACGTTACGGTGCATATGTCTGCCGACGCCCGCGCGTGGAAAAAAGCCAAGCTGCGCAGCCACGGCGTGACGGTAGTGGAGTACGAAGAAGATTACGGCGTGGCGGTTGAACAAGGTCGTAAGGCGGCAGAGTCCGATCCGAACTGCTTCTTTATCGATGATGAAAATTCCCGCACGCTGTTCTTAGGCTATGCGGTCGCCGGTCAGCGTCTGAAAGCGCAGTTTGCCCAGCAGGGGCGCGTGGTGGATGCCGATCATCCTCTGTTTGTCTACCTGCCTTGCGGCGTCGGTGGCGGCCCTGGCGGCGTGGCGTTTGGCCTTAAGCTGGCGTTTGGCGATAATGTGCACTGCTTCTTCGCTGAACCGACTCATTCACCGTGCATGCTGCTGGGGATTTACACCGGGCTACACGATACCCTTTCTGTGCAGGATATCGGCATCGATAACCTGACGGCGGCGGATGGGCTGGCGGTCGGTCGCGCCTCGGGCTTTGTCGGCCGGGCGATGGAACGTCTGCTCGACGGTCTGTACACCCTGGACGATCAGACAATGTACGACATGCTGGGCTGGCTGGCGCAGGAAGAAGGCATTCGTCTTGAGCCGTCGGCGCTGGCAGGCATGGCTGGCCCTCAGCACGTTTGTGCCTCCAGGGCTTACCAGCAGATGCATGGCTTCAGCGCGGATCAGCTCAATAACGCCACGCACCTGGTGTGGGCGACCGGCGGCGGCATGGTGCCGGAAACCGAGATGGCGCAATACCTGGCGAAAGGGCGCTAATCTCAGCGCAGCATCGCCATCAGCTCCATCGGTGAGCGATGCTGCTTAAGCAGGTCACGCATCACGCGCATATGCGGTGCGGTATGATTGAAGAAAGCCTGATATCCTGCACACAGTACGCCCTTTCCATTTTCCTCGCAGTACGCAGGACAATCACCATGGTAATATTGAAACAATGAGCATGTCTGGCAACGCGTATTTATTGATGACATGGTCTGTCGTTCAATCTGTGCTGCCAGACCACACCACTGGCGGAGCGTTTTGTCGAAAAGCTGGATAGATATCTGATTAATATCTTCACGTACCCAGATATCAAATATCGTAATTAAAAATCGGCCCCACGCCTCAGACGTAACCGATTCGTCTGTCAGATGACCTGAGCCATCGTGCTTAACCAGCGGAATAAACTGTACCAGGCGAACATTTCCTTGTTGCAAACCACGGTACACTTCGACTGGTTGTAAACACTTCTGGTGGTCAATCACCACGTTTAAAACATCATCACTAACATCCATGTTCTCACATCCTGTCATGCAAAATTCCCGATAAATACGATAAGTTGGCGAACATGCGTTACAGCAAACAGTATTGCGAGGGATAACACCGCGAGGGAGATCATAAATTTGTCACGCACCGCACGAGATTCAGAAAAATCGCTATGTGTAACATCCATCAGATTACGGCTGCGGGTATAGCGCCAAAGTACGATTCCCACCATCGCCAGCACCACAATTGAAACCCAAAACAGGAAGCCCGCCTGATGCCAGTTGTGCTTCAGCGCCAGCGCCATTAACGCACCATAACCCAGCAGGGTACGAAACCAGGCCAGCGATGTTCGCTCCGGTTGTAACCCCGGGTCGGCGATACGTCGCGATTTGCGGCTATCCGGCATACAGCACCAGCGTCATGACAATCACTGCCACAATAGTCAGCATAACGCTGATAATCAGCAGGCTGTGGGTGTAGGGCAAGTCCTCTTTCAGTCGCATCGCCTTTTCGTTACGTAGCCAGCGCAGGTAGCCGTAGATCGCCAGACCGCCGGCAAACAGACACAGCAACAAGGCAAGCGCCTCACGGATGACCGGCGTGGCAAAATCCGGGGCCAGTTGATCAAGGCCAACTCCCGCCGCCAGAAATCCGAGCGCGGTGCGGATCCACGCCAGAAAGGTACGTTCATTTGCCAGCGAGAAGCGATAGTCCGGTGCTTCCCCAAGGCGAGAAATCTTCATGACAGCTCCTTAAATATTGTTATCTGATCGTTATACCGGAACAGTTAAGGAGTATGAACCTGATTCTCAAACGAAAGGGCGAGTCTGGTGATGAGACAATGGAAAAGAGAGAGGGTGTTTGTAATGCCGGATGGCGAGTTGCGTTTTATCCGGCCTACAGGAGATGCAGGCCGGATAAGTCAGTTTTAACCTAATCCCCAGAAGAGCACCGCCAGCAATTGCGGGGTGATAATCCTCAGGAACATGACCAGCGGATAAACGGTCGCGTAGGAGAGCGCAGCCGCCCCGCTGGTGGCATGCAGGTTGTTAGCAAACGCCAGCGCAGGAGGATCGGTCATTGAGCCGGCCAGCATGCCGCACAGCGTCAGATAGTTCATTTTGGCGAAGATCCGCGCCAGCAAGCCCACGGTAATGAGCGGAATCGCGGTAATGAAAATACCGTAGCCCACCCAGCTCAGACCATCGCCCTGCGTCAGGGTATGAACAAAATCACCGCCTGACTTCAGACCAACCACCGCTAGAAACAGTACGATACCCAACTCTCGCAGCGCCAGGTTAGCGCTGGGAGGCATAAACCAGTACAGCTTACCGATGCTGCCAATACGTCCAAGAATCAAAGCCATAATCAGCGGCCCACCAGCCAGCCCCAGCTTCAACGCCACCGGGAAGCCCGGGATAAACAGCGGGATTGACCCCAACAGAACACCCAGTCCGATACCGATAAATACCGGCAGCATCTGCACCTGCTGCAGTTTTTGCTGCGCGTTACCAACAACATTAGCAACGGCGTCAATCGACGAAGGGCGCCCAACCAGATTGAGGATGTCCCCGAATTGCAGGCTGGCGTCGCTGCTGGCTACCAGCTCAACCCCCGCACGGTTCAGGCGGGAGATCACCACGTCGTAACGTTCTTTAAAGTGCAGATCGCGGATACGTTTACCCAGCACTTGTTCGTTGGTCACCACCACGCGCTCAACGCGTAAATCAGTCCCGCGCGTCGACAACGATGTGTCCACCTCCTGACCAATCACCACCTGCGCGTTGTGCAGATCAGCTGGCTGCCCGACCAGGTGTAACAGGTCGCCCATCTGGATAACTGTCCCTGGCGACGGTACCATCAATGTCTCGTCACGTTTCAGACGCGAGCAGATGATTTTGTCGCTGTTCAGAATCGGGACATCCTGAATTGCCATATTGTTGATGTTTGGGTTTTCCACACGGATGTTCATCGTCTGAATCAGTGCGTGCCCGTTGGTTAGCGTGGATTCATGCTGCTGGGCTTCAGCATCGACGTTAACGCGGAAAATAAGGCGCATCAGCCACATGGTGAGTAAAATTCCGCAAATGCCGAAAGGATAAGCCATGGCATAGCTCATCCCCATCTGGTCAACCACATCGCCAGGGGTACCCAGATCACGCAGAATTTGCTGCCCGGCTCCCAACGCTGGGGTATTGGTGACCGCCCCGGAGAATATACCCAGTACCACGGGAAGAGGAATGGCAAAAAGTTTATGCAGAATCGCGGTGACCAGGCCACCCATGATGACAATCAGCACGGCAAACAGATTCAGCCGCAGGCCCGAAACGCGCAATGACGCAAAAAAGCCCGGTCCGACCTGGATACCGATGGTGTAGACGAACAGGATCAGGCCAAATTCCTGAATGAAATGCAGCATGTCGCCGCTCAGGGTCATCCCTGCCTGATCGACAAAATGCCCGACAATAATACCGCCGAACAGCACGCCTCCGATGCCAAAACCAACACCACGTATTTTTATGTTGCCGATCCATAATCCGACAACTGCCACTAATGCCAGAACACTGACCGTCAATGCTATATCACTCATTATCTTGTTCCCTGTGAATAACATCATTAAGTAAATGGATTCTCGCAGAGTACAGTCGCAATGTATGGGTGGTAAAGCACAAAAAAGCCCCGTCATTTCTGGCGGGGCAAAGGCATGGAGCTATTTAACTATTTAATGCGGGACGTTCGCTGATAGCGATACGTTGTGGAGCAATGGCTTCAGGTTCATTCCGGGTCAAATCGATATGCAGCAAGCCGTTAGTGAAGCTTGCGCCGGAGACCTCCATATTTTCAGCCAGCGTAAAGCTCAGGCTGAACGGCTGAATGACCAGCCCCTGGTGCAACCATTTGGTCTCTTTTTCCGGCTGCTGCGGCGTACCTTTCACGGTCAGGCGCGTACCTTCCAGTTGAATATCCAAATCTTCCTGGCGGAAACCGGCTAACGCAAGGGTAATGCGGTAGTGGTTATCATCGCTCTTTTCGATGTTATAAGGCGGGAAGCTCTGGCTTTCACCGGTGTTTTGCAAAGCATTGGCCAGTTTGTCAAAACCGATCCATTGACGCAGCAGTGGGGATAAATCGTAGTTACGCATAATAATCTCCTTCTAAGAAGCGAGTAGGTACCTTTCGGCTCCCTGACGGCAAGCCGATGACTTAGCAAGGCCGCCTGAAGCGGCCTATAGAATTAGTTGATTTCGATGCGGCGCGGCTTATTCGCTTCAGGAATCACGCGCTCAAGATCGATATACAGCAGACCATTTACCAGGTTTGCGCCGCGAACATGAATGTTCTCCGCTAACTGGAACTTACGCTCGAAGTTGCGCTCGGCAATACCCTGATACAGGTAAGTACGTTCTTTTTGATCGTCCGCATGGGCGCCTTTCACCACCAGCAGATTATCCTGGGCAGTAATTTCCAGTTCGCTTTCAGCAAAACCGGCAACGGCAATTGCAATGCGGTAATGGTTTTCGTCTACCAGCTCAACGTTGTACGGAGGGTAGCCGCCATTGCTTTGGCCCTGATTATTTTCCAGCAGGTTAAACAGACGGTCAAAACCAATAGCAGAACGGTACAGCGGGGATAAATCAAAGTTACGCATAATTAATAGCTCCTGAAATCAGCGAGAATAATTGACCTTCCATCATGGACAGGTCAGGTAGCCAGGACACCCATCAGGCATGCCCTTCATTTGTCTACACTCTAAAAATGGGTCTTAATACAAACTTTTCAAGCGTATTCATCTGACTTTTTTTGCAGTTTGTTGTCTATTGCATACACTGGGGGGAGCAGTTGTTCTCGTTAAATCGCGATGGCCGCCACAGTGCGACGAAATGGTGATGTTATTTTCGCAACGGATCGCTTTAACTCACCATGCAAACACGATAAATACAGATGAATAAATGATGATTAAAAAAATGTTGGTAACACTGACGATGTGTAGTGGGATAGCGTTTGTAAGCGGCTGTTCCAGCATCATGTCGCATACCGGTGGCAAAGAAGGGACATATCCTGGCACGCGAGCCAGTGCCACAATGATTAGCGAAAGTGATACGAACTGGGGAACCAAGTCACTGGCGATTCTGGATATGCCTTTCACCGCGGTGCTCGATACGGTATTGCTACCGTGGGATCTCTTTCGCAAAGACAACTCGGTGAGATCCCGCGTAGAAAAGAGCGAGGAGAGAACCCAGGCCACGAACGCCGTTATTCCCCCGGCAGAAATGTCCGCTCCATAAGTTAACGCCCGGTTTCAGTCACCCACAGCTGGCGGAAACCCTCGACGTCTTCCATCCACGCAACCTGTCGACCATCAGGGGAGAAGACGATCGCATCGGCCGACGGCGGGTTACCATGACGTTCCGTTAAAAAATCAATCTCGCCCGTTTGAACATCACAACAAGCAATTCTGTTCTCCAGTACAAATCCCAGCCATTTCCCCGATGGGTGCCAGTTAAAGGCTGACTGAATATTCGTAGTGCATTGGGTAAGCTGACGCGGTGCTCCCCCCAGTGGGGAAATCAGCCATAGCTGCACAATACCGCTGTCATCACGCATTAAAAACGCAATCTCAGACGCCTTTGGATTACTGCGTACCCAATGGCGAGGTTGATTCACCAGCCCCGGGAAGACGCGCTCATGGGTAAACGTCAGGCGACGTTGGCAAATACCGGATGGCGGCGCAGGCATGGTCATGTCAGTCCCCTCCAGAGGCGCGTCCCCCGGCTGTTTCCAGCCGTTTTCATCCAGTGGCAAATCGACAATAAACAATTCCGGTACTTTTTCGCCATTCACTGACAACGTATCGCCGATAAACGCCAGCCTGTTTTCTCCTACCCAGCCCTCTTCATAGGCACGGTTAATCTCATCGCTACCCGGTTTTGGCGTTGGTGTCGTCTGGCTCACCAGCACGCACCAATGGCTGCCACTGTATTCACGCGGATGCTGCGCGGAGACCTTCACCGGCCCATACGGTGCAGCCACGCCGACGTTGCGTAAATCCAGCGCCGCCGAGCGCTCATGCAAAACATGGTCGTTATAGGTGAAACTGACAAACTCACCGTTTGGGCTAAAGACATGCACATGACTCCCGCCACGCAGCGCGCCTGGCGTGTACGGCGCGGTAATATCCATCGCATCCAGATTCTCCACCCCAGCCTGCGTAACAATCACCCCACGACGATGATGGAAGTCGTAATGCCATGTTTCATCAGGATTTTCAGGCCCATGAATGAATACATATTTTTCCGACTTTGGATGAACGGTCACCACGCCAACGTGCGCTCCCTGAGTAGCCCGGTAAATCACCTCCAGTTCGCCAGTATGGATATTGACGCGCTCAATTGTTTCACCGGTAAAGGAGGTACCAGAAGGACGCACATCAAAGACCAGCCACTGGCTGTCCGGTGTCCAGGTGTTAATATTGGTAAGCTGATGATTACGCAGCGTAAAGGTGATTTGCTTCATGAGATGCCCTGATACAAGACGATTAAAGCAATCATACTTCACAAGCACTTCACTTTCAGGCTTTAGCGTATCGCCATCTTCATTTTTGCGGACAGAAAGATGGAACATTTTGACGTGGCGATTATCGGATTAGGTCCGGCAGGCGCAGGGCTGGCGCGGCAGTTGAGCGGAAAAATGCGCGTGATTGCGTTGGATAAAAAACGCCAGTGCGGCAACGAAGGTTTCACTAAACCCTGCGGCGGTCTGCTGGCCCCGGACGCCCAGCGTTCGTTTATCCGCGATGGTATAACCTTACCCGTTGATGTCATCGCCAACCCGCAGATTTTTAGCGTTAAAACGGTTGATGTTGCCGCTTCTTTGACGCGTAACTACCAGCGCAGCTACATTAATATCAACCGCCATGCTTTTGATTTATGGCTTAAATCTCTCATCCCTGATGATGTGCAGGTGTACCACGACAGCCTGTGTCGGAAAATCTGGCGCGAGGGCGATAAATGGCATGTTATTTTCCGCACCGACGGTTGGGAGCAGCAGATCACCGCGCGTTATCTGGTGGGGGCAGACGGTGCGAATTCACTGGTGCGCCGTCATCTCTATCCCCAGCACCAAATCCGTAAATATGTCGCTATTCAACAATGGTTTGCGGAGAAACATCCTGTGCCGTTCTATTCCTGTATTTTTGATAACGATGCAACTGATTGTTATTCATGGAGTATCAGCAAAGATGGCTATTTTATCTTTGGTGGCGCCTACCCCATGAAGGACGGACAGGCACGCTTTGACGCGCTGAAGGAGAAGCTGAAAGCGTTCCATTTCCAGTTCGGCAAACCGGTGAAAAGTGAAAAATGTACGGTTCTGTTCCCCTCACGCTGGAAAGACTTTGTCTGCGGAGAGGACAACGCATTTTTGATTGGTGAAGCGGCCGGTTTTATCAGCGCCAGCTCGCTGGAAGGGATTAGCTATGCGCTGGACAGCGCGGAGATCCTCAAATCGGTACTGCTGCGGGATACGCCAGATATGAATCACGCTTACCGTAAAGCTACCCGTAAAATACGTCTCAAACTGTATGGCAAAATCCTGAAAAGCCGGGCACTCACATCAGCATTTTCGCGGAAATGGATAATGCGCAGCGGCGTGGCGCATATTCCCCAGGGAGACCATTCAGCACCACAAATCATGGCTGAAACAGGGCAAATGAAACAAGGCACTTGCCCATAATTTCTTAATTCAGCGCAAATTTCTCAATGGCATACGCGACGCCATCTTCGAGGTTGGATTTGGTCACGAAGTTGGCGATTTCTTTGACTGATGGAATAGCGTTGTCCATAGCAACGCCCACGCCTGCGTATTCAATCATCGCGATGTCGTTTTCCTGATCGCCTATCGCCATCACCTCTTCGGCTTTAATACCTAACGCATCGGCCAGCGATTTTACGCCCGTCCCTTTATTGACGCGTTTATCGAGGATTTCGAGGAAATACGGCGCACTTTTCAATACGGTGTACTTCTCTTTTACTTCTGCTGGGATGCGCGAGATGGCTTTATCGAGGATCTCCGGTTCATCAATCATCATCACTTTCAGGAACTGGGTTTCTGGATCCATTTTCTCGGCTTCACAGAACACCAGCGGGATGGTCGCGACAAACGATTCGTGCACCGTGTAGTAGCTGATGTCACGGTTCGCGGTATACAACGTGTTGCGATCGAGCGCGTGGAAATGTGAGCCAACTTCCCGGGAAAGCTGCTCCAGGTAGCGATAATCATCATAGCTCAGCGCGGTTTGCGCAACGGTACTGCCATCGCCAGCTTTCTGCACCAGCGCACCGTTGTAGGTAATGCAGTAGTCACCGGGTTGTTCCATATGCAGTTCTTTCAGATAACTGTGAACGCCGGCATACGGGCGTCCTGTGGTCAGCACCACATTCACGCCACGCGCGCGCGCCGCGGCAATCGCCGTTTTGACCGCAGGTGAAATGGTGTGATCGGGCAGCAGAAGTGTGCCATCCATGTCGATAGCAATAAGTTTGATAGCCATGAGTTCCCCGGATTAAATGAGTCCGTCCTCATGCTAACGCGATTCCGCTCAAAAAACAGCTACGAAAAGGGGGATAGAAAGGGGAATCGAGATTCCTCTTTTTTGGGCAAAAAAATACCCGGTTGCGCAAACAACCGGGTATGTTTAACAACGCACGATTAGATATCGATGTTCGCCGCTTTCAGGGCATTCTCTTCGATAAACGCGCGACGCGGTTCAACGGCGTCGCCCATCAGCGTGGTGAACAGCTGGTCGGCAGCAATCGCATCCTTCACGGTAACGCGCAGCATACGACGGCTTTCCGGATCCATGGTGGTTTCCCACAGCTGTTCCGGGTTCATCTCGCCCAGACCTTTATAACGCTGGATAGCGAGGCCGCGACGTGACTCTTTCTGCAGCCATTCCAGCGCCTGCTCGAAGCTGGCAACCGGCTGGCGACGCTCGCCACGTTCGATAAACGCATCGTCTTCGATCAGTCCACGCAGCTTCTCGCCAAGCGTACAAATACGACGGTATTCGCCACCAGTCACAAACTCGTGGTCCAGAACGTAGTCGGTATCCACACCGTGAGTACGGACGCGCACAATCGGTTCAAACAGGTTCTGCTCTGCGTTGTGGTGGATATCAAACTTCCACAGGCTACCGTGCTGTTCTTTTTCGTTCAGCTCGGTAATCAGCGCATTAACCCAGCGGGTAACGTTCTGTTCGTTTGCCAAATCAGCTTCCGGCAGCGTCGGTTGATAAACCAGTTCTTTCAGCAGCGCTTTCGGGAAACGACGTTCCATACGGCCAATCATTTTCTGCGTCGCGTTGTATTCAGAAACCAGTTTCTCTAACGACTCACCTGAAAGGGCTGGTGCGCTGGCGTTGGTGTGCAGCGTGGCGCCATCCAGAGCGATAGAAATCTGGTACTGATCCATCGCTTCGTCATCTTTAATGTACTGTTCCTGCTTGCCTTTTTTCACTTTGTACAGCGGTGGCTGTGCAATGTAAACGTGGCCGCGTTCAACGATTTCCGGCATCTGACGATAGAAGAAGGTCAACAGCAGCGTACGAATGTGCGAGCCATCGACGTCCGCATCGGTCATGATGATGATGCTGTGATAACGCAGTTTGTCCGGGTTGTACTCGTCGCGACCGATGCCGCAGCCCAGCGCAGTGATCAACGTCGCGACTTCCTGAGAGGAGAGCATCTTGTCGAAGCGCGCCTTCTCGACGTTGAGGATTTTACCCTTCAGCGGCAGAATCGCCTGGTTTTTACGGTTACGGCCCTGCTTCGCAGAACCGCCCGCGGAGTCCCCTTCCACCAGGTACAGTTCGGACAACGCCGGGTCGCGTTCCTGACAGTCCGCCAGCTTGCCCGGCAGACCCGCTAAGTCCAGCGCGCCTTTACGACGGGTCATTTCACGCGCGCGACGTGCAGCTTCACGAGCACGCGCAGCATCAATGATTTTGCCGACAACGATTTTCGCGTCAGACGGGTTTTCCAGCAGGTATTCGCTCAGCAGTTCGTTCATCTGCTGTTCTACCGCCGATTTCACCTCAGAGGAGACCAGCTTGTCTTTGGTCTGTGAGGAGAACTTCGGATCCGGTACCTTCACGGAAACAACGGCAATCAGGCCTTCACGGGCATCGTCACCGGTGGCACTGACTTTGGCTTTTTTGCTGTAGCCTTCTTTGTCCATGTAGGCGTTCAGGGTACGGGTCATCGCCGCACGGAAACCTGCAAGGTGAGTACCGCCGTCACGCTGCGGAATGTTGTTGGTGAAGCAGTAGATGTTTTCCTGGAAACCATCGTTCCACTGCAGCGCAACTTCAACGCCGATACCGTCTTTTTCAGTGGAGAAGTAGAAGATATTCGGGTGGATCGGCGTTTTGTTTTTATTGAGGTATTCAACAAACGCCTTGATGCCACCTTCGTAGTGGAAATGGTCTTCTTTGCCGTCGCGCTTGTCGCGCAGACGAATAGAGACGCCGGAGTTCAGGAATGACAGCTCACGCAGACGCTTCGCCAGAATGTCGTATTCGAACTCAACGACGTTGGTAAAGGTTTCGTGGCTTGGCCAGAAACGGACCTGAGTCCCCGTCATTTCTGTTTCGCCAGTTACTGCCAGCGGCGCCTGCGGCACACCGTGCACGTAAGTTTGCTGATGCACTTTGCCTTCACGACGAATCACCAGTTCCAGCTTCTGTGACAGGGCGTTAACGACGGAAACACCCACACCGTGCAGACCGCCGGAAACTTTATAGGAGTTATCATCGAATTTACCGCCTGCGTGCAGAACGGTCATGATAACTTCCGCCGCCGAAACGCCCTCTTCCGGGTGAATACCGGTTGGGATACCACGGCCATCATCGGTAACGGACACGGAGTTATCAGCGTGAATCGTTACCACGATATCTTTACAGTGACCCGCGAGCGCTTCGTCGATAGCGTTATCTACCACCTCGAATACCATGTGGTGCAGACCGGTGCCGTCATCCGTGTCGCCGATATACATACCCGGGCGCTTACGCACCGCATCCAGTCCTTTCAGGACTTTGATACTGGAGGAGTCATAAGAATTCGACATCAACGTTTCTCGCTCATTTTATCTTGGGTTAATCCGTTATTTTACCCTTTTCCACGGTAAACATCTTCGAATTTTCATCGGACATGTCTATAACGTGTTCAGCGCTAATTGCGCTGACAAAGACCTGAGATTGCGTGGCTTTTAAGCGGCTGGCCAGCAGCCCGCGACGCGCGTCATCCAGTTCAGAGGCAAAATCATCTATCAGGTACAGGCAGCGCCGTCCGCTTTCGCGGGTCAGGAACTCCCCTTGCGCCAGACGTAAGGCGCACATCAGCAGCTTGAGCTGCCCACGCGACAACGTATCTTCCACCGGCGCACCGTCGGCGCGAATGCGGAAATCCGCCTTATGCGGACCGTGCGCGGTGTAGGTCAACATGCGATCGCGTTCAAAACTACGTTCCAGCACTTCGGCGTAATCTGTCTCTTTCTCCCAGCCGCGCTGGAAAGAGAAGGAGAGAGAAAACTCGGGAAGAAACTGCTGGCAGGTATCCGCCATATCCTGCGCGATACCGGCGCTGTACTCCGCGCGCCAGGTGCTGATTTGTTCCGCCAGTGGGATCAGTTCTTTATCCCACGGGCGCAGTTGCTCATAACGACTCACCTGGCGCAGCGCTGCATTGCGCTGCTTGAGCAGTCGCTTCAGGTTACTCCAGGCGGTGAAAAATCCGGCTTCATTGTGAAAGCATCCCCAGTCAAGGAATGCTCTTCTGTATTTGGGGCCGCCATTGAGTAAAGTAAACCCCTCAGGCGTGATCAACTGCATCGGCATCAGGTGCGCCAGTTCCGCGACCTTGTGCCCGTCAGTGCCGTCAATGCGCACTTTGCTGTCACCCAGTTTGTCTTTCGTCAGGCCAATCGACGTCTCACGTTCTTCACCCTGCAAACGCCCGTGTAAAACAAACGACTCCTGCTCGTGGCGAATCACGCGGCCAATCTGCAAACTGCGAAACGCCCGACCATGGCCGAGCGTATAGATAGCTTCCAGCACGCTGGTTTTGCCGCTGCCGTTAGCGCCTACCAGAAAGTTAAAGCCGGGAGATAAAGCGAGATCCGCATTTTCGATATTGCGAAAATCGCGGATCAACAGGCGGGTCAGCGACATTACAGTCTCATTGGCATAACAACGTAAGCCGCGCTCTGGCTGGCTGCATCTTCAATTTGTACACTGGAGACGGAATCGGTCAGCAGAATACGCACGTTTTCGCACTTCAGCGCGTTCAGAACGTCCAGTACGTAGCTAACGTTAAAGCCGATTTCCAATTCAGTACCAGGATAGGAAACATCCAGAATTTCTTCTGCTTCTTCCTGCTCCGGGTTGTTGGCAGTGATTTTGAGCTGGTTTTCGCTGACATACAGACGCACGCCACGGAATTTCTCGTTGGAGAGAATCGCCGCACGCGCAAACGCCTGTTTGAGGATATCGCAACCGGCTTCCAGATGTTTGTCCGGATTCTTCGGCAATACGCGGCGATAATCCGGGAAACGACCGTCAACCAGCTTGGAAGTAAAGATGAAGTCACCAACGTGCGCACGAATATTGTTGCTGCCAATCTGCACGCGCAGCGGGTTATCGCCGCCGTCGAGCATACGCATCAGTTCAATCACACCTTTACGCGGTACGATCACCGAATGGCTAGGCAACGGCTGACCGACAGGCATTGAACAGACCGCCAGGCGGTGACCGTCGGTCGCCACGGTACGCAACTCTTCCCCTTCGGTTTCAAACAGCATGCCGTTTAAGTAGTAACGCACGTCCTGATGCGCCATCGAAAACTGCGTGGCTTCAATCAGGCGCTTCATTGTCGCCTGTGGCAGGGTGAATTCGACTTCGCTCTGCCAGTCGTCCAGATTCGGGAAGTCGGCGGCAGGCAGCGTAGACAGCGAGAAACGGCTGCGGCCAGAACGCACCAGCATACGGTCGCCTTCCAGTTGAACGGCAATTTCCGCCCCTTCTGGTAATCCACGGCAAATATCGAAGAATTTACGCGCCGGTACGGTGGTCGCACCAGGTTCATGAGGCTGGATCAGCGCCACGCGCGCCACCATCTCCATTTCGAGATCGGTACCGGTAAGCGAAAGGGTGCCGTCAGCAACCTGCAGCAGCAGGTTTCCGAGGATCGGCAGTGTAGGACGTCCACCCAGCGGGCCGCTGACCTGCTGAAGCGGTTTTAATAAATGTTCACGTTCAACGGTAAATTTCATAGCGTCACGAAGATAATGTTCTGATTAAATTGGAGAAATCTTCTTTAATATCATGGCTTTCTTCACGCAACTGCTCAATCTTGCGGCAGGCATGAAGCACGGTAGTATGGTCACGCCCACCAAACGCGTCGCCAATTTCCGGCAGACTGTGGTTAGTGAGCTCTTTTGCCAGCGCCATCGCCATCTGGCGCGGACGAGCTACCGAGCGAGATCGACGCTTAGAAAGCAGATCCGCAATTTTGATTTTGTAATACTCCGCCACCGTCTTCTGGATATTGTCGATGGTGACCAGCTTTTCCTGCAAAGCCAGCAGATCGCGCAGCGCTTCACGCACGAAATCGATAGTAATCGCCCGGCCGGTAAAATTGGCGTTGGCGATCACGCGGTTCAGTGCGCCTTCCAGCTCACGTACGTTAGAGCGTAGACGCTTGGCAATAAAGAACGCTACTTCACCCGGCAGACGAATGTCGTTTTCGTCGGCTTTTTTCATCAGGATCGCAACACGCGTTTCCAGTTCAGGCGGTTCGATCGCGACAGTCAGTCCCCAGCCAAAACGGGATTTCAGACGATCTTCAACGCCGTTGATCTCCTTCGGATAGCGATCCGAGGTCAGGATGATCTGCTGATTGCCTTCCAGCAGGGCGTTAAAGGTGTGGAAAAACTCTTCCTGCGATCGCTCTTTATTCGCGAAGAATTGGATATCGTCAATCAGCAGCGCGTCAACGGAACGGTAGTAGCGTTTAAACTCTTCGATCGCATTGTTTTGCAGGGCTTTGACCATGTCCTGCACAAAACGCTCGGAGTGCATATACACCACTTTGGCGTTTGGCTTACGCGCCATAATGCCGTTACCGACAGCGTGCAGCAGGTGGGTTTTACCCAGACCCGTACCGCCATAAAGGAATAACGGATTGTAGGCGCCGCCAGGATTGTCCGCCACCTGACGTGCCGCCGCGCGCGCCAGTTGGTTAGATTTACCTTCAACGAAGTTATCAAACGTGTGTTTGACGTTGACGTTAGAACGATAGGTAGGTTCTGCCGGAGCCGGGACGTTATCCCAGCCTGGACGCGCCGCCGGAGCAGCACGTTGTGGTTGCACTTGCTGAGTCACGTGGGCGGGCGCAACAACGTTGTTGACCGGCGTTTTCAGCGTTTGCGTGACGGGTTTAGTACCGACTTCAAAGCGCAGCTGTGGGGCATCCGCTCCACAGAAATTATTGAGTAATCCATTAATATTATTAAGGTATTTATCCCTTACCCAATCGAGCACGAAACGGTTTGGCGCGTACAAAGCCAGCGTGTTATCGCTCAGTTCCGCCTGCAACGGGCGTATCCACATACTGAACTCTGTGGCTGGTAACTCATCCTGCAATCGGGCAAGACACTGCTGCCAAAGCGAAAGTGACACGGCGGACTCCACTCGAACAAAAGTCGATAAATGACAAAGGCTGAAACATTCATGATTGTTGACGCACACCGACAAGACCCTATGCAAAGGGTGACGTGCGAATTGCTATCTGCAATTTTTACCCGATCAGGATCCATTGAAACGATCAGGACCGCGGATCATAGCGTAAACTGAGAAAGAGATCTTCTGTTTCTCACAGATTCTTCCCGATTTATCCACAGGATGATCCAGAATCGGCTAAGTGTAAACGATCCTGGAGAAGTGCTGCAGGTTTTAGCGCGCATATTGAAAAAATTAATGAGTAAAGATGCTTTACTGCTTAAACGATCTAATAAAGATCCCGAGCGATCCTTGCGCTTTATCCACCAGCCCGTATAATTCTTACCCCCAGCGAGTAACGGTCGCCTTACGGCGTCAACGCTGCCTGTTTTTTACGCGAAACCATGCGGAAAAAAGCGGGAAATAAGGAAAGAGAATTGACTCCGGAGTGTACAATTATTACAATCCGGCCTCTTTAATCACCCACACTGTGGCGTAAGTCGTTCGAAATTCGTTCGGGTATACGCAAAAGTCAGTGAATTTATTCAAGTTTAGGTAGAAATCGCCATGAAACGCACTTTTCAACCGTCTGTACTGAAGCGCAACCGTTCTCACGGCTTCCGTGCTCGTATGGCTAATAAAAATGGTCGTCAGGTTCTGGCACGTCGTCGTGCTAAAGGCCGTTCTCGTCTGACCGTTTCTAAGTAATAAAAGCTAGCCCCTGAGTGGTTAAGCTCGCATTTCCCAGGGAGTTACGTTTGTTAACTCCCACTCATTTCACATTCGTCTTCCAGCAGCCACAACGGGCTGGCACGCCGCAAATCACCATCCTCGGCCGCCTGAATTCGCTGGGGCATCCCCGTATCGGTCTTACAGTCGCCAAGAAAAATGTTAAACGTGCGCATGAACGCAATCGGATTAAACGTCTGACGCGTGAAAGCTTCCGTTTACGTCAGCACGAGCTTCCAGCAATGGATTTCGTGGTGGTGGCGAAAAAAGGGGTTGCTGACCTCGATAACCGTGCTCTCTCGGAAGCGTTGGAAAAATTATGGCGTCGCCATTGTCGCCTGGCTCGCGGGTCCTGATAGCCCTCATTCGGGTCTATCAACGCCTGATCAGTCCGCTGCTTGGGCCGCATTGCCGTTTCACTCCAACCTGTTCGAGCTACGGAATTGAGGCATTGCGCAGGTTTGGAGTGATAAAAGGCAGTTGGTTGACGGTGAAACGCGTATTAAAATGCCACCCTTTACACCCTGGTGGTGACGATCCCGTCCCGCCCGGACCATTTGATACCAGAGAACACTAACGATGGATTCGCAACGCAATCTTTTAGTCATCGCTTTGCTGTTCGTGTCTTTCATGATCTGGCAAGCCTGGGAGCAGGATAAAAACCCGCAACCTCAGGCCCAACAGACCACGCAGACAACGACCACCGCAGCGGGTAGCGCCGCAGACCAGGGCGTACCGGCCAGTGGCCAGGGGAAACTGATTACGGTTAAAACTGACGTGCTTGATCTGACCATCAACACCCGTGGTGGTGATGTGGAACAGGCTTCACTGCCAGCTTACCCGAAAGAACTCGGTTCTACCGAACCGTTCCAGTTACTGGAAACCACGCCACAGTTCATCTACCAGGCTCAGAGTGGCCTGACAGGTCGTGACGGCCCGGATAACCCGGCTAACGGCCCGCGTCCGCTGTACAACGTCGAAAAAGACGCGTTTGTACTGGCTGACGGTCAGAACGAACTGCAGATCCCGATGACCTATACTGACGCAGCGGGTAACACATTCACTAAAACGTTTGTACTCAAGCGTGGTGAATATGCTGTCAACGTTAACTACAGCGTGCAGAACGCCGGCGAAAAACCGCTGGAAGTCTCCACCTTTGGTCAGCTGAAGCAATCCATCAATCTGCCATCTCATCGCGATACCGGAAGCAGCAACTTTGCGCTGCACACCTTCCGCGGCGCGGCGTACTCCACGCCGGATGAGAAGTATGAGAAATACAAATTCGACACCATTGCTGAAAACGAAAACCTGAACGTCAATGCTAAAGACGGCTGGGTCGCAATGCTGCAACAGTATTTCGCAACGGCATGGGTTCCGCGTAACGACGGCACCAACAACTTCTATACCGCTAACCTGGGTAACGGCATTGCTGCTATCGGCTATAAGTCACAGCCGGTACTGGTACAGCCTGGCCAGACTGGCGCGATGACCAGTACCCTGTGGGTCGGCCCGGAAATTCAGGATAAAATGGCGGCCGTTGCACCGCACCTGGATCTGACCGTGGATTACGGCTGGTTGTGGTTCATTTCTCAGCCGCTGTTTAAACTGCTGAAGTGGATCCATAGCTTCCTGGGTAACTGGGGCTTCTCCATCATCGTTATCACCTTTATCGTTCGTGGCATCATGTACCCGCTGACCAAAGCGCAGTACACCTCCATGGCGAAGATGCGTATGCTGCAGCCGAAGATTCAGGCAATGCGTGAGCGTCTGGGCGATGACAAACAGCGTCAGAGCCAGGAAATGATGGCCCTGTACAAAGCTGAGAAGGTTAACCCGCTGGGCGGCTGCTTCCCGCTGATCATCCAGATGCCAATCTTCCTGGCGTTGTACTACATGCTGATGGGCTCCATTGAACTGCGTCATGCACCGTTCGCTCTGTGGATCCATGACTTGTCTGCACAGGACCCGTACTACATTCTGCCGATTCTGATGGGCGTGACGATGTTCTTCATTCAGAAGATGTCTCCGACCACCGTAACCGACCCGATGCAGCAGAAGATCATGACCTTTATGCCGGTCATCTTCACCGTGTTCTTCCTGTGGTTCCCGTCAGGTCTGGTGCTGTACTATATCGTCAGCAACCTGGTAACCATTATTCAGCAGCAGCTGATTTACCGTGGTCTGGAGAAGCGTGGCCTGCATAGCCGCGAGAAGAAAAACTCCTGATTCGGTGTAGGCCGGATTAGGCGAAGCCGCCATCCGGCAAACGGAACATAAAGTAAAGGGCGGTCATTAGACCGCCTTTTTTATTGCATTAAGAAGAGACAAACCATGAGCCATAACGACACCATCGTCGCTCAGGCCACCCCACCGGGACGTGGTGGCGTGGGTATCCTGCGTATCTCCGGCCTGAAGGCGCGTGAGGTCGCAGAAACCGTACTGGGGAAACTACCCAAACCGCGTTATGCCGATTATCTGCCGTTTAAAGACGCGGATGGCAGCACGCTGGATCAGGGGATTGCCCTGTGGTTCCCCGGCCCGAACTCCTTTACCGGCGAAGACGTTTTAGAGCTTCAGGGCCACGGAGGTCCGGTGATTCTTGACCTGCTGCTCAAACGTATTCTGACCATTCCCGGGCTGCGCATTGCCAGACCGGGTGAATTCTCCGAACGCGCGTTTCTCAATGATAAGCTCGATTTAGCCCAGGCCGAGGCGATTGCCGACCTGATCGATGCCAGCTCGGAGCAAGCCGCACGTTCGGCGCTGAACTCGTTGCAGGGTGCATTTTCCGCACGGGTAAATCATCTTGTGGAAGCACTCACTCACCTGCGCATCTATGTCGAAGCGGCGATCGACTTCCCGGATGAAGAAATCGACTTCCTGTCTGACGGCAAGATTGAAGCGCAGCTCAATAGCGTTATCAGCGATCTTGATGCCGTACGTGCCGAAGCGCGTCAGGGTAGCCTGCTGCGCGAAGGGATGAAGGTAGTCATTGCCGGTCGCCCTAACGCCGGGAAATCGAGCCTGCTGAACGCGCTGGCAGGCCGTGAGGCGGCTATAGTGACCGACATTGCGGGGACAACTCGCGACGTACTGCGTGAGCATATTCATATCGACGGTATGCCGCTGCACATCATCGACACCGCCGGTTTGCGCGATGCCAGCGACGAAGTTGAACGCATTGGTATCGAACGTGCGTGGCAGGAAATCGAACAAGCCGACCGTGTGCTGTTTATGGTGGATGGCACTACCACCGACGCCGTGGACCCGGCTGACATCTGGCCAGACTTTATTGCCCGTCTGCCAGCCAAACTGCCGATTACCGTGGTGCGTAACAAAGCGGATATTACCGGTGAGACGCTGGGCCTTAGCGAAGTAAATGGCCACTCACTGGTTCGTCTCTCCGCACGTACCGGTGAAGGTGTTGACGTACTGCGTAACCATCTCAAACAGAGCATGGGCTTTGAAACCAATATGGAAGGTGGCTTCCTGGCGCGTCGTCGTCACCTGCAGGCACTGGCAGAAGCGGCGGAGCATCTCGAGCAGGGTAAAGCCCAACTGCTCGGAGCATGGGCCGGAGAATTGCTGGCAGAGGAGCTACGTCTGGCGCAGCAGAACCTCAGTGAGATCACCGGGGAATTTACCTCCGACGATCTGCTGGGACGAATTTTCTCCAGTTTCTGTATTGGTAAGTAACGTTGTGTTGCCCGGTGGCGCGATGCTTGCCGGGCCTACAGGCCCTGTAGGCCGGATAAGGCGTTTACACCGCCATCCGGCAACAACAATTTCCCATGCGGAAATCACTGTTGTCCAAATGGCAACTCGTGCAGTTGACTCTCTGACCGTATGCTTAGCGCCACATTTCTCATGAGGTCGCTATGACACGCTTTCTAATCTGCAGTTTCGCCCTGGTTCTTCTTTATCCTGCCGGTATTGATATGTATCTGGTGGGGCTGCCCCGTATTGCGGCCGATCTACAGGCCAGCGAGGCGCAACTGCATATCGCGTTTTCGGTTTATCTGGCAGGAATGGCGACGGCGATGCTTTTCGCCGGAAAAGTTGCCGACCAGTCAGGACGTAAACCAGTCGCTATTGTCGGTGCACTCATCTTTATTTTCGCCTCTGCGCTGTGTTCATTTGCCGAGAGCGGTACGCCGTTCCTGGTAGGCCGCTTTATTCAGGGTGTGGGCGCCGGCTGCTGTTATGTGGTGGCTTTCGCTATTCTGCGCGATACGCTCGACGATCGTCGCCGGGCGAAGGTACTGTCGTTGTTGAACGGTATTACCTGTATCGTGCCGGTGCTGGCTCCGGTGATGGGGCATCTGATCATGCTCAAATACCCGTGGCAGAGCCTGTTCTACACGATGATGGGAATGGGTGTGGCTGTTTGCCTGCTGTCGGTGTTTGTCCTGCGAGAATCGCGCCCAGCAACGCTTATGGCGACGATGGAAAAGAACCACACAACCGAATCACTGGTAAACCGCTTTTTCTTAAGCCGTCTGGCCATTACCACCCTCAGCGTATCGGTGATCCTGACCTTTGTGAATACGTCTCCGGTGCTGCTGATGGAAGTGATGGGCTTCGACCGCGGCGAGTACGCCACTACCATGGCCATGACCGCTGGCATCAGTATGGCGGTCTCTTTCTCTACGCCATTTGCTCTGAGCGTGTTTAAGCCTCGCATTATGATGCTGACCTCGCAGGTGCTGTTTCTGTGTGCAGGCGTGGTGTTAACCCTTGCTACTTCACACGCGGTAACGTTGTTCGGGTTAACCCTAATCTGCGCCGGATTCTCGGTCGGTTTCGGTGTTGCGATGAGCCAGGCGCTGGGACCGTTCTCGCTGCGCGCGGGCGTCGCCAGCTCGGCATTAGGTATTGCACAGGTTTGCGGTTCCTCGCTGTGGATTTGGCTGGCGGCTGTTCTTGGCCTTGATGCGCTGAATATGCTGATCGGGATTCTGATTGGCTGTAGCATAGTGAGTATCATGCTGATTATCACTGTTGCACCTAACCGGTCCGCGCCAACTCATGAAGAAATCCCTCAGCAGTCTCGATCTTAATTTATTGCTCTGCCTGCAGCTGTTGATGCAGGAACGCAGCGTCACTAAAACCGCTAAACGGATGAACGTCACACCGTCGGCGGTCAGTAAGTCGCTGTCGAAGCTGCGGGCCTGGTTTGACGATCCCTTGTTTGTGAACACCCCGCTGGGGCTATCGCCGACGCCGCTGATGGTCAGCATGGAGCAGAGCCTGGCTGAATGGATGCAGATGGGCAATCAGCTGCTCGATAAGCCGCACCATGAATCGCCGCGCGGGCTGAAGTTTGATCTGGTGGCCGAAACGCCGCTGGTGATGATCATGTTCAACGCGCTCTCCCGGCAGATTTACCAGCGCTATCCTCAGGCGACGATCAAAATACGCAACTGGGACTATGATTCGCTGGATGCCATTATTCGCGGTGAAGTGGATATTGGCTTTACCGGACGCGAAAGTCATCCGCGTTCGCGAGAACTGCTGAGTTTGTTGCCATTGTCGATCGACCATGAAGTGCTGTTTTCCGATCTGCCCTGCGTCTGGCTACGTGAAGATCATCCCGCACTGCAGGAAGAGTGGAATCTGGACACCTTTCTGCGCTATCCGCACATCAGCATTAGCTGGGAGCAAAGCGATACATGGGCGCTGGATGAAGTCCTGCAAGAAATGGGGCGCGCACGCAATATCGCGTTATGTCTGCCTGGTTTTGAGCAATCGCTGTTTATGGCTGCGCAGCCAGATCACGCGCTGATTGCCACCGCACCGGTTTATTGCCAGCGTTATAACCAACTCCACCAGCTTCCACTCGTTGCGCGGCCGATGCCATTTGATACGGCGCAACTGGAAAAAATGCGCGTACCGTTTACTCTTCTTTGGCATAAACGCAACAGCCACAATCCTAAGATCGTCTGGCTAAAAGACACGATCAAGGCGCTTTATCGCGATATATCCTGACGATCCGTCATTTTGGTGTTTCTAAATCGACCATTCTGGCAACAGAAATGTAAATATCGCGTAATGTATCCCATTTCCGCTTATTTTTTGGGCAGCAAAGCCTGCCCGGAAGCCGTGTAAATGTTACTCTGGTGATAATCACGGACCATTAATCACGGACCATTAATCACGGAGCGAAAAATGGCGACACATTTTGCCAGAGGGATTCTTACGGAGGGACACCTGGTTTCAGTTCGTCTCCCTACTCCATGTCACATTGAAGCAAGAGATCTACCCGCCCACCGCCGAACACGCTTCCTGGCCTCCCGAAGTCTTCTCGCCGAACTGATGTTCATGCTTTACGGCACCAGCACGTTGCCTGAGATTGTTACTGAGGCGAAAGGTAAGCCCGTTTTTCGCGATAAGAATCTACCGGGATTTTCGATTTCTTATGCCGGGAATATCGTCGGCGTTGTGCTAACGACTGAAGGAACGTGCGGCCTGGATATGGAACTTCAGCGGGCAACCCGCGGGTTTAACAATCCAAATTCAGCGGAAACGTGGCGCTTCTCCAATAACGAAAACCTGTGGATCAATAATCAAAACGACCCCAATGAAGCGCGCGCGCAGCTCATTACATTGCGCCAGAGCGTACTCAAACTCACTGGCGATGTATGCAATGACGATCCGCGCGAACTCCAGCTTTTACCCGGCGCAGGACGCCTGAAATGTGCCCATGTTGCGCAGATTGAAGCCATTTGCGACGCGGAAGATGTGCTGGTGTGGTCGGTTGCGGTTACGCCAACCATTGAAAAACTCAAGGTTTGGGAGTTTGATGGTCAGCAGGACTGGAAAAGTTTGCCTGATATCCAGACTCGCGCCAATGAGCCAACGGGCCGTCTGATCCGGTTCTCTCAATTATGCGCAGCGAAAAGCCATACGCTTTAATTTAACCTTCATGATGAAACAGGAGTCACCATGTCTGAAACATTGAATGTTGTTACGTTACTGGGAAGTCTGCGCAAAGGTTCGTTTAATGGAATGGTTGCCCGTACACTGCCCAAGATTGCTCCCGCAGGAATGGAAGTGAGCGCGTTACCGTCGATTGGTGATATCCCACTGTACGATGCCGATCTCCAGCAGGAAGAGGGTTTTCCGGCCAGCGTAGAAGCACTGGCTGAGCAAATCAGAAAGGCTGACGGTGTCGTCATCGTCACACCTGAATATAACTATTCTGTTCCGGGCGGACTGAAGAACGCCATCGACTGGCTGTCTCGCCTGCCCGATCAGCCATTATCCGGCAAACCGGTGCTGATCCAGACCAGCTCCATGGGTGCCATTGGCGGCGCGCGCTGCCAGTACCATCTGCGTCAAATCCTGGTGTTCCTCGACGCCATGGTAATGAACAAGCCGGAATTTATGGGCGGGGTCATTCAAAACAAGGTGGATCCGCAGACGGGTGAAGTGATTGACCAAAGCACGCTGGACCATCTGACCGGCCAGTTGACCGCATTTGGCGACTACATCCAACGCGTGAAAGCCTAAAAGAAAAAGCCCGCCAGCAACGATGCCTGGCGGGCAGTTGTCCAGACCGATATTTTAGTGCGCGTCGATAAACACAATCTTCAGCACAAACAGCAGCGCGACAACGATGACGCACGGGCTGAGATCGCGGAAACGTCCAGTACCGATTTTCATCACGCAGTAAGAGATAAAGCCCAGCGCAATACCTTCGGTAATTGAGAAGCTAAACGGCATCATCACAGCGGTAATAAACGCCGGAACCGCTTCAGTCAGATCATCCCACTTCACGCGTGACAGGCTTGATGTCATCAGCACGCCAACATAAATCAGCGCACCTGCTGCTGCATAGCCCGGTACCATACCCGCCAGCGGCGACAGGAAGATAACCAGCAGGAACAGCAGGCCAACGACGACTGCCGTCAGGCCGGTACGGCCACCAACCGACACCCCGGAAGAGGATTCAATATAGGCGGTAACGGAAGAGGTCCCGATAAACGCCCCGGTAACCGACGACACGCTATCCACATACAGCGCCTGCTTCATGCGTGGGAACTTGCCCTTCGCGTCCGCCAGACCGGCTTTATCCGTCACGCCAATCAGCGTACCGGAGGAGTCAAACAGGTTGACCAGCATGAACGAGAAAATCACACCCGCCAGGCCAATGTTAAACGAACCGGCCAGATCGACATGTCCGATAACGGACATCACGCTCGGCGGTGCAGAAACGATACCGTTGTAATGGACATCGCCCAGCATCCAGCCCAGCAGCGTGGTTACAATGATGGAAATCAGCACCGCCGCATGAATGTTACGTGACGCCAGAATCGCGATGATAAAGAAGCCCAGAATACCGAGCAGTACGCTGTGGGACGTCAGGTTACCGATAGACACCAGCGTGTCTTTGTTGGCGACGATAACACCTGCGTTTTTCAGCCCCATCATGCCGATGAACAGACCGATACCGCTGGTGATCCCCACTCGCAGACTAACTGGGATATTAGCAATCATCCAGTAACGTACGCGGAAAATGGTCAGCAGCAGCAGACCTACCGCGCCCCAGAAGATAGCACCCATACCGATCTGCCATGACAGGCCCATCGCGCCGACGACCACGAAAGCGAAAAATGCGTTCAGGCCCATAGCAGGCGCAAGTGCGACCGGCAGGTTAGCAAATAGCCCCATCAGGATGCTACCAAAGGCAGCAATAAGGCAGGTGGTAACAAAGACGGCGCTGGTATCCATGCCAGCCACGCCAAGAATTTGCGGGTTAACAAAAACGATATACACCATCGTCAGGAAGGTGGTTAAACCGGCGATCACTTCGGTCCGTGCCGTCGTGCCATGTTCGCGCAGTTTGAACACGCGTTCCAGCATCCCCTGGCCAGAAGCCTGGGTTGTGTGTTGTTGACTCATTATCAATTTCCGAACAAGGAGGGAAAATTCGTCGCTATCCTATACCAAAATGCGACAATAGGGTTGGGTTATGAGCAACTTTTTTCATTGATTTTGCTTATACGGCAACGATTGCGTCGCCCAATAATGCATTACGAAAACGTTAAACTTGTTAAAACGGAAATGACATGTCCCAGATAGAAGCCGTATTTTTTGACTGTGACGGTACCCTTGTCGACAGTGAAGTGATTTGTTCTCGCGCGTATGTCAGCATGTTCCAGGCGTTTGGCATTACGCTCGATCTTGAAGAAATTTTCAAACGCTTCAAGGGGGTAAAGCTGTACGAGATCATCGACATTATCAACGAAGAGCACGGTGTCGAACTGGCAAAAGCCGATTTAGAACCGGTTTACCGCGCTGAGGTCGCACGTCTGTTCGATACCGAGCTGGAAGTCATTGCTGGTGCGAACACGCTGCTGGACAGCATGGCTGTGCCAATGTGCGTGGTGTCTAACGGTCCGGTCAGCAAAATGCAGCATTCGCTGGGTAAGCTGGGCATGTTGCACCATTTTCCTGATTTACTGTTCAGCGGCTACGATATCCAACGCTGGAAGCCCGATCCGGCCCTAATGTTCCATGCGGCAAAAGCAATGGACGTTAATGTTGAGAACTGCATTCTGGTTGATGATTCCAGCGCAGGCGCACAGGCGGGGATTGCGGCGGGGATGGAAGTGTTCTACTTCTGCGCCGATCCGCATAACAAACCTATCGATCATCCAAAAGTCACGACCTTTACCGATCTGGCACAGTTGCCGGAATTGTGGAAGGCGCGGGGTTGGGATATTACCCGGTAATTTTTTGTAGGCCCGGTAAGCTTGCGCCACCGGGCAATTGCCGGATGGCGCTAACGCTTATCCGGCCTACTTTCTACGTTTTTATCACTCTTTAGGATCTTTGCCCGCCAGCAGCTTATCCAGCTCATCGCCGCCCACGTGACGGAAGTCTTGTCCCTTCACGAAATAGAAGATGTATTCGCAGATATTCTGGCAGCGGTCACCGATACGTTCGATGGAACGTGCGCAGAACAGCGCGGTCAGCACGCTTGGAATGGTACGTGGGTCTTCCATCATATAAGTCATCAGCTGACGCACGATGCCTTCATACTCCTGGTCGACTTTCTTATCTTCGCGATAAATACGTACCGCTTCGTCGAGATCCATACGCGCAAACGCATCCAACACGTCGTGCAGCATCTGCACGGTGTGACGACCCAGCGACTCCAGACTTACCAGCAGCGGCTGGTGCTGTTGCGAGAACTTCTCCAGCGCGGTGCGGCAAATTTTATCTGCCACGTCGCCAATACGTTCCAGCTCAGCGATGGTTTTGATAATCGCCATCACCAGACGCAGGTCGCTCGCTGTCGGTTGACGCTTGGCGATGATACGCACGCAGGCTTCGTCGATCGCCACCTCCATCATGTTGACGTTCTTATCGCCTTCAATGACGCGCTTCGCCAGCTCGCTGTCCTGGTTGTGCATCGCCGTGATTGCATCAGAAAGCTGCTGCTCGACCATGCCGCCCATGGTCATCACCTGGGTACGGATGCTTTCCAGCTCTGCATTGAACTGGCCGGAAATATGTTTATTAAGGTTAAGGTTATCCACAACAAGCTCCTGAATCAGCCGTAACGACCGGTGATGTAATCTTCAGTTTGTTTCTTCGCGGGCTTGGTGAACAGATCGTCCGTGTTACTGAACTCAATCAACTCGCCCAGGTACATAAATGCCGTGTGATCGGAACAACGCGCAGCCTGCTGCATGTTGTGGGTAACGATAACGACGGTGTAATCCTCTTTCAGCTCAGTGATCAGCTCTTCGATACGCCCGGTAGAAATAGGGTCGAGCGCTGAACATGGCTCATCAAGCAGAAGCACTTCCGGGCGAATGGCGATGCCACGCGCAATACACAGTCGCTGCTGCTGACCACCCGAGAGAGAGTACCCGCTCTGGTGTAATTTATCTTTGGTTTCATTCCACAATGCGGCCTTGGTCAATGCCCACTGCACGCGTTCGTCCATATCCGCACGCGAGAGTTTCTCAAACAGACGTACGCCAAAAGCGATGTTGTCGTAGATGGACATCGGGAACGGCGTGGGCTTCTGGAATACCATGCCCACTTTGGCACGCAGCAGAGCGATATCCTGGGTATTGGTGAGAATATTGTCGCCATCCAGCAGAATTTCACCTTCCGCACGTTGCTCCGGGTACAGTTCAAACATTTTGTTGAACGTACGCAGCAGCGTCGATTTACCACAGCCAGAAGGCCCGATAAACGCCGTTACCTGGTTTTTAGCAATATCCAGGTTGATGTTCTTCAGGGCATGGAATTTGCCATAGTAGAAGTTCAAATCACGAACCTGAATCTTACCTGGGGCAGTATCAACCATACTCATTTCAATCTTTTCCTCATCCGGCGCCGCATCAGCCACGCCGTAAAAATTAACCGTGTTTCTTCTTCGCGAAAATGACGCGCGCCAGAATGTTCAGCAGCAGTACGCACAGGGTAATAATCAGTACCCCGGCCCAGGCCAGTTGCTGCCACTCAGCAAACGGGCTCATCGCAAACTTAAAGATAGTGACCGGCAGGTTGGCGATAGGCTGCATCATGTCAGTGCTCCAGAACTGGTTGGAGAGCGACGTAAACAGCAGCGGAGCCGTTTCACCTGCGATACGAGCAATTGCTAACAGAACACCTGTAATGATGCCCGAGACAGATGCCTTCAGGGTGATCGCAGAAATCATCTTCCATTTCGGCGTACCCAGTGCATAGGCGGCTTCACGCAGGCTATCTGGCACCAGCTTGAGCATGTTCTCTGTGGTACGAATAACAATAGGCACCTGCAGCAGCGCCAGCGCGATCACGCCCGCCCAGCCGGAGAAATGCTCCATTTTTGCTACCACGATGGTGTAAACGAACAGACCGACCACGATGGATGGCGCAGAAAGCAGGATGTCATTGATAAAGCGGATGACCTCAGCCAGCCAGGACTTACGCCCATACTCCGCCAGGTAGATACCCGCCATAATGCCGAGCGGGGTACCAAACACGGTCGCCCACAGAATCAACAGACCGCTACCGGCCAGGGCGTTCGCCAGACCACCACCCGCCGTATTCGGCGGCGGCGTCATTTCGGTGAACAGCGCCAGCGACATACCGTCAATACCGCGGGTGATCGTGGACATCAGGATCCAAATGAGCCAGAACAGACCGAACGCCATGGTCGCCATAGAGAGCGTCAGCGCGATGCGGTTTTTCAGACGACGACGCGCCTGCATTTTACGGCGGGATTCCGCAAGCTGAGCGGTGTTTTGCATTTCAAGCGTAGCCATTAGCGTGCCCCCTCGTTCTTCGCAAGGCGCATGATCATGAACTTAGACGCAGCCAGCACGATGAAGGTGATCACAAACAGAATCAGACCCAGCTCCATCAACGCTGCAACGTGCAGCCCAGATTCCGCTTCGGCAAATTCATTCGCCAGCGCAGAGGTAATACTGTTGCCCGGCATGTACAGCGAGGCGCTATCGAGCTGGTAGGTGTTACCGATGATAAAGGTCACCGCCATGGTTTCACCCAGCGCACGCCCCAGACCCAGCATCACGCCGCCAATTACACCATTTTTAGTGAACGGCAGGACGATACGCCAGATAACTTCCCAGGTGGTACAGCCGATGCCGTAGGCCGACTCTTTCATAAGTACCGGCGTTTGTTCGAACACATCACGCATAACCGCCGCAATGTACGGGATGATCATGATGGCGAGGATCACGCCAGCCGCCAGAATACCGATACCAAAAGCTGGGCCGGAGAACAGTGCGCCAACAAACGGAATGTTGGAAAGGATGTTTCCGACTGGCTCCTGGAAATAAGTCGCAAACAGCGGGGCAAAGATAAACAGCCCCCACATGCCGTACACGATACTCGGAATTGCCGCCAGCAGTTCAATAGCGATGCCCAGCGGGCGACGCAGCCAGCCAGGTGCAAGTTCAGTCAGGAACAGCGCAATGCCGAAACTCACCGGAACGGCAATCAACAGTGCAATAAGTGAGGTAACCAGCGTACCGTAAATCGGTACTAAAGCACCGTAGATATCGTTCGGCGCATCCCAGTCTTTGGTCCACAGAAAGGAGAAACCAAATTTCTGAATGCTTGGCCAGGAGGAGATAACCAGAGAGACAATAATGCCACCCAACATCAATAGCACAATCAGCGCAGCCAGTCTTACCAGCGCGCTGAAGATCATGTCACCCTTTTTACCCGGTGGGTTAAAAGCAGGCTTGGTTGCAGCCATAAATCACTCTTTAAGTTAAACGCGTTTACGAAGTTGCCCATGCCGGATGGCGCTACGCTTATCCGGCCTACAAAGCGGGCCTACAGTCGAAACCGTAGGGCGGATAAGCGTAGCGCCATCCGCCAACTCGTTAAAGATATTCTATTAGTACAGCGCTTTACCGCTGCTGTCTTTCACGTTGGTCTTCCATGCAGCACGAACCTGCTCAACCACGCTGTCCGGCAGGCTGGCGTAATCCAGGTCGTTAGCCTGTTTGCCGCCATTTTTGTACGCCCAGTCGAAGAACTTCAGCACTTCTGCGCTCTGCTCTGGTTTCTTCGACTCTTTATGGACCAGGATGAAGGTGGTGGAAGTGATTGGCCACGCGTCGTCACCTTTCTGGTTAGTCAGATCCTGAGCGAAAGTTTTGCTCCAGTCAGCGCCTTTTGCGGCGTTAGCAAAGCTCTCTTCTGTCGGGCTTACCGGTTTGCCATCAGCAGAGACCAGCTTGGTGTACGCCAGGTTGTTCTGCTTAGCGTAAGCGTACTCAACGTAACCGATAGAACCCGGCAGACGCTGTACGAACGCAGCGATACCGTCGTTACCTTTACCGCCCAGACCGGTCGGCCAGTTCACAGTAGAGCCGGAACCAATTTTAGATTTCCACTCTTCGTTTACTTTTGCCAGGTAGCTGGTGAAAACGAAGGAAGTACCGGAACCGTCAGCGCGACGCACAACGGCGATATTCTGTGAAGGCAGCTTCAGACCCGGGTTCAGTTTGGTAATGGCTTCATCATCCCACTTCTTAATTTTACCGAGGTAGATGTCACCCAGCGTTTTACCGTCCAGCACCAGCTCGCCGGATTTCAGGCCCGGGATATTCACAGCCAGCACTACGCCACCGATCACGGTCGGGAACTGGAACAGACCTTCTTGCGCCAGTTTTTCGTCAGACAGCGGTGCATCAGAAGCGCCGAAATCAACGGTATTGGCCGTAATTTGTTTTACACCACCGGAGGAGCCGATACCCTGGTAGTTTACTTTGCTACCGGTCTCTTTCTGATAGGTATCTGCCCATTTGGCATACACTGGCGCAGGGAAGGTTGCACCTGCACCTGTCAGGCTCGCTGCTGCAAACGCAGAGAACGCGCTCATGGATAAGGTCGCGGCGACAACAGTTGCGACAGTGGTACGCATAACTTTCATAATGTCTCCTGCACGGTTTTCGTAAATCGTTGTTTGAGTTGCTACTGTGAGCAAAATAGGACAAACAGGTGACAGTTAAATGTACGAAATATGACAGTTTTATGACAACGAAAAATACGGGAAGTTTTTTATATAAAAATACATTTAAAACAAAAAGTTAGTCGACATCATGACAATAACATTTCGTTAAAATTTTCTTTTTATGACACTGAAAACAGTAGTTGAAGATGACGGTTTGTCACATAAAACAGGCTGGATAATTGATTAAAAACAGAACAAATTTAAAAAAATGCCCCGCTTGTAGCAGGGCATTTCCAGTTCAGTTAAGCACGGATTATTCTACGGTAACCGATTTCGCCAGGTTACGCGGCTGATCGACGTCGGTGCCTTTAATCAGCGCCACATGATACGCCAGCAGCTGCAGCGGAACGGTGTAGAAGATCGGTGCAATCACCTCTTCCACATGCGGCATCTCGATGATGTGCATGTTTTCGCTGCTGGTAAAGCCAGCATCCTGGTCAGCAAAGACGTACAGCTGACCGCCACGGGCGCGAACTTCTTCAATGTTGGATTTCAGTTTTTCCAACAATTCGTTGTTCGGCGCAACCACGATAACCGGCATATCGGCATCAATCAGGGCCAGCGGACCGTGTTTCAGTTCACCTGCGGCATAAGCTTCAGCGTGAATATACGAGATCTCTTTCAGCTTCAGCGCGCCTTCCAGCGCAATCGGATACTGATCGCCACGGCCAAGGAACAGCGCATGGTGTTTGTCAGAGAAACCTTCAGCCAGAGCGGCAATGCGTTTGTCCTGAGACAGCATCTGCTCAATACGGCTCGGCAGCGCCAGCAGACCGTGAACGATCTCCTGCTCAATAGACGCATCAAGGCCTTTCAGACGGGACAGTTTCGCCACCAGCATCAGCAGAACGGTCAGCTGAGTGGTAAATGCTTTCGTGGAGGCCACGCCGATTTCGGTACCGGCATTGGTCATCATCGCCAGGTCGGATTCGCGCACCAGAGAAGATCCCGGTACGTTACAGATAGCCAGCGAGCCCAGATAGCCCAACTCTTTGGATAAGCGCAGCCCCGCCAGAGTATCCGCCGTTTCACCAGACTGAGAAAGGGTAATCATCAGGCTGTTACGACGCACGGCAGATTTGCGATAGCGGAATTCGGAAGCGATTTCGACATCACAAGGAATACCCGCCAGCGATTCAAACCAGTAACGGGACACCATACCGGAGTTGTACGACGTACCGCAGGCGATAATCTGGATATGCTCAACTTGAGACAGCAGCTCGTTGGCACGCGACCCCAGCTCGCTTAAATCCACTTCACCGTGGCTAATGCGCCCGGTCAGCGTATTTTTAATCGCGTTCGGCTGTTCGTAGATCTCTTTCTGCATGTAGTGGCGATAAATACCTTTTTCGCCCGCGTCATACTGCAGATTCGATTCGATATCCTGACGTTTAACTTCTGCGCCAGACTTGTCGAAAATAGAGACAGAACGACGAGTCACTTCCGCGATGTCACCCTCTTCCAGGAAGATGAAGCGACGGGTTACCGGCAGCAGCGCCAGCTGATCGGAAGCGATGAAGTTTTCGCCCATACCCAGACCAATCACCAGCGGGCTACCAGAACGGGCCGCCAGCAGGGTTTCCGGATTACGGGTATCCATGATCACCGTGCCGTAGGCACCGCGCAGCTGCGGAATAGTACGCAGCACGGCTTCACGCAGCGTTCCACCCTGTTCCAGTTCCCAGTGCACCAGGTGAGCAATCACTTCGGTGTCGGTTTCAGAAACAAAGGTATAGCCACGCGTTTTCAACAGCTCACGCAGTGGTTCATGGTTTTCAATGATGCCGTTATGCACCACAACAATGTGTTCAGAAACATGGGGATGCGCGTTCGCTTCTGAAGGTTCACCGTGTGTAGCCCAGCGGGTGTGAGCGATACCTGTACCACCATGCAACGGATGTTCTTCCGCAGCAGCAGTCAGCATCTGCACTTTACCCAGACGACGCAGACGGGTCATGTTACCTTCAGCATCGACGACGGCCAGACCAGCAGAGTCATAACCACGATATTCCAGACGACGTAAACCTTCGAGAAGGATTTCAGCTACATCACGCTGCGCGATAGCGCCAACAATTCCACACATATTTTTTGATTCCGAATTTAGGCATTATGCCTGTCGTTGTCGCTGACCTGTATTTGCCCATTTCGGGCGCCCCGAGCCTTGTAGAGAGTGGGGTTATTTTTATGGTATTGCTTGTTGAGCGGAGGATTATGTTATCCCCTCATCTCTTGTCTGCCTGATGGCGCTTACGCTTATCAGGCCTACAGAACGTCACCGCACGTAGGCCGCCATCTGGCAAAAATCACTTACTTCTTCTTCACCGGACGCTGCCAGCCCTGTTTATGGACTTGAGGTACACGGCTTAATACCAGTTCATTATCGGCGACATTACGCGTTACGGTGGTTCCGGCGGCGATCGTTGCACCTTTACCCACGGTGACAGGCGCCACCAGCTGAGTATCAGAACCCACAAACACATCATCACCAATAATGGTTTTAAACTTATTGGCGCCATCGTAGTTGCAGGTAATCGTACCCGCGCCGATATTCACGTTATCGCCAATTTCCGCATCACCCAGGTAGGTCAAATGACCGGCTTTGGAGCCTTTACCCAGACGCGCTTTTTTCATTTCGACAAAGTTACCCACGTGCGCGCCTTCCTGCAGCTCAGCACCCGGGCGCAGACGTGCGAATGGACCAATGGTGCAAGCGGCTTCCAGATGCGCATCTTCCACCACACTGTATGGACTAAGCTCGCAACCCTCACCAATCACGCTGTTTTTGATGATGCAACCGGCGCCAATCTTGACGCGATCCCCAACGGTTACGTTACCTTCAATGATAACGTTAGTATCAATTTCAACATCGCGCCCGTGAATAAGCGTACCGCGAAGATCAAAACGTGCCGGATCGCGCAGCATCACGCCTGCCAGCAGCAGTTTTTCTGCCTGCTCGGACTGATAAACACGTTCCAGACGGGATAGCTGAAGACGGTTATTCACCCCTTCAGTTTCGCTAATGCGTGCCGGATGTACTGCAGCAATTTCACGTCCTTCCTTATACGCCATCGCGATGATATCGGTGATGTAGTATTCACCCTGCACGTTGTTGTTGGTCAGTTTAGACAGCCAACGCTTCATGTCAGCGCCGTTGGCAATCAGGATACCAGTGTTTATTTCCTGGATTTGACGCTGCTCGTCGGTGGCATCTTTATGCTCAACGATACCCGTGACATTGCCGTTATCGCGGGTAATTCGGCCATAACCGGTTGGGTCATCAAGTTTTACCGTTAGCAAGCCAATGCCGCCCTGCGGTTTGGCTTCACGCAGGCGACGTAAGGTATCGGTAGAGATCAGCGGCACATCGCCATAGAGCATTAAAATGTCTTCATCATCACCAAAGAATGGCGCCGCCTGCTGCATTGCATGGCCGGTACCCAACTGTTCCGCCTGCAGAACCCAGTTCAGATTGCCATCTTTCAGCGTCTGCTTGAGCAAATCACCACCGTGCCCGTAGACCAGATGTACGTGAGTCGCACCTAATTCATTAGCAGCATCAATGACATGCTGAACCATCGGTTTTCCTGCGAGGGTATGCAGCACTTTAGGGAGATCGGAATACATACGCGTGCCTTTGCCTGCGGCAAGGATCACGACGCTCATAGCTTTATTCAACATACACGTCCTGACTGTAATTTGAGAACGAATTTATACCGTTTCACATTGAAAATACTACATTTTTTTCATCGTGAAATGGACCGAAGATAAAACGTTCAACAGGGGTAATTCCCCATCTGATAACTCACTATTTTCGTCTAAATCAGTGTCTTTTGTCTGCCAAAAACCTGGGGGCTGCTCTTATTAAAGCCTTAGGTTAATGTTTTTGCTATTTTTTCACCGCATGAATAAAGAGTTACACATGCAAAGCCCGATTTTATTTATGTGATTCAGTGAGAAACCGAAAATGCGTACGCGAAATAAAAAGTTGAGGGAGAAGAGTAGGGGGAGGGGATTTATAACAACAAGTGGCGCTGACTGATAAACCATATCAAGCATCGCGCCACAGGACAGGCAGGTAAAGTCTAAAAGCTCATATTGCTGAACATGGCGATGATTTTATTGAGTAATTTCATGTTGGCATCTCTTTTTATCTGATTTTATTATGTGACATACATCACATAAAAAGAGTCTACGCCGCATTTTTTAGCCAATCAATATTTTTATGATCTAAATCACAAAACAGCTTTCAATTTAAATGTTCTTGCAGCAAAAGCAAAAAAAGCCAGCCTGGAAACCAGACTGGCCTTTGTGCTTTTCAAGCCGGTGTTACATCGCTTTTTTGGTCAACTCGATTACGCGCAGTTTCGCGATCGCTTTGGCCAGTTCCGCAGATGCCTGAGCGTAATCCACGTCACCATGAGAGCTCTTGATGTGCTCTTCAGCCTTACGCTTCGCTTCCAGGGCTCTCGCTTCATCGAGATCCTGTCCGCGAATCGCGGTATCAGCCAGAACGGTCACGCTGCCAGGCTGCACTTCGAGAATGCCGCCGGACAGGTAGATAAACTCTTCATGACCGAACTGTTTAACGATGCGGATCATACCAGGCTTAATGGCGGTGAGCAGCGGTGCGTGACCCGGGAAAATACCCAGTTCACCTTCACTACCCGTTACCTGGATTTTCTCGACCAGACCAGAGAACATTTGTTGCTCTGCGCTGACGACGTCCAGGTGGTAAGTCATTGCCATATCACCCTCCGATTAAGGCGTTAAAGTTTTTTGGCTTTTTCCACGGCTTCGTCGATAGAACCAACCATGTAGAACGCCTGTTCTGGCAGGTGGTCGTATTCGCCTTCCATGATGCCTTTAAAGCCACGGATGGTGTCTTTCAGGGAAACGTATTTGCCCGGAGAACCGGTGAATACTTCCGCAACGAAGAACGGCTGGGACAGGAAGCGCTGAATCTTACGTGCGCGTGCTACCACCAGTTTATCTTCTTCAGACAGTTCATCCATACCCAGGATGGCGATGATGTCTTTCAGTTCCTGATAACGCTGCAGCAGGGACTGTACGCCACGCGCGGTGTCGTAGTGTTCCTGACCAACAACCAGCGGATCCAGCTGACGGCTGGTGGAGTCCAGCGGGTCAACTGCCGGGTAGATACCCAGAGATGCGATCTGACGGCTCAGTACCACGGTTGCATCCAAGTGAGCAAAGGTGGTTGCTGGGGATGGGTCAGTCAAGTCATCCGCTGGTACGTATACCGCCTGAACGGAGGTGATAGAACCGGTTTTGGTGGAGGTGATACGTTCCTGCAGAACACCCATCTCTTCCGCCAGGGTCGGCTGGTAGCCTACCGCTGATGGCATACGACCCAGCAGTGCAGATACTTCTGTACCGGCCAGGGTGTAACGATAGATGTTATCAACGAACAGCAGAACGTCACGACCTTCGTCACGGAACTTCTCAGCCATGGTCAGACCGGTCAGCGCAACACGCAGACGGTTTCCCGGCGGCTCGTTCATCTGGCCATATACCAGGGATACTTTGTCCAGAACGTTGGAGTCGGTCATTTCGTGGTAGAAGTCGTTACCCTCACGAGTACGTTCACCTACGCCCGCAAACACGGAGTAACCGGAGTGTTCGATCGCGATGTTACGGATCAGCTCCATCATGTTTACGGTTTTACCTACACCCGCACCACCGAACAGACCAACTTTACCGCCCTTAGCGAACGGACACATCAGGTCGATAACTTTGATACCAGTTTCCAGCAGTTCCTGAGAGCTTGACAGCTCTTCGTAGGAAGGTGCTGCACGGTGGATCGCCCAACGCTCTTCTTCACCGATATCGCCTTTCATGTCGATCGGGTGACCCAGGACGTTCATGATACGACCCAGCGTTGCTTTACCTACCGGGACTTCGATCGGGTGCTCGAGGTCTTTAACTTCCAGACCACGACGCAGACCGTCAGAAGAACCCATGGCGATGGTACGTACGATACCGCCGCCGAGCTGCTGCTGAACTTCCAGCACCAGGCTCTCTTTACCATTCATAACCTCAAGAGCATCGTACACGCGCGGTACGGCATCCTGAGGGAATTCGACGTCAACCACGGCGCCGATTACCTGGACAATTTTTCCAGTAGCCATCTTGAATCCTCTACGAATTAACCTGGTTATACCGCGGATGCACCACCGACGATTTCGGTGAGTTCCTGAGTAATGCTGGCCTGACGAGCTTTGTTGTATACCAACTGCAGCTCTTTAATCAGGCTGCCGCCATTGTCGGTCGCGGCTTTCATCGCCACCATACGTGCGGCCTGCTCGCTGGCCAGGTTTTCTACCACGCCCTGATAAACCTGAGACTCGACATAACGACGCAGCAGGGTATCCAGCAGCGCTTTCGGGTCTGGCTCATATAGGTAATCCCAGGATTTACGCTTCAATTCATCATCATCTGATGCCGGCAGAGGCAGCAGTTGGGTGATGGTTGGCGTCTGAGACATGGTGTTAATAAATTTGTTGCTGACAACGTACAGTCTGTCCAGGCGACCTTCATCGTAGGCCTGCAGCATCACTTTAACCGGACCGATCAGTTCGGACAGGGAAGGGTTATCCCCCATACCGGTTACCTGAGCAATCACATTACCGCCAACGGAGTTAAAGAAAGACACGCCCTTAGAGCCGATCATTGCGATATCGCACTGAACGCCTTTATCGGACCATGTTTTCATATCCGCCAGCAGCTTTTTGAACAGGTTAATGTTCAAGCCACCGCACAGACCACGGTCGGTCGACACCACCAGGTAGCCCACGCGTTTAACGTCGCGTTCTTCCAGGTAAGGGTGCTTATATTCCAGATTACCATTCGCAAGGTGACCAATCACTTTGCGCATGGTCTCTGCATAAGGACGGCTGGCCGCCATGCGATCCTGCGATTTACGCATTTTGGAAGCGGCGACCATCTCCATCGCTTTAGTGATCTTCTGCGTGTTCTGGACGCTTGCGATCTTACTACGTATCTCTTTTGCGCCGGCCATGAGCTTCTCCTCAATGCCTTGCGGTCCACCCTAAAGCAGACCGCCAGACGTTACCAGGACTGGGTTGCCTTGAAGGAATCGAGGATAGCTTTCAGCTTGCCTTCGATTTCATCGTTATAGCCACCGGACTGGTTGATCTCTTGCATCAGCGGAGCGTGGTCACGGTCAACGTAAGCCAGCAGAGCGGCTTCGAAGCTACCGATTTTCGCCAGTTCCACATCTTCGAGGTAACCGCGTTCAGCCGCGAACAGCACCACACCCTGCTGTGCAACAGACATTGGCGCATACTGTTTCTGCTTCAGCAGTTCAGTTACTTTCTGACCGTGGCTCAGCTGCTTACGAGTAGCTTCATCCAGGTCGGAAGCGAACTGAGAAAACGCTGCCAGTTCACGATACTGCGCCAGTGCGGTACGAATACCACCGGACAGTTTCTTGATGATCTTGGTCTGCGCTGCACCACCAACACGAGATACGGAGATACCCGGGTTAACTGCCGGACGAATACCGGAGTTAAACAGGTTGGTTTCCAGGAAGATCTGACCATCGGTAATAGAAATTACGTTGGTCGGAACGAACGCAGAAACGTCACCCGCCTGGGTTTCGATAATCGGCAGAGCGGTCAGGGAGCCAGTTTTACCTTTAACTTCACCATTGGTGAACTTCTCAACGTATTCCGCGTTTACGCGGGATGCGCGTTCCAGCAGACGGGAGTGGAGGTAAAATACGTCGCCCGGGAATGCTTCACGTCCTGGTGGACGACGCAGCAGCAGGGAAACCTGACGGTAAGCAACAGCCTGTTTAGACAGGTCATCGTAAACGATCAGTGCATCTTCACCGCGGTCACGGAAGTATTCGCCCATTGCGCAACCGGCATATGGCGCCAGGTATTGCAGTGCAGCAGATTCAGACGCGGTCGCCACAACAACGATGGTGTTGGACAGTGCGCCGTGTTCTTCCAGTTTACGAACCACGTTAGAAATGGTGGACGCTTTCTGGCCGATAGCCACGTACACACATTTGATGCCGGAATCACGCTGGTTGATGATGGCATCGATTGCCATCGCGGTTTTACCTGTCTGACGGTCACCGATGATCAGCTCACGCTGGCCACGACCGATTGGGATCATGGCATCAACAGATTTATAACCGGTCTGTACTGGCTGGTCGACGGACTGACGTTCGATTACGCCTGGTGCGATAACTTCGATTGGCGAGAAGCCATCGTTATCAACCGGACCTTTACCGTCAATCGGGGAACCCAGAGTGTTCACCACACGACCCAGCAGGCCACGGCCAACCGGAACTTCCAGAATACGACCCGTACACTTAACCTTCATGCCTTCGGCGAGGTCAGCGTATGGACCCATCACAACTGCACCTACGGAGTCGCGCTCCAGGTTCAGTGCGATAGCGTAACGGTTACCCGGCAGGGAAATCATCTCACCCTGCATACAATCGGCCAGGCCGTGAATGCGGATAACACCGTCACTTACAGAAACAATAGTACCTTCGTTGTGAGCTTCGCTCACAACATTGAACTGAGCAATGCGCTGCTTGATCAGTTCGCTGATTTCGGTGGAATTCAGTTGCATGCTCCAGTCCCCTTAAGACTGCAAGACGTCTGCAAGGCGTTCAAGACGGCCGCGTACGCTGCCATCAATGACCATATCACCCGCTCGGATGATTACGCCTGCCATTACAGACTTATCGATTTTGCAATTCAGCTTAACTTTGCGTGACAGACGTTTTTCCATCGCTGCGCTAATCTTCTTAAGCTGTTCATCACTCAGTGCATTGGCAGAAGTAACTTCTACCTCAGAGATAGCCTCACTGGCTGCACGCAGGTGAATAAACTGCTCAAGAACATCCGGGAGCGCATTCAGACGGTTATTTTCAGCCATTACCCGAATCAGGTTTTGGCCGCTTTCGTCCAGTTGCTCACCGCATACGGCGATAAACGACTCAGCGAGCGTTTCCGGCGCCAGCGCGCCAGAGAGAAGCTCTGCCATTTGTTCGTTTTTTGTCACCTCAGCGGCAAACATCAGCATATCCTGCCAACGGTCAACGCTTTGGTGCTCAACGGCAAAGTCAAAAGCTGCTTTGGCGTAGGGGCGAGCTACCGTAACAAATTCAGACATCAGCCCCTCCCTCCTTACAGTTCAGCGACAAGTTTGTCCACGATGTCGCTATTAGCAGCTTCATCCACGGAACGTTCGATGATCTTCTCGGCGCCAGCAACAGCCAGGATAGCAACTTGCTTACGCAGCTCTTCGCGAGCACGTTTACGCTCGGCTTCAATTTCCGCCTGCGCCTGTGCCACGATTTTAGTACGTTCCTGCTCTGCTTCAGTTTTAGCTTCGTCCAGGATCTGAGCACGGCGTTTGTTCGCCTGCTCGATGATTACCTGAGCTTCCGCCTTCGCTTTTTTCAGCTGGTCGGTCGCGCTGGCCTTTGCAAGGTCAAGATCCTTATGTGCTCGTTCTGCAGAAGCAAGGCCGTCAGCAATTTCTTTTTGACGTTTTTCGATGGCAGCCATTAAAGGCGGCCATACGTACTTCATGCAGAACAGAACGAACAGGACAAACGCGATGGCCTGGCCGAGGATTGTTGCGTTAAGATTCACAGCACAATGCCTCTATCTAGTTAACGTTCTGATATTGCTCTTAATTCAAGCAACGCTTACTACGCGACAGCAAACATCACGTACAGACCCAGACCTACAGCGATCATTGGGATTGCATCCACCAGACCCATAACGATAAAGAACTGAGTACGCAGCAGAGGAATCAGATCCGGTTGACGCGCTGCGCCTTCCAGGAATTTACCCCCGAGGATGCCGATACCGATCGCAGCACCGATTGCCGCCAGACCCATCATCACAGCGGCAGCAATGTACAGCAGATCCATATTCAGGTTTTCCATGACAGTCTCCAGTTTGTTTCAGTTAAAACGTAGTAGTGTTGGTAAATTAATGCTCTTCAGATGCCATCGACAGATAGACAATCGTCAGAACCATAAATATGAAGGCTTGCAGCGTGATAATCAGTATGTGGAAAATGGCCCACGGCACATTCAGGATCCACTGTGACCACCACGGCAACAGACCAGCAATCAGAATGAAAATCAGCTCACCAGCGTACATGTTACCGAACAGTCGCAGACCAAGTGAGATTGGTTTGGACAGCAGGCTTACCCCTTCAAGGATTAAGTTGACAGGGATGAACGCCCAGTGATTGAACGGCTGCAGCGTCAACTCTTTCGCGAAGCCACCGATGCCTTTCATTTTGATGCTGTAGAACAGAATGAGGATAAATACGCCCAGCGCCATCGACAGGGTGATGTTCACGTCAGCAGACGGAACCACACGCAGAGCCGGTAGGCCAAAGATATGCTCACCGATGTACGGCAGCAGGTCGATAGGCAGCAAATCCATCAAGTTCATCAGGAATACCCAGACGAAAATCGTCAGGGCCAGCGGAGCAATCAGCTTGCTTTTGCCATGGTACATGTCTTTCACGCTACCATGCACAAAGCCGATTACCAGCTCAATCGCAGTCTGAAATTTACCTGGTACGCCGCTGGTCGCCTTTTTGGCTACGCTACGGAACATAAGCAGGAACAACAGACCCAGAACCACCGAGAAGAAAATGGAGTCAATATTGAGCGTCCAGAAGGTGGCTGGGGGGTTGTGCGGATCCACCAGCGAGAATGTACGTAGGTCCAACTGAAGGTTATTCAGATGGTGTCCTATGTAATCCTGCGGCGTCATATTTTCTGAAGCCATGATGCCTTTACCCTTTGTTGTTAATTACAGCCGGCGCCAGTATCTGAACCACCAGCACCAAAACCCACGTAACGATCAGCGGCATGAATACCGCTTTCAAAACAGCCAACGCCACCACCAACAACACCAGCATAGCTAATACCTTGAAGGCTTCGCCGAAAGCGAACGTCCAGGCTACTCGGCCTTTAGCTGGTGTATGTGCCTGGTGACGCCAGGCAAATATCATAAACAACACATTAGGCAGTAACACTGCCAATCCACCGCACAATGCGGAGATGCCCCAGAAAGGGTCTTTGAGGCTAAATAGCAGTCCACTTGCTATTACCGCCAGAAACTGTGTGAGCAAAAGCTTACGAGCAACGTTTCGACTCAAGAGCGACATAGACATCACGTTTTTACTCCTGCTCCCTTCGAGGTATGCCGCGTGTCGTATAAAACGTTCTTTATGGCTTAGAGTCAAGCATCAAAAAGCGGTCAAATTATACGGTGCGCCTTCTCGATTTCAAACAATAAGTAGCTAAAAAGTGAATAAATGTTTAAATATTTTTCGCTACGCCACATTTATCACTTTTATGCAAACTGTGAACGATCATGCAAAACTGCAAAAGCCGCGTAAACACTGGCTGCAAAGCGTGCACCAGATCACATATTAAGCATATTCGCCCCAGCACTATTTATTTACTTGGCAAATGATGCCATTTCAACTTTTTGATATTTAAGCCTAAAATTCGTTACTGTTTTAAAAATAGCGAATAACAACAAAAAAACCACCCATTGACATTTATAATAAAAAATTAACACGAGCGGTGATTCTTTGATTCTATTTTTAGCAGGCTGATATTTTCACAGCTGACTTGTTTCACTTTTAACAAAAAACGGTACGTTATAGTTATGATGCAAAACCGTAAGGCATTAGTGAAATGTAACGACATTTAACCACACTATTCCTTATGACTTTTAACACCCAAAGAACCGTTTTTTTTCTATTTTTTTTGATAAAAATTAAATTTTGTTTGGCTTAATAACCACCAGATGACGTTCACCATCCAGTTGCGGAACGCGTAATTTTTCGACCGACTCGACGCTGAATTCTGCAGGCAACGAGGCAATTTCATCTTCAGGCAACTGCCCTTTTAGCGCATAAAAGCGCCCTTCCTGACCAGGCAAATGATGGCACCAGCTCACCATATCATTGAGTGACGCGAAAGCACGGCTAATCACCCCATCAAACGGCGGCTCTGAAGGGAATTCTTCAACGCGACTTTGCACTGGAGTGATGTTAGTAAGCGCAAGCTCATGCTGCACCTGGCGCAAGAAACGAACGCGTTTTCCCAGGCTATCCAGCAGTGTGAAATGCGCTTCAGGACGTACGATGGAGAGAGGGATTCCCGGCAGGCCCGGACCAGTGCCGACATCGATAAAACGCTCGCCCTTCAGGTACGGCGCGACGACAATGCTGTCCAGAATATGGCGCACCAGCATTTCGTTGGGATCACGCACCGACGTCAGGTTGTACGCTTTGTTCCATTTATGCAGCATATCGACATACGCAATCAGCTGATTTTTCTGGTGATCGGTAAGAGAAATACCGGCATCTGCCAGCAGACGAGAGAGTTTGTTGAGCACGGTCGTTACCTGTAAATAATCTATTGCCCGACGCGCTGTCGCTTATCGGGCCGACAAATTTGTAGGGCGGGCAAACGAAGCACTCCCGCCAAAAAGTGATATCAAGCGCTGCGACGCAGCATACCTTGTTTTTTCAGCCATACCAGCAGAATGGAGATGGCGGCAGGTGTTACGCCGGAAATACGCGATGCCTGGCCGATCGATACCGGTTTGTGATCGTTCAGTTTGGCAATGACCTCATTCGACAAGCCGGAGACCTGACGATAATCCAGCGTTGCAGGCAACAAGGTGTTCTCATTACGCTGTTGTCTCTCGATCTCTTCCTGCTGACGGGCGATATATCCTTCGTATTTCACCTGAATTTCAACCTGTTCCGCGGCCTGAGCATCATCAAGCGCAGGTGCAAACGCAGATAAAGAGGTCAACTGAGCATAGGTCATATCCGGGCGACGCAGCAGATCTTCACCGCTCGCTTCACGTGACAGAGGTGTCGCCAGGTGAGCATTCACTTCTGCAGCGGACTCCGCTAACGGATTCACCCAGGTTGATTTGAGACGCTGGCGTTCTTGTTCAATACGCTCCAGCTTCTCGTTGAAGCGAGCCCAACGCTCATCGTCCACCAGTCCCAGCTCACGGCCAATTTCGGTCAGACGCAGGTCGGCGTTATCTTCGCGCAGCATCAAACGGTATTCCGCGCGTGAGGTGAACATGCGGTACGGTTCTTTGGTGCCCAGCGTACACAGATCGTCCACCAGCACACCAAGATAAGCCTGATCGCGGCGCGGCGCCCAGCCGTCTTTGTCAGCAGACAAGCGTGCGGCGTTCAGACCAGCCAGCATCCCTTGCGCGGCAGCTTCTTCATAACCGGTCGTACCGTTGATCTGACCAGCAAAGAACAGACCCTGGATGAATTTGCTTTCCAGAGTAGGTTTCAGGTCGCGCGGATCGAAGAAATCGTACTCAATCGCGTAGCCAGGACGGACGATTCTGGCATTTTCCATCCCCTGCATGGAACGGACAATTTGCATCTGCACATCGAACGGCAGGCTGGTGGAGATGCCATTCGGGTAAATTTCGTTAGACGTCAGTCCTTCCGGTTCGAGGAAGATCTGATGCTGGTTACGATCGGCAAAGCGCATCACTTTGTCTTCGATCGACGGGCAATAGCGTGGGCCGATACCTTCGATCACGCCTGCGTACATCGGGCTACGATCGAGGTTATTACGGATCACATCATGGGTTTTTTCATTGGTATGCGTGATGTAACACGGCATCTGGCGCGGATGTTGAGAAGCATCGCCCAGGAATGAGAAGACCGGCATCGGGTTATCGCTGTTTTGCTGGCCGAGCACGCTGAAATCAATCGTGCGCGCATCGATTCGCGGCGGTGTACCGGTTTTCAGGCGACTGACGCGCAGCGGCAGTTCACGCAGACGACGTGACAGCGGAATAGACGGCGGATCGCCAGCGCGGCCACCGCTGTAGTTGTCCAGACCAATATGAATTTTGCCGTCGAGGAAAGTCCCCACGGTTAACACGACCGCTTTGGCACGGAACTTCAGTCCCATTTGGGTTACCGCGCCTACGACACGATCGTTTTCAACAATCAGATCTTCAACCGCCTGTTGGAAGATCATCAGGTTGGGTTGATTCTCCAGTGCGGTACGTACCGCCTGGCGATAGAGCACACGATCGGCCTGAGCGCGAGTAGCACGAACGGCAGGCCCTTTGCTGGCGTTTAGTATCCTAAACTGGATACCCGCATGGTCGATCGCTTTTGCCATCAACCCACCAAGCGCATCCACTTCTTTTACCAGGTGTCCCTTCCCAATACCGCCAATCGCCGGGTTGCAGCTCATCTGCCCCAACGTGTCGATATTGTGTGTCAAAAGCAGAGTCTGTTGACCCATTCGCGCTGCGGCCATCGCGGCCTCAGTGCCTGCATGACCCCCGCCAATGATGATGACGTCAAAAGGATCCTGATAAAACATGGTGGTTTGCCTCGCGTAAAGCGGTTTGAAAATGGATTGAAGCCCGGGCCGTGGATTCTACTCAACTTTAGTCGATGGAGAAAGACCTGGGATCCTGGGTATTAAAAAGAAGATCTTTTTATTTAGAGATCTGTTTTATTGTGATCTCTTATTAGGATCGCACCTTTCTGTGGATAAGGGCGATCCTTTAAGTAAGATCAACAGGTTGTTGAGGATCATTAGCTGTGAATGATCGGTGATCCTGGTCCGTATAAGCTGGGATCAGAATGAAGGGTTATACACAACTCAAAAACTGAACAACGGTTGTTCTTGGGATAACTACCGGTTGATCCAAGCTTTTAACCAGAGTTATCCACATAAAAAAGTACGATCTTTACAAATCTCTGAGCAACGGATGCCACGATCCCAGCCAAATTTCAGCCGGATCTTCCGGAATTTCATGTTCCAGTACGTTGATCCTGAGTGTTTCGCCGATCTGTTTTGCCCCACAGGCCTTCAATTCGGCTTCCAGCTTGTCGATTGCGCCGCAAAAGGTGTCATATTCACGACTGCCGATCCCGATTGCACCAAAGTGCACTTGTGACAGGTTCGGTTTCTGCTCGCGTAAGGCATCATATAAAGGCTGCAGGTTGTCAGGAATGTCTCCTGCTCCGTGTGTGGAGCTGATAATCAGCCAGATCCCGTCAGTCGGAACCTCTTCAAGCATTGGTCCATGCAGTATTTCGCTGGAAAAACCGGCGTCGTCCAGCTTTTCAGCCAGATGCTCTGCTACATATTCCGCACTGCCAAGCGTACTACCGCTGATAAGAGTGATGTCTGCCATGATCGCCCACCTTTATAAAGAGGGCGTATTGTACGCTGTGTGCGAGCTGGGATCTACCTGTGGAAAAATAGGGGATTAAAAAAACCGATCATGGCTTGATGGTACGCATAATCGGGTTCTGCAAGACGATCAGGGTTTCAGTGGACTGAATTTCGTCAATTGTTTGGATCTTGTTGATAAGTACCTGCTGCAACGCGTCGATCGATTTGCACATTACCTTAATAAAGATGCTGTAGTGCCCGGTGGTGTAATACGCTTCGGTCACTTCATCGAGGCTTTCCAGTCTTGCAAGTGCTGACGGATAGTCTTTCGCGCTTTTCAGAATGATGCCGATAAAGCAGCCGACGTCGTAACCCAATTGTTTGGGACTAACATCAATCCGCGCGCCAGTAATAATCCCGGCCTGCTTCATCTTTTCTACGCGAACGTGAATTGTTCCTGGGCTGACGCCGAACTGTTTGGCTAATTCTGCGTAGGCAGTACGGGCATTTTCCATCAGGGCATCAAGAATGCCGCGGTCCAGATTGTCGATCTGATAATTTTCCATAGGTTTTTCTTATGTAGATTAATGATTCCCTCTATTTTAGACGTTAATTTTAACGAATCAAAATCGAAGTCGGCTTTTTGTTTGTTGATTATTGAATATTACCTCCATTCTGTTGCTTAATCATAGGCAACAGGACACAGGAGTACACATAATGAAAACCGCTTACATTGCCAAACAACGTCAAATTAGCTTCGTAAAATCTCATTTTTCTCGCCAGCTGGAAGAGCGTTTAGGTCTGATCGAAGTTCAGGCTCCGATCCTCAGCCGCGTTGGAGATGGCACGCAGGATAACTTGTCGGGCTGTGAAAAAGCGGTGCAGGTGAAGGTTAAAGCATTGCCAGACGCTCAATTCGAAGTGGTTCATTCACTGGCGAAGTGGAAGCGTCAAACGTTAGGACAACACGACTTTAGCGCAGGCGAGGGGCTGTACACGCATATGAAAGCCCTGCGTCCCGATGAAGATCGCCTCTCCCCGCTGCACTCAGTGTACGTTGACCAGTGGGACTGGGAGCGCGTGATGGGCGACGGTGAGCGTCAATTCTCCACTCTGAAAAGCACGGTAGAGGCTATCTGGGCGGGAATTAAGGCCACCGAAGCTGCGGTTAGCAAAGAGTTTGGTCTGGCACCGTTCCTGCCAGAGCAGATCCACTTTGTTCATAGCCAGGAGCTGTTATCTCGTTATCCGGATCTTGACGCAAAAGGTCGTGAACGTGCGATTGCTAAAGAGCTGGGCGCGGTATTCCTGGTGGGGATCGGCGGTAAACTCAGTGACGGTCACCGTCATGATGTACGCGCGCCGGATTATGATGACTGGAGTTCAGCGTCTGAGCTGGGTCATGCCGGTCTGAACGGTGATATTCTGGTCTGGAACCCGGTTCTGGAAGATGCGTTTGAGCTGTCTTCTATGGGGATCCGTGTGGATGCTGACGCTCTGAAACACCAGCTGTCTTTGACCGGTGATGAAGATCGCCTGAGTCTGGAATGGCACCAGGCGCTGCTGCGTGGTGAAATGCCGCAGACGATTGGTGGGGGGATTGGGCAGTCGCGTCTGACCATGCTGTTGCTGCAATTACCGCACATTGGCCAGGTTCAGTGTGGCGTATGGCCGGCCCAGGTACGTGAAAGCGTCGCTTCTCTGCTGTAACAATTAACGCCGCCAGCGTCTGAGCAGGCGGCTTCGCATCCCGGTATCAAAGCGCCAGATATGATCGAAAATGCGCATGATGCCGGGTTTGCCATGTGCTGACATCGCTACCGCATGAAAACGGTGCTGGTGCACCCGCTGTAATTCCCCCACTTTGCTGACGACTTCATCGGGTAATCGCTGAGCGATAAAATCTGAGATAACCACCGCATCGGCATCAAACCATTCCCGACCCTGCATGCGTTCAATAATGGCGCGAAAACAGCTGGCAATATCAGTGCCGCCACGAAAGCGCTGACTTAAAAAGCGGATCGCCTGTTCGATGCCCTCCGGGCCGGAAAGCTCATAGCGCACCACTTCTGTTGAAAACAGCATAATGAAACAACGCCGGTTATCGGCAAGGGCGACGCGCATTAGCGCCAGGCAAAAGGCTTTCGCACACTGCTCATTAAACCCGCCCATCGATCCTGATGTATCAACGCAGACGATAAAAGGTCCGCGCGGCTGCTCGTCAAAATCCTGATGCACCACCGGACGTTCTGTTACTTTCTCACGCCATGCTTCGCCGTGCAGGCGGTAGGTCAGCAGTTGCTTTTCCACCAGCCGTCGGTAGAACTCGTATTCCAGTTCGGTAATGCCCAACGTGGCCAGTTCTGGCGGTAGCAGGCGCAGGATATCGTCACTTTGCTGGATGCCATCCACCTGCTCCGGGACGGTTGCCGGTTCGCGCACCAGGGTACGGAAGGTTTCCATTGGCGCATCTTTACGCGGCACGGATTTCGCCTCTCTGGAACGACCTAACTGCTCGGCCAGGCGCTGGAGTTCGGGTTGTTGCGTCAGAAATTCACCGTATTTCACCATCAACTGATAATCACCTCGCTTGATTTGGCCCGCGCTCATATCCCACAACCGGCCTGCAGCGTTGTCATTTTCCGCCAGAACGGGTTCCAGTTGTCCGCTAAGGGTCATCCGTTCCTGTACTTCACTGAGCAAATGCTCGCGCTCTTCTTCCAGCAGTTGCTGATTCAGCGTTGTGGTTTGCACCACCAGGCTCAGGCGCCAGCGCTGGAGAAAAAGCGTATGCAGGGCGGGCGTAAAGGTGCTGTTGTCATTGACCAGTTGCTGCGCTTGCCCAGCCCAGGGCGAATGGAGTCGGTGCAATAGCGATAATATTTGCGGTAGTTGAACGATAAACTGCGCATGAGAGAGGAGCTGGCTTTGTTGATAACAAATGACCTCTTCTGCCAACTCTGGCGGCACATGGGTATCTTTGAGGCGGCTACGCAAAGATTCGCGCCAGCGGGGAATATCGTCAGTGATCGCTTTTTTAAGGCGAGGAAATTTTTTAAAAAATACCACCATCTTTGGGGAAGCCAACAGGGCGACGATCATCTCTTCGATCATCGCCTCTTCGCTGACTGCCAGCATTATGTTGAGTGTATCAAGGGTCAGCATTGTTGCGCCTGGCGGATTTGCGCCCCGACATCCTGCAGGCTGGCCTCAATGCGGCCTAACCAGTCGCTATGAATAAACAGGCATTTTTGCTGTTCGCTGAATGCGCTGTGCTGCTGATGCCACTCGTTATCGAGGGCTTCAAGCTCCTGTTTTATCTCTGCGGGCATACTCTCTTGCGAAGCCCCCGGCATCGCCAGGCGAGAACCCTGTAAACTGACATCGCGCACAACCAGATGCTGTGCACTATCGACTTCCATATTCAGCGTTTGGGCAAAGCCGATCCCGTTTAATTTTCCGCGGATTTCACCGCCTTTTGTTAGCCACAGTTCCAGCGCACTGCGTTCGAAAGCAATATGGATAACTTCCATATCATGCAGCTTTAATGGCTTTTGTAGCAGTAATGTCACGACTGAGGACGTAGCTTCCGGTGGTAAATCATAATGAGGACGACGACTGAACATGCCACCCTGACGGATTACCGTGAACGCCGTTTTGTCGCTTTGTTGCTGCTGGAGTTGAATGCGGCGCTGCACAATACTGCCCAGGCGCGTCAGCATGGCTTGCTGCTGCCAGGCGTGTCCGGTCATCAATATTTCAAGCTGCTGTTGCATCAGATTCAGGCTTTGCGCGTCGTACCACAGACAATCTTTCAGCAGGATCAGGTCGATAGGTACTACCGCATCACGTCCGCTAAAGAAAGCGCTGGCCTGGAGTAAGCGGATCGCTTTTTTCCAGCGACGATCGGACACGTAGGGGGCATTCGGTAGCGTGTCCAACTGCTGGCGTAGGGTGAAAATAAGCTCAAACACGCGATCGGGAAGCTTGATGGCGCCAATGTCTTTTTGCCACTGGTGATACTCTTCATCCGTCACCTGCAATGATGCGGGGACCGGGTTGTCGCTTTCATCCTGCTGACTTAGCAGCATGGAGCGGAAATTGGCCTTGTCCTGAACTTTATCCAGCCACAGACGAATCAGCATACGGTCGTACAGCGCTTCCAGGCTGCTGTCGGCTTCAGGCAGTTCGTTGGAAGCGGCCACCAGCAGACGCATCGGAATTTTTTCTTCATACGCGCCGTTGCGAAAGTGACGTTCGTTAATGGCGGTCAGCAGGGTGTTAAGAATTGCCGGGCCTGCTTTCCAGATTTCATCGAGAAAAACGATTTCAGCTTCAGGAAGATAGCCCGCCGTTAAGCGTTCATAGCGACCTTCGTCTTTAAGGGCCTGAATGGACAGCGGGCCGAAAACTTCTTCCGGCGTAGAGAAGCGCGTCATCAGGTATTCAAAAGCGCGTGCATTTTGGAAGGCAAACTTCAGTCGGCGGGCAATTAAGCTCTTTGCGATCCCCGGGGGCCCTAATAAGAAAACGCTCTCGCCGCTGAGTGCTGCCAGCAGACACAGACGAATGGCGTGGCTACGTTCAAAAAGTCCCTTTTCCAGCGCATTGCTCAGACGGGAAATTCTTTCCGCTAATAAATGTGGGTGAGCCATAATGAAGTGGCGTCCTTTCGCCAAATGTACTGCATAAACTGCGAGTATAGATGCTTCACACCATTGCAGTAATAGACTGAAGGTGCGCTTATTTTTCTTTGAGCCAGATTAATCTGGTCTCATTTAGGGGTACGATTTTGTGATTAATCGTGCATACTGTGCGCCTTTTTGTGGGCCAAGGGACGACGCACACATTTCTTATATATACACCAAATCAATCAAGCTGCACCAAGGCGGCAATGGAGTTTTCTCCTGGGATGGGGGGAATAACGAATGCAGCCCACACGGAGTGGCTTGAAAGATGATGTGTATAAACGAAAGACGAGTCTATGAGCACTGATAATAAACAATCATTGTCTGCGATTACCCTTGCAGCCATTGGGGTTGTCTACGGTGATATTGGTACCAGCCCACTTTATACGCTTCGTGAATGTTTGTCCGGCCAGTTTGGTTTTGGCGTTGAACGTGATGCCGTATTTGGTTTTCTCTCGCTGATTTTCTGGCTGCTGATCTTTGTTGTCTCCATTAAATACCTGACGTTTGTCATGCGCGCAGATAACGCCGGAGAAGGCGGGATCCTGACGCTGATGTCATTGGCCGGGCGCAATACCTCGGCGCGAACAACCTCCATGCTGGTCATTATGGGATTGATAGGCGGCAGCTTCTTCTATGGTGAAGTGGTGATTACGCCAGCCATTTCGGTGATGTCTGCGATTGAAGGTCTGGAGATTATTGCCCCGCAACTGGATACCTGGATTGTTCCGCTCTCGATAATCGTACTGACCCTGCTGTTTTTGATTCAAAAACACGGTACCGGCATGGTCGGTAAGCTGTTTGCGCCGATTATGCTGCTGTGGTTCCTGACGCTGGCGGTTTTAGGCGTGCGCAGTATTATTGGCAATCCGGAAGTACTGCAGGCGCTAAATCCGTATTGGGCGGTGCATTTCTTCCTCGAATTCAAAACGTTGTCTTTTATTGCGCTGGGTGCGGTGGTGCTGTCGATTACCGGTGTTGAAGCGCTGTATGCGGATATGGGCCACTTCGGTAAGTTGCCGATTCGCCTGGCATGGTTCTCTGTGGTGTTGCCTTCACTGGTACTGAACTATTTTGGTCAGGGGGCGCTACTGTTAAAGCATCCTGAAGCGATCAAAAACCCGTTCTTCCTGTTGGCGCCAGACTGGGCGTTGATCCCGCTACTGATCCTCGCCGCGCTGGCGACGGTAATCGCTTCGCAGGCGGTTATCTCCGGTGTCTTCTCGCTGACGCGTCAGGCCGTGCGTTTGGGATATTTATCGCCAATGCGCATTATCCATACCTCGGAAATGGAGTCGGGCCAGATCTACATTCCTTTCGTTAACTGGATGCTCTATTTTGCGGTGGTTATCGTGATTGTGAGTTTTGAACACTCCAGTAATCTGGCCGCGGCGTACGGGATTGCGGTAACGGGGACGATGGTGCTGACCTCTATTTTGTCGACCACCGTGGCGCGCAAAAACTGGCACTGGAATAAATACTTCGTCTTCCTGATCCTGGTGGCATTCTTGTGCGTCGATGTTCCGCTGTTCTCCGCGAACCTCGATAAACTGATTTCCGGCGGTTGGCTGCCTCTGACGCTGGGTCTGGTGATGTTCACCATCATGACCACCTGGAAAAGTGAGCGCTTCCGTCTGCTGCGTCGCATGCATGAGCACGGTAACTCTCTGGAGGCGATGATTGCTTCTCTGGAGAAATCGCCACCGGTACGCGTGCCGGGAACGGCTGTATATATGTCCCGCGCACTGAACGTCATCCCGTTTGCGCTTCTGCATAACCTCAAACATAACAAGGTGCTGCATGAGCGCGTTATTCTGCTGACGCTGCGCACGGAAGATGCGCCCTATGTTCACAACGTGCGTAGGGTGCAGATTGAGCAGTTATCGCCCACCTTCTGGCGCGTGGTTGCCAGCTACGGTTGGCGCGAAACGCCGAACGTGGAGGAAGTGTTCCATCGCTGCGGTCTGGAAGGCTTAAGCTGCCGGATGATGGAAACCTCCTTCTTCATGTCGCACGAGTCGCTGATTGTCGGCAAACGACCATGGTACTTGCGTCTGCGCGGTAAGCTGTATCTGCTGTTACAGCGCAATGCGCTGCGTGCGCCGGACCAGTTTGAAATCCCACCGAACCGGGTTATTGAGCTCGGTACTCAGGTCGAGATTTAATCTCATCGACGCCCTCTTTCATCGTGAAAGGGGGCGTTTTGTTTTGCCCCTCCCAGTTTTCATTTCATCTAATGATAATCCTTGCGAAACGTTTCGATGGCGATCACATTTTCGTAACGTCGCGGTGGTTTTCTGTCCACTCTTCGCACTACACTTATCTCCAGCGAAACGTTTCGCTAGTGGGGAAAGAAAATGAAGAAAGGCACGGTTCTCAACTCTGAAATTTCATCGGTGATCTCCCGTCTGGGGCATACCGATACGCTGGTGGTGTGTGATGCAGGTTTACCCATCCCGAACAGCACAACGCGTATCGATATGGCATTAACCCAGGGCGTACCTTCTTTTATGCAGGTACTGGATGTGGTCACACGTGAAATGCAGGTCGAGGCGGCCATTCTCGCGTCGGAAATTAAACAACATAATCCGCAACTCCACGAAACGTTGCTCAGCCACATTGAGCAACTGCAACAACACCAGGGAAACACCATAGAAATTCGTTACACCACGCATGAACAATTCAAAAAACAAACCGCAGACAGTCAGGCGGTAATTCGCAGCGGAGAGTGTTCTCCGTATGCGAATATTATTCTCTGTGCTGGCGTCACGTTCTGAGGCCATCATGAACGCATTACTGCAACTCAAAGGGATCGATAAAGCGTTCCCGGGCGTAAAAGCGCTATCCGGCGCCGCGCTGAATGTCTACCCAGGCCGCGTAATGGCGCTGGTGGGCGAAAACGGCGCGGGTAAATCCACCATGATGAAGGTGCTGACCGGAATCTACACCCGTGATGCCGGTTCCTTATTGTGGCTGGGGAAAGAGACCACCTTTAACGGCCCGAAATCCTCCCAGGAAGCCGGAATCGGTATCATCCACCAGGAGCTGAACCTGATCCCGCAACTCACTATCGCTGAAAACATTTTTCTCGGTCGTGAGTTTGTGAATCGCTTTGGCAAAATTGACTGGAAGAAGATGTACGCCGAAGCCGATCTGCTGCTCGCCAAACTCAATCTGCGCTTTAAAAGCGACAGGCTGGTCGGTGAGTTGTCGATTGGCGATCAGCAGATGGTCGAAATTGCTAAAGTGCTGAGCTTTGAATCGAAGGTCATCATTATGGATGAACCGACGGATGCCCTCACCGATACTGAAACCGAATCCCTGTTCCGCGTCATTCGCGAACTGAAATCCCAGGGACGCGGCATTGTCTATATTTCTCACCGCATGAAAGAGATCTTCGAGATTTGCGACGACGTAACCGTCTTCCGCGATGGGCAGTTTATTGCCGAGCGTGAAGTCGCATCGCTTACCGAAGACTCGCTGATTGAAATGATGGTGGGACGTAAGCTGGAAGATCAGTACCCGCGCCTGGAAAAAGCGCCGGGTGATATTCGTCTGAAGGTCGATAATCTGTGCGGTCCTGGCGTAAACGATGTGTCATTCACGCTGCGTAAAGGCGAGATCCTTGGCGTATCGGGGCTGATGGGGGCCGGACGTACCGAGCTGATGAAAGTGTTGTACGGCGCATTGCCACGCACCAGCGGCTACGTCACGCTTGATGGCCATGAAGTGGTTACCCGTTCGCCGCAGGATGGACTGGCTAACGGCATCGTCTATATTTCTGAAGACCGTAAACGCGATGGTTTAGTGCTCGGCATGTCGGTGAAAGAGAATATGTCACTGACCGCGCTGCGCTATTTCAGCCGTGCAGGTGGAAGCCTTAAACATAAAGATGAGCAGCAGGCGGTGGGTGATTTTATTCGTCTGTTCAATGTTAAAACCCCATCGATGGAACAGGCTATCGGCCTTCTTTCCGGTGGTAACCAGCAGAAAGTGGCGATTGCGCGCGGTCTGATGACCCGGCCAAAAGTGCTGATCCTTGATGAACCAACGCGCGGCGTTGACGTTGGGGCCAAGAAAGAAATCTATCAGCTTATCAACCAGTTTAAGTCCGATGGGCTGAGTATCATTCTGGTCTCTTCTGAGATGCCAGAAGTATTGGGCATGAGCGATCGAATTATCGTTATGCATGAAGGGCATCTCGGCGGTGAATTCACTCGCGAGCAGGCCACTCAGGAAGTATTAATGGCTGCCGCTGTGGGCAAGCTTAATCGCGTGAATCAGGAGTAAAAAAGATGACTACCCAGGCTGTTTCTGGTCGCCGTTATTTCACTAAAGCATGGCTTCTGGAGCAAAAGTCGCTCATCGCTCTGTTAGTGCTGATCGCGATTGTTTCCACCATGAGCCCTAACTTTTTTACCGTTAATAACCTGTTCAACATTCTTCAGCAAACGTCGGTGAACGCCATCATGGCGGTTGGCATGACGCTGGTTATCCTGACGTCGGGTATCGATCTGTCCGTCGGTTCCTTGCTGGCGCTGACCGGTGCGGTTGCGGCTTCGATTGTAGGGATTGAAGTCAATGCGCTGGTGGCTGTTGCTGCGGCCCTGGCGCTCGGCGCTGCCATTGGCGCGGTAACCGGGGTGATTGTAGCGAAAGGTCGCGTGCAGGCGTTTATCGCGACTCTGGTTATGATGCTGCTGCTGCGCGGTGTGACCATGGTCTACACCAACGGCAGTCCGGTAAACACCGGGTTTACTGACAATGCCGATCTGTTTGGCTGGTTCGGGATTGGTCGTCCGTTAGGCGTCCCTACGCCGGTGTGGATCATGGGGATTGTCTTCCTCGCGGCGTGGTACATGCTGCACCACACGCGTCTGGGGCGTTATATCTATGCGCTGGGCGGTAACGAAGCGGCAACGCGTCTGTCCGGTATCAGCGTCAGTAAAATCAAAATTATCGTTTACTCACTGTGCGGCCTGCTGGCATCACTGGCGGGCATCATTGAAGTTGCGCGCCTCTCCTCTGCGCAACCGACGGCAGGTACTGGCTATGAGTTGGATGCTATCGCTGCGGTGGTATTAGGCGGAACTAGCCTGGCGGGTGGTAAAGGACGAATTGTTGGGACGCTGATCGGCGCATTGATTCTTGGTTTCCTCAATAATGGGTTGAATTTGTTAGGTGTATCCTCCTATTACCAGATGATCGTCAAAGCGGTGGTGATTTTGCTGGCGGTACTGGTAGACAACAAAAAGCAGTAACAACGATTACAGGACATCTTAAATATGAACATGAAAAAACTGGCTACCCTAGTTTCTGCTGTTGCGCTGAGCGCCACCGTGAGTGCGAATGCGATGGCGAAAGATACCATTGCGCTGGTGGTCTCCACCCTCAATAACCCGTTCTTTGTTTCTCTGAAGGATGGGGCGCAAAAAGAGGCGGATAAGCTGGGTTACAACCTGGTGATTCTGGACTCGCAGAACAACCCGGCGAAAGAGCTGGCTAACGTTCAGGACTTAACGGTTCGTGGAACTAAAATTCTGCTGATCAACCCAACCGACTCTGATGCCGTTGGTAATGCTGTGAAGATGGCTAACCAGGCAAAAATTCCGGTTATTACCCTTGACCGTGTTGCCTCCAAAGGCGAAGTGGTAAGCCACATTGCGTCTGATAACGTGTTGGGCGGCAAAATTGCGGGTGATTACATCGCGAAGAAAGCTGGTGAAGGCGCAAAAGTTATCGAACTGCAGGGGATTGCCGGAACTTCAGCGGCGCGTGAGCGTGGCGAAGGTTTCCAGCAGGCCGTTGCGGCACACAAATTTAACGTACTGGCCAGCCAGCCGGCAGACTTCGACCGCACTAAAGGTTTGAACGTCATGCAGAACCTGCTGACTGCGCATCCTGATGTGCAGGCCGTATTTGCTCAGAACGATGAAATGGCGCTGGGTGCGCTGCGCGCACTGCAAACCGCGGGTAAATCTGATGTGATGGTGGTTGGATTTGACGGCACTCCAGATGGCGAAAAAGCAGTAAATGATGGCAAACTGGCTGCGACCATTGCTCAGTTGCCGGATCAGATCGGCGCGAAAGGCGTTGAGACTGCGGATAAAGTCCTGAAAGGCGAGAAGGTTCAGGCTAAATATCCGGTTGACCTGAAGCTGGTCATCAAGCAGTAATACCGATTCAGGTCGCTCGCGGCCTGATGGAGACATAAATACGCCATCCCCGTATCTGGTTTTGGGGATGAAAGCGTAAAAAGAAAAGCAGGGCACGCGCCACCCTAACCCGGTGGCGCACTTTGACTTGGAACACCAAATATGAAAACCGCAGGCAACCTCGTTGTTCTTGGCAGTATCAATGCCGATCACATCCTTAACCTTAACTCTTTCCCGACACCTGGTGAAACCGTAACCGGTAGTCATTATCAGGTCGCATTTGGCGGTAAAGGCGCGAATCAGGCTGTTGCTGCGGGTCGTAGTGGCGCGAATATCGCATTCATTGCCTGTACGGGCGATGATGATATTGGCGAAAGTGTGCGTAAACAGTTAGCCAAAGACAACATTGATATTGCGCCGATTAGCGTAATTTCGGGGGAATCGACCGGTGTTGCGTTGATTTTTGTGAATGGTGAAGGTGAGAACGTTATCGGCATTCATGCTGGAGCTAACGCAGCTCTTTCGCCAGCGCTGGTGGAAGCACAGCATGAGCGTATTGCGCAGGCGTCCGCTTTACTGATGCAGCTAGAGTCGCCGATCGAAAGCGTTCTGGCTGCGGCAAAGATTGCACATCAAAATAAGACCATGGTCGCCCTAAATCCGGCTCCGGCACGTGAACTTTCTGACGAGCTGTTGGCGCTGGTAGATATTATTACCCCGAATGAAACCGAGGCTGAAAAGCTGACGGGGATCCGGGTTGAAAATGATGAAGACGCGGCCAAAGCGGCGCAGGCATTGCATGCTAAAGGAATCCATACTGTACTGATTACCTTAGGGAGTCGCGGTGTGTGGGCCAGCGTGAATGGCGAAGGTCAGCGAGTACCCGGTTTTAAAGTGGAAGCCGTTGATACTATTGCCGCCGGAGACACCTTTAATGGCGCGTTAATTACAGCGTTACTGGAAGAGACTCCACTGCCTGAAGCGATCCGTTTTGCGCATGCCGCTGCGGCGATTGCGGTTACCCGTAAAGGCGCACAGCCTTCCGTTCCGTGGCGCGAAGAAATAGAAGCGTTTTTAAGTCAACAGAGGTAACGCTTGGCTACAATGAAGGACGTCGCCCGCCTGGCGGGTGTTTCCACGTCGACGGTTTCTCACGTCATTAATAAAGATCGCTTTGTCAGTGAGTCTGTCACTGACAAAGTAGAAGCTGCGATTAAAGCGCTTAACTACGCTCCCTCCGCGCTGGCGCGTAGCCTCAAGTTAAACCAGACCCGCACGATTGGCATGTTAATCACTGCCAGTACCAATCCCTTCTATTCTGAGCTGGTGCGCGGCGTTGAACGTAGCTGTTTTGAGCGCGGCTACAGCCTGGTGCTGTGCAATACCGAAGGCGATGAACAGCGCATGAACCGTAATCTGGAAACGCTAATGCAAAAACGCGTGGATGGTTTGCTGCTGCTCTGCACGGAAACACATCAGCCTTCCAGAGAGATAATGCAGCGTTACCCTTCTATACCGACCGTGATGATGGACTGGTCGCCCTTTGATGGTGAAAGCGATCTGATTCAGGATAACTCCCTGCTGGGCGGGGATTTAGCCACGCAACATCTTATCGAAAAAGGTTTTACGCGCATTGCCTGCATCACCGGGCCGCTGGATAAAACCCCGGCGCGTTTGCGTCTGGAAGGATATCGAGCGGCAATGAAGCGGGCGGGCTTGCCTGTCCCGGAAGGCTACGAGATTACCGGTGACTTTGAGTTTGGTGGCGGCTTTGAAGCTATGCAAACGTTGCTGTCGCATAAACAGCGACCGCAGGCCGTTTTTACCGGCAATGATGCAATGGCTGTTGGCGCGTATCAGGCTCTGTACCAGTCGGGATTGCGCATTCCGCAGGATATGGCGGTGGTGGGTTATGATGATATCGAGCTGGCGCGCTATATGACGCCTCCGCTGACGACCATACATCAACCAAAAGATGAATTGGGCGAACTGGCCATCGATGTATTAATCCATCGGATGGCCCAGCCCGCATTACAACAACAGCGTTTGCAGCTTACTCCTGTTTTGATGGAGCGGGGGTCGGTTTAGGTTTGTGCCGATCTTTGATCAGGTTACGTCCATCTTTGGCTTTTAGCAGCATGAACATCAGCGCGGATATTACCGTGATAGCGCCCATCGTCATAAAGGTGTAGTGGAACTGCTCGACCGTATTGGTTCCTTCCATACCTTCATAGATACGCAGAACGGCGGCGCTGATGGCAACCCCTAAACTGATTGATAACTGCTGAGTAACGGCCAATACGCTGTTGCCGCTGCTGGCGTTTTCATCGGTCAGATCCGCCAGAGTGATAGTATTCATTGAGGTAAACTGGGTGGACATCGCCATACCTAAAATGAACAGCGGCAGGATCAGCATCCAGACCGGCATGGCAGGAGATTGCAAAGCGAACTGCGCAATCATCAGGCCGATAAAAACCGTAACACCCACCAATGTGGTCCTGTAGCCGAGTTTGCGCAGAACCTGCGTCACCATGGATTTTGCCAGAATTGAACCCAACGCCGTTGGCGCCATCATACAACCGGCTATCAGAGCCGGATATCCAAAGCCTACCTGCAACATCAGCGGCATTAAGAAGGGCACGCAGCCTGTGCCCAGGCGAGTGGCGAGGTTGCCGGCGATCCCAACAGAAAAGGTTCGAGTCTTAAATATTGGAAGAGATATAAGTGGCGTTGGGTGACGACGAGCATGGCGAATATAGGCGAGTAGTAACAACACACTGGCAAGAATAATACCGAGTGCGACCCAGGTAGCGACAAGCTTCTCACCGAACAATTCAACGCCGCTGGAAAACAACACCAGGCTCAAACCAAACAGAAAGAAACCGGTCATATCAAAACCGCGGCGTGGGGTGGTGAAGTTCGGCATATATTTGCGAGCATAGAAGATACCGGCAATGCCAATTGGAATATTAATCAGGAAGATCCAGTGCCAACTGGCCCATGTAACCAGTACACCGCCCAATACCGGACCTAAAATCGGCCCCACAAGTCCAGGCATGGTGACGAAGTTAAGCACGGGAAGCAGTTCACTGCGAGGGTAGGCACGCAATAACGCCAGACGGGCAACGGGCATCATCATGGCGCCACCGATCCCCTGAATGACACGGAAAATCACCAGCTCGCTTAGGGAGCTGGACAGCGCACAGGCCAGCGATCCCAACGTAAACAGGCTAACAGCAATCATAAAGACGCGTCGGGTACCAAATCGGTCTGCCAACCAACCACTTACCGGGATCAGCATCGCGACCGTCAGGGTATAGCTGATTATGGCCGACTGCATGGCGAGCGGAGAGCGGTTAAGACTATGTGCTATTGCTGGTAGGGCGGTATTGAGGATAGTGGCGTCTAGTGCCTGCATAAAAAAGGCCATGGCTGCTATCCACGGTAGCCCGGCCATACTGCGTGATTTCTTTTCTGACATATTATTTATCCGGTAGCACGTTCGGTGCTATCAGCAATGCCTGACAAGCAGCAAAGGCGCGATCGCCATCGTTATCATCTATTGCATCGACAATGGCCTGGTGCAAATCCAGTTTCACCACATCGTTATAGGTAATAGAGGTAAAGTAGGTCTGGTAAACCGAATGGAACAGAGATGCAAAGGAAATAAGGAACGGATTCGCACTCATTTCATAGATGTGTTCATGCCAGGCGATATCAACCTCAATCCAGCGTTCGCGTCTGAAGTTTCTTTTCAGCTCGACCATCTCTTCCATCAGCGTGTTGAGGTGCGCTTTCTGTTCAGCCGTACCAATAGTCGCCGCCAGTAAACACGCCTGAGGCTCCAGGCTGATACGCATCACCAGAAAATGTTTAATGACCTGCGGGAAATTATCTTCCGTCATCCACCAGGTGAGCAGCTCCTGGTCGAGGAAGTTCCAGTTTGCTTGCGGCATGACGCGTGTGCCGATACGTGGGCGTGGTAATACCATACCTTTTGCCGTTAAAGTTTTTACCGCCTCTCTTACCGCGGTGCGACTCACACCAAACTGATCGCCCAGCTCTATTTCGCCAGGCAATATAGCGCCCGGCGCGTATTCACCTTTTAATATTCGCTGAGCCAGCTTTTCGGCCAGAACGTAGGACAAGTTTTTCTGTGCGGCTAGCTGTTGGGCATTTAATGGCATGAATGTTCTTCCTTACTCTTTTTCTTATTCATTAGTATGCCACCTGGAAGTGTGATTGCGGCTGCAAAAACGGCAATTTGCTTATTTTATGGCATGTTAATGGTTGTTTTGGTGAAAAAACACGCACTCAGAAAGTTATTTTAAATTTCCCCTTGTCAGCCTGAAATAACTCCCTATAATGCGCCTCCACTGACACGGAACAACGGATTACAAGC
>NZ_JAOWES010000055.1:0-21817 GCF_030334095.1 Citrobacter sp. Cf118 | reverse complement strand
TGACCTGCCCCCACGATTAGATACAACACTCAGTTAGTAACGTCGGAATCTTCATTCTCAGAATGACCCTTTCTCCAGCCCGCTGCAAATTCAGACGGTGTCTGATAATTCAGCGTGGAGTGCGGGCGGCATTCGTTATAATCCTGCCGCCAGTCATTAATAATTTTCCTGGCATGAACGATATCGCTGAACCAGTGCTCATTCAAACATTCATCGCGAAATCGTCCGTTAAAGCTCTCAATAAATCCGTTCTGCGTTGGCTTGCCCGGCTGGATTAAGCGCAACTCAACACCATGCTCAAAGGCCCATTGATCCAGTGCACGGCAAGTGAACTCCGGCCCCTGGTCAGTTCTTATCGTCGCCGGATAGCCTCGAAACAGTGCAATGCTGTCCAGAATACGCGTGACCTGAACGCCTGAAATCCCAAAGGCAACAGTGACCGTCAGGCATTCCTTTGTGAAATCATCGACGCAGGTAAGACACTTGATCCTGCGACCGGTGGAAAGTGCGTCCATGACGAAATCCATCGACCAGGTCAGATTGGGCGCCGCCGGACGGAGCAGCGGCAGACGTTCTGTTGCCAGCCCTTTACGACGTCTTCTGCGTTTTACGCCCAGGCCACTGAGGTGATAAAGCCGGTACACGCGCTTATGATTAACATGAAGCCCTTCACGGCGCAGCAACTGCCAAATACGACGGTAGCCAAAACGCCTGCGCTCCAGTGCCAGCTCAGTGATGCGCCCTGATAAATGCGCATCAGCAGCCGGACGGTGAGCCTCATAGCGGCAGGTCGACAGGGATAAACCTGTAAGCCTGCAGGCACGACGTTGCGACAGACCGGTCGCATCACACATCAACATCACGGCTTCCCGCTTCTGGTCTGTCGTCAGTACTTTCGCCCAAGAGCCACCTGAAGCGCCTCTTTATCCAGCATGGCTTCGGCAAGCAGCTTCTTGAGTCTGGTGTTCTCTTCCTCAAGCGACTTCAGGCGCTTAACTTCAGGCACCTCCATACCGCCATACTTCTTACGCCAGGTGTAAAACGTGGCATCGGAAATGGCATGCTTGCGGCAGAGTTCACGGGCGGGTACCCCAGCTTCGGCTTCGCGGAGAATACTGATGATCTGTTCGTCGGAAAAACGCTTCTTCATGGGGATGTCCTCATGTGGCTTATGAAGACATTACTAACATCGGGGTGTACTAATCAACGGGGAGCAGGTCAATCACAGAAGGAAAGCAGACAGAGCTGCGCGGCAAAGCAACAAAGGGAGGATATACTGTATGGAAAATGAAATCTGGGCATCCTACCCCAATTTATGTGGCGGATTTAGACAAAGCTGTTAGGGAATGTCTAAAATAGCGAAGCCATAGCATAGAATTTTTAATGGCATTATGATCAGGACATAAAGGACTTCATGCAGGGAAAAAATATCCCAAAAGAAACTGGTCATGTCAGCACACCAAAGGATCCTCGCCGGATCCTTTGGTTTTTCTCAGCCACAATCGCTTAACGTGAGTTTTCGTTCCACTGAGCGTCAGACCCCTATAATAATTCCTTTCAGACAGGTACCGGTTAAGTGTAGCTGAGTCAGACAAAAAAGCCCCCTGACGGGGGGCAAAAATGTAGCAACGTTGTTTCAGGAAAATCTATCAGGGAAAAGGTAACAGCACGGATACTACCGTCGCATTCAGCCTGCATTGATCATGCGGCGGTGCGCTTCGGCCATGGCCTGATGTGGGCCGGATTGCCCGTTATTCATGAATTCATGGGCAACCGCTGCTCTTTCATGCTCATTCATCGCCGCGTAAGACGTTGACGGGACGGTCGTGGATACCGTGTTATTTCCCATCATCTTCTGATGACTTTCCACCATTTTCTGGTGCGCATCCGCCGAGCCGTTCGTCATGGTTTCATGAGCAATAATGGCCTGTTCATGCTGGTCCATACCGGTCATACGAGGAGCAGTCCCCTGGATCCCGACAGGAGCCGCAGCAGACTGCATCTGGTGAGCAGGAGCCTGTGCATTGTTGACGCGATCATGGATATTCACGGTTTCAGTGGCCCAGGCCGATGAAATTAAACCAAAGCCCAGCAAAGATGCTAATACGATATTTTTCATGATAACTCTCCATTTCTGAATTAGTGATGTCCGGGGAAGTACAACCGGTGTTTTCAGTTCCATAACTGAAACAAGTTCGGCAGCGTTTATTTCTCCGGAAGAGGGCTGGATATTCATTTCCTGGCGTACTCTGACGCCGGGTATTGATGAAGCAATCCAGCCTTCCTGATAAGTTGCACTAATTATATCGAATGGCTTCTGTTTGCTGCATGACAGGCTAATGACATCTTTGTCATTTACATCTTTATTTTCAGCATTGGGTTTCCGGGATCATTTTCTCCAGTCTGGGCACGGATAAGATAAAACGCGTGGAGCGTACGTCTGATTCCACCTGCACTCTTCCGTGATGTGCTTCCACGATTGACTTCACAATCGCAAGGCCGATGCCGCTGCCTTCTCCTTTTCGTTGTCTGGATGGATCCACCCGATAAAAACGGTCAAACAGCCTTGATAAATGTTCTTCAGGGATCGGTTTCCCTGGATTTTCAATCACAAGGTCAAAAAAGCTCTCCTGCTTTCTTATTGAGACGGTGATGGCCTGTCCCTCCGGGGTATAACGCAGGGCATTGGATAACAGATTATTGATCGCTCTTCTGAACATTTGTGGATCTCCCTCAACCAGGCAGGGCATCCCGTTAAATTTGAGCGTGATATTGCGTTCTTCGGCCCAGGCTTCGAAAAACTCGAAGACTTTCATGACTTCTGCTCTGAGGTCAAAACGGACCCTGTCAGGTATAAGCTGGTTATTGTCCGCCTGTGCCAGAAACAGCATGTCGCTGACCATTTTGGTCATCCGGTTATACTCTTCAAGACTGGAGTAGAGGACATCCTCAAGTTCCTTCTGGGTTCGATCCTGACTCAGTGCGATTTCAGTCTGCGTCACCAGATTGGTGATGGGCGTTCTGATCTCATGCGCGATATCGGCAGAGAAATTGGCCTGGCGGGTAAAGACGTCCTCAATCTTTCCAATCATATGATTGAACGAGATAACCAGTTGCTCCAGCTCAATGGGAACGCGTGTCGGTTCCAGCCGCGCATCAAGATTCTCGGAGGTGATGTTTTTAATGGCATTGCTGACATTACGAAGGGGCAGGTGCCCCTGACGGACAGCGATGCGAATGATCAGAACAATCAGCAGGCTTATCACGACGGCGATCGCAATCAGATTTTTTTTCAGCGCATCGAGGTAATGGAGATGGAAATTAATGGAGAGGCCAGTCAGCATGACATAATTCTGCTGTTTGCCCTGAAATATCGCCTGGCCAGAGGAGGCGATAATCCGGTATGTTTCCATCTTCATTTCAGACCCGGTATCCATCGGTCTCGCAGGATCCTCCACCGTCCAGAGAAAGACATCCCGTGCGCGGCTGTGCTCGCTAAAATCTGCGGAATTCACGGCCGGGTGTAGTGCCGCCCCCTGCGCTGAACTAAAGAGCACTTCCCCCCTGGGATTGAGGAGCAAAAGGGCAACGTTGCGGTAGCTGGCAATCGACTCCTTTATTTTGCTTACTTTTTTTTCATCCGGATCCACCGGGGACTGCAGTATACGGTTCAGGGTAGTGCTGATTTGTTGAAGATCGCTGACATCCTGCTCGGCAAAATGATTTTCAACAGAATGCAGCATAAACCAGGTGAAGGCGATAAAAGCCAGTATCGTGGACAGGCTGATAAAAAAGGTCAGCCGCAGGGCGAGTGAGAAAGGGCGCCTGGAAGGTTTGCTATGCATCCGGGGCCTCCAGCATATAGCCCACGCCCCGGACAGTCTGGATCAGCTTTGTCCCGTAATCGTTGTCTATTTTAGCGCGGAGTCGCTTTACGGCGACATCAATCGCGTTAGTGTCGCTGTCAAAATTCATGTCCCAGACCTGAGAGGCAATCAGGGAACGGGGAAGAACCTCGCCCTGATGGCGAATGAAAAATTCCAGCAGGCTGAACTCTTTACTGGTGAGCACAATGCGGTTTCCGGCGCGACTGACTTTTCTGGATACGAGATCCATCGAGAGATCAGCCACCCTAAACTGGCTTTCCGTGATCATCGCGTTTCCCCGCCTCAGAAGGGTTCTCACCCGGGCCAGCAGTTCGGCAAACGCAAAGGGTTTAACCAGATAATCGTCCGCACCCAGTTCCAGTCCTTTGACCCTGTGTTCGATCGTGCCGAGGGCCGTCAGTAGTAAGACCGGCATACCCTTTCCGGCAGTGCGCAGCATGCGGATGATATCCCAGCCGTTCACATCAGGCAGCATGATGTCCAGAATGACTAAATCATACTCGGCTGTCATGGCGAGATGATATCCGGTAAGACCATTATCAGCGTGATCCACTACGAACCCTGCCTCTGTAAGCCCTTTGCTGAGATATTCACCTGTTTTAATTTCGTCTTCGACGATCAATATTTTCATCTTGCTCCCCGTCTGGCTGCTAATGTCATTCTATTGCGCACACGATCGTAATCAACGAATTACCGTAAAAATGACAACATTGTCATTATTCTGTCACCCGACAAACAGAGTGCATTCTGTAAAGTAACCCTGGTAATACTCTGAACTTCATTTGAACCATTTACCAGGTCTGCCTGGACGAGAAGCAATATGTTCAAATTAAAACTACTCAGCATCAGCACAATCTTCATTCTGGCTGGTTGTGTCTCTCTGGCGCCTGAATATCAGCGTCCGGCAGCACCGGTACCCCAGCAGTTTTCACTGTCCCGTAACAGCCTGACGCCAGCGGTGAATGGCTATCAGGATACGGGCTGGCGTAACTTTTTTGTCGATCCCCAGGTCACCCGGCTGATTACTGAAGCCCTGACTAATAACCGTGATTTGAGAATGGCTGCACTGAAGGTTGAAGAGGCCCGGGCCCAGTTCAACGTCACGGATGCAGATCGTTATCCCCAGCTGAATGCCTCATCCGGGATCACATACAGCGGTGGTCTGAAAGGTGACAAGCCGACCACACAGGAGTACGACGCAGGTCTGGAGTTCAGTTATGAGCTCGATTTTTTCGGCAAACTTAAGAACATGAGTGATGCTGATCGCCAGAACTACTTTGCCAGCGAAGAAGCCCGTCGGGCCGTACACATCCTGCTGGTATCCAACGTTTCACAAAGCTATTTCAGCCAGCAACTGGCGTACGAACAACTTCGTATTGCGCGGGAAACGCTGAAAAATTATCAACAGTCCTATGCTTTCGTTGAGCAGCAGCTCGTGACCGGGAGTACGAACGTTCTGGCACTTGAACAGGCGCGAGGACAAATCGAAAGTACCCGCGCCGAAATAGCCAAACGAGAAGGCGATCTGGCTCAGGCAAACAATGCCCTGCAACTGGTGCTGGGAACGTACCGCGCACTTCCGTCAGAAAAAGGGATGAAAGGCGGGGAGATAGCCCCAGTAAAATTGCCACCAAATCTGTCTTCACAAATTTTGCTGCAGCGACCGGATATTATGGAAGCGGAATATCAGCTGAAAGCGGCTGATGCCAATATTGGCGCAGCGCGAGCGGCCTTTTTCCCCTCAATTACCCTGACCAGTGGTCTTTCCGCAAGCAGTACGGAGCTGTCCAGCCTGTTTACGTCAGGAAGTGGAATGTGGAATTTTATCCCTAAAATTGAAATTCCTATATTTAATGCTGGCAGGAATAAAGCCAATCTGAAGCTGGCTGAAATTCGCCAGCAACAGTCGGTGGTTAATTACGAACAAAAAATTCAGTCAGCCTTTAAGGATGTTTCCGACACGCTTGCGCTGCGCGACAGCCTTAGCCAGCAACTTGAGTCACAGCAGCGTTATCTTGATTCACTTCAGATAACTCTCCAGCGTGCCAGAGGATTATATTCCAGTGGTGCTGTCAGTTACATTGAAGTGCTGGATGCAGAGCGTTCTCTCTTCGCTACGCAGCAAACCATTCTCGATCTTACCTATTCCCGGCAGGTTAACGAAATTAATCTGTTTACCGCACTGGGTGGCGGTTGGGTAGAGTAAATTTATTTCATTAATCAGGAAATTTAAAATGCGTAATTCACTTAAAGCCGTTTTATTTGGTGCCTTCTCTGTCATGTTTTCTGCCGGTCTTCATGCTGAAACACATCAGCATGGCGATATGAATACTGCCAGTGATGCTTCGGTACAGCAGGTTATCAAGGGCACCGGTATCGTTAAAGAAATTGATATAAATAGTAAAAAGATCACCATTTCGCACGAAGCAATCCCTGCGGTGGGCTGGCCTGCAATGACCATGCGCTTCACTTTTGTTAATGCAGACGACGCTATCAATGCCCTGAAAACCGGCAACCATGTCGATTTCTCGTTTATTCAGCAGGGTAATATTTCTTTACTTAAAAGCATTAACGTGACGCAGTCCTGATTGGCTGTCCGGAGCGATTACATCCTGTGCGCCTGTACATTCACATAGGTATATGTGTGAGTTAACCGTCAGGTGCATATGCCAGGTGTTTTGATTTTTTAGCGGAAAATTGTATGGCTTCTTTAAAGATAAAATATGCTGCAATAATTATCAGCAGCCTCATAGCAGGGGGGCTGATATCGGTTACTGCCTGGCAGTATGTAAACTCAGCACAAAAGACAGAAAAAACAGAACAAAAGGCACCGGAACGAAAGGTGCTTTTCTGGTATGACCCAATGAAACCGGATACCAAATTTGATAAACCCGGAAAATCGCCCTTTATGGATATGGACCTGGTGCCAAAATATGCTGATGACAGTGGCGATAAAAGCAGTGGCGGGATCCGTATCGACCCAACCCAGGTTCAGAATCTGGGATTAAAAACGCAAAAAGTCACGCGAGGAATGCTGAATTATTCTCAGACAATCCCGGCTAATGTCAGCTATAACGAGTATCAGTTTGTTATTGTGCAGGCGCGTTCTGACGGGTTTGTCGAAAAAGTCTACCCCATGACGATTGGCGATCATGTGAAGAAGGGGACGCCACTTATCGATATTACCATTCCGGACTGGGTGGAAGCACAGAGTGAATTCCTTCTGTTATCCAGCACCGGTGGTACTTCCACGCAAATTAAAGGCGTTCTGGAACGGCTTCGCCTGGCAGGTATGCCGGAAGAGGATATTCAGAGACTGCGTTCTACCCGGAGCATTCAGACCCGTTTTACCATTAAAGCACCTATTGATGGTGTCATTACTGCATTTGACCTGCGCACCGGCATGAATATTTCGAAAGATAAGGTGGTGGCTCAGATTCAGGGAATGGACCCGGTCTGGATCAGCGCTGCAGTGCCAGAATCTATCGCCTATCTGCTGAAAGATACGTCGCAGTTTGAAATTTCGGTACCGGCTTATCCGGATAAAACATTCCATGTCGAAAAATGGAATATTCTTCCCAGCGTGGATCAGACAACCCGTACGCTTCAGGTCCGTCTCCAGGTTTCTAATAAGGATGAGTTTCTCAAGCCGGGCATGAATGCCTATCTGAAACTGAATACCAGAAGCCAGGAGATGCTGCTGATACCAAGCCAGGCCGTTATCGATACCGGCAAAGAACAGCGCGTGATTACTGTTGATGATGAAGGCAAGTTTGTGCCGAAACAGATCCACGTTCTGCATGAGTCACAGCAACAGTCCGGCATCGGCTCCGGCCTGAATGAAGGCGATACCGTGGTGGTCAGTGGCCTGTTCCTCATTGACTCTGAAGCCAATATTACGGGCGCACTGGAACGTATGCGCCACCCTGAAAAAACAGAAAGCAGTATGCCAGCAATGTCTGACCAGCCTGTAAATATGCATTCAGGGCACTGAGGAGACGACGATGATTGAATGGATTATCCGGCGCTCTGTCGCCAACCGTTTCCTGGTCATGATGGGGGCCCTGTTTCTCAGCATCTGGGGCACATGGACGATTATTAACACGCCTGTCGATGCCTTGCCTGACCTGTCAGATGTGCAGGTCATTATCAAAACCAGCTATCCCGGCCAGGCCCCGCAGATTGTAGAAAACCAGGTCACCTATCCACTTACCACCACCATGCTGTCCGTGCCTGGCGCAAAAACCGTGCGTGGTTTTTCACAGTTCGGTGATTCGTATGTGTATGTCATTTTTGAAGACGGCACCGATCTGTACTGGGCCCGTTCCCGCGTGCTGGAGTACCTGAACCAGGTACAGGGAAAACTGCCCGCCGGTGTGAGTTCTGAAATCGGTCCGGACGCCACGGGGGTGGGCTGGATATTTGAATATGCCCTTGTCGATCGCAGCGGAAAACACGACCTTTCAGAACTGCGTTCTCTGCAGGACTGGTTCCTGAAATTTGAGCTGAAAACCATCCCGAACGTGGCTGAGGTCGCTTCGGTTGGCGGCGTGGTGAAACAGTACCAGATTCAGGTCAATCCGGTAAAACTGTCTCAGTATGGTATCAGCCTGCCCGAAGTGAAACAGGCCCTTGAATCGTCTAACCAGGAGGCCGGTGGCTCATCCGTTGAAATGGCCGAAGCTGAGTATATGGTCCGTGCCAGCGGTTATCTTCAGAGCATTGATGATTTTAATAACATCGTCCTGAAAACAGGCGAGAACGGCGTGCCGGTTTATCTGCGGGATGTTGCCCGCGTGCAGACCGGGCCTGAAATGCGGCGTGGTATTGCCGAGCTGAACGGCCAGGGCGAAGTCGCTGGCGGCGTGGTGATCCTGCGGTCGGGTAAAAATGCACGCGACGTTATCACGGCAGTGAGGGATAAACTTGAGACGCTGAAGGCCAGCCTGCCGGAAGGCGTTGAAATCGTGACCACCTACGATCGCAGCCAGCTCATCGACCGGGCGATTGATAACCTCAGTTCCAAACTTCTGGAAGAGTTTATCGTGGTGGCCATCGTCTGTGCCCTGTTCCTGTGGCACGTACGTTCTGCCCTGGTGGCGATTATCTCTCTGCCGCTTGGTCTGTGTATCGCCTTTATCGTCATGCACTTCCAGGGACTGAACGCCAATATCATGTCGCTGGGAGGGATAGCGATTGCCGTCGGTGCGATGGTGGATGCCGCCATTGTGATGATTGAGAATGCGCATAAGCGGCTTGAGGAGTGGGATCATCAGCATCCGGGTGAGCAGATTGACAACGCCACCCGCTGGAAGGTGATTACCGATGCCTCCGTTGAAGTGGGACCCGCACTGTTTATCAGCCTGCTGATCATCACCCTGTCCTTTATTCCTATCTTTACCCTGGAAGGTCAGGAAGGACGTCTGTTTGGCCCGCTGGCATTCACGAAAACGTACTCCATGGCGGGCGCGGCCGCGCTGGCCATCATCGTCATTCCGATTCTGATGGGATTCTGGATCCGGGGGAAAATTCCTGCAGAGACCAGTAACCCCCTGAACCGGGTACTGATCAAAGCGTATCATCCATTGCTGTTGCGGGTTCTCCACTGGCCAAAAACAACCCTGCTGGTTGCGGCCTTGTCCATTTTCACCGTTATCTGGCCGCTGAGCCAGGTGGGCGGTGAGTTTCTGCCGAAGATTAACGAGGGCGACCTGTTGTATATGCCGTCGACCCTGCCGGGTGTCTCTCCGGCTGAAGCTGCAGCGCTCCTGCAGACGACGGACAAGTTAATCAAAAGCGTTCCTGAAGTGGCCTCTGTATTTGGCAAGACCGGTAAAGCAGAGACCGCCACGGATTCCGCACCGCTCGAAATGGTTGAAACCACGATCCAGCTCAAACCTGAGGATCAGTGGCGTCCAGGCATGACGATTGACAAGATTATTGAAGAACTCGACAGGACCGTCCGTTTACCGGGGCTGGCAAACCTCTGGGTGCCGCCAATCCGTAACCGTATTGATATGCTCTCAACCGGGATCAAAAGCCCGATAGGTATCAAGGTGTCCGGAACGGTTCTGTCCGATATCGATGCAACGGCGCAGAGTATCGAAGCGGTCGCCAAAACCGTACCCGGCGTAGTGTCTGCTCTCGCAGAGCGACTGGAAGGCGGGCGCTACATTGATGTGGATATCAACCGGGAAAAAGCCTCCCGCTACGGAATGACGGTGGGCGATGTGCAGCTGTTCATCTCATCAGCCATCGGTGGGGCTATGGTGGGTGAGACGGTTGAAGGCGTGGCCCGGTACCCGATTAATATCCGCTATCCGCAGGATTACCGGAACAGCCCGCAGGCCCTGAAACAGATGCCGATCCTGACCCCGATGAAGCAGCAGATCACGCTGGGCGATGTTGCGGATATTAAGGTCGTTTCCGGGCCGACTATGCTGAAAACGGAAAATGCCCGTCCAGCCAGCTGGATTTACATTGACGCGCGCGGCAGGGATATGGTGTCGGTGGTTAATGACATTAAAACGGCGATCAGTCAGAAAGTGAAACTGAGACCGGGTACCAGCGTGTCATTCTCCGGACAGTTTGAACTGCTTGAGCATGCCAACAAGAAACTGAAGCTGATGGTGCCGATGACGGTGATGATCATCTTCATCCTGTTGTATCTGGCATTCCGCCGGGTTGATGAAGCCCTGCTGATCCTGATGAGCCTGCCGTTCGCCCTGGTTGGCGGGATATGGTTCCTGTACTGGCAGGGCTTCCATATGTCTGTCGCAACCGGAACGGGGTTTATCGCTCTGGCCGGGGTGGCAGCAGAGTTTGGCGTGGTCATGCTGATGTATCTGCGTCATGCCATTGAAGCGCACCCGGAATTGTCCCGTAAAGAGACGTTCACACCGGAAGGCCTTGATGAAGCCCTCTATCATGGTGCCGTACTGCGTGTCCGGCCGAAAGCCATGACCGTGGCGGTGATCATTGCGGGTCTGCTGCCAATACTCTGGGGAACCGGTGCAGGTTCAGAAGTCATGAGCCGTATCGCGGCACCCATGATTGGTGGGATGATCACGGCTCCGCTGCTGTCCCTGTTCATTATTCCTGCCGCCTACAAATTAATCTGGCTGCGCAGACATAAAAAAAGCGTGTCCTGAACCTGAAAGGGCACCCCCTGTGGGTGTCCTTCTTTACTGATTCACCCTGACGTCAGGGTTTAAATCGATAATATACAGAGGTGAGTATGAAAAAAGTGGTTCTGATGGCGCTGGCTCTCGGCCTTTCACTGCCCGCGATGGCGAGTGAAAAAGTGATTGATATGTACAAATCTGAAAACTGTGGCTGTTGTTCCCTGTGGGGCAAGGCGATGGAAAAAGACGGGTTTGAAGTACGAACTCACGTCATGAATGATCAGGCGCTGTCAGCCCTGAAAGAAAAGCATGCTGTTCCTGCAGGACTGCGAAGTTGTCATACCGCGGTTGCCGGTAATTTGATCATTGAAGGCCATGTGCCTGCGACAACGATACATAAGGCAATGCAGTCTGGTTCAGGTATATACGGTCTCGCCACCCCCGGTATGCCAGCAGGAAGTCCTGGAATGGAGATGGGAGCCCGAAAAGAGGCTTACGATGTTATCGCATTCTCACCGGATGGAAGTAAAAAAGTCTTCCAGCGAATCGAATAGTCAGCGGAACGGCTGATAACGGGACGCCGGCAGCAGGCACTCTTATGCCGGCGGCATTCGTGGTAATCGCATCCATGACATACCCTGAAGACAGAAGATGCTTCGGTATGCATAAGGAGAGTTACTGTGAAAAATGACAATGCAGTGCAACACAACAACCAGACTGCTTCTGAGCAGACATTATCCCCGGACGAGGGCCACGTATTGCATAAGGTGAGAGATCCCGTGTGCGGGATGGACATCCTGCCCGACAGGGCGCACAGCAGCATTCGATACCAGGACCATCAACTTTATTTCTGCTCCGCCAGCTGTGAGAGTAAATTTAAAGCCCATCCCGATCGTTATCTTACCGAAGATGCCAGTGAACATTCCCATCACCATCACCATCACCACGATCATCACGAAGTCAGCCCTGATCAGATAAAACAGCCTCACCACCAGGCGGAGAAAGAGAATTCTGAAGGTGTGTGGACATGTCCGATGCACCCGGAGATACGCCGCAGTGGTCCCGGAAGCTGTCCTGTCTGTGGAATGGCACTGGAGCCGCTCGTAGCTACGGCATCCACGGGGCCAAGTGATGAACTTCGCGACATGACAAGACGCTTCTGGCTGGGGTTGTTGCTGGCGTTTCCGGTTCTGGTACTCGAAATGGGATCTCATCTGTTTCCCGCCTTGAGGAATACAGTACCGCCACAGCACAACACATGGCTGCAGCTGCTTCTGGCCTCTCCTGTCGTGTTGTGGTGTGGCTGGCCATTCTTCGCCCGGGCCGGAATGTCGTTACGTAACCGCTCCCTGAATATGTTTACCCTTGTTGCAATGGGCACCGGCGTAGCCTGGGTGTACAGCGTCATTGCAACCGTCTTCCCCTCCTGGTTTCCTGCATCGTTCAGAAACATGGATGGCCTGGTGGCCGTTTATTTTGAAGCCGCAGCAGTTATTACGGTGCTTGTTCTGCTGGGACAGGTTCTTGAGCTGCGGGCACGGGAACAAACCTCAGGTGCCATTACTGCACTACTGAATCTTGCCCCCAAAACCGCCAGGCGGCTGGATCATGACGGTCATGAAACGGATATTAATGCGGAAGATGTTCTGCCTGGCGATAAGCTCCGCATCAGACCAGGAGAGAGTATTCCGGTCGACGGTATTGTGATCGAAGGCAAAACAACCGTTGATGAATCGATGGTGACCGGGGAATCTATGCCGGTTACCAAAACGGAGGGTGACCCTGTCATCGGGGGGACCATTAATCAGACAGGGAGTCTCATCATCCGTGCAGAGAAAGTCGGTGATGAAACAATGCTCTCACGAATTGTTCAGATGGTCGCTGATGCACAGCGTTCGCGTGCCCCCATCCAGAGAATGGCTGACAGCGTTTCAGGCTGGTTTGTTCCTCTGGTGATACTTATCGCGGTTGTTGCTTTCGTGATCTGGTCTGTCTGGGGGCCCGAGCCCAGGATGGCGCACGGTCTCATTGCGGCTGTGTCGGTCCTGATTATTGCCTGTCCCTGCGCGCTGGGGCTGGCCACGCCGATGTCGATAATGGTGGGGGTGGGCAAAGGAGCCCAGGCCGGGGTGTTAATCAGGAATGCCGAAGCCCTTGAGCGTCTTGAAAAAGTGGACACGCTGGTTGTCGACAAAACAGGCACGCTCACGGAAGGTTCGCCTACGGTGACAGGGATTATCAGTCTCAATCCGGGTGGGGAAACATCTCTTTTGCGTGTAACAGCCGCAGTGGAAAAAGGCTCGCAGCATCCGCTGGGTATGGCAGTAGTTAAAGCAGCACAGGAAAAGGGGATCGCAATACCCGCAGTCACTCATTTCGATGCACCGTCGGGTAAAGGTGTCTCAGGCGATGTCGAAGGTCAACGGGTTGTTATTGGTAATGAACTGGCTATGCAGGAAAACAGTATCGTTATTGATAATCAAAAGGCCGTTGCGGATACGTTGCGGATGGAAGGCGCTACCGTTATCTATGTGGCCACAGACGGGGACCTTGCAGGCCTGATAGCTATCTCGGATCCCGTGAAAACAACCACGCCGGATGCGCTTAAAGCTTTGCGTCAGGCGGGGATCCGCATTGTTATGCTCACCGGGGATAACCAGCTTACTGCTGAAGCAGTCGCACGGAAACTGGGAATAGATGAGGTTGAAGCCGGAATTCTGCCGGATGGCAAAAAAGCAGTGATAACCCGACTGAAAGAGTCTGGCCATGTGGTTGCGATGGCCGGAGACGGTGTGAATGATGCCCCGGCGCTGGCAGCGGCTGACGTGGGTATAGCCATGGGAACGGGTACAGATGTGGCAATTGAAAGTGCCGGAGTCACCCTTCTCAAAGGCGACTTGATGATACTGAACAGGGCCCGTCATCTGTCAGAGATCACCATGAAAAATATCCGTCAGAATCTGTTTTTTGCATTTATCTACAACGCACTTGGCGTGCCTGTGGCTGCAGGTCTGCTTTATCCTGTGTATGGAATACTGCTGTCGCCAGTTATTGCGGCGGCGGCCATGGCTCTTTCCTCCGTCAGCGTCATTGTGAATGCGTTGCGTCTGAAAAGTGTCAGGCTCGGGAAATAACACTGAGTGAAGGGTCAGTTACGAACAGAAGGAGTCCAGTATGAAAAGTACCACCTATGCGCTTATTGCTGTCGCCGCGACCGCGGCATTTGCCCTCCTGCGCGAACACTGGTCACATGTGGCAGGTTACTGGCCATATCTGTTATTGCTGGTCTGCCCGCTAATGCATCTTTTCCACGGCCACGGAGGGCATGGAGATCATCAACATCACGGAAGTGAAAACGATAAAAAAAATTAATCCGGCAGACGGGGCCGCGTCGCGGTCCCGTTATCAGTCCAGGTATCGTTCGTAGTCTCTGGCATGCGCAAAGGCATGCTGTTCGAGTTTGTTATCAGCGGGTGCCGCTGCCCGGAACGCCAGAGAGTTAACAGGGTTGTTATTGATGACCAGCTCGTAATGCAGATGAGGACCGGATGAACGTCCGCTGTTACCGGATAACGCAATAGCACCTCCCCGTGTAACCCTGGCCCCTTTAGTAACGAGTATTTTATTGAGGTGGAGATAGCGAGTTTTAACACCGGCTTTTCCCGTTACTTCAACAAAATATCCCATGGTACTGTTGTATTCGGCCCGGGTGATTTTTCCGTCGATGACGCTGACTATTTTCGTGTTCATGGGCATGGAATAATCAATGCCATTATGGGGACTCACTTTTCCCGATACCGGGTTAAGTCTTGCAGGATTGAAAGGCGAACTGAGTCTTGCTGTGGCCGGTAACGGATAATCGAGACTGCCTTTCCCGGAAGTATCGGAAAGGTTATAGAACTTTTTATCTGATATACGATACGCCGTGTAATTAAATGAACCGGACGTAAATTTATAGGCCACGACACGTGATTTTCCCGCTTTCTTTTGCAGTACGAGTTTTAATGATTCATTTTTTTTCAAATGCCGCAGATTAAACCGGGAAGGCAAGGAGCGCTGAAGAGTAGCGATCTCGTTCGATTCCAGCCCCGAGCGGGTGGCTGAAAGGTAGGCATTTTCTTTTACGACATCGGTAGAATACATTTACTGGAATTCGCCGTTAGCATGAACACTGCGGCGTATGCTAGGGGTTTTCAGGAGGCGTGTCATCTGTCAGTTAATCGGGAGCACCGTTGATGGTCGTCATTTTTGTAACATATCTTGTTTCCCGTTTGCTCCTGAAGCTCTGGGAACTGTATGACCAGCCCGACGGTGATGATTAACGGGACTGAAACAGGTTACGGCAGAGCAATATGGGGCTCATGTCCTGTTACGTAACCCGTCAGTAAAGCCCTGCTGCGCACCTGACGCTAAGCACTAACCCGCCTGCAGTTACCTGGTCGAATACAGCCCGCGAAGCTTTCTTGCCTGCGTCTGATGTGCTTCCGCACCGGCATTATTGACCTGCTCATGCACGAGAGCGGCTTTTTCTCCGGCATTCAGTTCGTTAAAAGAAGAAGACGAGGTCTTTGAATTTGCATCACTGCCGGACAGCATTTTTTTATGTTCCTCAATCATTTTCTGATGCGCATAGGACGCGCTGTTGTTCATAAATGAATGAGCAACAATGGCCCTTTCATGTTCATTCATTTCAGAGAATGAGGGCGTGTTGTTTTTATTAACCCTGTCCGGTAAGTTTTCATGCGTCGAGGAATTCACATGACTGACGGCTGAGGCATTATTAACAAATCGATGTGCTTCATGGGCAATATCACTGGACTGAGCAAAAGCTGCCCCACAAAATAAAGCTGTAAACGCAGTGGTCGTGATTAATATATTCATGTGTAATTACCTTCTGAGGTACATAAAAGATGTCCTTATGATCATATATAAAAATAATCAACCTGTGGGGAAGATGACGTAAATGTAATACAGCTATGTACATTACACGATTGTAATGAATTTGTTTCTTAAGGTGTGCTAGATTCATTTCATTGTAAGTGGATGAACCAGTAATTTAATTTAAATCGGTTCTCGAATTCTGTCAGTAACCATACTTTAAATAAGGGAATGCGCATGCTGTTGAAAACGTCTCGACGAACTTTCCTGAAGGGGTTAACCCTCTCTGGCGTAGCCGGAAGTCTTGGCGTATGGAGTTTCAATGCGCGTTCCAGTCTGAGCCTGCCAGTTGCCGCATCCCTGCAGGGTACTCAGTTTGACCTGACCATTGGTGAAACGGCCGTCAATATCACGGGCAGTGAGCGTCAGGCCAAAACAATCAATGGAGGCCTGCCGGGGCCCGTTCTTCGCTGGAAAGAAGGTGACACCATTACCCTGAAGGTCAAAAACCGTCTTAATGAACAGACGTCCATTCACTGGCACGGCATTATTCTTCCGGCCAATATGGATGGTGTTCCGGGGCTGAGTTTTATGGGCATAGAGCCTGATGATACCTACGTTTACACCTTTAAGGTTAAGCAGAACGGGACTTACTGGTACCACAGCCATTCCGGTCTGCAGGAACAGGAGGGGGTATACGGTGCCATTATCATCGATGCCAGGGAGCCAGAACCGTTTGCTTACGATCGTGAGCATGTGGTCATGTTGTCTGACTGGACCGATGAAAATCCTCACAGCCTGCTGAAAAAATTAAAAAAACAGTCGGATTACTACAATTTCAATAAACCAACCGTTGGCTCTTTTTTCCGCGACGTGAATACCAGGGGGCTGTCAGCCACCATTGCCGATCGGAAAATGTGGGCTGAAATGAAAATGAATCCGACTGACCTCGCGGATGTCAGTGGCTACACCTACACCTATCTCATGAACGGGCAGGCCCCGCTGAAAAACTGGACCGGACTGTTCCGTCCCGGTGAAAAGATACGCTTACGGTTTATCAACGGATCGGCAATGACCTATTTCGATATCCGTATCCCCGGGCTGAAAATGACGGTCGTGGCTGCAGATGGCCAGTATGTAAACCCGGTTACCGTTGACGAATTCAGGATTGCCGTTGCCGAAACCTATGATGTCATTGTGGAGCCTCAGGGTGAGGCCTATACCATCTTCGCACAATCCATGGACAGGACCGGTTACGCTCGAGGGACACTGGCCACGAGAGAGGGGTTAAGTGCTGCCGTTCCCCCCCTCGATCCCCGTCCTCTGTTGACCATGGAAGATATGGGTATGGGGGGAATGGGACATGATATGGCAGGAATGGACCACAGCCAGATGGGAGGCATGGATAACAGCGGAGAGATGATGTCTATGGACGGTGCTGACCTTCCGGATAGCGGGACATCCTCCGCGCCCATGGATCACAGCAGCATGGCCGGTATGGATCATTCCCGGATGGCCGGAATGCCGGGTATGCAAAGTCATCCTGCGTCAGAAACGGATAACCCACTGGTTGATATGCAGGCGATGAGCGTCTCTCCGAAATTAAATGATCCGGGTATTGGTCTTCGAAATAACGGAAGAAAGGTTCTCACGTACGCGGATTTGAAAAGCCGCTTTGAGGATCCTGACGGACGTGAACCTGGCCGTACCATAGAACTGCATTTAACCGGCCACATGGAAAAGTTTGCCTGGTCATTTAACGGAATCAAGTTTTCAGATGCCGCACCGGTGCTGCTGAAATACGGTGAGCGGCTCAGGATCACGCTGATCAACGATACCATGATGACTCACCCCATTCACCTGCATGGTATGTGGAGCGATCTGGAAGATGAAAACGGTAATTTCATGGTTCGTAAACACACAATAGATGTTCCCCCTGGTACAAAACGCAGTTACAGAGTGACAGCAGATGCGCTTGGCCGCTGGGCGTATCACTGCCATTTGCTCTATCACATGGAAATGGGAATGTTTCGTGAAGTCCGGGTGGAGGAATGATGCGAATGAAGAGAAATTTGAAGGCCATACCTGTTCTGGTCGCCGGTTTCTTTACCTCACAGCTTTCTATTGCGGCGGGCTCCGTCTCTGCAGATCCCCACGCCGGGCACGACATGTCTGCCATGCAGATGCCAGCAGATGAGAATTTCACTGAGATGACGTCAATGGAGCCCATTGTAACTGAGAGCAGAACGCCAATTCCGCCTGTTACCGATGCCGACCGGAAGGCTGCATTCGGCAATTTACAGGGGCATGCGATTCACGACAGTGCGATTAATTATCTGGTTCTGCTGGATCAACTGGAATGGCAACGGTCGGATAACACCAACAATTTCAGCTGGAGTGTTAACAGCTGGATTGGAGGCGACACAGATCGGATTTGGCTAAAGAGTGAAGGTGAACGAAGCAATGGGGAAACGGAGGCGGCTGAAGCGCAGTTACTCTGGGGACATGCGGTTGGCCCATGGTGGGATTTGGTTGCGGGTGTCAGGCAGGATTTCAGACCTGCTTCTGCCCGGACCTGGGCTGCTGTCGGTTTTCAGGGGCTGGCACTCTATAATTTTGAGTCTGAAATTACGGGTTTTGTCAGTAATGGCGGAAAAGCAGCCCTTCGTCTGGGAGGAGAATACGACGTTTTACTGACTAACCGGCTCATACTCCAGCCATCCTATGAGGTGAATTTCTACAGTCAGGATGATGAATCGCGGGGTCGCGGCAGGGGACTGACTGACACAGAGCTGGGGCTCCGGCTGCGCTATGAAATACGCCGTGAGTTTGCACCCTATATAGGCGTTTCCTGGAATCAACTTTACGGGAAAACATCCGATATGGCGAAAAGAGAAGGTGAGAAAGACCATCAGGTAGTATTCCTGGCGGGAGCCAGAATCTGGTTTTAACGCACTGATATAAAACACTCAACTAAACAGGTAAATAAAATGTCGATTTTAAATAAAGCCATTCTTACAGGTGGCCTCGTTATGGGCGTTGCTTTCTCTGCTATGGCCCATCCGGAATTAAAAAGCTCTGTGCCACAGGCTGATTCAGCCGTAGCGGCCCCGGAAAAGATTCAGCTTAATTTCTCGGAAAATCTGACCGTGAAATTCTCAGGTGCAAAATTAACGATGACGGGTATGAAAGGCATGTCATCACATTCTCCGATGCCGGTCGCGGCAAAAGTGGCGCCAGGCGCTGACCCTAAATCGATGGTCATTATTCCGCGAGAGCCTTTACCCGCTGGCACTTATCGTGTTGACTGGCGCGCGGTTTCTTCAGATACGCACCCTATTACCGGTAATTACACCTTTACAGTGAAGTAATATTATGAACGACCTGATTATGATTGTTATTCGTTTTCTTCTTTATCTGGATTTGATGGTAATATTTGGATTGCCATTTTTTCAGATATATGGAATAAGTGGTGTCAGACATGAAACCTATAACCTGACTAATTTCAGGTCGTTTATAACCTTTGCTGTTGTTACAGGCATCATTCTTACTGGCATTAATATGCTCCTGGTATCTAATGCCATGAGTGGAGTAACTGACCTCAGAGAATTATCCATCCATGTTATCGAGATGGTGATAGAAGAAACTGATGTGGGTATTAGCTGGATTGTCAGGCTCTGTGCCCTGTTTACCACACTCGGTGCTTTGTTCCTTTACACTAATAAGAGAGTATTGTCCTGCCTGCTGATGACGATGAGTGGGGGCGTGGCGCTGGCTACACTTGCCTGGGGAGGACACGCCGTTATGCATGACGGTCTGCATTACTATCTCCATTTACTGAGCGATCTGACCCATCTCGGCGCTGCAGGTGCCTGGACAGGTGCTCTGGTTGCATTTGCTATCCTGCTGATGCGCAGAAACGAGCATAATGCACAGAGCGTCATTGTGATATCTGACTCCCTGGCAAAATTTGCCACGGCAGGAACGGTGATTGTTGTAGCCCTGATCCTGAGTGCGCTGGTCAACTATCTGTATATTGCTGAGGGTAACTTAACTCCCTTATTCAACAGTTCCTGGGGGAGGATATTGCTTGCCAAGACGGCTCTGTTTGTTCTGATGCTTCTTCTGGCTGCAGCAAACCGGTTTCACCTGGGGCCCCGGCTTGAAGTTATGGTCAGGGAAGGGAATTATGATCGCAGCGTTGCCCTGATGCGAAACAGCATCCTGACAGAATTCGTTGTTGCGATTATCATTCTGGGCGCCGTAGCGTGGCTCGGAATGCTTGCTCCGTCTCAGGTCAGCTAGGGGACAGCCAAAGCTCATGCGTGAGATTTTTACTTTCATATCAGCGAGTTGACCATGCAGCGTATTTTAATCGTTGAAGACGAACAAAAAACAGGTCGTTACCTGCAGCAGGGACTGGTTGAGGAAGGCTATCAGGCCGATCTCTTTAATAATGGCCGCGATGGTCTCGGGGCCGCGTCGAAGGGACAGTATGATTTGATAATACTGGACGTGATGCTGCCTTTCCTCGACGGGTGGCAAATCATCAGCGCACTGAGGGAGTCCGGGCACGAAGAACCGGTCCTGTTTTTAACCGCAAAGGACAACGTGCGGGACAAAGTGAAAGGACTGGAGCTTGGCGCAGATGACTACCTGATTAAGCCCTTTGATTTTACGGAGCTGGTTGCACGTGTAAGAACCCTACTGCGCCGGGCACGCTCGCAGGCCGCAACAGTCTGCACCATCGCCGATATGACCGTTGATATGGTGCGCCGGACCGTGATCCGTTCGGGGAAGAAGATCCATCTCACCGGTAAAGAATACGTTCTGCTTGAGTTGCTGCTGCAACGCACCGGAGAAGTGTTACCCAGGAGTCTTATCTCGTCCCTGGTCTGGAACATGAATTTTGACAGTGATACGAATGTGATTGATGTCGCGGTGAGACGTCTGAGAAGTAAAATTGATGATGACTTTGAGCCAAAACTGATCCATACCGTTCGCGGTGCCGGATATGTCCTGGAGATCAGAGAAGAGTGAGGTTCAAAATTTCCCTGACCACACGCCTGAGCCTGATTTTTTCTGCGGTGATGCTTACGGTATGGTGGTTATCAAGTTTTATCCTGATTAGCACCCTTAATGGCTATTTCGATAATCAGGACCGCGATTTTCTGACAGGTAAACTTCAGCTCACCGAAGAGTTTCTTAAAACAGAGACGTTCCGGAACAAAACGGATATTAAGTCATTATCAGAAAAAATAAACGATGCGATGGTAGGGCACAATGGTTTATTCATTTCTATAAAAAACATGGAAAATGAAAAAATTGTTGAACTCTATGCCAAAAATTCTGTTGTTCCAGCGGTCCTGCTTAATAAGTCGGGTGATATTCTCGACTATATGATCCAGACGGAAGAAAATAACACCGTGTACCGCAGTATCTCGCGGCGGGTTGCCGTGACGCCGGAACAGGGTAAAAGCAAACATGTCATCATTACGGTTGCCACGGATACTGGGTATCACACCCTGTTTATGGACAAACTCAGTACCTGGCTGTTCTGGTTCAATATCGGTCTGGTCTTTATTTCTGTTTTTCTGGGCTGGCTGACCACACGTATTGGTCTGAAACCGTTACGGGAAATGACCAGTCTGGCTTCCTCCATGACTGTACACAGCCTGGATCAGCGTCTAAATCCCGATCTGGCTCCGCCGGAAATCTCTGAGACCATGCAGGAGTTCAATAATATGTTTGATCGCCTGGAGGGGGCATTCCGGAAACTGTCAGATTTCTCGTCTGACATCGCGCATGAGCTGCGCACACCAGTCAGTAATCTGATGATGCAGACGCAGTTTGCACTGGCTAAGGAAAGGGATGTTTCGCATTACCGCGAAATTTTATTCGCTAACCTGGAAGAACTGAAAAGGTTGT
>NZ_JAOWES010000054.1:0-5211 GCF_030334095.1 Citrobacter sp. Cf118 | reverse complement strand
TGACCTGCCCCCACGATTAGATACAACACTCAGTTAGTAACGTCGGAATCTTCATTCTCAGAATGACCCTTTCTCCAGCCCGCTGCAAATTCAGACGGTGTCTGATAATTCAGCGTGGAGTGCGGGCGGCATTCGTTATAATCCTGCCGCCAGTCATTAATAATTTTCCTGGCATGAACGATATCGCTGAACCAGTGCTCATTCAAACATTCATCGCGAAATCGTCCGTTAAAGCTCTCAATAAATCCGTTCTGCGTTGGCTTGCCCGGCTGGATTAAGCGCAACTCAACACCATGCTCAAAGGCCCATTGATCCAGTGCACGGCAAGTGAACTCCGGCCCCTGGTCAGTTCTTATCGTCGCCGGATAGCCTCGAAACAGTGCAATGCTGTCCAGAATACGCGTGACCTGAACGCCTGAAATCCCAAAGGCAACAGTGACCGTCAGGCATTCCTTTGTGAAATCATCGACGCAGGTAAGACACTTGATCCTGCGACCGGTGGAAAGTGCGTCCATGACGAAATCCATCGACCAGGTCAGATTGGGCGCCGCCGGACGGAGCAGCGGCAGACGTTCTGTTGCCAGCCCTTTACGACGTCTTCTGCGTTTTACGCCCAGGCCACTGAGGTGATAAAGCCGGTACACGCGCTTATGATTAACATGAAGCCCTTCACGGCGCAGCAACTGCCAAATACGACGGTAGCCAAAACGCCTGCGCTCCAGTGCCAGCTCAGTGATGCGCCCTGATAAATGCGCATCAGCAGCCGGACGGTGAGCCTCATAGCGGCAGGTCGACAGGGATAAACCTGTAAGCCTGCAGGCACGACGTTGCGACAGACCGGTCGCATCACACATCAACATCACGGCTTCCCGCTTCTGGTCTGTCGTCAGTACTTTCGCCCAAGAGCCACCTGAAGCGCCTCTTTATCCAGCATGGCTTCGGCAAGCAGCTTCTTGAGTCTGGTGTTCTCTTCCTCAAGCGACTTCAGGCGCTTAACTTCAGGCACCTCCATACCGCCATACTTCTTACGCCAGGTGTAAAACGTGGCATCGGAAATGGCATGCTTGCGGCAGAGTTCACGGGCGGGTACCCCAGCTTCGGCTTCGGCTTCGCGGAGAATACTGATGATCTGTTCGTCGGAAAAACGCTTCTTCATGGGGATGTCCTCATGTGGCTTATGAAGACATTACTAACATCGGGGTGTACTAATCAACGGGGAGCAGGTCAGCCAGCCTGTTACGTGATCGAATAGAAGCATACAGTGACGTGCTTAAAATCGAGCCTGAGCGGGTGATACACGCACTTGAGGTACTGCGAGGTACGGAAGTGCCGTGGGCTTTTTACACTCCGTCCAGGCTACCTGAGCTTGAAGATGTTCATTGCTGGGAAACTCCTCACGATTTTGACCAAGACCTAGGTGAACACCAGCTGCGGCGCTATATTTGCCCTAAATGCGAGCATGAATCAACCGACCCAATGCGCTGCACGGCTGGCCATGCTCCTGGAGTTAACCAGTATCCTGAAAGCTGTGATGCCACTATCTGGAATTCGCCCGATTCTTGGGATAGTATTAACCCTATAATAAAATTAATTATCAAATCTACGTTCCTGGCTGACCTGACTGTTCATACAATCTTCTATCCGAAAGGGTTGAAGCTTCCTGAAATTCAGGACGTTGAGTAGTCTGCTTCGGGCTCTGTGATCTGATAGTTATATATACCTCATTTAAGACCCCTTACTGGGGTCTCTTTTTTTGGACTTCCGCCGTGCTATGTACTTCACGGTATCCCCAAATATCCCGGCTTATGTAGTTCGTCGATTTGCTTCGTCACCTGCCATACCTGTCTCATAATTTCTCTATTTGGAGAAATCTGATGAACCTACCGACAGCTGTATTAGCGAATAACGATGAAAATGAATCAGACGTCCTCAGCCTTTATGCTAATCCCGTAGACAGTCAAAGTGGCCTCATTGAACATGACGGCTTTCAAAAACTAAATGCCATGCGCGATCTGCTGGTGGAATACAACACAACACTGAAGCACATGCAGGCCATGTATGATGCAGTGATGCGGAACCGGCATGATGAAGCATGGCGCATGTTCTGTGATTCTTGTGACAATTCCATCAAATATACGCTGGCTGTAGAAAATTTGTTCTGTATAGAACGGGCCCGCTGTGCTCTCGATGAAAAGTACTGGCAAAAGCTGCTCGATCTGACCGGCGTAAAACCATTTATGCCCACCGAAAGATACGATGACTGGAACGAAGGATTGAGGGCATGGCGAAAATCATCAGAATCAAATTTTGAGAAGCTTAAGCCTGTACCCTTCAACGAAGAAAGTATCTTTTCTACCGCATTCGCATTGAATGAAGAGAAAAAAGACTACTTCGCCCAGATGGTTCATGGTGTGTTTGAAAAGCTCTCCGCTCTGCATAAGACTAACCGTGCCCAGGGCTTCAGCAACAAACTCATCATAGCCAGCTGCTTACCAAGTAGAGATAACCGCAGATCCTATGACTATCTCAACTATTTTAATGACCTTCGTAAGGTTATTGGACTGATGTATGGACGAAGCGGTGCTGAGGATGTGAATTCGGCTGCGGTCAAAGAGTACATGATGAGTAACCCTGGCGAATGGGTAAGTATTGATAACGATAGTCTTAAAGTGAAGGGGTTTATTAACGGCAATGTGCATATCCTGATTGAGGAGGAAACTTGTGACAATCTCAATCTGGTACTATCCCATTTAATGCCAGGCTGCATTCCTCTCGATCGCCGATACACCACCGGCCATAACTCCGCAAGAACTGTAAAAACCAATGAATATCGGTCGCAGTTGATATCATTCTCTGCTGTTAACTCCTTAATATCATATGCCACTGACCATTTGAACGCGGGCAAACACCTGTCACCGGGGCCGCACACTTTTATCCTGCGGGACAACCAGTCTGTTAGTGAGAAAAAAGAACTGGTGAACATATGGGAGTCATTGGGTGCTGTCAGAAGATATAGAGAAGTATATGACTTTGACTTTAGCCCCGTTGAAGCATTCAAACTTCTGGCATTACATGGTTCTATACCTGACCGCTATACGCACCAGTTCTATGCAACGGTCGGAGAACTCCAGAAACGAGCAATTGATGAATGTATGGTGGCTTCAGGTATGCGTTTGCTGGAACCGAATATCGGTCTTGGTGCGCTACTGAAAGGGTTACCAGAGGGGGTGGATGTTACTGGTTTTGATATACACCCCGCAGCTGTTGCAATTACTGGCCTGCGCTGGAACGTCACCCTTAATGATTTTCTATTGGTCAAGCCTGAAAATACCGGCTTGTTTGAAAGAATTCTGATGAATCCTCCATTTAGTGACTCACGCTGGATTGCACATTTTCAACATGCGATGAGATTCCTGAAACCGGGAGGACGCTTGATAGCAATACTGCCAGGGAGCGCAAAGGAGCATCTTTTAACCCGAGAAGCTGGGCCCGGTTACGACATCAATATTCTGGGTTGCTATGACAACGCCTTTGAAGGAACCGCAGAATCCATAAAACTTTTCTCCGTTGATGCCCATGAATAGTGGGGAAAGGAAGAGCTGGTCGAGTTAATTTCGTCACCCGTAACTGAACAGAAAAAATGAGATAGAGAAAAAGCCGTCAGTTTGTCGATGTTAAATGCTATTCAAATTTTTCAACATGCGACAATTGAGCCAACTACATGAAGAGGAAACACAATGTCAGCATTTCTCATCAATAAATTATCTTTCGAAGATACCAAACAAATAATGTTGTCCTCCATGAAAACAATGGCATCTCTTCATGGTATTTTGGCAATATTCTTGCCGATAATTGCTGGTGGTGGACTCCTGACACTCATCATGAAAAATGTGACAATGGAGGGGCTTGCATTTTTTATCTTACAGCCAGTTGTACTCACCCTCTACCTTACGGCTATCTTATGCCGATATCAAAGCTCAGAGCTAAGATTGAATATCTGGGAAGAACTACGCAACTTTATCGTTGTGTTAGTTTATGCATTATTCCTGACCGTACTAATGATCGTAATATTGTGGTTAGTCAAATTTATGATTGCTTCAGCGGTTGCGGGTGAAACCAACCATGTTGAATATAAACAACCAACATTAACAAGCATTAGTCTGGCTTACTCCAACCTAATAGTGTATTTCAATATGTACGCCCTTGCCACTTTGAGCGTATTTATCGCTACGCCAATGCTCGTTTTATTCATACCAACAGTTACGCGGTGTAAAGGTTCTCTGCTGAAAAGTATACCAGTCATTTGTAAAAGTACTTTTATGAATATTGGGCCGTTGTTCGCATTTTCAGCTATCTCTGGTGTTGTTTTACTTTCGTGGTCATACTTTTCGCTCAGGTATGAATGGTTAATCCCGGCAGCAACTATACCTCTGGCCTACTTATCAATATTGAATTACCAGCTGTCTGAAGCAGCATTGCCTCGTAACCAATAAAAAGGAAACCTGTGATGAGAAAAATAATATTAAATGCGGTTGTTTGTTTATTTGCAATTAATGCATCAAGTTTCGCAATATCAGCGGAAAGCTCTCCATCTCGTGACGAACTGAATGACGTGATGAAAGTTCATGCTTCCGAGATTGCTGCTGTTATCGCATGTAAAGACTACCTCGAAAATGGCGAGGAACGTTTGACTGAAGCGAAATCAAAAGCTGGCCGTGTACTGGGTAAGATGGTAGGCAATCAAGCCAAGGGTAGCGAGTATGCTAGTCGGATTCTGGTAACTGTTAACGAAGCTAAGCCAGATGAGCAACTGAAGGCTGAATTCGACAAGGTCAACCTTGACCACTCAGTCCGCGTTGCAAAATGCGCTCAGCTAGGGAAGGTGCGAACAAGTTCCTGATATGAGATCATCATATTCATCCGGAGCGCATCCCAGAGGGACATCATGAGCCATCAACTCACCTTCGCCGATAGTGAATTCAGCACTAAGCGCCGTCAGACCCGAAAAGAGATTTTCCTCTCCCGCATGGAGCAGATTCTGCCATGGCAGAATATGACCGCTGTCATCGAGCCGTTTTATCCCAAGGCGGGCAATGGCCGACGGCCCTATCCGCTGGAGACCATGCTGCGTATTCACTGCATGCAGCATTGGTACAACCTGAGCGACGGTGCCATGGAAGATGCCCTGTACGAAATCGCCTCCATGCGCCT
>NZ_JAOWES010000053.1:0-2081 GCF_030334095.1 Citrobacter sp. Cf118 | reverse complement strand
CAATACAGCAGCGGGGGAAAGTCGAAACTCGGCAGGATCACAAAAGCCGGTGATTCGTATCTGCGAACGCTTCTGGTTCAGGGGGCTCGTTCAGTGCTTATTGGCGCCGGGAAAAGGACTGACTCATTCAGCCGTTGGGTTTGTATGTTGGTTGAGCGCAGAGGGTACTGGCGGGCTGTTGTGGCCATCGCCGCCAAAAATGCGCGGCTGTGTTGGGCATCACTACATTACGGTGATGATTTCCGGCTGTACTCAGTCAACTAAAGCTCGAAGCTGTATAACCATCTGACCTGCAATTCGTTGATGATAAAGGGTTAGACCCCGTGAGGCCTATCTGGCTATTGTACAGGATATACGTATCCGCTTAACGAACAAGAACCTCACGCGCGTCTTTCATCAGGGCCCGAATCGATGACGATTCATCATGGCCGTTTATAGTACCGCAGTCTCTCCCCTTTATTTTTACTGAAGAGCAGACAGAAACCATAAATACCGGCTTTGACATGCCGGGGAAGTCCTTATAGTACAATAATTCTCTATATCCAAACTGACCCCTACACGCTCGTAAGCGGCTCTTACGACCCGCTAACGCGGAGATACGCCCCAACTGCGGCTTCGCCTTGTTGTGACCACTCCGACCGCGCACAAAAGCCTCTGAGCCGCTTTTAGCGGAATATGGCTTTGCAGGGTGAAGGGATGGATAGGCGATCCCTTTCGATCCCTCACTGGTATCGGCGGCTAACCCTCGGTGCTACCTGTCATTTCATCCTGCCGCCTTACATGCGCTAACGCGCATAAATCCCCGTTCCTCAGTGGAACGAAAACTCACGCTAACAGGGTAGTGACCGGGTAGCCACGATAACTGCCAACAAAATTAGCTTATAGGTTAATTCTACCTTGTCTGAAATTAGCCTATAGGTTAATATTAATAGAAATGGGAGGTCACATGTTTAGCGTTGTTTATCACCCGGAAGCCAGGGAAGAAGCCACAGCATTACCCGTAAAAATCAGGGTGAAGTTTGACCGTCTCATCGGCAAACTGGAGTATGACGCCCGATTACTGCGGGAGCCGGACACGAAGCCCCTGGGCGATGGACTTTTTGAGATCCGCACGATGGGGACGGACATAGCCAGGGGAATCTGGGTATACCACAAAGGCAATACCATCATCATGCTCCGTGTTTTCATCAAGAAGTCACAGAAAACGCCAGCGAAAGAAATCGATCTCGCCAAAAAGCGGTTAGCGGAGGTACTTAATGAAACTGGTAAGCCATAAAGAACTGCATAACGAGTGGATGCAGGACGATGAATATCGCGCTGCATGGCAGGAAGAAGAACGTAAGGAAAAGCTCAGGGAGCTGCTTGCTGAATGGCGCAAGCATGACAACCTGACAAAAGCGCAGGTTGCTGAACGCATGGGGGTTACACCTCCGGTTATTTCTCGCCTGGAAAACAACATCACCAAAGCCAGCATCGACACACTGACCCGCTACGCTCACGCCTGCGGCATCAAGAAACCTGTCATTGCCCTGTACTGAATAGCCAGCCCTCCGGGGCTGGCCTTTTTGTTTCGGTCAGTCCCAAAATTTTGTTAAAGCAAGTTTAAAATGTCACCTGTTTCTCCAAAGTTGAAATGTCACTTCTAAGCCAATCTATTTATACATAATCTTTACATCTTTCCCCGGTGACAAAGTGCTAATTGGTCTGTAATGTTCAATGTGTGGCAGGCAAGCCGCCGGTGACTTAGGGAAGGTGCGAACAAGTTCCTGATATGAGATCATCATATTCATCCGGAGCGCATCCCAGAGGGACATCATGAGCCATCAACTCACCTTCGCCGATAGTGAATTCAGCACTAAGCGCCGTCAGACCCGAAAAGAGATTTTCCTCTCCCGCATGGAGCAGATTCTGCCATGGCAGAATATGACCGCTGTCATCGAGCCGTTTTATCCCAAGGCGGGCAATGGCCGACGGCCCTATCCGCTGGAGACCATGCTGCGTATTCACTGCATGCAGCATTGGTACAACCTGAGCGACGGTGCCATGGAAGATGCCCTGTACGAAATCGCCTCCATGCGCCT
>NZ_JAOWES010000052.1:0-2036 GCF_030334095.1 Citrobacter sp. Cf118 | reverse complement strand
GGTAAGCAGAGTTTTTGAAATGTAAGGCCTTTGAATAAGACAAAAGGCTGCCTCATCGCTAACTTTGCAACAGTGCCCTAGATTATCCGTGGCGATTCAATTATTCTAAAGTTTTCGACCGCTATACACTCTTATCATTCTTTGTTAATCGTTTATTAAGATAATAAATATAAGGACGAAACCATGAACGATGTCATTCGTGACTTTTTCAAAATGGAATCAGCTGGTGGTATTCTTCTCGTGATTGCCGCGGCAATTGCGATGACCATTGCTAACTCACCGCTGGGCGAAACTTATCAATCTGTACTGCATACTTATGTATTTGGTATGTCAGTTTCTCACTGGATTAATGACGGCCTAATGGCTGTTTTCTTCTTACTCATTGGCCTTGAAGTTAAGCGAGAGCTGCTTGAAGGTGCGTTAAAATCAAAAGAAACCGCAATTTTCCCTGCGATTGCAGCGGTTGGCGGTATATTAACTCCTGCTCTTATTTACGTAGCCTTTAATGCCAACGATCCTGAGGCGATTTCTGGTTGGGCAATTCCAGCGGCGACAGATATCGCTTTTGCTTTAGGTATCATGGCGTTATTAGGTAAGCGTGTACCAGTAAGCCTAAAAGTGTTCTTGCTGGCGGTTGCTATCATCGATGATTTAGGTGTAGTTGTTATTATCGCGCTATTTTACACCGGTGACCTGTCGACCATGGCGTTGCTTGTTGGCTTCATCATGACTGGTGTCCTATTCATGTTGAATGCGAAGGAAGTAACAAAACTTACGCCATACATGATCGTCGGTGCGATCTTATGGTTCGCGGTGCTTAAATCTGGTGTTCACGCAACATTGGCAGGTGTAGTGATTGGTTTTGCTATCCCACTAAAGGGAAAGCAGGGCGAACATTCTCCACTTAAACATATGGAGCACGCGCTTCACCCATACGTGGCATTTGGTATTCTGCCTCTATTCGCATTTGCCAATGCGGGGATTTCGTTAGAAGGCGTATCGATGTCAGGTCTAACTTCAATGCTGCCACTCGGTATTGCTTTGGGTCTACTGGTTGGTAAGCCTCTAGGTATCTTTACCTTTAGCTGGGCAGCGGTAAAAATGGGCGTTGCTAAGTTACCTGAAGGCGTTAACTTCAAGCATATCTTTGCGGTATCTGTGTTGTGTGGTATTGGCTTTACAATGTCTATCTTCATTTCCTCTTTAGCGTTCGGAAATGTAAGTCCTGAATTTGATACCTATGCTCGACTCGGTATCTTAATGGGTTCTACGACAGCAGCATTACTTGGCTATGCCTTACTGCACTTTTCTTTGCCTAAGAAAGCGCAAGCGTAAGATAAAAATGAGCTATTTTGTAAAGCCTCCCAATCGGGATAACACCGATCAGTTAAGGCATTGATCAGTTGAACGATCCTACGGATGGTTAACAATACCCTCAGTACACTAATTGCTGAGGGTATTTTTGGCACTGTTGCAAATAGTCGGTGGTGATAAACTTATCATCCCCTTTTGCTGATGGAGCTGCACATGAACCCATTCAAAGGCCGGCATTTTCAGCGTGACATCATTCTGTGGGCCGTACGCTGGTACTGCAAATACGGCATCAGTTACCGTGAGCTGCAGGAGATGCTGGCTGAACGCGGAGTGAATGTCGATCACTCCACGATTTACCGCTGGGTTCAGCGTTATGCGCCTGAAATGGAAAAACGGCTGCGCTGGTACTGGCGTAACCCTTCCGATCTTTGCCCGTGGCACATGGATGAAACCTACGTGAAGGTCAATGGCCGCTGGGCGTATCTGTACCGGGCCGTCGACAGCCGGGGCCGCACTGTCGATTTTTATCTCTCCTCCCGTCGTAACAGCAAAGCTGCATACCGGTTTCTGGGTAAAATCCTCAACAACGTGAAGAAGTGGCAGATCCCGCGATTCATCAACACGGATAAAGCGCCCGCCTATGGTCGCGCGCTTGCTCTGCTCAAACGCGAAGGCCGGTGCCCGTCTGACGTTGAACACCGACAGATTAAGTACCGGAACAA
>NZ_JAOWES010000051.1:0-9851 GCF_030334095.1 Citrobacter sp. Cf118 | reverse complement strand
TAAGCAGAGTTTTTGAAATGTAAGGCCTTTGAATAAGACAAAAGGCTGCCTCATCGCTAACTTTGCAACAGTGCCCTCTCAACCACTGGATACAGTATAATCAGGAAGTGGCTACATTCTTCCAATTCAAATGAAGAGAGCAGACTTACATGCAATTCATCCATAATGATCTTGGTCAAAGAAAAAGAGGGGAGATTGTTGAAATCACCCTTACCAGTGGTGCAAATGTTAGACTAATGGATAGTTCTAACTTCAGTAGTTATAAGAATGGCCGACGACATTCCTACATTGGTGGGTTAGCAAAGCGCTCCCCCATAAGGTTACAGATCCCTTCATCAGGCCATTGGCATATTGCTGTAGATATGCAGGGATTAAGGGGGAGTACCAGGGCTTCTGTTCGCGTTCTTCCAGGGGTTCTTCCTGAAATTCAGGATAGGCCGTTAAGCGAAGTTCCTAGTCTGGTAAGAGATAACAGACCACCGTCAACAGCACAGAGCAACGAGATACATGACGTATTTATTTCGCATGCCTCAGAGGATAAAGATGATTTTGTTCGCTCTCTGGCAAACTCATTAATCAGTCACGGCCTTAATGTATGGTATGACGAAATGACGTTAAGAATTGGTGACAGCCTGAGACAAAAAATAGACAAAGGTTTAGCAAACAGTCGTGTTGGGTTAGTAGTTTTGTCTCCGGCGTTTATAAGCAAAGGTTGGACAAATTATGAACTTGATGGAATCGTCACTCGTGCTATTTCTGGTGAGCAAATATTGCTTCCCATATGGCATAATATTACAAAACAAGAAGTTGTCGATTTTAGTCCATCATTAGCAGACAAAGTTGCTCGTAGTACTGCAACTCATACAATCGATGAAATTGCTCATGAGATAGCCGAGCTACTGCATTCTCGTGGTTAATGTTTATCGAAATTCAAATAGCAAAACAAAAGGATCAATCAGCGATCCTTTTTTTATTTTTATGAATATCAATAAATTACATTCTTAACGTACGTTTTCGTTCCATTGGCCTTCAAACCCCGTGACTGCCGGAAGATTACCGGCAGCAAGCAAAGCCTAACGGATGATGATTTTTTCCTTAAAGAGCTGCACAGCAGCGAAAAATGGCCCGCATTCCTGCAAACCGCCGTTGAGAAGAAACGCACTATCGTGATCTGCGGTGAAACCGGGTCGGGGAAAACGGTACTCACGCGCGCGCTGTTAAAATCGCTACATAAAGACGAGCGTGTAATTATTTTAGAGGACGTTCACGAAGTCACGGTCGATCACGTTGTAGAAGCCGTTTATATGATGTACGGCGATGCAGGAAAGATCGGCCGCGTCAGCGCCACTGATGCCCTGCGAGCCTGTATGCGTCTGACACCGGGCCGTATCATCATGACTGAGCTTAGGGATGATGCTGCGTGGGATTATCTTAAAGCACTTAATACCGGCCATCCAGGCGGTGTTATGTCAACGCACGCTAACTCTGCGCGCGATGCCTTTAACCGTATTGGGCTGCTTATCAAGGCGACCCCTATCGGCCGTATGCTCGATATGAGCGATATTATGCGAATGCTCTACTCCACCATTGACGTTGTGGTGCATATGGAAAAGCGGAAAATCAAAGAAATTTATTTTGACCCTGAATATAAAATGCAGTGTGTGAACGGGAGCCTGTAATGAAAAACTTAGCAACCTGGCTTCTGGCCGCAGCATTTACGACAGCCGCCCTGCCCGCCTTTGCGGTGGAACCATCCGTTCAGGTTGGCTACTCGCCTGAAGGAAGCGCCCGCGTTCTCGTCCTGAGCGCCATTGACTCCGCAAAAACCTCGATACGGATGATGGCTTATTCTTTTACCGCCCCGGATATTATGAAAGCACTGGTAGCAGCCAAAAAACGGGGAGTTGATGTGAAAATCGTAATTGATGAAAGGGGCAATACGGGGCGCGCCAGCATTGCGGCCATGAACTACATAGCGAACAGCGGCATCCCTTTGCGTACTGACAGTGATTTCCCTATCCAGCATGACAAGGTGATCATCGTGGATAATGTGACCGTTGAAACTGGCAGCTTTAATTTCACCAAAGCGGCCGAAACGAAAAACTCGGAGAATGCGGTGGTGATCTGGAACATGCCTAAGCTCGCTGAATCATTCCTCGAACACTGGCAAGACCGCTGGAATCGGGGGAGAGACTACCGTTCCAGCTACTGAATACTGACCGCCAAAAGGCGGTTTTTTTGTTCAAAGAAACTGATCTCAGTATCGCGCCCGGGGCAGCTGGCCAACGTCGCCGGCATCGCGCCGGCAAAAATCGAAAAACAGAAATATCAGCAAGATAGCTTAAACAGGTGTCGGGAAATTTCGTTGAGATATTTTGAAGGAATCACAGTGTAAGCAGGCGCTTTTTCAGGGAGGCGCGTTCTTGCGGGTTGCGTCCCTTGTGATTGGCGATGCGATCCGCCGTGGCGGCCTGGCGCTTGACGGGCCAGTAGGAGCGGCCATCCTTGCCCATCGACCAGACGCTGCTGGCCTGGTTTTCCAGCAGGGGCAGATGGGCGCTCAGGGCTTCGGGCGACGCGCTGGTCAGCGCCGTGCGCTCACGGGTGCGCCAGCGCTGATGCCAGAGCTTCTTGTCCTCGCGCTCGCTGCCGCAGGTCGTGTGCCCGACGATGGGTGTTTTGCGGCGGCTGCGGCTCATAACGTAGTGGTCTCCAAGAACATTCAGGACTGATCCCAGGCGTCGATGGTCAAGACCTGATCGGCAGGACAGGCGGCTACGCGGTCGGGAACTGGATGGTGTTCAGTCTCATGCCGACCCCATTCGATTGATCGCGTCGCTTGCGGCACGCTGCGACGCAAGGAGGTTTGCGACCTGGTTTAGCAGCCGTGTCCGCTGCATGTCTGTTACCTATCTCCCCGACCGCTCATTGGACCAACTCCAGAGATTGGGCTCTATCGCTCAGCCAATACGAAACCGGCATTGGCTGATGCCACAACCGAGACTAACACAAATGGCTCGGTACCTGTATTTCGCGCCCCGTGCACTTGGCCCGGTCTTGCCACGGCTATCTCACCTTCCCTGAGGGCACGAACAATCCCATTGCCCTGAAAGTAATCAGCCATTCCCGACAAAACAGTCCACGTGTCTTGGCCGTGAGGATGAATGTGAGCCGCAATTTCCTGCCCGGGATGGACATGCCAAACCACGATAATTGAGTCTCGGGTTTCAAGCACAACGGAACGAATAGGCTCGCCTTCGGACGGCTGAACATACTCGGCTACAGAAAATATTCTCGATTCAACAGTCATCGGAGATCCCTCTTTCACAGTTGTCGTTACGGTCTTCATCGTCGGCATCCTGACGCACGGCGGGCAATTGCTGGAGCAACGCCGGCAGCCATTCCTGTACCGTCTCCCACACCACATCGAGGTTGATGTCGAAATAGCCGTGAGCCATGCGATTACGCATATTGCGCATGCTGCGCCACGGCACGTCGGCATGCGCCTGGGTGAACTCGACGTAGCCATCCATCACCTTTGTGGCCGCCTCGCCGATGACGATCAGGCTCATGATGACGGCCTGCTGGGTGCGCTTGTCGGCCAAGAAGTCGTCCTTGGCCATCCCTTCCACGAAGCTGCGCGCATCGGTTGCGGCCTGCTGAATGTGGTCGAGGTAATCGGGCAGGCGGTTCTCGCTCATATCGGTTGCGCCTCCGCGAGCACCTTGGCCCGGAACTTCGGCGGCAGGTCGCCGGGAGTCAGCAGATCGACGTCAACGCCGAGCAGCGATTTCAGTTCTTCTTCCAAATCGCCCAAGTCCAACAACGTGGCACCGGGCAGCGCATCGACCAACAGGTCGAGGTCGCTGCCATCCCGGTCGGTGCCATGCAGCACCGAGCCGAAGACGCGCGGGTTCGCGGCGCGAAAGCGGCCTACCGCTTCACGCACTGCGCTTCGCTTCATGTCAAGCACAACAGACGGTCGCATGCGCATCCTTTCTTATCGAAACTCGTTGAGATGATATGCAATCAAGAATAGAATTTCAAGAACTATTTTCGAGAATCGCAATGCCTTGATTCCCGTGCCGCGCCGGTTGCCTTGGCGGGCTTGTCACAAACCTACGTTTTCAAGAAGAAGGAAACCGCATGCCCCGCCGTTCGATCCTCTCCGCCGCCGAGCGCGAAAGCCTGCTGGCGTTGCCGGACACCAAGGATGAGTTGATCCGTCACTACACGTTCAGCGAAAGCGACCTCTCCATCATCCGGCAGCGGCGCGGCCCGGCCAATCGGCTGGGCTTCGCGGTGCAGCTCTGCTACCTGGGGTCGTCTCAGAATTCGGAAAATAAAGCACGCTAAGGCGTAGTCACCCCGTGACTCCCCCGCGCCGATGCAGCGAGCTTCGTTCCGTCTTGCAGTGACGCAATCAGCGGGCAGGAAACGTTCCCTTTCCGCGCGTGGCAGGCGCACACCAGTTCAGACAGCACGGCCTCCATGCGTGCCAAGTCGGCCATCTTCTCGCGCACATCCTTGAGCTTGTGCTCGGCCAGGCCGCTGGCTTCCTCGCAATGGGTGCCATCCTCCAGCCGCAGTAGCTCGGCGATTTCGTCCAGGCTAAAGCCCAGCCGCTGGGCCGATTTCACGAACCGCACTCGTGTTACATCCGCCTCGCCATAGCGGCGAATGCTGCCATAGGGCTTGTCTGGCTCCGGCAGCAGGCCCTTGCGCTGGTAGAACCGGATGGTCTCCACATTGACCCCGGCCGCCTTGGCAAAAACGCCAATGGTCAGATTCTCAAAATTAATTTGCATATCGCTTGACTCCGTACATAACTACGGAAGTAAGCTTAAGCTATCCAAACCAAATTTGAAAGGACAAGCGTATGTCTGAACCACAAAACGGGCGCGGCGCGCTCTTCGCCGGTGGGCTGGCCGCCATTCTTGCGTCGGCCTGCTGCCTGGGGCCGCTGGTTTTGATCGCCTTGGGGTTCAGCGGGGCATGGATCGGCAACCTGACGGTGCTGGAACCCTATCGCCCGATCTTCATCGGCGCAGCGCTGGTCGCGCTGTTTTTCGCCTGGCGGCGCATCTACCGCCCGGCGCAAGCCTGCAAACCGGGTGAGGTCTGCGCGATTCCCCAAGTGCGAGCTACTTACAAGCTCATTTTCTGGATCGTGGCCGCGCTGGTCCTGGTCGCGCTCGGATTTCCCTACGTCATGCCATTTTTCTATTAATCACAGGAGTTCATCATGAAAAAACTGTTTGCCGCCCTCGCCCTCGCTGCCGTTGTTGCCCCCGTGTGGGCCGCCACCCAGACCGTCACGCTGTCCGTACCGGGCATGACCTGCTCCACCTGCCCGATCACCGTCAAGAAGGCGATTTCCAAGGTCGAAGGCGTCAGCAAAATTGACGTGACCTTCGAGACACGCGAAGCGGTTGTCACGTTCGATGATGCCAAGACCAGCGTGCAGAAGCTGACCAAGGCAACCGGAGACGCGGGCTATCCGTCCAGCGTCAAGCAGTGAGCCACTGAACCCGAACCTGGGGCGATCATGGGACTGATTACACGCATTGCCGACAAGGCTGGCGCGCTTGGCAGCGTTGTTTCCGCGATGGGATGCGCTGCCTGTTTCCCGGCTATCGCCAGCCTGGGCGCGGCCATCGGCCTTGGCTTTCTACAGGAATACGAAGGGTTGTTTATCTCCAAGCTGCTGCCGCTGTTCGCAGTCGTGGCTTTGCTGGCGAATGCACTGGGCTGGCTGAGTCATCGGCAATGGTACCGCAGCCTGCTCGGGATGGTCGGCCCAGCCATCGTGCTGGCGGCCATGCTCTTGTTTTTTGGCAATTGGTGGACGGCGAACCTCCTCTATGTCGGTCTGGCCTTGATGATCGGGGTGTCGATCTGGGATCTGCTCTCACCGGCCAACCGCCGCTGCGAACTACCACCCAAACACGGCTAACTGCATTGGCAGTTGCCGAAACGAAAAGGAACGATGCAATGTATTTGAATATCACCGGAATGACCTGCGACTCGTGCGCGACACATGTCAAGGACGCCCTGGAGAAAGTGCCGGGCGTGCTGTCGGCGCTCGTGTCCTACCCGAAAGGCTCCGCGCAACTCGCCACCGATCCCGGCACCTCGCCAGAGGCGCTGACCGCCGCTGTGGCCGGCCTCGGCTACAAGGCCACACCCGCCGATGCCCCATCCACTTCAGCGCGGGGCAGACTGCTTGGCAAGGCGCTGGGATGGCTGGGCGGTGGCGACAAGGCTGGTGGTGATGGGGACGGACTGCACGTCGCCGTTATTGGCAGCGGCGGAGCCGCGATGGCGGCGGCGCTGAAGGCCGTCGAGCAAGGTGCGAACGTCACGCTGATCGAGCGCGGCACCATCGGCGGTACTTGCGTCAATGTCGGCTGCGTGCCGTCCAAGATCATGATCCGCGCTGCCCATATCGCCCATTTGCGCCGTGAAAGCCCATTCGACAGTGGCATCGCGGCGACTGTGCCTGCGATTGATCGCAGCAAACTACTGGCCCAGCAGCAGGCGCGCGTCGATGAGCTGCGCCACGCCAAGTACGAAGGCATCCTGGACAGCAACCCGGCCATCACCGTGCTGCATGGTGAAGCGCGTTTCAAGGACGACCAGAGCCTTGCCGTCCGTTTAAACGATGGCGGCGAGCGTGTGGTGGCGTTCGACCGCTGCCTGGTCGCCACGGGTGCCAGCCCGGCCGTGCCGCCGATTCCGGGCCTGAAAGAGTCACCCTACTGGACTTCCACCGAGGCCCTGGTCAGCGACACCATTCCCGAGCGCCTGGCCGTGATCGGCTCGTCTGTGGTGGCGCTGGAACTGGCGCAAGCCTTTGCCCGGCTGGGCAGCAAAGTGACGATCCTGGCACGCAGCACGCTGTTCTTCCGCGAAGACCCGGCCATCGGCGAGGCCGTTACAGCCGCGTTCCGTGCCGAAGGGATCAAGGTATTGGAATACACGCAAGCCAGCCAGGTCGCGCATGTGGACGGCGAATTCGTGCTGACCACCGGGTACGGTGAAATACGCGCCGACCAGCTGCTGGTCGCCACTGGCAGGGCACCGAACACGCGCAGCCTGGCATTGGAAGCGGCGGGAGTCGCTGCCAATGCGCAGGGGGCCATCGTCATCGACAAGGGCATGCGCACCAGTACGCCACACATTTATGCGGCTGGCGACTGCACCGACCAGCCTCAGTTCGTCTATGTGGCGGCAGCGGCCGGCACCCGTGCTGCGATCAACATGACTGGCGGCGATGCGGCCCTGGACCTGACCGCAATGCCGGCCGTGGTGTTCACCGACCCGCAGGTCGCCACCGTGGGCTACAGCGAGGCGGAAGCACATCACGACGGGATCGAGACCGACAGTCGCACCTTGACCTTGGACAACGTGCCGCGTGCGCTTGCCAACTTCGACACACGCGGCTTCATCAAGCTGGTCATCGAGGAAGGTAGCGGACGGCTCATCGGCGTGCAAGCGGTGGCCCCGGAAGCGGGTGAACTGATCCAGACGGCGGTGCTCGCCATTCGCAACCGTATGACCGTGCAGGAACTGGCCGACCAATTGTTCCCCTACCTGACCATGGTCGAAGGGCTGAAGCTCGCGGCGCAGACCTTCAGCAAGGACGTGAAGCAGCTTTCGTGCTGCGCCGGATGAGGAAAAGGAGGTGTTCAATGAGCGCCTACACAGTGTCCCGGCTGGCCCTTGATGCCGGGGTGAGCGTGCATATCGTGCGCGACTACCTGCTGCGCGGATTGCTACGGCCGGTCGCGTGCACCACGGGCGGCTACGGCTTGTTCGATGACACCGCGTTGCAACGGCTGCGCTTTGTACGGGCTGCCTTCGAAGCGGGTATCGGCCTGGACGCACTGGCGCGGCTGTGCCGGGCGCTGGATGCTGCGGACGGTGACGGTGCGTCTGCGCAGCTTGCCGTGTTGCGGCAACTCGTCGAGCGTCGGCGCGAGGCCCTGGCCAGCCTCGAAATGCAACTGGCCGCCATGCCAACCGAACCGGCACAGCACGCGGAGAGTCTGCCATGAACAGCCCAGAGCACTTGCCGTCTGAGACGCACAAACCGATCACCGGCTACTTGTGGGGCGCGCTGGCCGTGCTCACCTGTCCCTGCCATTTGCCGATTCTCGCCATTGTGCTAGCCGGCACGACGGCCGGCGCGTTCATCGGGGAGCACTGGGGTATTGCAGCCCTCACGCTGACCGGCTTGTTTGTCCTGTCTGTGACGCGGCTGCTGCGGGCCTTCAAGGGAAGATCATGACCGCTTCCCAGCCAGCCGAGAGTGGGCAGCTTTGAGCTTCGCTACCAATCTGGAGGAGTACCACCATGAACGCAAACGCCCCGAACACTGCCAGTTGCACCACCTGCTGCGTATGCTGCAAAGAAATTCCGCTCGATGCCGCCTTCACCCCGGAAGGCGCGGAATACGTCGAACATTTCTGCGGGCTGGATTGCTATGAACGCTTCCAGGCACGCGCCAAGGCCGCGACAGAATCTGACATTGCGCCTGTCCCTGGCGGTTCGCAGCCGTCAGATTGAGGCATACCCTAACCTGATGTCAGATGTTGAGCACAAACAACGTCAGAGTAGGGTATTAATTTATATTTATTGACACATTCAGCCAAGGGTAATAGATTTCATCCTGACATTTTTACCTTTGGAGGCATCTTGCAAGGTCAACGTATCGGCTACGTTCGCGTCAGCAGCTTCGACCAGAATCCTGATCGACAACTGGAACAAATAGAAGTCGGCAAGGTATTCACCGATAAGGCTTCAGGCAAGGACACACAACGTCCCGAACTTGAAAGGCTGCTGGCCTTCGTCCGCGAGGGCGACACCGTGGTGGTGCATAGCATGGACAGGTTGGCACGCAACCTTGATGACCTGCGCCGCATCGTCCAAGGGCTGACACAACGGGGCGTGCGCATGGAGTTCGTCAAAGAAGGGCTAACGTTCACCGGCGAGGACTCACCGATGGCCAATCTGATGCTGTCGGTCATGGGAGCCTTTGCTGAGTTCGAGCGCGCTCTGATCCGCGAACGTCAGCGCGAGGGAATCGTGCTGGCTAAGCAGCGCGGGGCCTACCGGGGACGAAAGAAATCGCTGAACAGCGAACAAATTGCCGAGTTGAAACGGCGAGTTGCGGCAGGCGACCAGAAAACCTTGGTGGCCCGTGACTTCGGCATCAGCCGCGAAACTTTGTACCAGTACCTGCGGGAAGACTGACCATGCCACGCCGCTCAATCCGGCACTGTTGCAAATAGTCGGTGGTGATAAACTTATCATCCCCTTTTGCTGATGGAGCTGCACATGAACCCATTCAAAGGCCGGCATTTTCAGCGTGACATCATTCTGTGGGCCGTACGCTGGTACTGCAAATACGGCATCAGTTACCGTGAGCTGCAGGAGATGCTGGCTGAACGCGGAGTGAATGTCGATCACTCCACGATTTACCGCTGGGTTCAGCGTTATGCGCCTGAAATGGAAAAACGGCTGCGCTGGTACTGGCGTAACCCTTCCGATCTTTGCCCGTGGCACATGGATGAAACCTACGTGAAGGTCAATGGCCGCTGGGCGTATCTGTACCGGGCCGTCGACAGCCGGGGCCGCACTGTCGATTTTTATCTCTCCTCCCGTCGTAACAGCAAAGCTGCATACCGGTTTCTGGGTAAAATCCTCAACAACGTGAAGAAGTGGCAGATCCCGCGATTCATCAACACGGATAAAGCGCCCGCCTATGGTCGCGCGCTTGCTCTGCTCAAACGCGAAGGCCGGTGCCCGTCTGACGTTGAACACCGACAGATTAAGTACCGGAACAA
>NZ_JAOWES010000050.1:0-38187 GCF_030334095.1 Citrobacter sp. Cf118 | reverse complement strand
TGAACCAGAAGCGTTCGCAGATACGAATCACCGGCTTTTGTGATCCTGCCGAGTTTCGACTTTCCCCCGCTGCTGTATTGTGATGGCGTCAGCCCCAGCCAGGCTGCCAGTTGACGTCCATTTTTAAAATCATGTGCATTACCGATACTGGCGACCAGTGCACAGGCCGTTGTGGGACCAACGCCCTTTAGCTCCATCAGCCGCTGACTGCGATGATCTGTTTTGGCTATGTGGGACAAAATTCGGTCATATTCAGTGATGTTAGCTTCAATGCGATCAACGTGTTCCATCAAATCATCAACACATTGCTGAACCTGAAGCGGTAAAGAGCTCTTCTGCACAGAAACCATGTGGCGCAGGGCATCAGCACTTTGTGGCGCGATGACACCGAATTCAGATATCAATCCTCGCAGACGATTATACGTTGCTGTTTTCTCTTCGATAAAACCCTGACGGGTACGATGTAAACACTGCATGGCCTGCTGGCTTTCGTCTTTCACTGGTACGAACCGCATATGCGGACGACGAACAGCTTCACAGATAGCCTGAGCATCAGCTGCATCATTTTTTCCTGATTTTCCGGCCATACGATAAGGCGATACAAACTTAGCAGCCATCAGACGTGGCTCATGACCATACTGCCGAAACAATCTTGCCCAGTAGTGAGCCCCGGAGCATGCTTCCATCCCGATAACACAGGGAGGCAAACTTGCAATTAACTCAGGAAGTGCAGCACGCGATACTTTAGGCTTAACCAGAACAGTTCTACCATTTTGATCAACACCGTGAACAGCAAACACATTTTTAGCAAGATCGATACCGACAGTCGTGATAGTCATAACGAATTCCTCCGGGACGATGTGTACCCCATGATTGCACAAGAGTTAATCAGGCGCATAATCAGGGGAAGTCCCTTCCATTCGTTAAGCTCATTTTTTATCATTTCTGGTTTTTTTGGAAACGTAATATTCTGGATGTTAAGACGGTCATGCGGGGACATTGAACACAGATAATCATGTCCAGGTACGAACGTCCCATATAGAGTGTGAGCATTGATCGTGCTGTATTTTCGTTTATAGTAGATAGATTCTGTATCATACAGAGCACGTGGTCAGCACTAAAGTACATTACGCTGACTTATTCTGTTCACTGAGGGCTGAGTACCTGCTTTCAAGGATTTATCTGCTGATCATGCGCATTACGCCACCCTGAGTTTTCCCTTCCTCCGCCGTACTGAGCGAGCCTCAGAACGCACGTAATAACATCCCGTCTGCGGATGTGTTTTATCGTATTTGAAACCTATGTCCTCCGGGGCTAACTACATCTAAAAACTGAGAAATTACTATGTTGCTGTCCTCGACGCGTAAGGACTGGCTGGGTAACGTCCGTGGTGACGTGCTGGCTGGTATTGTTGTCGCGCTCGCACTCATTCCAGAAGCGATCGCCTTTTCCATTATTGCCGGTGTTGACCCTCAGGTGGGGCTTTACTCCGCTTTCTGTATCCCGCTGATTATGGCCTTCTTTGGTGGTCGCCCGGCGATGATATCTTCATCAACGGGGGCAATGGCGCTCCTGATGGTGACCCTGGTGAAGGATCATGGACTGCAGTACTTACTGGCTGCCTCCGTACTGACCGGCGTATTCCAGCTGATAGCCGGTTATCTTAAACTCGGCGGGCTCATGCGCTACGTCTCACGCTCCGTGGTAACCGGATTCGTTAATGCACTCGCGATCCTAATTTTCATGGCGCAGTTACCTGAGCTCACCAATGTGACCTGGCATGTTTATGCTATGACGGCAGTAGGGCTCGCCATTATCTACCTCTTCCCGTATCTGAATAAAACAATCCCCTCACCCCTTGTCTGTATCGTGGTGCTTACGGCTATTGCCATATGGCTGCATCTGGACGTGCGTACGGTCGGGGATATGGGCAAACTGCCTGACAGTCTGCCGGTCTTCCTGGTGCCGGACATCCCGCTGAATCTTGATACGCTCCTGATTATTCTCCCTTACTCCGCAGGCCTCGCCATTGTAGGGTTACTGGAATCAATGATGACAGCCACGATTGTGGACGATATGACGGATACCCCCAGTGATAAAAACAGGGAATGCAAGGCTCAGGGCATCGCTAATATCTGCACCTCATTTGTCGGAGGAATGGCGGGCTGTGCAATGATTGGTCAGTCTGTTATCAACGTGAAATCCGGCGGTCGGGGCCGTCTGTCCACCCTCACTGCCGGTGTGGTCCTGCTGTGTATGGTAGTCTTTCTCAGGGACCTGGTCTCGCAAATCCCTATGGCCGCGCTTGTCGCCGTAATGATCATGGTTTCGGTTGGTACCTTTTCATGGCGTTCAGTTACCGACCTTAAAAGCCATCCCATTTCTACCAGCGTGGTGATGCTGGCAACAGTGGTGGTGGTGGTGGCCACTCATAATCTGGCATTCGGGGTACTGACCGGTGTGCTTATCGCTTCCCTGAATTTTGCCACTAAAGTGGCGCGTTTTCTGGCTGTCTCTTCAGAACTCAGGGAAGAGTCCCGGCTCTATAAGGTCACCGGGCAGGTGTTCTTTGCCTCCGCCGACCGCTTTATGGCGTATTTTGATTTTCGCGAAGCGGCAGAGAAAGTTGTCATTGATGTTACGCATGCCCATTTCTGGGATATCACGTCGGTCAGCGCACTGGATAAGGTGGTTATTAAATTCCGCAGAGAAGGAACAGACGTTGAGATCCGCGGGATGAACGAAGCAACCCGTACTATCGTTGATCGCTTTGGTGTTCACGATAAACCCGAAGAAGTCGAAAAACTGATGGGAGGTCATTAATGTCAGGATTTAATGCTATGGACAACACCGTTATTGCCTGCGTGGATGGATCGTCATCAACACGCGCCGTGTGTGAGTATGCAGCCTGGGTTGCCGGGAAGCTTGACGTTCCTCTTGCCCTGCTGCATGTGCTTGAAAAAAATGAACAACCGGCAGTTTCTGACCTTACGGGGGCTATCGGTATTGACAGCCGGGAGCAACTGACGCAGGACCTTGTCCGGATAGAAGGGGAGCGTAACCGCCTGCTGATGACTCAGGGACGCGCCATTCTTGCCGGATGCGCGGAACTGCTCAGCCAGATCGGTATCCCGGATGTTCAGCAACTTCAGAAACATGGCGCACTGGATATCATCCTGGCTGACCTGAAAGGTATTCGTATGATGGTGCTCGGTCGCCGGGGAGCACAGAACCCGGTTGGCAGCAATCTGGAGAGCATTATCCGCCTGCAGAAAAAGCCGGTAATGATTGTACCTGAAACTTTTTCTGTACCTTCAAGAGTCATGTTTGCGTTTGATGGCAGTGAGGAAAGCCGGAGAAACCTGCGTCGACCGACGCTCAGCCCTCTGCTGCAGAGCCTGGAATGTCATATCGTAATGGTTAACGGCGATGCTCATACCCTCGAAGAGGCAAAGCGTAGTCTGCAGTGCGCTGGCATCAGTGCGATATCCCGGTTAGCTGAAGGACGCTCGGTAACGGAGGCGCTTTGTCGTTACGCCGCAGACAACGGCGTGGATTTGATTGTCATGGGGGCATATGGGCACTCTTCCCTGCGACGTTTTTTCATCGGCAGTAACACAACTGCGATGCTCGAACAGACCAGAGTCCCGCTGTTAATGCTCAGATAAGTCGGAACCCGGAGGAAACTCCGGGAAAACTTAATTCAAGACTGGCATTAAAACCCTGAGTCGGGAAGAAAAGGCGACATTATGCAGAAAACCCTTATGATTGATGAAGTTCTTGCGCTTGCCCGGCTTAGCCAGGTTGCATTTGATAAACCCATAAAATATATGGATGACACGGATGCTGAACTCATCGCTCGTTTTAAAAAAACCATCACACCAGAACTTATTGAGCAGATGTGTCTCAGAATACTTGAGCTTGAAGCGAAGTTTCAGACTTTAAACGAATAAGCGTCAGGAATATGATAATTAAAGGCTGAACAGGGACTGCAGTAAGACGGCCAGCGGTCAGAGAGCAAAAAACGGGACTGAACTGGCTGTGATAAGTGAGATATCAGAGTGTTAACTTTACCTGCTGTGGCGGAGCTCCGCGACAGAGATGAAGGTATACCTTCATCTCTGGGTCTGAACTTTTCATTAAAAAAGGGGCTGCCGGGAGTCCTCTACAGAGATCAGAGCTTGATATTTCAGGCAATGAACGAACAGGAATTATTTCCCTGCCTGCAGGTCAGAGCCAGCTTTCGATAATGTCTCTTGATGGTATTCCTCCGGTATGTACAACGATGTTATCAACGACAACCGCCGGGGTCGCCATCACTTTGTGTTTCATTATTTCAGACAGTGACTCCACTTTTTCAAGCTGAATAGCGACGCCTCTCTCATCAGCCACCTGCTGGATAAGCCGGATGGTTGTTTTACAACCGGAACAGCCTGTACCCAGTACTTTTACATGCTTCATTTTATAATCCTCTTCAGGGAATTAACGGGAATACAACGTTAAAAATCCAGCCAACCAGTGTGAAAGAGGTCAACAACAGCAACAGCAGGGTGCACAGTAATTGCCACTTCATCACCTGTTTGAGCAGAATGAACTCAGGAAAGCTGGCAGCCACAGTGCTCATGCAAAAAGCCAGAGTTGTCCCCACTGGCAGGCCGTTCGTGATCAGACTCTCCATCACAGGGATCACACCGGTAGCATTGGAATAGAGAGGTATGCCAACCAGCACAGCTACAGGGACAGTCCACCACTGACCGGCACCGAGATGCGACGCGATCCATCCGTCGGGCACAAATCCATGCAATGCCGCACCAAGTCCTACTCCGAGAATGACCCAGAGCCAGACACGCTTAAAAATGGTGAGAGTTTCCTCTTTAGCAAAGGCATGTCGCTTTGAGAGAGGCATATGCGGTGCCATGGTAGATTGTCGGATCTCATCAGTTTGATGTTGCTGCCCGTCTCTGAGGGCATCGGCGGCAAAATCGGCTAACCAGCGTTCGGCCTTAATCCGATCAAGAAAAGCACCGCCAGCCATACCAACAGCCATTCCGACAGCAATATAAATGAGCGTGAACTTCCATCCGAGCAGGCTGACCAGAAGCAGGACGGCGACTTCATTGATAAGGGGGGATGTGATGAGAAAGGCCATGGTAATCCCGAGGGGGATACCAGCCGAAGTAAACCCCAGAAATACCGGGATACTTGAGCAGGAACAGAACGGAGTAACGGCGCCAAAGCAGGAGCCCAGTAAATACCCCATTCCACGGTGCTTACCTGCAAGATAGTTTCTTACCCTCTCAATATCCAGCGAGGCCCGTAGTATGGCCACAAAGTAGATCATGACCAGCAAGAGAACGAAAATTTTGCTCACGTCTTCGACAAAAAAGTGGATCGCCTCCCCGAGTTTGGTTGCAGGACTCAGACTAAGGCATTCATAGACCAGCCAGGTGGCAAAATCAGTGAAAATCTGGAACATAACGGACAGGCCTCACGACGGTTGTTTTTCGGGAAGACGCTGTTTGACAGAAAAGGATGCAGTTTTTTTCGATTTATTTCATTTGCTGAGAAATGTTATTGAACAGGATTTCACTGCAATAGCTTATCGGTAACCCCAGAAGGGGAAACAGATTCTTTACTTGGGAGTGAAACAACATACCCGACCATACTCATCCAGTCTGATCTGGCAATTGCTGGAAAGTTTCCTATGCAGCCTATCCCTCGCCCGGGATAAACGCGATTTGGTTGCCGCAAGTGTCAGACCATTTCGGTCTGCAAAATCAGCCTGTTTCATCCCCTCAAGATCACAGAGCGTAAGGATAATCCGATCAGACTCTGCCATTTTATCCAGGATGCGGGGCAGACAACCAGCCAGTGAGTCGACAGTTTCAGGCGTATTATCCGGCAATGATAAATCATCGTGGAGAGGCATAAATGGACGCTGCTGGCGGCTTTTATCAATAAGCAGATGCCGGGCAACCTCAAACAGCCAGGCTCTGGCATTCACGATGGCACAGAATTTCCCCTGTTGTCGTATTGCCCGGAGAAAGGTTTCCTGTATCAGATCATCAGCATCAGCCTCATTACCCACTTGTCTGAGTAACCAGCAAAGAAGTTCGTGTTCATGCTTCTTCCACGCCTTCATAAGGCAAGGCGGCGTGCCGTTCAGTTGCTCCATTTATGACTCTCTCGTTAAATACACCGCATAGCGGGAGGATATTGGTTCTGATGCTGTCGGGGATGGGGTCCGGGAACTGTCGGTGCCATGATGATGTGATGGACTGATAGCATCCGATCAGTTATCCACCTTTCGGAAACCTCTTCCTGCAACAGGGTATGCTGTCTTGTGTTCAGTATCATGCAGTAAACCGTCATGCGCAATACCATCAATTTCCGCGCATTCGGTTCCGGATAAAACGTCAAAAAAGCGGTCCGGAATCTGCCTGATAAGCCAGCTAATGACTTTTTCGATACGCATGTTAACCCCCTTTACTCAGCATCATAATTATAGATTGTAATATTCGATTTTTCGAATGTGTTGTTGACATGAATTCAGAGAGGACTAAGATGAAGCCGAACGAAACCATGGAGTATTTATGTCCCCAATCACCGCGCTTCAGCTTTTCAAAAATCTCTCGGATGAAACTCGCCTGAAAATCGTGCTGTTGCTGAGAGCGTCAGGAGAACTCTGTGTTTGCGAGCTTTGCGGAACGCTGGAGGAATCTCAGCCCAAGATATCCCGCCACCTTTCCATGCTACGGGAAAGTGGGCTGCTTATTGACCGCCGTGAGGGTAAATGGATCCACTATCGGCTTTCAGCGCACATGCCCGCCTGGGCGGCGGCAGTCATTGAGCAGGCTTATTTGAGCCAGGAAGAGGAAATTGCGCTTCTGGTCAGACGGGTTGCCCGTAACAGTTCCACAACCGGTGGCAGAGCGGTGTGTCTTTAACAGATATAAAAATCCATTAGTACATATATGATTTAACGAATTTATAGGGTGGCATTATGAATATACTATTTTTGTGTACCGGTAATTCCTGCCGCTCCATCCTGGCCGAAGCAACATTTAATGCGCTTTCACCGAAAGAGCATCATGCATTCAGCGCCGGCAGCCAGCCAAAAGGTGAAGTCCATCCCCGTTCCCTGGCTCTTCTCAGAATCAAAGAGATACCCACGGATGGGTACTACAGTAAATCGTGGGACAACCTCCCGGTGACACCTGATGTGGTGATCACGGTGTGCGGTAATGCGGCTGGTGAAACCTGTCCTGCGTATCTTGCTCCGGCAGTCAGGGCACACTGGGGAGTGGAGGATCCTGATAAGGCTACCGGGAGTGATCAGGAAATCGACGCTGCTTTCGAAAAGGCCTGGCAAATTCTTCATCACCGGATTGAAGCTTTTCTGTCGCTTCCGTCATCAGTCATTTCCGGCCCTGAAGAGCGTCTTCAGGCTGAACTGAACCGGATCGGTGAGACCATTTTTTAACTTAAACCTGAAGGAATAGAGATAATGAAAACACTGTCAGTATATGACCCGGCACTTTGCTGCAGTTCTGGTGTGTGCGGTACGGAAGTTGATCAGACTTTAGTGTCATTTTCCGCAGACGTGACATGGCTGAAACAGCAGGGTGTTTCGGTGGAACGCTTTAATCTGTCACAGCAACCGATGGCGTTTGCTGAGAATCCGACAGTTAAAGCCTTTCTTGAACGCTCCGGCGCTGAAAGCCTGCCATTGATTCTGCTGGATGGCGAGTTCGTCCTGTCCGGGCGCTATCCGACGCGCCAGGACCTGGTTCGCTGGTTTGGGATTGTTGAGGAGAAAGCTGGTAGAGCTCCGGTAAAAAGCTGCTGCGGCGGCAACACTTCATGTTGCTGAACTCAGCCGGACAGGAGCCCATCGTGAACTATCTGAACAGTATTCCGAAGTTTCTCTTTTTTACCGGGAAAGGCGGGGTCGGAAAAACCTCGCTTTCCTGCGCAACGGCTATTCGTCTTGCTGATGAGGGAAAACGTATCCTGCTGGTCAGTACCGATCCGGCGTCAAATGTGGGGCAGGTTTTCGGGCAGCAGATCGGTAATACCCTGACGGTCATCTCTGCCGTCCCTGGAATCACAGCGCTTGAGATCGATCCGCAGGCGGCTGCACAACAATATCGTTCCCGCATCGTTGATCCGGTTAGAGGCGTTCTTCCCGAAGAGGTGGTGCGCAGCATTGAAGAACAGTTATCCGGTGCCTGCACAACAGAAATTGCTGCCTTTGATGAGTTCACCGGCCTGCTGACCGATGACGCGTTACTGAATGATTTTGACCATGTGATTTTTGATACCGCCCCTACAGGACACACCATTCGCCTGCTCCAGCTGCCGGGAGCCTGGAGCAGTTTTATCGAGACAAATCCTGACGGTGCGTCCTGCCTTGGTCCGCTGGCCGGACTGGAAAAACAACGAGAACGCTACTCGCACGCCTTATCGGTACTGGCAGACGGGGAAAAGACACGGATAATTCTGGTCGCCCGCGCTCAGCAGTCAACGCTGGCTGAAGTCGCCCGCACGCATGATGAACTGCTGCATGTCGGTCTTAAGCACCAGTACCTGGTGATAAACGGGATGATGCCGGCCGGAGAAGCCTCACAGGACAATCTTGCCAGTGCGTTGTACCAGCGAGAACAACGTATTCTTTCCGGAATGCCGCCGGTACTTACCGCACTACCGACTGACAGGTTAAGCCTGCAGCAGGAAAATCTGGTTGGAGTGAAGGCACTTCGGCGTCTGCTGGACAAAGATAACATCCCATGTGTATCAGCTGATGCGATATCACGCTCTGAGGTCATCTCTGCACCGTCCCTTGAAACGCTGGTTGATGATATTGCCAGGGACGGACATGGTCTGGTGATGTTGATGGGCAAAGGGGGCGTGGGAAAGACCACTCTGGCCGCTGCTGTCGCCGTGGCGCTTGCAGACAAAGGGTTTGATGTTCACCTGACCACCTCCGATCCCGCAGCTCACCTTGAAAACACCCTGAACGGACAATGCCATAATCTCCAGGTCAGTCGTATCGATCCGCATACGGAGACAGAGCGCTACCGGGAACATGTTCTTGCCACGAAAGGAAATGCTCTGGACACACAGGGACGCGCGTTACTGGAAGAAGATTTACGCTCTCCCTGTACGGAAGAAATTGCCGTGTTCCAGGCGTTTTCCCGTGTGATCAGGGAAGCCGGGAAGCGTTTTGTGGTCATGGATACAGCCCCGACGGGCCATACCCTGTTGCTGCTTGATGCGACGGGTGCCTACCATCGTGAAGTGGCCAAACGGATGGGAGATAAGGGACATTATCTGACACCAATGATGCAGTTGCAGGATCCTGAGCGGACCAAAATTATGCTCGTTACCCTGCCTGAAACTACCCCAGTTCTGGAAGCTGCCGGTTTACAGGAGGATTTGCGCCGGGCCGGGATTGAACCCTGGGCATGGCTCATCAATAACAGTCTGGTCGCAACAGAGACAACTTCACCGCTGTTATTGACGAGGGCCGCACACGAAGCTACTCAAATCAATAAGGTCAGGACCGAGCTGGCCTCTCGTATGGCGCTGATCCCTCTGCAACAGGAAGCGCCGACGGGTATTGAGCAACTGCAACGTCTGATCCGTCAGGCGGAAAAATAATAAAGAAGGGCGGGTATCGTTCTGCCCGACAGGAGGTTTTATGTGGCTGGCTGCAGCTATTTTTATTCTGACCATTGTACTGGTCATCTGGCAACCCCGCGGACTGGGAATTGGCTGGAGTGCGATGCTCGGCGCCGCACTTGCACTGATTTCAGGCGTGGTTCACGTCGGTGATATTCCGACCGTCTGGCATATCGTCTGGAATGCGACGGCAACATTCATTGCGGTCATTATCATCAGTCTGTTACTCGACGAATCGGGTTTCTTTGAATGGGCTGCTCTGCACGTCGCACGCTGGGGAAACGGGCGCGGACGCTGGTTGTTTACCTGGATTATTTTACTGGGTGCTGCGGTAGCGGCCCTGTTTGCCAACGACGGAGCGGCGCTGATCCTGACACCTATCGTAATTGCCATGCTACTCGCTCTGGGATTCAGTAAAGGCACAACGCTGGCGTTCGTCATGGCAGCAGGGTTTATCGCGGACTCAGCCAGCCTGCCGCTCATCGTTTCGAACCTGGTAAACATCGTCTCGGCAGATTTCTTTAAACTCGGGTTCAATGAATACGCGTCAGTTATGGTGCCGGTTGATATCGCTGCCATCATTGCCACACTGGTGATGCTGCATCTGTATTTCCGCAAGGATATTCCTGCAACCTATGAAATCTCCCGTCTGAAAGCACCTGAAGAAGCTATCCGCGATCTGAACACCTTCCGGACAGGCTGGGGCGTACTGGCTCTATTGCTGATCGGGTTCTTTGGTCTTGAACCTCTGGGGATCCCCGTCAGCGCAGTTGCTGCTGCCGGGGCACTTATTCTGTTTCTTGTCGCCAAAAAAGGACATGCGATTAATACCGGAAAGGTGCTTCGCGGAGCCCCCTGGCAGATTGTGATTTTCTCCCTGGGTATGTACCTGGTGGTCTACGGGCTGCGTAATGCCGGACTGACTGACTACCTGTCAGCCGTACTTAATCAGTTTGCCAGCCAGGGGCTGTGGATGGCCACGCTGGGCACGGGCTTCCTGACCGCCTTCCTCTCCTCGATCATGAATAACATGCCAACCGTCCTGGTGGGAGCACTGTCTATTGATGGCAGCACGGCGACCGGGGTGATTAAAGAGGCCATGATTTACGCCAATGTTATTGGCAGCGATCTGGGACCCAAAATCACCCCTATCGGCAGTCTGGCCACCCTGCTGTGGCTACATGTACTGGCGCAGAAAGATATCCGGATCTCCTGGGGATATTACTTCCGGGTCGGCATTGTAATGACCCTGCCCGTGCTGTTTGTGACGCTTGTTGCCCTGGTATTACGTTTATCCGTTTCGTTGTGATTAACCTGGCTCCGGTCGTCACGGACCTGTGCCCGTCAAACCTGAAGAGAGTGATTTATGAGCGCAATTACGATTTATCATAACCCGGCCTGCGGTACGTCCCGTAATACCCTCGAGCTGATCCGCAACAGTGGTGTGGAACCCACGGTCATTTTATACCTTGAGACACCGCCAGCGCGTGCTGAGCTGGTCAGGCTCATCGCTGATATGGGGATCAGCGTGCGTGCCCTGCTGCGAAAAAATGTGGAGCCTTATGAGCAACTGGGCCTGGCAGAGGATAAATGGAGTGACGATGAGCTGATTGATTTTATGCTGCAGCATCCCATCCTGATCAATCGTCCTGTTGTGGTCACACCTGTGGGTACCCGGCTGTGCCGTCCGTCTGAAGTGGTGCTGGATATTCTGCCGGATGCACAAAAGGGAGCGTTCAGCAAAGAGGACGGCGAACAGGTGATTGATGCCCAGGGGCAGCGTGTCGCGAAGTAATCCCAGCGGTCGGGCTGTCAGCACCTGAGCGGCCCGATCATACCTTTCCGGCCTGACATAAGGTAAGCCGCGATGATGAGTAAAACATACAATGTCCTGTTCCTGTGTTCCGGGAATTCGGCACGAAGCCTGTTTGCTGAAGTGCTGATGAACCAGCTCGGCGGGGGAAAATTCCGGGCATTCAGCGCCGGTACTCAACCGGCAAGTTCACCTCACCCGCTGACGCTCAGGGTGCTTAACGATCAGGGATTCAGTACTGAATTCCTGAAAAGCAAACATCTGCAAAACTTTCAGCATCCGGATGCTCCGCAAATGGATTTCATTTTTACGCTGTGTGACAAGATGGCGGGAGAAGGATGTCCGGTGTTCCCGGGCGGCCCCATAACAGCTCACTGGGGGTTCCGGGATCCAGCTTCAGCAGAGGGTACCGATAAGGAGAAGTACCACGCCTTTGTGGAGGTTGAAAAACAGATAGCCACGCGCATCCGGCTGTTTCTGAGCCTTCCCCTGGATAAAATCGACCGGATTTCATTACAGCATCAGCTGCAGGCAATGGGACATACCTGATCTGACGAACAATAAACCGTAACCGATCGGTCTCCCTTCCTTACAAACCCTGACTGCGCCCTGAAAACGTTATCCCGGCTGATACAAACAGCACGGATAAGGTAACGGCATAACGTCGAAGATTAATAAACCATTAGCATGGAGCCTTTATTGATGTTTCACCCGTTTGATATTCTCACCCTGGACAATGGCGCCAGGCTGATATTTACCCCCTGTCCGGGAACCAGAGGGGTGCCACTTGCTAATTCATTGAAATCATTAAAAGAAGCCGGGGCACAGGCTGTTATCACCATGATGACGCTGGCTGAACTCAGTGAAAATGAGGCTGATGCCCTCCCGTCACTGTGCGCTGACTTTTATATGGACTGGTTTCACCTCCCCGTAGAAGACAGCTGTGCACCTGAAGCCCCATTTGAACAGGCATTTGCCCGGGAAAAAACGAATCTGCTGGCGATCGTCAGGTCTGGCGGAACGATGGTTATCCATTGTCATGGAGGTTCTGGCCGGACAGGGATGATGGCCGCTATCCTGATGCTCGAGTCAGGGTATCTGCCTGCTCAGGTGAAAAAACAGGTCCAGCTAATCAGGCCAAAATCACTGACTTCTCCGGTGCAGGTCAGTTATCTTAACAGGCGATACGGCTACCAGTAACAACGGCATAATGGTCAGACTGCCCTGCCAGTCGAAACGTATCCATCAGGGGCAAACCTGTCCCCTGATGGTCCGGGGGCGTGATATGTGTCTTTCAAATGCCCGGCAAGCCGGACACTGCACTTTGTTCCGGCGTCAAGATCACAGGCGATATACCAGTGACCCCTCTCTTTTCCTGCTTTACATTTCTATGTTTCCAGAAATATGATTTACAGTAATGGTTGTTTGTATTACCCTTGCTTAATATTCGATACATCCGGAAATACAGGAGGGTTATATGTCCGCAGAACTGCAGGATGTCGCCGGCATGTTTGCCTTACTCGCCGTCGAACTGTCGGCTTTATTTTTACTCATCAGTTTACTCGTTGGTGTACTGCAAAGGCATGTTCCGCCGGCACGTATCGAGGCATTACTCAGTGCTGGCCGCTTCAGAAGCTATTTTCTGGCGGCGGGCCTGGGGGCTATCACGCCGTTTTGCAGTTGCTCAACCATTCCTGTGCTGAAGGGACTCATCCGCGCGCGCGCCGGATTTGGCCCTATGATGGTCTTTCTCTTTGCATCTCCTCTACTGAACCCGGTCATTATTGCCCTGATGGCCGCGACATTTGGGTTAAGCCTGACGCTGATTTATGCCGGCGCCGCGCTTCTGGTATCACTAATTGCGGGATGGTTACTGCAGATTCTGGGTTTTGATAAATACATACGCAGCGGGGTACATGAGGGGAGGGCTTCCAGCCAGACAATTAAACGCGGCAGTACTGTGAGCAGTAAAAGTCCCTGCTGTGGCGAACACCTGTCCGGAAACCACTCCCGTCAGGCTGACATGACGAGAGCTGTACCGGAAAATTGTTGTAAACCGCAATCTGACGTTAATGCCTTACCCCGCCGTTACAGAGGCTTATGGCGTGATACCTGGGCTGACTTCAGAGGTGTTTTCCCCTACCTGATCGCCGGGATAGCTATCGGAAGTATAATTTATGGTTACCTGCCCACGACGTTACTTGAACAGTATGCCGGACCGGCAAATCCTTTTGCCATTCCTGCTGCGGCGATTATTGGTGTGCCCCTTTATATCCGGGCTGAAGCGGTTATTCCTCTGGCGGCTGCATTACTGGCCAAAGGGGTGGGGGCCGGAACGGTTCTGGCCCTTATCATCGGCAGTGCAGGTGCCAGCCTGACGGAACTGATCCTGTTGCGCGCCCTTTTCAGGTTCAGGCTGCTGGCAGCATTCGTGCTGGTCATTATTTCGATGGCGATAATGGCTGGCTACACAGCTTATCTCTTTTTCTGAACAGCCCGTAAATGCGCCCCTGGACATTACTGCTGTCAGATTTACAGGATTGCTATATTTTAAAATTCCATTATTCTGGAAATACAGATTTAAGGAGGTGTTATGGATATTGTTAAGGCGGCAGATGCACTGAAGGAGCTGGGTCATCCGACCCGGCTCGGCATCTTCAAGGAACTGGTTAAATTTGGATATACAGGCTTGCCTGTCGGGGAGTTACAAAAGCGTCTCGATATCCCGGCGTCGACGCTAAGCCATCACCTGTCTGCCCTGTTGTCTGTGGGGCTTATACGCCAGGAAAGGCAGGGGCGCACTCTGTACTGCCAGCCACAGTATGAACAACTGAGCCAGATTGTCGGATTTTTGCTGGATGAGTGTTGCATGGGCAGCGCAGCCAGTGTTTCAACAGTTACATCAACCCGTGAGTAAAGTCTGCAATGAACAAATTGAATGACAGCCTGCCAAATATCATCCCTCACATTTTCAGCGTGCCGGATTTCACTGATAACCCTGTATCTGAAACCCCAGTGCATGCACCGCGTATTTTGATGCTGTATGGATCTGTACGTGAACGTTCTTACAGCCGCCTGGCGACGGAGGAAGGCGCACGCCTGCTCACCGCCATGGGGGCTGAAGTCCGTATTTTTAATCCGTCAGGGCTTCCCCTGCCAGATGATGCTCCGGATACCCACCCGAAAGTTGCCGAGCTCCGTGAACTGGTGCGATGGTCGGAAGGGATGGTGTGGTGTTCCCCTGAACGTCATGGGGCAATGACCGGGATTATGAAAGCACAGATAGACTGGATCCCACTGAGCGAAGGAGCTGTACGCCCTTCCCAGGGGAAAACGCTGGCGGTGATGCAGGTCAGCGGTGGCTCCCAGTCTTTTAATGCGGTAAACCAGATGCGTATTCTTGGCCGCTGGATGCGAATGATCACCATCCCGAATCAGTCATCAGTCGCCAAAGCCTGGCAGGAATTTGATGAAGAAGGCAGGATGAAGCCCTCAGCCTATTACGACAGGATCGTGGATGTGATGGAAGAGCTGATGAAGTTTACGTTGCTTACCCGGGGAAGAACGGCCTGCCTGGTTGACCGCTACAGTGAACGTAAGGAAAGTGCAGAGGCACTTTCTGCGAGAGTTAATCAGCGCAGTATATAGTATGTCAGGGTACCTGCGGTGTCAGCGTTAGGGGCTCACAGAGGAGGGGTTCCGTAAACCCACCTCTGTTTGAGTAGCTGAATGTCTGCCCAGGTAAATGTCGCGGACTGTAATTGTCTTTAGCCGGATTACCGGCATTGCCTCCAAAGCCCTTCACCGGCACAGTTGTTCTCAGGGTACACCATTAATTATGTGCTTGATTATGCCTGGAGGTTAGTTTTGCCTGGTACCTGAGAATCATATAAGACACGCTATCAGATAAAAACCCGCCGCGGTCATCAGCAGCGATCCCATCACGTGCACCAGTACGGAGGTGAAAGCCCACGTGTAATTTCCTGCCTGCAATAAGGTGAAAACCTCGACAGAAAATGTTGAAAAGGTAGTCAGCCCCCCACACAGACCGGTGACGATCAGCAGTTTCCAGGCCGGATCTACGTGAGGATGACGAATGAAATATGCCATTGCGCCACCAATGATAAATGCTCCCAGCAAATTCACTACCAGGGTTCCGGGTGGAAGAGACGGGAAGAAACTGTTGAATTTCATCCCAAAAAACCAGCGGATAATACATCCCACGGCCCCACCAATCATAATTGCTGCCAGCTGACTCAATGCTGCGTTCCCCACCTAAGAAGAATTAAGGCGTATACCGGACTCATCCGGTATACGCTGCTCTGATGTCCGTGATATGCCCGTCAGAGATGACGAACAAAGGCGTTTATACCTGCATACCGGGCTTCGTTGCCCAGCTCCTGCTCGATGCGCATAAGCTGATTGTATTTTTCAATTCGTTCTCCGCGGCAGGGTGCGCCGGTTTTAAGGTGTCCCGCACGCAGCGCCACCGTCATATCGGCGATAAACGTGTCCATGGTTTCACCGCTGCGGTGCGAAATAAAAGCCCCCCATCCGTTTTCATGACACAGTGAAACTGCGTCAAATGTCTCGCTGAGCGTGCCTATCTGATTAAGTTTAATGAGGGCTGCGCTGGCAAGGTTTTCCTCAATGCCACGGCGGATATACTTCACATTGGTCACGAACAGGTCATCACCGACCAGTTCAGCACGCCCGCCCAGTTTGTCGTGCAGATATTTCCAGCCAGTCCAGTCATCCTCTGCGAGTCCGTCTTCAAGCAGAATTACGGGGAACTGGTTCATCAGTTCCCCGTAATAATCCGTCATCTCTTCAGCACTCAGGGCGCTGTTTTCGGTGCGAAGATGATATTTCCCGTCACGATAAAATTCGCTGGAAGCCGGGTCCATACAGATACTGATGTCTTCCCCCGGACGGTAACCGGCTTTTTCAATGGCCTGAACGATGAATTCCAGAGGCTCTCTGTTTGATGAGACGGCAGGGGCAAATCCGCCTTCATCACCCACCGCAGCAGAGAGATCCCTTGACACAAGGATCTGACGCAGGGCCTGATAGACTTCACTGCCCTGACGAACCGCCTCAGTGAGCGTTGATGCACCGTGCGGTGCTATCATGAACTCCTGAAAGTCAGCGCCCTGACCCCGGGCATGAACGCCACCATTAATAATATTCATGCACGGAACGGGCAGAAGACCGGCATTAAGCCCCCCAAGATAGCGGTACAGTGGCTGACGGGTGACCTGTGCAGCCAGTCTCGCTACTGCCAGCGATACACCCAGAATGGCATTGGCGCCGAGCCGGCTTTTGTTCTCCGTGCCGTCAAGCTCCCGCATAATATTATCCAGCCGCCGCTGCTCCCGCACATCGGCTCCCCTGATGGCATCACAGATTTCAGTATTGACGGCCTTAACAGCATCAAGCACCCCTTTGCCACCAAAACGCCCCGGGTCACCATCGCGGCGCTCAGTTGCCTCCCGCGAACCGGTACTGGCCCCGGAGGGCACTGATGCACGAGCCATCAGCCCGTCAGAAGTCCAGGCATCCACCTCTACAGTGGGGTTACCGCGGGAATCAAGTATTTCGCGAGCGGTGACTTTTTCCAGTATAAAATTCATGGCAATCTCCTGTAACTCAGTCGTAAATGTGTTTAATCAGAACATCCACGTTCAGGTGGTTAACGTATTCAGCTGAACGTGAGGTCAGCGTGCCCATAAACCGGTTACGGTGACCTGCAATCACAAGATCCGCACCGGTATCGGTGATGCATTTCTGTATATCCTCGAAACGCCGCATGGTGACCAGCTCACGGGCGTCAACGTGCTCATCCACCGAGGATGTCAGCTCACTGAGCAGCGCCTTCGCCTGGACAACATCCCTGGAGACGGCATCGTCCATCAGGCTGTCCGAGACATAGTTCATCTCCCGGTAGTCGTTACAGATATGGGCAAGCGTGATTTTCATCTCAAGCAGACGGGACAGAGCCGCCGCCAGTGCGAGAAGGGGAACGCCATCCTCTTTCCCCTGAACCAGAACAAGTGCGTGAGTATAGATTTTCATAGCTGTCTCCGGCCTTGCCTGAGGAAATGTTCGAGCCAGGGCAGAAGTTGTTTCTTGCGGCTGACCATGCCCGGTAAGGAGCATGATGTGGCATTACCGCTCTCCGGTCCGGCGAAATAGAGTGTTGAAAAACACTTATTGATATCGGTTACCATCAGCACGATCAGCCCGGCTCCCGTATTTACCACCATCTGCGCCATCGTATTCCGCAGTTCCTCCAGTAAAGGAGCGACCTGATCAGGTGAGCTCACCTCCAGTTGGGCAATACGCACATCTGTGCCTGCGAGCGAAAAAGTCTTAAGATCTTTATTCAGAATCTGACCGGCCGTCTGTCCGGTGATATCGGTTTTAGCGGCCATAAGGCCGTGAACAAAAGCTTTGTGTTTTATTCCCGACAGCACGAAAAGCTCAGCGGCTGTCCGGATATCGTCTTCCGTCGTGGTGGGTGAATGCAGGTTTACCGTGTCGCTGAGCAGCGCACCAAGAAGCAGGATGCCGAGAGTCGGGGGCATGGTGCGGCGCATTTCTGCATCCATCAGCAACCAGAGTACTGTTGCGCTGCTACCTGCCGGTTTTATCCAGACCTCCAGCGGCAGTAAGGTGGCCAGACCTCCCAGCCGGTGATGATCGATAATTCCGATGATATTACTCTCAGGAAGGTCAGCAGGCCCCTGCGCCGGTTCGGTAAAATCGACCAGCCATACCCGTTCCCTTTTCAGGGGGAAATCGAGAAGGGGGGGCAGGGGGATACCGGCTGTTTCAAAAATATAGCGGGTTTCCGGGTTCGCTTCACCGTTCCTCCACGCACGGGAAGGACGGCCCTGTCGGGAAAGCCAGTCAGCTGTGACAGCGGCGGTACAGATGGCATCACTGTCAGGATTGAGATGACCAAAAACATTAATCAAAGATGTATCCCCGTTAAGGGAAGTATACAGGCCAGAAGGATTTATGAACGGCCTGACATACCTCCTGAAATTCAAGAGTCATATCAGGCGTCATCAGCCCCGGACGGGGCGGTTGGGAAAGGTGGAACGCCATCACCTTGACAATAGTATAAGTCAGAAAAAAGAACCTGTCAGCCAGCTTTTTTCCTTACAGCGAGCCGCTAATGAAACGTAAAATGTAAGGCATTAAAATGATTTTATGCACTGTGAAGCCCTTGACTCAGGTAACCCTAGGCTCTGAACTAACTGTTAATCATGGGCTCCGTTTGGGAAAGTGAAAATATTGTACGTAAGGCGGTTTTTTATATTGCAGTGGCCCGATCAAAGACCGACCGGACCGAGTGCTAACTGTCTCCGAAGATAATTTTTTCGAGATTCTGTAAGTCCTGCTGTGATTGCTCATTGAGATGGACCTCTGCCTTGTCGTACCGGGCACCAACCAGGCACTTCTGGCTAATTGCGTATCTGGTTTTACACCAATAGCCAGCAACACCATCCCCGTCGCCAACACCTCGCCCGTATTCAAACTGAGCTGTAAAAGCTGGGTATCACCCACCTGCGTAATCGCTCCCATACCCGATTGCAAACGCAAATTGACGCCCTTCTGCCGGAGCTCCTGGTGTAATACGGCAATCATCTCGGCATCAAGTGGGGTCATCACTTTGGCACCCAACACCAACAATGTCACCCTGAGCCCCAGATTGACCAGTGCCTCCACCATTTTCAACCCGATACCCCCAGACGACCGTGGCATGTGTTAGCCGATGTTAGTGGATATGCGCCAGAATGTTATTCATATCCGGCAGCATACGCAGAGTAAAGACACCAGGGAAGTCAACGCCCTCCAGGGGAGGACGAATTGCGTTTCGCTGAGCAGGAGTTTTTCATAGCTCTCGTGGCAAACCTCCCCCGTCTGCTCATTCCTGATGTGGACCACTTTCTTGTTAGCCTCGATCTGCAACACCTGATGCTCAATACGGACATCAATGTTGAAACGTTAAATAAAATCCTGCGGTGCTTTCAAAAGCAATTGCTGGCGTTCGGGGATCTCGCCTCCGATGTGATAAGGCAGACCACAGATGGCCAAAGATACATAGGCACCACGCTCTAACAGAATAATCTCGAGCGTTTCCGATAAACGCCGGGCCCTCACTGTAGCCGAAGCTCCCCCAGCCACACCACCGACAATCACTAACATGATTTTACTCATGATCAACACCATTCCATTTCAGCCAACTATAACCCCTGCTTGGTTACAGATGATTTAAAGAGATTTTTAAATAACAGACGCCATTATCTTCCGCTGACGGGAATTCACCGGCCCGGATATTGATCTGAATCGACGGTAACAGAAGTGCCGGGTGGCCAGAGTTTTATCCCGCGCCTGCCGAAGCGCCACAAAGGCGGCCAGATCGTTCCCATCATGGAAATGAATATTGGTCGCCCGCTGTTCGGCTACGCTGCTCTGCCATTGGGGCTCCCTGTCTGCAGGGGATAGTCATGGCACACATATAAACGGGTCTGTGCCGGAAAACTGAGGATCTTACGGATGGAATGATAAAGCTGCTGCGCATCCCCACCCGGGAAATCACAACGCGCGGTGCCCACATCAGGCATAAAAAGGGTATCGCCAAGGAAAATCGCATCAGCAATCTGGAAAGCCATATCTGCTGGCGTATGGCCAGGAACCTGCAACGCCTGCACTGTCAAGCCCCCCAGTTAAAAGGTTTCACCGTCAGTCAGCAGATGGTCAAACTGTGATCCATCCAGTGCAAAGGTGTGCTCAAGGTTAAAAATGGGCTTGAATATCCGCTGAACTTCGACAACTTTTTCGCTGATGGCGATGTTGCCGCCGCCCCTCTCGCGCAAATAATGGGCTGCCGAAAGATGATCGGCATGGGCGTGAGTTTCCAGTAACCAATTGACGGTCAGTTGCTGCTTTTTCACGAAATCTATCAGCCGATCGGCGGAGGTTGTCTGAGTCCGGCCGGATTTCGGATCATAGTCCAGAACCGGATCAATAATGGCCGCAATCCCCCCAGTTCTATCGGCCAGCACGTAGCTGACAGTACTGGTAGCCGGATCGTAAAAACCCTCGATAAGTGGTGTCATGGTGAACTCCTAATCTGGACGTTGCATGATGTATCTTCACACAGGCTCGCTTTGATTATATAATATTATATTATATAAGAATTAAAAGTGTTATCGCGAACGTGGATCAGAACAAAGAGAACTCATGAGTAACGTGTTTATTGGCCATAAAAAAATGCGTGATACCGCCAGTGCAGCCACCGCCGTATTGCGTGCTTTGGCAAATGATGACCGGCTACTGCTGCTGTGCCACCTCAGTCAGAGACAAGCTTCTGTGGGGCACATATAAAGTGCTATGGGGATTGGGCAACTGGCATTGTGACAGACGTTGGAAGTCATTCGACGCCTGCAACTCGTGGCAACGCGCCGTGAGGGAAAACAGTTTTTTTACCGAATTGATGAGCCGAATATGTTGATATTACTCATTACCCTCTATCAACTTTACTGTCAGGAAGATGACACAGAAGGTGTTAACCATGACCATTAATCTGGTGCAATTCACTCCGTTACTGAGTTTCTTAGGGGGGGTATTGATCGGCTGTGCGGCCTGGATATTGCTCCTGTTCTGCGGACGTATTGCAGGGATCAGTGGCATAATCGGGGGTGCGCTCTCAGCGGCTACCCGAGATCGTGGCTGGCGTCTGGCTTTTCTGATCGGCATTATCGTCTCGCCTCTTTTATATGGCCTCGTTCATCCGCTTCCTGTGATCGAGGTTTCTGCCTCCTGGCCTGTCCTGATGATCGCCGGGTTGCTGGTTGGGATCGGAACCCGCTACGGTTCGGGGTGTACCAGCGGCCATGGGGTTTGCGGTCTGTCGCGTTTATCCTCCCGTTCTCTGGTAGCTACGTTGACGTTTATGGGGGTTGCTTTTATCACCGTCTGGCTGATGGGATTGTGGATTTAGTCAAGCTTGCTCGCACAGTAAATCGCTCAAGGGGACATATATGAATCTGTTTTTTTCTCTGTTGGCAGGTGCGATATTCGGCGTTGGATTAATACTCAGCGGCATGGCAAACCCTGCAAAAGTGATTGGTTTTCTGGATATTACCCGCATCTGGGATCCTTCTCTGGCTTTTGTAATGGGTGGAGCCATCAGCGTGGGTTTCTTCGCTTTCCGGTCAGTGAAACGACGCACCCACTCGGTGTGCGGTGGCGCGATAAATCTGCCGACCAGCAAACAGATTGACAAGCGTTTGATTGGAGGGGCTATTCTGTTTGGCATTGGTTGGGGACTGGCGGGCATTTGCCCTGGTCCTGGACTGGTATTACTTGGTGCAGGGATGATCAAAGGTATGGGTTTTGTTGGTGCAATGGTCGCTGGCATGCTGCTTTTTGAACAGCTTGAACGTAAACGAGCGAAGCGTCATGCATCGTAATTCTGCCCCGAACGTTGTCAGCCATCAGTAACGCCTATGGTCATTTCGTTACTGTCAGGTCTGCTCGTGGGAGCAGTGCTCGGCATCACAGGAGCGGGTGGTGGCATTTTTGCCATTCCCACCCTGGTGATGGGCATGGGATGGGCACCACAACAGGCTGCTCCGGTGGCCCTGGTCGCCGTCGCCGGGAGTGCGGCTCTTGGAACCTTTGAGGCCTGGCGCAAGGGCCTGGTGCGCTATCGTGCCGCTATTGTGATAATACTGGCGGGCGTGCCCATGACGAGCGTTGGGTTATGGGTTGCCCACCGAACTTCCCCTGCGTTGCTGAGCCTGCTGTTTGCGGGGGTAATGCTAATCGTCGCGTGGCGATTGGTTCGGGCCCCCGAGATAGTTGCCAGGCATACTTATCCCGTCGAACTGGATGAACACACCGGACGATTTATCTGGGCTGTAAACACATGGTTGCTGTTTCTCATGTTCGGAGCTGTTACCGGTTTTATGACCGGGCTATTAGCCGTGGGTGGAGGATTTATTATCGTCCCGTTATTGCGGCAATTTACCCCCCTTCCTATTCACAGTTGCATCGCAACCTCGCTGATGATTGTCGCATTGGTAAGTATAGGCGGGATTGCAGTGGCAGTGATACAGGGTGCCACTCTGCCCTTGCCTTTTACTCTCTGGTTTGTGCTTAGTGCTGCGACAGGGATGTCGATTGGCCGAAGGCTAAGCCAGCATTTACCTGAACATATTGTGCAGAAGGGGTTTTCCGGACTACTGATCGTCGTTGCCCTGGGGATGGTATTTAATGCCGTTATGATGAAGTTTAGTGGCTAAGATCAATATGATTGCCGACAGAGATATAAAAGCTCAAGGATAATGAATTCCTTGCTTTATTGTTTCGAACTTATCTGTCGCCTGCAATACCACGGGATTGCTATAACCAGCGACGAACCCGTTGCGTATAGCGTTTCCATTCCAACCCGAAACGTTTTCGAAGCTGTTCCTCTTCAATATCGATATGCAATCTGGCAACTACATTGCAAGTTCAAACCTCATCGAGATAGGTTTTATTAATTAATAGCAGAATGAATCGTCACGGACAATCTTGACACTTCCGAGCCAACTATAAAGGTATAAGGCAGAATCGCCTACCGGTTCAGAGTCATTCCATAGTTCCCTTTGGTATGCTGCACACTCCCAGACTCAAGAGGCAAAGCAAAAAATTCTCCACCGGTGAGCAGAGTATATTGCATATGCCAGTTTACGAGTGTATATATAGCATATACCAATAAGGAGCCTTCATGCCAAGACCCAGAATTCCCCGTAACATCTGTGGCCGCCCTGCGGATACCTGTTTTAAGCCCAATGCGCGACCGATGAGCCAGCTTGAACATGTTCATTTAAAAGAAGATGAGTTTGAAGCGTTACGACTGGTCGATTTACTGGGCATGCAACAGCAGGAAGCGGCTGTTGCAATGAGGGTTTCAAGACAGACACTGGCCAATGTCCTGAAAGCGGCCCGTTTTAAGGTTGTGGACTGTCTCACTCAGGGCAAGGCCTTAATAATGCACTCTGAAAGGGAAGGAGTTACACAAGATGATCACAGCCATTCCAGTGAATGACGACCGGGTAGCAAATCATTTTACCAAAGCGAGTCACCTTGTCCTAGTGGATGAGCGCGGTGTGGAGCTCAGCCGGACAGAAAATCCCGCGCTGGGCGCAGATTGTTCAGGTAAACGGAAGCTGGTTGACCTTCTGGTTCAACAGCAGGTCAGCCGCGTTGTGGTCCGTAACATCGGGGAACGGATGCTGGGTAAATTATTGGGGCATCAGATCGCGGTGTACCAGACTGACTGTGGCCGTCGTTTGTTCACTGAACTGTGTGATCCGGATACCCGTGTTCTGACTGAACTGAATAAGCCGGAGCAGGGGCGCCAGTCCTTTAATCATGAGGCGAAAGGGAAAAAATGCTGTAACTCTGACGGGAACACAGCAGAAAATGCGTGCCAGGGTGGGCGTCAGCATCATCACGGAAACGGGCGCTGTTGCCATTCATGAGTTTATTTCATCACGGGCGGTGATTTTTATCAGACCCGTACTGTGTATAAACCAGGAGCCGGAATGAATGATGCCGGGAAAGACACTCAGCTGACTGAATTCCTGATGCCTCCCGTCAGTACAACCGGACGCTGAACAGAAACAGATGAATTGTTATCTTGATGCCAGAAATGCCCATAACTGTTGTATGGTTTGTGGTTCCCTCGACAACAACCCTGATACGGTGAACTTAATGTTTTCAGAATACCCGGATGGATCTGTATGTGCTGACTACACGGCCGATCACAGACATCAGGGGTATACGGGTCTTTTACATGGCGGAATGACGAGTACCTTGCTGGATGCCGCAATGACTCACTGCTTGTTTATGCAGGGAGTGCAGGCCCTGACGGCTGAACTGACTGTCAGATTCATTTCACCCGTTTGTACCGGTGACAAGCTGATGGTCTGTGCCAGACTGCTTGGGCAACGCAGGGGGGTTTACCAGCTCGAAGCATGGCTGGCAAAGGGACAGCAGAAAGTGGCTCGTGCCACGGCGAAATTCATTGTCCCGTCGCAGGATATTGCTCTGGCGCATGGCTAGTGTGGCAGACGCCAGGTGTAACTGGTTATTATAAAAATATGAAGCGTGTTTTGCTCAGACCGGAAAGAATAATGGCATATCGTATATCCCACTTAAACAGTGTAAGAGGTAGTTATGAGTAAACAAATAATTGATATTGGTATTCCTGAATCATCCCGGGTGGAGATTGCAGACGGTCTGTCCCGGCTTCTTGCTGACACCTATACCCTGTATATAAAAACACATTACTATCACTGGAATGTAACTGGCCCCATGTTTAACAGCTTACATTTAATGTTTGAAAATCAATACAATGAGCTGGCCACTGCTGTTGATGATATCGCTGAACGTATACGCTCGCTCGGATGCTTCGCGCCCGGCACATATCATGAATTTTCACGTTTAACAGCGGTTAATGAAGACAAGGATATTCCGGCAGCAAAAAACATGATTGAGAATCTTGTCCAGGGCCAGGAGACTGTGGTTAAAACTGCGCGCTCCCTGTTCCCTGTTGTTAATAATGCGAATGATGAAGCCACAGCAGATCTGCTTACACAACGTATCCAGTTACATGAGAAAACTGCCTGGATGTTGCGCAGCCTGCTTGAATAATGTAAACCGGTGGCAGCAGAAAAAACGGTTTGTCAGCCACAGGCCATTGCTGTCAGTGCAGTACCATCCGTGCTGCCGTGGCTGTTTTTTCTGACCGTAATAGTATAAAAACCGATAAATCAATAAGTTAAACAGTGAACGCGTGAGCGATAAATACAGTCCGGACAGGCATTACCGATGGGTATATCCGGACCACTGTCGCTTTCCCGTTATAATATCGCAGATACCGGCCAGGCTCTTCACAACCTGACAGGGTTAATGCTGCAATGATAAAACGGTTTGCGTGGAAAGCAGGATCACATTATTCGTTGTTATGGCTTCCTTTACCTGTGCCTGCCTGCGGGCAGTAGAGATCATACAAGGTATTTAACAACGTCATGATACGGTTATCCTCAATACGGTAATATACCATTTTACCTGCCCGTCGGGTCTCGACAAGCTTCAGGCGGCGCATTACACCCAGTTGCTGAGACAGGGTCGGCTGAGTGATACCGACTGCAGCTTCCAGCTCGGCCACATTCGCTTCCCCATGGCTTAACTGGCACATCAACAGCAACCGGTCGCTGTTAGCCAGTCCCCGTAAGACATCTGCTGCCCCCAGGGCTGCATTTTTCATATCGGTCTGACGTTTTGTGTCTTCATTCATGGGCATTGCTGGTTTCTCACATTCTGTATTTTTATATAATGTTATTTAGTATACTGATGGTGCCATAATTTTGCCACCGTGTTCGCCAGGTCTGCAGCGTCCAGCTGGCCTGGGTAACTAATTATATCTGGCAGACATTTTGCCCCGAGTGAACAGAGAGGATGTAATGAAAATAGTGATTGTTGGTGGTGTTGCCGGCGGTGCGTCCGCTGCAGCCAGAGCTCGCCGGTTGTCAGAAGATGTCAGTATTGTTGTGTTTGAACGGGGAAGCGATGTCTCTTTCGCCAACTGTGGATTGCCTTATCATATAGGCGGAAAAATTCCGTTACGGCAGTCACTTATTCTTAAGACTCCGGAGGATTTTAAATCCCGCTTTAACATAGACGTCCGTACCTGCCATGAAGTGACGTCAGTGGATCCGGTTAATAAAACAGTGACAGTTAAAAATTTGACCTCAGGTGAGATCCATACCGAAGTATGGGATCGTCTACTCCTCAGTACCGGAGCCGCGCCGGTTGTCCCTCCTTTGCCCGGGCTACAGCAAGAGGGCGTCTTTACGCTCCGAAATCTTACTGACATGGATGCTATCCTGGCGTGGATTGAGCAACATAACGTCGCTCACACCACGCTTGTCGGGGGGGGATTCATCGGACTTGAAGTGATGGAGGCTCTGAGCGAACGGGGGATCCGTGTTACCCTGCTGGAGATGGAGGAACAGGTTATGGCTCCGGTTGATCCTGAAATGGCATCAGCCCTGCATCAGGAAATCCGGAATCATGGCGTGGATCTGCGTCTCAGAACGGCACTCACCGAGGTGCTGCGGACAGAAACGGGATTCCGCGTTGCACTGTCTGACGGTGGCTTTGTGCAGACCGACATGGTTATTCTCGCCATCGGGGTAAAACCTGAGAACAGCCTTGCCACAGTAGCCGGGCTCGAAGTGGGTAAACGGGGAGGTATAAGCGTCAATGCCTGTATGCAGACCAGTATTCCTGACATCTACGCCGTGGGGGATGCAGTTGAAACACCTGACCTTGTCTTTCAGGAACCCGCTAATATTCCTCTGGCTGGGCCCGCCAACCGCCAGGGACGCATTGCTGCTGATAACATGCTTGATCACCACAGCCTTTACCATGGCAGTCAGGGGACATCCATTTGTAAGGTATTTTCGCTGAGTATTGGCAGCGTCGGTGCGAATGAAAAGCAACTGAAAGCCCATGGTACCCGATACGAGAAGGTTTACGTCCATGCTGCTGATCATGCCGGTTACTACCCTGGGGCTACGATGATCAGTCTGAAACTGCTGTTCAGCCCCGATACCGGTAAAATTCTGGGGGCCCAGGCGTCAGGGAAAAAAGGGGTTGATAAACGCATCGATGTTCTGTCTGTCGCGCAGCGCGCGGGACTTACCGTCAACGATCTCGAGCATCTTGAGCTGACTTATGCCCCGCCTTTTAACAGTGCAAGGGACGTTGTTAACCAGGCCGGTATGGTGGCGGCAAATGTCATCAGGGGAGATACGGCCATATGTCATGTCAGCGATGTTTTGCAACGGGAACCGGGCAGTTATTGTTTAGTTGATATTCGTTCTCCTGAAGAACTGAAACAATTTGGCGAATATCCTGATGCGCTATCCATCCCTCTGGATTCTCTGCGGGAGAATCTTGAAAAATTGCCTGTAGATAAAGAGATTTTTATCGGTTGTCAGAGTGGTCTGCGCGGGCATGTGGCATACCGTATTCTGCAGGCTCACGGCTTCCGGACATATAATCTGAGTGGTGGCTTTATAACCTGGCAGGCGGTTATGGAGTCGATGAATCAATAAGAGATGAGGTGCCATACACATGGCACCTCATCTGGTTCTGACGCATTAAGACGTCGCCGGGTAACATACTGTTTTTTTATAATGTTACCTGCCCATGCTTCTGATACGAAAAGCTTTTAAGCGCCTGCACTATCCCATTGATGTTATTGCTCAATGTGTTCGCTGGTATCTGACTTACGCCCTCAGCCTGCGCAATCTCGAAGATATGATGACGGAGCACGTCGTTATCGTTGACCATTCCACTCTTCATCGCTGGGTTATGCGCCTGGCACCGTCGTTCCGCCAGTATAAGCGTAATGTAGGTCGGCGGTGGCGGATGGACGAAACTTACATTAAAATCAAAGGCCAGTGGAAATATCTGTACCGGGAGGTTGATACCGCGGGGCAGACCGTCGACTTCCTGTTGACCGCCAGACGCGACGCTGCGGCTGCCTTACGCTTCTTTCGCAAGGCCATTCGCCACCACGGTGAGCCTGAGTAGACTGGCTCCATGAATCTCCAGACAGTTGGTATCACTTAAATTAGTGATAGTCTTAATACTAGTTTTTAGACTAGTCGTTGGAGTCCGGATGATTGATGTTTTAGGTCCGGAGAAGCGCAGACGGCGCAGCCTTCAGGAAAAAATCGCCATTGTTCAGCAGAGCTTTGAACCCGGTATGACCGTGTTGCTGGTTGCCCGTCAGCATAGTGTTGCTGCCAGTCAGCTGTTCCTGTGGCGTAAGCAGTACCAGGAAGGTAGTCTCACCGCCGTTGCTGTGGGTGAACAGGTTATACCCGCGTCGGAACAGGCATCTGCGATGAAGCAAATTAAAGAGCTACAGCGCCTGCTGGGCAAGAAAACCATGGAAAACGAGCTGCTGAAAGAAGCCGTTGAATATGGCCGACAAAAAAGTGGATAGCGCACGTGCCCTTGCTGCCGGAGGATGGCGAATAAGCCTTGTCAGCTGTTGGCTACGGGTCTCACGTGCGCAACTGCATGCTATGGCTCGTCGGTCGAAGAACTGGCAGGAGCGTCGACGCAAGCGCAAGCCTGATGATATTGAAGCTCTGGATCGTATCCATACCGTTATCGGCGATCTGCCTACGTATGGTTATCGTCGGGTGTGGGCACTGCTGCGCAGACAATCAGAAACGGACGACATGGCGGTGATCAATGCCAAACGCGTATACTGAATCATGCGTAAGAATGCGCTGTTTGCTTGAGCGTAAACCGGCAATACCGCCCTTGAAGCCGGCGCATACAGGGAAGGTAGGACTGGAGCCTAAACATACGGCGGTACGTAGCCCGGAAAGCAACGGGATGGCAGAGAGCTTCGTGAAAACGATGAAGCGGGATTACATCAGCATCATACCGAAGCCGGACGGGTTAACAGCGGTAAAGAACTTTGCAGAGGCCTTCGAACATTACAACGAATGGCATCCGCATAGTGCACTGGGGTATCGTTAGCCACGGGAATATCTACGGCGGCGAACCAGTAATGGGTTAAGCGATAAAAAGTGTCTGGAAATATAGGGACTAATCTACTGAGGTTGTAACCATCGATAAAAGCGGTGCCAACATGGCGGCGCTGGCCACACTCAACGCCAGTAAACCTGAAGAAGAAACCATCACCATCAGGCAGAGTAAATACCTGAACAACCTGATTGAGCAGGACCATCGGAATATCAAACGCCGAATACGACAGATACTGGGGTTCAAATCATTTCGGCGAGCGCAGACGATAATGGAGGGCATTGAGTTAGTGCATATGATACGTAAAGGGCAATATCAGCATCCCGCTGAAGAGCCTTTATCACCGGCGGAACAATTTTACCTGTTGGTTGCCTAAAATATAGACAGCGCAATAATTACTGACTTGTCTACGCTAATGCGACAGAACCCAACGAGCTGGATTGCCAATCGGCGAAGACCTCTACGGCAGAAAATCCGAGCGTAACAACGAGCGGCCAATACAGCTTCGCTCCGGTTGAGTTGCCATGAATATGGCCATCGTGTGCTTACATGATTTTGATTCCGTTTATTTTACAAAAGCCCCCAGATGATCTTGACGGCGGTCCCTAACAGGACGAATCCAATGATGTATTTAAGCTGTTGCCCTTTGAGTTTTTCGCTCATTAACCACGCGCCAAATGCAGCCCCTCCCGCCGATGCGATACCGGTGGCACCGACCAGCGAATAATCCATTCCCGAAAGCGTTGCGTGGGCAAAGAAACCGGTCAGAGAAGCAAACACGACCACGAAAGAAGCGGTTGCTGACGCCCGTTTGGGTTCCAGCCCGGCCCCCACGAGTGCCGGGACGATGATGCTGCCACCTCCAACCCCTAACAGGCCACCGACAAAACCCGCAACACCGCCAAGGGACAAACTACTCAACATCTGGCTTCGCGCACTACGCTGAATTCCAGAAGATTTTGGCGCGTACAACAACATCATGAGGCTGGCAAAAATAAGAAAACCGGAGAACAGCCACAGTAGAAAATGGCGGTCTAACCTTTGGCTGACATGAACCCCGATTGGCGACAAAACCACGGCCACAATCAAAATGGGGAGTGCCAACCGCCATTCGACCAAACGCTTGCGAATGAATGTCGTTGTCGACACGCTCGTCGATATGGCATTCAGAAGCAAGGCGGTGGCCATCGCTGCATGAATTTCGACCCCTAGTGCCAAGAAGATCGGAACCAGAATAAAAGCGGCTCCGACTCCGGCCATGGCCATGATAGCGGTTAGAAAAAACGTTGCAACGGCAGCGATGGCAAGCATTTCAATTCCTTAGCAAAATGAGGATACAGTATGTCCAGCCAGTTTTTCCTGGCAAGGAATGCAAAGCCGTCCCGCTTCCGTGTCGATCAGTTTATCGACAAAGACACGTTCCCCACATTTGGCGCATAGTTCCGTGTCAAAGCAGCTTTTACCGCGTGGAAGTTCAAACGGCTTCTTTAGCCCGATATCGAGAAACATTTCTTCCGGCATCGATATGACCTTGTTAACCAGGGGGTCAGTGACTTCGGCGGGAATATCCTGTGGCGCTATGCCTTGTTTGCGTTGGGCAACAAAAGGCGAGTTGAGCATGTTGCCGAAAAACTCGTCCTTTAGCCGTACACGTACTGAGCGCCCGGTCTTCACGTCTATCAGAGTGAAAGCCATCTTGTTGTAATAGCGCTTCTCGATGTTCGACTTGCCGTAGGTGCATCCCGTAGCCGACATTACGCCATCCAGAAAGCATCCCGCAGCATGGCCTTTCCCTGTTTCTGCTATGACATGCAGCTCCTTGTCTTCTGCCCGTTCCACACCGAGCGCTCTCATCGCTGCTTGCGCAGCACGGTAGCCTAAAGGCATTGCTGGACACTTATGGCCGTGAAAGACCATCGCCGCTTCGAATTCATCGTGTGTCATTACTCTATCTCCTTCGTGAGTCGCGTAGCTTCCTGATGAAGCCACTATCTTGAAGACGAATGAACTCGCAAAAGGATGCAGAAATTTTCTTCGAGATTGATTTCAGTAATCCTCACGCCGAGGTGCGTGGTAACAAGCCCGACCACTGTAGTCAAAGTGCACTTGGCAATTACGTATCAACACCTCGCGCAACCGCTGACGAATTCTCCGTAACCTAGACTTCACGACGGAAAGACTTAACTCATGAGTATCGGCAAATTCTTGCTTACAAATGCTGTGCTGGGGGCAGTTTGGATATCGAATCTATGGTCACTCCCGTTTTTGCAACACTGATTTTCGACGATATCATTGGCTTGCTTAAATCTATCCAGCGTCAGAATCGCGCCACGATGAGTTCTGCGCCTGATGAACCTCAGAAAAATCATACGGCTTCAGATGAGCCATTCCGATATACAGGTTCTTCAACAGGCCGGTCGGCCGTTTGTATCATCAATGATCAGCATTCGCAAACCAGATAGGTGATTGTTTAAAAATTTATTGTTAGAGACTTACGACGCGAACGTCTGTTGTCGCGTCGTAAGCACCCAGGCTATCCTGGCCAGCTTGTTTGCGAGTGCGCAGGTCACAACAAAGTTGCTTTTTCTGCACATTAATTCCCTGGCCCAGTTTGCCTTTCTGGTGTTCTAGTTTTTGTTTTTTGTATGAACACTCTGGGGCACTGGACCAGTAATATTCGGATCTTTTTGTTGCCTCGTTTGCTGATCCCCAACAGAGTTGTTCGACCACCGGTGCTGTACTCACGTGGAAGCAGCCCCGTTGCCGCTGCGAAGTCACGACTACTGGCGTAGTGTTTCCCATCGCCAAGCTCAGTGGAAATAGTACTGACCGTGAGCGTTCCCACACAGGGAATGGTCAATAGACGTTGGCCACAACAGCCTGCCAGTACCTTCTGCGCTCAACCAACATACAAACCCAACGGCTGAATGAGTCATTCCTTTTCTCAGCGCCAATAAGCACTGAAAGATCCCCCTGTACCAAGAGCGTTCGCAGATACGAATAACCGGCTTTTGTGATCCTGCCGAGCTTCGGCTTTCCGCCGCTGCTGTATTGTGATTGCGTCAGTCCCAGCCAGGCGGCCAGTTGACGTCCATTTTTAAAATCATGTGCATTACCGATACTGGCGACCAGCGCACAGGCAGTTGTGGGGCCAACGCCCTTTAGCTCCATCAGCCGCTGACTGCGATGATCTGTTTTGGCCATGCGGGACAAAATTCGGTCATATTCAGTGATGTTAGCTTCAATGTGTTCCAGCAAATCATCAACACATTGCTGAACCTGAAGCGGTAAAGAGCTCTTCTGCACAGAAACTATGTGGCGCAGGGCATCAGTATTTTGTGGCGCGATGACACCGAATTCAGATATCAATCCTCGCAGACGATTATACGTTGCTGTTTTCTCTTCTATGAAACCCTGACGGGTGCGGTGTAAGCATTGCATTGCATCGCCTGCTGGCTTTCGTCCTTCACGGGTACAAATCGCATATGTGGGCGACGAACCGCTTCACAGATAGCCTGAGCATCAGCTGCATCATTCTTCCCTGATTTGCCGGCCATGCGGTAAGTAGACACAAATTTAGCGGCCATCAGACGTGGCTCATGACCATACTGCCGAAATAACCTTGCCAAGTAGTGAGCCCCAGAGCATGCTTCCATCCCGATAACACAGGGAGGCAAACCTGCAATGGACTCAGGAAGAGCAGCACGCGAAACTTTAGGTTTAACCAGAACAGTTCTGCCATTCTGATCAACACCGTGAACAGCAAACACATTTTTAGCAAGATCGATACCGACAGTCGTGATAGTCATAACGAATTACTCCGGGACGATGTGTACCCCATGATTGCACAAGAGTTAATCAGGCGCATAATCAGGGAAAGTCCCTTCCATTCGTTAAGATGATTTTTTGTACGGTTATGGCCCGATCAAAGACCGAGCCGAATGGGTTAACTCTCACCGAAGATAATTTTCTCGAGATCCTGCAAGTCCTGCTGTGATTGCTCGTTAAGGTTGGCCTCTGTTTTGTCGTACCAGCTAAGTAACTTCTGGCCAAGTGGTGTCAAAACCGAGCCTCCACCTTTGCTGCCGCCTGTTGACGTGATGACCACGGGCTTACCTATCCCTTTGTTTAACGTATCAATCAGGAGCCACGCCCTTTTATAGGGTATACCCAAATCTTTTGCGGCGGCTGACAGGGAATGAAACCCATCTATAGCGCGCAATAGATCGATTTTACCCGGCCCCAGCGAGATGTTGTCATTAATGTAAATTCGGGGTCTGACCAAAATAAAATCAGATATAAGCGCTTTTTTATTCATCCTGATACCTTTCTCGAAATTATTTTTGCCGGGTGTGTTTGAACGTTTTGATGGCGGAGATAAGAAGGATCACCCCAAGTAAAGTCATAAGTACTTTAACCGGGAACAGGCCGACCAGAAGTCCGCCAATTGCCGCACCAATCACAGATCCGATGACCATCCATACAAACAGCGGCCTTTCTTTTTTCAGAATCTGGAAAGCATCTGCATTTGTATAACGGGAAAAACCAACAATCATTGTGGGCAGGCTAATCATCAATGACAGGCTTCCGGCCAGTTTGATATCAACCCCGAACAGGATAACGATTGTGGGGATCAGAAGCTCACCGCCTGCCACACCGAGCAATGCTGCGACTATCCCGATAAAGAACCCTGAAATCACACCTGCAATAATTGTGGCAATACCGGGTTGAAATAACCCGCCGGAAATACTGTGCAGTGGTAGCCATGCTTCTGAGAACATGACGAACGACAGTAAAACAAGGAGGAGCAGAATGATTCTGTCCAGCCAGATTCTGGACATCTTAATGGCGCGGCCTGCGGCCCACCATGCCCCAATAAGACTTCCTGCCAGTAAATTCATGACAATATCAAGATGCTCTACCAACTGATCGGTGGCTATCGATTTTGTGCGGAAAATTAGAGCGATAGCGACAACAGCGAGGCTCATTGCTTTGTTAAAGATGACGGCTTCCAGGGTGGGTATTTTGAAACTACCGATCAGGACGGGAAGGCGAAACTCAGCCCCACCGAGCCCAATCAGCCCTCCTAAAGCCCCAATTACCGCGCCTGAGAAAAAACCTTTTCCATTCCTTTTTGAAACTGATGACATGCATTCCTCTCTGATTCGTTATGTCATTCTTGACATAACGATGAGCATAGCATTTCAGATGATAAGTTTGATAGTACGTTGTATAGGCGGGAATTGATCCAGCTTAAAGCTGATTCAATCAGTACCGGTGATTTTATTAAGCGCCTGTATCCGACAAACCTGAGAAGAACTGTAGCCGGTTGCTTCTGCTGTCTCCCGTATACTGAGTTTCTTAACCTGTCGGTAGTACAACACCTTCTGGTGTCGTTCACTGTCTGCCTGCTTGCCCCGGTATTTACCCAGGGAATGAGCACGCTCAATTCCCTGTTGCTGTCGCTGGCGACGACTCAGCCAGTCCTTATGCGACATTGCGGCCATCAGATCGATCAACATATTGTTGATCGCCGTGATAACTGCGCGGGTTATCGGGTCAGCCTGTGAAGGATCTTTATCTGACAGAGCCTGCCATGAAGTTGGGACGTCAAGACTGACGATCCGCAGTTCATGTTGCTCAATCTGCTTTTTCAGCGTCATCCAGTCGCTGTTGCTCAGACGGGTCAGACGGTCTATCTGCTCGACAAGTAAAATATCATTGTGGTGACTGTCCATTAGCAGGCGTCCCAGCTCCGGGCGGTCGAGTTTTGTTCCGCTGATATTCTCCCGGTAGTAACTGGCTATTTTATACCCTCGTTCCTGAACGAACTGCTCCAGCATATCTTTTGCTCGATCGGCAAACTGATCTTCCGTCGACGCTCTCAAATAAGCTCTGATGAACATTTTTTCACCGCATTATCGCTTTTAGGTTATTGCATTTATTCTATCGCATATAGGTTATGTCATTCATCGTGTACCGTCACGTTTTTATTATGGCGTCAGGGTGTACCCTATTGCTACAGGTAAGCCTGTTCAAAAAACAGGCTTACCGTACAATAATTCTCTATATCCAAACTGACCCCTGTAACAGCCTTTCTGGCTGTTTGTATATAATTATGAAAAAATGGTGAGTAGAGTTTCAGGGTAACAGGGGATGCTTATGTCGGTTTTCCACAACTGGCTACTTGAGATCGCATGTGAGAATTACTTCGTCTACATCAAACGCCTTTCCGCCAACGATACCGGCGCAACAGGTGGTCACCAGGTAGGGCTTTATATCCCTTCAGGTATCGTTGAAAAACTCTTTCCGTCTATCAACCATACCCGTGAACTGAACCCTTCGGTTTTTCTCACCGCACATGTGTCATCGCATGATTGCCCTGACAGCGAAGCCCGGGCAATTTATTATAACAGCCGTCATTTTGGTAAAACCCGGAATGAAAAAAGGATTACCCGCTGGGGTAGAGGCAGCCCACTTCAGAATCCTGAAAATACAGGGGCTCTGACGCTCCTGGCTTTCAAGCTTGATGAGCAAGGGGGGGACTGTAAGGAAGTAAATATTTGGGTATGCGCCAGCACTGATGAAGAGGACGTCATTGAGACCGCTATTGGTGAAGTTATACCCGGAGCGCTTATATCCGGCCCCGCAGGACAGATTCTAGGCGGACTATCTCTACAGCAAGCGCCAGTAAATCATAAATATATTCTACCTGAAGACTGGCACCTGCGCTTTCCGTCGGGAAGTGAAATTATTCAGTATGCAGCCAGCCATTATGTGAAAAATTCCCTTGATCCGGATGAGCAACTTCTTGACCGCCGGCGCGTGGAGTACGACATATTTCTATTGGTTGAGGAACTGCATGTTCTGGATATCATCCGGAAAGGATTTGGCTCTGTGGATGAATTTATTGCGCTGGCCAATTCTGTCAGCAATCGCCGTAAATCCAGAGCCGGGAAGTCGCTGGAACTGCACCTGGAGCATCTATTCATTGAGCACGGCCTGCGACACTTTGCGACGCAGGCCATCACAGAAGGTAATAAAAAACCCGATTTCCTTTTCCCTTCCGCAGGGGCTTACCACGATACTGAGTTTCCCGTAGAAAATCTGCGCATGCTGGCAGTCAAGACTACCTGTAAGGATCGCTGGCGTCAGATACTGAATGAGGCTGATAAAATTCATCAGGTGCATCTGTTTACACTCCAGGAGGGAGTTTCTCTGGCTCAATATCGGGAGATGCGGGAGTCGGGTGTCAGATTGGTCGTGCCATCATCTCTGCACAAAAAATACCCGGAGGCGGTGAGAGCTGAGCTAATGACGCTAGGTGCGTTTATTGCTGAGCTGACAGGGCTTTACGCAGATATTCCATAGATTATCTCCCGGCATAAATACCGGGAGGAGCGATCAGATTCGTTCAACCTTGCACGAATCGGCATTAACCGCTTTCAGGATATAAGGTTCAAGCAGTTTGGCTACGGCTTCAAACACGGGCACCACTACGGAGTTACCGAACTGCCTGTACGACTGAGTGTCTGACACAGGAATGCGAAAAGGCCTGCCATCTACTTTTTCAAAACCCATAAGGCGCGCGCACTCTCGTGGAGTCAGCCTGCGGGGCCGATGCGCCTGATTTTCTTCGTTCGCGAAGTCTGTTTCACCTGTGGCCATATCCCAGCCACGGTCTATCAGAATTTCAGACCCGTCTTTGTGATAGCGAGCAGAAAGCGTACGGGCAATGCTTTCTTTATTTTCAGGATTAACGAGGCCAAAACCGAATCCGTTACCCTTAGCTGCGTGCTTTTTGGCGTAGTTATAGAGATACTCCCAGAGTTTCGACGTCAGTATATATTTGCTGTCAACCACGGGTTCCAGCAGTTCGCCAAATGACGGACGCTGTTCCGGATAAAAACGACTAATATCGCGCAGGGTAAAGCCCTGGTGAATGTTCAGATCACGACGGAAACCGACCAAAACGATACGTTCTCGGTGCTGAGGTAAAAAGTGCTTTCCGTCGATAACTTTAGGATCGTTTTTGCCCATCTCAGCTGCATCCGCAACTTCATAGCCCAGTTCGTCGAGGGTATCCATGATGACTTTAAAGGTTTTACCCTTGTCATGGCTCTTCAGGTTTTTAACGTTTTCAAGAACAAAGATGGCAGGTTTTTTTGCGCGGATAATACGCGCCACATCGAAGAAAAGCGTTCCCTGAGCCTCACATTCGAAACCATGCGCGCGCCCGAGCGAGTTTTTCTTGCTTACGCCCGCAAGGCTGAACGGTTGACAGGGGAAACCTGCTAGAAGTACATCATGATCCGGCACATGCTCATTAATGTAAGCATAGGCATCGTTTTCAGGTACTTCAGGTTTATCACTGAGCGTGACTTCCCGAATATCGAGATTGAAAGTGTGTTCCTGAGCATCGTTAAACCAGTTAGCTTTATATGTGCGCACAGCCTCTTTATTCCATTCACTGGTAAAAACGCACTGGCCACCGATGGTTTCGAAGCCCTTCCGTATACCTCCAATCCCAGCAAACAGGTCAATAAACCGGAAGGCATAGTCAGGGTGATGTGCAGGCGCTTCCGGAAGCATTTTTCGTAGAAGTTCCTCTTCGGCTAACGTCAGCGCCTTAGGTGAGCACTTACCATTAATCCAGCGATTAAGAGTCTCGCGACTCCACTCATTTTTACCAACTTTTCTAAGCAGTTCAGCCACGTACTTCTGGTCATAGATTTCCAGCACCTGCCCGAGCAGCTTTTTATCATTTTCCTGTCGCAGTTGTTCTTCCGCTTCTGCTTTCTCAAGCAGATCCTGCGCCAGTAATTCAAATTCAGACATATTGCCTCCATTGGGTCTTATGGGTGAAACTGTATCACTCATTTGACCCAGATTGAATGTTTTTATCTGGATATTTAAACAGGTTTATTGTTAGGTAACGCACGTTGGCCACGCTGGAGCGTCTTCTGGGCCTGCTGTCGGCCTTTGAGGTCGTGGTATGGATGACGGATGGCTGGCCGCTGTATGAATCCCGCCTGAAGGGAAAGCTG
>NZ_JAOWES010000049.1:0-83983 GCF_030334095.1 Citrobacter sp. Cf118 | reverse complement strand
GTTCCGTGTCAGTGGAGGCGCATTATAGGGAGTTATTTCAGGCTGACAAGGGGAAATTTAAAATAATCTTCCGAGTGCGTGTTTTTTATTCTTTACGTTTATTTTAACGACGTTTTGTTGGTTAATTGGGCTATTTCCCGCGCGAATCTCGCAACCTGTTCCCAATCGGTATACACCACTTCTTTATTCGCATCCGTTTCACCGCCTGACATCTTCATTATCAGTTGGATCATAACGCGGTCATACCAGCGATAGCGGGGATACAGCAAAGCACCCGCAATGACTGCACTGTGATCTGGTCGCCACGGCGAACTCATCAGGAACTTACGCGCATAGCTGTTGGTTTGCGGCGTACGTTTTTCCGGTTTACGGGCAACGAGGTTTACGGAGTAGAACGCACTCGGCATCGAATTCAACCGTGTGGCATGCTTTTTCACAAACTCCTGAAAAGCAGCATGGTAATGACCATAGCGAATCGAGGCGCCAATCACCACGCTGTCATAATTTTGCCAGTCCGGCTCCGCGGTACGATGCAAATTAACAACATCTGCCCAAACGCCCAGCTCTTTGAGTTCAGAAGCCAGATATTCAGCGATTTCACGCGTTTGTCCGTCCCGGGAAGAAAAAAGAATCAGTGTTTTCACGTGTTACTCCATTATTCACGCCAGAAGGTAGGGGTAAAGAGCACCAGCAGAGTAAAGACCTCCAGACGACCAAACAGCATATTGGCAATCAGGATCCACTTCGCCACAGGGTTCATACTGGCAAAGTTGTCGGCAACAACCCCCAGTCCAGGCCCCAGGTTATTCAACGTTGCCACAACGGAGGCAAACGCGGAGAAGTCATCAACGCCGGTCGCAATAATCGCCAGCATACTGATAATAAAGACCAACGCATAGGCAGAGAAGAATCCCCATACGGCTTCGAGAATTCGCTCCGGCAACGCACGGTTACCCAGTTTGATACTGTAAACCGCATTCGGATGAACCAGTCGTTTCAATTCGCGGTTGCCTTGCTTAAACAGCAGCAGGATACGAATCACCTTCAAGCCCCCCCCCGTCGACCCGGCACAGCCGCCGATAAAAGCAGAACACAGCAGCAGCACCGGCAGGAACAGCGGCCAGCGGGCAATACTGTCCGTGGTAAATCCAGCAGTCGTCGCCATCGATACCACCTGGAAAAAGGCCTGGTTGATCGTCGTGAGCGCCGAGCCATAGGTATTGTGTATCCACAGCACCAACGTACAGACAGCCACCAGCGTCAACTGCACGCCGATGAACATGCGGAATTCCGGATCGCGCCAGTAAACCTTCAGACTACGCCCACTTAATAAAGAGAAGTGCAGACCATAGTTACAACCGGAGATCAGCAAGAAGATAGCAATAATCGTATTAATCGTGGGACTGTCGAAATACCCCACGCTGGCATCGTGTGTGGAAAAACCACCGATGGCAATCGTGGCAAAACTGTGCCCAATGGCGTCAAACGCGGGCATCCCGGCAAACCATAGCGCCAGCGCGCACGCCACCGTCAGTAATACATAGATAAGCCACAGCGTTTTCGCCGTTTCGGCAATACGCGGGCGCATCTTATTATCTTTCAGCGGCCCCGGCATTTCTGCCCGATAGAGCTGCATCCCACCCACGCCAAGAATAGGCAGGATAGCCACCGCCAGCACGATGATCCCCATCCCGCCGAACCATTGCAGCATCTGGCGATAAAAGAGAATCGCGTGTGGCAATGAATCCAGCCCCACCAGCGTCGTCGCACCGGTAGTGGTCAATCCGGAAAAGGATTCAAAAAAAGCGTCGGTTATCGTCAGGTTAGGGCTTTCCGCAAAGATGAACGGTAGCGCACCCACGCTGCCCAGAACGGTCCAGAACAAAACGACAATCAGAAATCCTTCGCGCGATTTCAGCTCGCCCTTCTCTTTACGGTTTGGCCACCACAGCATGGAGCCGATCGCCAAAGCAACGAAGAAAGTTTGGGTGAATGCACGCCCTGCCCCGTCACGGTAGATGAGCGCTACCAGTCCAGGGATAATCATTGTCCCCGAGAATAAGATGACCAGTAGTCCAACGATTCGGGTGATGGCGCGAAAATGCATCTCTGCCGCTTCCTTAGTTCTTTAAAATGAGGTGGGGATTATTCTTCAATCGCTAACAATTGCAATGAACCACGACTAAAATCCGCCAGTTTTGCCGAAAACTCATCCACTTTGGCAAAAGGAAGCGCCACCCTGAGTCGAACAAAAGCCTGGTAATCACTGGCAACGACTTTACCGTCAAACTGCCCCAGCAAGGCTTCAATGCCTGCCAGCTGACCGTACTCACACTGCAAAGTATATTCGGTTAATGGCGTCTTGCGCTGTGTCGTTAACTGGCGCAACGCCTGATTCACACCGCCGCCGTAGGCTTTTACCAACCCTCCAGTACCGAGAAGGATACCGCCGTAGTAGCGCACGACTACAGCGGTAATCTCACCGACACCGCTCCCCATCAGTTGTGCGAGCATCGGTTTACCTGCCGTACCCGCCGGTTCGCCATCGTCTGAAAATCCCAGCAGCTGCGAGTCATTGGGCGCACCCGCCACCCATGCCACGCAATGGTGGCGGGCGTCCGGGTGTTCCGCTTTGACTGACTCAACAAACGCTTTTGCCGCTTCAACGCCGTCCGTATGGGCGAGCAGCGTAATGAAGCGGCTTTTTTTGATCTCTTCGACGACGCTAACCGGCGCCGCAGGGATTAACCAACTGTCCATTACGCCAGTTTCAAATCCCGCGTCATGTTTTCGATATTGTTTTCGTGGACCACCACGTTGTCTTCAATACGAATACCGCCGAACGGTTTCAGGGCTTCAATTTTCTGCCAGTTGAAGTGTTTGCTGAACTGCCCTTCACGCCATGGCGCCAGCAGAGATTCAATGAAGTAAATGCCCGGTTCGATGGTCAGAACCATGCCCGGTTGCAATACGCGGGTGCAACGCAGGTAAGGATACTTCGACGGCGCGGCCAGATGGGTACCACTGTCATCCTGCATAAAGCCAGCGACATCATGTACCTGCAGGCCCAGCGGGTGACCAATGCCGTGTGGCATAAACGGCCCGGTAAGATCGTTTTCTACCATCGCCTCTTCACTCATATCGGTGATGATTTGATGCTTACGCAGCAGCTTCGCGATGCGCTGATGGAACTGAATGTGGTAATCCACGTAGCTGGTACCTGCTTTCATGGTGGCAATCAGCGCCAGCTCTTCGTCGTTAACGTCTTTCACCAGATGCGCATAGTCGTTGTCGCTTTTCGCCGACCAGGTTCGCGTCAGGTCTGCCGCATAGCCGTTGTATTCCGCGCCAGCGTCGAGCAGGAAGCTGCGGATTTCAGACGGCGCCTGATGATCCAGCTTGGTGTAATGAAGAACAGAAGCATGCTCGTTAAGCGCCACGATATTGCTGTATGGCACGTCGGTGTCGCGGTGACCGGTGGCAGTCAGGTAAGCGAGGTTGATGTCAAACTCGCTCATTCCGGAACGGAACGCTTCTTCTGCTGCACGGTGTCCATTTACCGCCATTTTCTGCGCTTCGCGCATACAGGCCAGTTCGTAGTCCGTTTTATAGGCACGGTAATAATGCAGGTAGTCAATCACCCCTTTCGGGTTGATGTTGCTGGCCGCGATGTCCAGTTGCAGGGCACGTTCCGGAACCGGGCCAATGTAACCGATATTGCCGCGAGCAACTGGCAGTTGGCTACCGATACCATCCGCTTTCGGCAGCGCGATGATCTCGATTTCTTCCGTCCAGAAAGAGGTAGGCAGCGGCTCAACGTTGTGCCAGTAATCGACCGGCAGGTAGAACCACAGTTTCGGCTTGTTTACGCCATCCACCAGCAACCAGCAGTTAGGAACCTGCGTGACAGGCACCCAGGCTTTGAATTGCGGATTGACCTTAAACGGGTACGGATGATCGTCGAGAAAGACGTTAACAAGTTCGCCTGAGTGAATAAGTAACGCATCCAGCTTGAAGCGCTCCAGCGCGTCGCGCGTCCGTTCTTGTAAGGTAACGATATGATTTTTATAGAGTGCGGCCAGTGATTCCATTTTCTACCCTTCTGTTTTTTTGACCTCAAGTCTCCGCATCTTAGCACATCGCTTTGTGAGTGCGTGATTTCTGCCGAGCGTGATCGAATCGTCATTTCTTTAATCATTCATTTGCATTTTATTAACATAAAACACACACTTCGATTCATCTGGTATGACCAGATCACCTTGCGGATTCAGGAGACTGACATGCTTTACAAAGGCGACACCCTGTACCTCGACTGGCTGGAAGATGGCATCGCCGAACTGGTGTTCGATGCCCCTGGTTCGGTCAATAAACTCGACACGGCCACCGTTGCCAGCCTGGGCCATGCGCTTGATGTGCTGGAAAAACAACCGAATTTAAAAGGGCTGCTTCTGCGCTCTAACAAAGCAGCCTTTATTGTTGGTGCCGATATCACCGAATTCCTTTCACTGTTTCTCGTGCCTGAAGAGCAACTGAGTCAGTGGCTGCATTTTGCCAACAGCGTCTTTAACCGCCTCGAAGATCTACCTGTTCCGACCCTCTCAGCGGTAAATGGTTATGCGTTGGGCGGTGGCTGCGAGTGTGTCCTGGCAACCGATTATCGTCTGGCAACGCCGGACCTGCGCATTGGCCTGCCGGAAACCAAGCTGGGCATTATGCCGGGCTTTGGCGGCTCTGTGCGTATGCCACGTATGCTGGGTGCGGACAGCGCTCTGGAAATTATTGCGGCAGGTAAAGACGTTGGTGCTGAGCAGGCGCTAAAAATCGGTCTGGTCGATGGCGTAGTGAAGCAAGACAAACTGCTTGATGGCGCGATCGCGGTATTACGTCAGGCGATTAACGGCGACCTCGACTGGAAAGCCAAACGTCAGCCGAAACTGGAGCCGTTGAAACTCAGCAAAATTGAAGCGGCTATGAGCTTTACCATCGCCAAAGGCATGGTGGCACAGACGGCAGGTAAGCATTATCCCGCACCGATTACCGCGGTAAAAACTATTGAAGCAGCGGCTCGTTTTGGCCGTGAAGAAGCGCTGAATCTGGAAAATAAAAGCTTTGTGCCACTGGCGCACACCAGTGAAGCTCGCGCGCTGGTTGGGATCTTCCTTAACGATCAGTTCGTGAAAGCCAAAGCCAAAAAGCTCACCAAAAATATTGAAGCACCAAAGCAAGCGGCAGTGCTGGGTGCAGGCATTATGGGCGGCGGCATCGCTTACCAGTCAGCCTGGAAAGGCGTGCCGGTTGTCATGAAAGATATCAACGACAAATCATTAACGCTGGGCATGACCGAAGCGGCCAAACTACTGAACAAACAGCTTGAGCGCGGCAAAATTGACGGTCTGAAAATGGCGGGCGTGATTTCCACTATTCATCCAACCCTCGACTATAGCGGTTTTGAGCGTGTGGACGTGGTGGTTGAAGCGGTCGTGGAAAACCCGAAAGTGAAAAAAGCGGTACTGGCGGAAACCGAAGATCAGGTACGCCCGGACACCGTACTGGCGTCGAATACCTCGACCATCCCAATCAACGAGCTGGCCAGCGCGCTCAAGCGCCCGGAAAACTTCTGTGGGATGCACTTCTTTAACCCAGTACACCGCATGCCACTGGTTGAGATCATTCGCGGCGAGAAAAGCTCGGATGAAACCATCGCCAAAGTTGTCGCATGGGCAAGCCAGATGGGCAAAACGCCAATTGTGGTCAACGACTGCCCCGGTTTCTTCGTGAACCGCGTGCTGTTCCCGTATTTTGCCGGTTTCAGCCAGCTGCTGCGCGATGGGGCGGATTTCCGCAAAGTCGATAAAGTCATGGAAAAACAGTTTGGCTGGCCGATGGGCCCGGCTTATCTGCTGGACGTGGTGGGAATTGATACCGCACATCACGCGCAGGCAGTGATGTCCGCAGGCTTCCCTCAGCGTATGCAGAAAGATTATCGCGACGCGATAGACGCCCTGTTTGATGCTAACCGTTTCGGACAGAAAAACGGTCTTGGATTCTGGCGTTATAAAGAAGACAACAAGGGCAAGCCGAAAAAAGAAGAGGATGCCACCGTTGATGATCTGCTGGCAGAAGTCAGCCAGCCGAAACGCGAATTCAGTGATGAAGAGATTATCGCTCGCATGATGATCCCAATGGTCAACGAAGTGGTACGGTGCCTGGAAGAAGGCATTATAGCCAGCCCGGCAGAAGCCGATATGGCACTGGTGTATGGCCTGGGCTTCCCTCCGTTCCACGGCGGCGCGTTCCGCTGGCTGGATACGCTCGGCAGCGCGAAGTATCTCGATATGGCCCAGCAGTATCAGCACCTCGGAGCGCTGTATGAAGTTCCGGCTGGTCTGCGTGATAAGGCGCGCCATAACGAACCGTATTATCCCCAGGTTGAGCCTGCCCGCCCGGTTGGCAGCCTGAAAACGGCTTAAGGAGTCACAATGGAACAGGTTGTAATTGTTGATGCGATCCGTACCCCGATGGGCCGTTCAAAAGGGGGGGCGTTTCGTAACGTGCGGGCAGAAGATCTCTCCGCACACTTAATGCGTAGCCTGCTGGCGCGTAATCCGGCACTGGATCCAACCGCGCTGGATGACATTTACTGGGGCTGTGTGCAGCAAACGCTGGAGCAGGGTTTCAACATCGCCCGTAACGCCGCGCTGCTGGCGGAAATTCCGCACTCCGTTCCGGCGGTCACCGTGAACCGCCTGTGCGGTTCATCAATGCAGGCGCTGCACGACGCGGCACGTATGATCATGACCGGCGATGCTCAGGCGTGCCTGATTGGTGGCGTGGAGCATATGGGTCATGTACCAATGAGCCACGGCGTTGATTTCCATCCGGGCATGAGCCGCAACGTAGCAAAAGCGGCGGGGATGATGGGTCTGACCGCAGAAATGCTCTCCCGCATGCACGGCATCAGCCGTGAAATGCAGGATGCTTTCGCCGCACGTTCACATGCTCGCGCCTGGGCTGCAACACAGTCTGGCGCATTTAAAAACGAAATCATCCCGACCGGCGGTCATGATGCCGACGGCGTGCTGAAGCAGTTTAACTACGATGAGGTTATCCGCCCGGAGACAACCGTTGAAGCGCTCTCCACCCTGCGCCCGGCGTTCGATCCGGTTAGTGGAACGGTCACTGCCGGTACCTCCTCCGCGCTCTCCGACGGCGCAGCGGCGATGCTGGTCATGAGTGAAAGTCGCGCCCGTGAACTGGGTCTGACGCCACGTGCCCGTATTCGTTCGATGGCTGTTGTTGGCTGCGACCCGTCAATCATGGGTTACGGTCCGGTTCCAGCCTCAAAGCTGGCGCTGAAAAAAGCGGGACTCTCCACCAGCGACATCGGCTTGTTTGAGATGAACGAAGCCTTTGCCGCTCAGATCCTGCCGTGCATTAAAGATCTGGGACTGATGGAGCAGATAGACGAGAAGATCAACCTCAACGGCGGCGCGATCGCTCTGGGCCACCCACTGGGATGCTCCGGGGCACGTATCAGCACCACCCTGCTCAACCTGATGGAACGTAAAGACGTGCAGTTTGGTCTGGCGACGATGTGTATCGGGTTAGGCCAGGGCATCGCAACTGTATTTGAGCGAGTTTAATCAAAGATAAATTCCCCTAAATAATTCGCGCTGCATCGCGGCGGCAACTGAGCGAATCCCCGGGAGCATAGATAACTATGTGACCGGGGTGAGCAAAGGCAGCCAACAAAGAGGCAGTGTGAATTATGACGGGGAAAGGTTTAGTTGCCGTTCTTCCCGCCTGTCAGGGGCGGGTTTTTTATTTCCATGAACTACCACGCACCACTAACTGCACCGGCAACAGCAGATTCTCTTCCTGATTTTCTTCCAGCAATAAACGCAGCGCTTCACGCCCCAATTGTTGTTTATCAACCGCAATGGTGGTGAGTGGTGGATGTGACCAGGCCGCAGCATCAATATCATCAAACCCCACCAACGCAAGATCTTCCGGGATACGTATACCCTGCTGCGCACACACCCGTTGAACAACCAGCGCTGCCGCGTCGTTATAGGCAAAAATAGCGTCGGGCGGCTCTGGCAGACTGAGCAATTCATTAATCGCCTCCACCAAAGATTGCTCGGTATCCAGCAGTGGCGGCGCAATGGCTTCATACTCTGGCGGCATCAGCAAACGGGCTTCATACAATGCCTGACGGTAGCCCTTCTCGCGCTGACGGATGCTGTAGTGCGCAAGCGAACTGGCAAGAAAAGCGATACGGCTGCGCCCTTGCGCAATCAGATGTTGCGTGGCCAGATAACCGCCCTGGGTATTGTCCGGGTTCACGCAAGGCAGGCCCGGCGCCCAGAGATCCACCAGCACCAACGGCAGTTTCATCTGTTGCAGCAAGCCAAGTAATTCAGGCTCAAAAAATCCCGCGCAGATCAGCGCATCAGGCTGGTGCAACATCACCTGCTCACTCACTGCATCGCCTGGACCAATGGAGAGAAAGCTCAGCGCAATACCATGGTCACGACAGTTATCTTCTATCCCCAGCAGCAGTTGAGAATAAAACGGCAATGCCCGGCTGATATTGTGCTGGCGGTGCAGCAAAAACAGGACGCGTTTGATCTTGTCTGCACGCAGGCGAGAAAAATCATAACCCTGCTGCTGCGCCACAGAAATAATGCGCAGCCGGGTATCTTCACGTAGCCCTGGCTGCCCTTTCAAGGCGCGGGAAACCGCGCCAACCGAGACACCACAAGCTTCGGCAATGTCCCTGATACGTACAGGTTTCGTCATGTCACTCTCATTGATTTACGCTGGCCTTTTGCGCCCCCAGCCAGGCCGCGCCGCGTACGCCGCTGCTGTCACCGTGTCGGGCCTGAACGATCGGCGTACGGCACTGTTTACCAAATACGTACTGCGCCACTCGCGCCTGCAAGCCTGAGTACAGTAAAGTGATATTGGATACCCCACCGCCCAGCACGATAACATCGGGATCGAGCGTATTCACCACCCCCGCCAACGCGCGCGCCAGCTGATCGCAATAGCGTTCCCATAACAAACAGGCATCTGCATCACCCGATTCTACCCGTTGCATAATATGTGGCACACCTGCATGTTGCGCGGTGTGATTCATATACTGACGCTCCAGGCCGCTGCCGGAAATAAAGCTCTCAATACAGTTCACCTGTCCGCAATAGCATGTCACTTCAGCCCCATCCCGAGATTCGTGGTAGCGCGGCAATGCATTATGTCCCCACTCTCCTGCACAGGCGTTAGGCCCAGAGATCAAACGGTTATCGATGCATAGTCCACCGCCGCAACCGGTACCGAGGATCACGCCAAATACCACGCTATGCCCGTTTCCGCTACCGTCCATCGCTTCCGACAGGGTAAAGCAGTTGGCATCATTAGTAACAGGCACGGGTATTCCTAACGCTCGCTCAAGGTCTTGAGCAAAAGCCTGCTGATTCAACACCAGGATGTTCGAATTCTTAATCAAACCTTCGCTATCCACCGCGCCAGGCACTCCAACACCAACCGATAAAGACTGATTAACGGCCAGTCTGGCCTTAGAAATCATCTCCGTCACGGCCTGGAAAAAATCACCGTAACTCTGCTTTGGTGTCGCACATCGCTCGCGGTAAACAATTTCACCCGCGTTATCAATCACCACCGCTTCAATTTTAGTCCCGCCGATATCCAGTCCGAGCCTCATGGTTTTCCCTCGTTGATGTCCAGCAATGTGATGCGATACAGCTTGCCTATTTTGTTTACTAAACAAAATGAGACCCGTCACAAAAATCAGTTTTATGGTTAATAGATAGGAAAAACATGTTTACTAAAAATGTTCTGAAAAGAGAAGTTGTGAGACCGGGCTTGCACCCTGTTAGAAGAAGTAAGGTTGGTGATGGATGCGCCGGAAGGACTCCGGCGCACAGCGCTTAAATGAACGCGAACGCGTCGCCAAACAGGCGATCTTCACGTGCCTGACGCTCATTACAGAACAGGTCGCGCGCGATTTTTGCCATCTCAAAACGACCAGCAATGTAGATATCGTGTTCCGCCAGAGTACCGTAATCCTGCAATACTGCCGTTAACACGGTTCCCGTACGACCACGCCAGCCGTCTTCAGGCTGCTCTACCACCGGCTCAACACGCAGGTTCGGGTGATTCACCGACAATGCTTCCAGCTCTGAGAGATCGTAGAGATGCTTCTCTTCGCGCCCGCCCCAGTAAATCGTGATATCGCGGTTGGGATTGCGTGCCAGCGCGGTAAGCAGAATAGAACGCACGTAAGAGAATCCTGTACCTCCGGCAATCAGGATCAGCGGGCGCTCGTCTTCATCACGCAGCCAGGCTTCGCCATGCGGAATATCGACCTTGATTTCCCGGTCTTTCAGAATACGGTCCATCACGGCCATGGCGTAAAGATTTAGCTCAGAGGCGCCAACGTGCAGCTCAATGAATCCTTGCTCGTCCGGCGTTGATGCCATGGAGAACGGACGCTTATCCCTTTCGTCCATCACGACCATTAAATACTGGCCAGCACGAAAGGAAAACGCCGCGTCTGGCACTAAACGAACGCGATATACGGTGTCAGTTATAGCTTCTACCGAGGTCACTTTACAGCTTAAGGTTGTCATGCGCTCTCTCTGTCGGATCAATAGGCAAAACGATCGCGCCTCAGGCGCTTTTGCCGTCATTAAAGATGGCCAGTTCATCCCAAATTGCGTCAATACGCGCAGTCACTTCAGGATCTTTTTTAATTGGACGTCCCCATTCGCGTTGGGTTTCGCCCGGCCATTTATTTGTGGCATCCAGCCCCATTTTTGAACCAAGGCCGGAAACCGGCGAGGCAAAGTCCAGGTAATCAATTGGCGTATTCTCTACCAGTACCGTATCCCGGGCGGGGTCCATACGGGTAGTAATAGCCCAAATTACATCATTCCAGTCGCGCGCGTTAACGTCATCATCGCAGACAATAACAAATTTGGTGTACATGAACTGGCGCAAAAACGACCAAACACCCATCATGACGCGTTTGGCATGGCCTGCGTACTGTTTTTTCATCGTCACCACGGCCAGACGATATGAACAGCCTTCCGGAGGCAGGTAAAAATCGACGATTTCCGGGAACTGCTTTTGCAGAATAGGAACGAATACTTCGTTCAGCGCCACGCCGAGCACTGCTGGCTCATCAGGCGGACGTCCGGTATAGGTAGAGTGATAAATAGCATCTTCACGCTGGGTAATGTGGGTGACGGTAAAGACCGGGAAATTATCTACTTCGTTGTAGTAGCCGGTATGATCGCCATAGGGCCCTTCTGGAGCCAGCTCGCCCGGTTCGATGTACCCTTCCAATACGATTTCTGCGCTGGCAGGCACTTCCAGGTCGTTGGAAATACATTTGACCACTTCGGTCTTGGTACCGCGCAACAGCCCGGCAAATGCATACTCGGATAATGTATCAGGAACGGGCGTCACGGCCCCCAGAATGGTCGCAGGATCTGCCCCCAACGCCACTGAAACCGGGAAACGTTCACCAGGATGCGCCGCGCACCACTCCTGATAATCAAGCGCGCCGCCGCGATGGGACAACCAGCGCATAATAAGCTTGTTTTTACCAATCAGCTGCTGGCGATAGATGCCCAGATTCTGCCGCTCTTTATGCGGACCACGCGTGACGGTGAGTCCCCAGGTAATCAGCGGCGCGGCATCTTCCGGCCAGCAGGTCATAATCGGAATGCGGTTTAAATCAACGTCATCGCCTGAGTAGATTTTTTGCTGACAAGGCGCACCACGCAACCGCTTAGTCGGCATGTTCAACACCTGCTTAAACTGCGGCAGCTTATCAAACAGATCGCGGAATCCTTTCGGTGGCTCTGGCTCTTTCAAAAACGCCAACAGTTTACCGACTTCTCGTAGCGCCGAGACATCTTCTTGTCCCATCCCCATCGCAACACGCTTTGGTGTGCCAAACAGGTTACACAGCACCGGCATTGAATAGCCTTTCGGATTCTCAAACAGTAAGGCAGGCCCACCGGCACGCAGAGTGCGATCGGCAATTTCAGTAATTTCCAGGTGGGGATCTACCTCAAGCGAAATGCGTTTGAGCTCGCCCTGCTGTTCAAGCAGCGTCAGGAAGTCGCGTAAATCGTGATATTTCATGGCGTCCATTGTGGCCTCTTCGTAAGCGCTTCATTATACGGCGTTCATCATTGTGATGCTGTATTTTTGTTAAATTAGCGTGAACTCTGGCGATACATATAAGCCCTGGGAGTATATACCCATTGGGTTTCAGCCTGCGTTGAGGCGGGTATAATTAACTTAACGCATGGCTTTTGCTATGCTGGCGCTCAGAACAAGCGGATAAGAGTTATTATGCAATCCTGGTATTTACTGTACTGCAAACGTGGGCAACTTCAGCGAGCCCAGGAACACCTGGAAAGACAGGCGGTGAACTGCCTGACGCCTATGATCACCCTGGAAAAAATAGTGCGCGGTAAACGTACCACAGTCAGTGAACCACTATTCCCTAATTACATGTTTGTCGAGTTCGACCCGGAAGTGATCCACACCACCACTATCAATGCCACGCGTGGTGTCAGCCATTTCGTCCGTTTTGGCGCGACGCCTGCGACAGTTCCTTCTCCCGTTATTCACCAGCTTTCTATCTACAAGCCTGAAGGAATTGTTGACCCGCAAACTCCTCAGCCAGGGGACAGCGTGATTATTACTGAAGGGGCGTTTGAGGGGCTAAAAGCGATCTTCACCGAACCGGATGGCGAAGCGCGTTCCATGCTACTGCTTAACCTGTTGAATAAAGAGGTTAAGCAGAGCGTGAAAAATACCGGCTTTCGGAAAATTTAAGCCGTTTAGAAGGTCACTTCGAACAGCGTTCGGACGTTAGCATCAATGGTTGCTGACAGCCATTGAGGATTTTCACCGCGCCAGTGGGCAATACGCTCAAGAATATGTGGCAGGTGCGCCGGTTCATTGCGCCGTGACGTCGGTTTAGGCGTTAAGTCGCGAGGGAGTAGGTAAGGCGCATCGGTTTCAATCAGCAGCCTTTCCACCGGAATAAACGGCAGCAGTTCCCGCAGTTCCATCCCCCGGCGCTCATCACAGACCCAGCCGGTGATACCGATATAGAGTCCCCGGTCCACGCAGTCCTGCATCTCCTGTCGCGTTCCGGTAAAACAGTGCAGCACCGCGCCTGGGAGGCTATCCAGCCACGGCTCCAGCAACGTCAGAAAACGCTCGTGGGCATCCCGACAATGCATGAAAATCGGCATCTGCAGTTCAGCAGCAATGCGCAGCTGCGCCTCAAAAGCACGTTCCTGCTCCTGCGGCGTGGAGAAATTGCGATTGAAATCCAGACCGCACTCGCCAATAGCGACCACCTCAGACTGGTTTGCCAGCGCGATAATCTCGTCTTCCGTTGAGGACTGCCATTGGCTGCTGTCATGCGGGTGCACGCCAGCCGTGGACCAGCAATGCGGATAATGCTGTGCCAACTTTAGCGCCTGCTGGCTTTCGTGCAGGTTTGTTCCGGTCAGAAGCATACCGTTTACGCCCGCAGCAAAGGCGCGCGCCACAACATCATCCCTGTCTTTTGCAAATTGTGAACTGGTTAAATTAACGCCAATGTCAAACATGCTACCTCCCATATGACAACCGCCCTGACGGGCGGTTGAATTTACTCTTCTGTTTTCTCGGTGGCTTCGGCTTCTTTTGCTTCTTCAGCCTCGTTGTCCTCATCTCGCGTACGTCGCTTGCCGACATAGAAACGAGAGAAGAAAACGCCCACTTCAAACAGGCAGTACATCGGTATCGCCAACAACGTTTGCGAGAAGACATCTGGCGGGGTCAGTAACATCCCGACGACGAATGCTCCCACCACAACGTAAGGTCGTTTCTTACGTAAATCGTCTGGCGTCGTAATGCCCATCCAGCATAGCAGCACAATGGCGACAGGGACCTCAAAAGAGACACCGAAAGCCATAAATAGCGCCATTACAAAGCTGAGATAGCTGGCAATGTCCGTTGATACCTGCACGCCTTGCGGAGCCGTGTTAGCCAGAAAACCAAACGCCAACGGGAAGACGACAAAATAGGCGAATGCCATGCCGATGTAGAACAGCAACGAACTGGAGACCAGCAGCGGCACAACCAGGCGACGTTCATGTTTGTACAAAGCAGGCGCAATGAATGCCCATACCTGGTAGAGGATCACTGGCGCTGACAGGATCAGCGACACCATGAAGGTCAACTTGATTGGCGTAAAGAACGGCGAAGCCACATCGGTGGCGATCATCGTTGCGCCCTGCGGCATCTGTTTAATCAGCGGCGCTGCAACCATATGGTAAATGTCGTTGGCAAAATAAACCAACGCCAGAAAGATCACGATTACCGCAATAATGCAGTTCAGGAGTCGCTTACGCAGCTCAATAAGATGCGTGATGAGCGGTTGGGTATCTTCTACAGACATGTTTACGGTTTATCACTCGACGAGGATGAGGATTCGACAACAGGTGCGGCAGCTTTCTTTTCTGCATCCATCAACGTGGCGGAAGCGTTTTCCGTCGGCTCTGGCGTTTTAGCACCCGTGGATTCCGGTTTTTGCTCCGGCGAACTGGCCTGATTTTCAGCGGCGGCAGGGGTGACCCCTTCTCGCTGCGCTTCACCTTCTTTCACCACCGGATTATGGATAGTGTGCGCTTCATCGCTCGCTTTCTCAGGATCGTGCACGCTGTATGAACGCTTCATCGATTCCGCCGCTTCACGCAGCTCATCCATTGACGCTTTCAGCTCCGGGGTCAGATTTGTCAGGCTCGCTTTCTCTACTTTCTTCAGACTGTCCTGAAACTCCTGAAGCTTAAGCTCCTGGGTCAGTTCATTCTGAACAGTAGTTGCCAGGGAACGTAAAGCACGCACCCAGCCAGCCACCGTTTTTACCGCTACGGGTAATCGTTGCGGCCCCAGGACGATGAGGCCGATCACGAACACCAATAACAGTTCGCTAAAACCGATATCAAACACGGATTATACCTGCTCTTTATCTTGGCTTTTGGCGTCTTCCTTTTTCACTTCGCCCTGCTTATCGGTGATAGATTTAGCTGTAAAATCAGCGTCCTGGCTGGTTTTATCTTGCTTAGGCTCATCATCACCCATCGCTTTTTTGAAGCCTTTAATCGATGCGCCAAGATCGGAACCGATGGAGCCGAGTTTCTTGGTGCCAAATAGCAGTACAACGATGACGGCAATGATCAACAACTGCCAAATACTGATACCACCCATACATGTTCCTCTGTCATAGATGATGAATTAATAAGGCCGTAGTATACGTTACACGGCCTGCCTTGGGCGATGAAAAATTCAGCGCATTTTGCGCCAGCCGATTAACCAGGCTAAGACACCGCCTGCCATCAACCAGCCCGGCATAAGCCCCCACTCAGGGCGGCTTACCAGCAGGAATGTTCCACTTAGCAACAATGTTGCGCCAATGCCCAATAAATAACGGGATTGTCCCTGGCGTACATGATTCGCGTGAAGCTCGCGGGCAATCTTATCAACACTGTGCTGTAAATATTTGCCCTGGCGCAAACTGTCATACACCAGTTCAGGTATTTCTGGCATTTTTTCGACCCAGAACGGTGCTTTTTCTTTAAATGCCCTAACGAGCGCCGGAATACCGACCTGATCTTTAATCCAGGATTCGAGGAATGGCTTAGCCGTTTTCCACAAATCTAATTGCGGGTAGAGCTGTCGTCCGACACCCTCAACGTACAGCAGCGTCTTCTGTAGCAATACCAGTTGAGGCTGGACTTCCATATTGAAGCGGCGCGCAGTGTTGAACAAATTCAACAGCACATGACCAAAGGAAATCTCCGCCAGCGGTTTTTCAAAAATCGGCTCGCATACGGTACGAATGGCAAATTCAAACTCTTCTACGTTGGTATCCGGTGGAACCCAACCAGAATCCACGTGCAGTTCAGCAACTTTGCGGTAATCGCGGTTAAAGAACGCAATGAAGTTTTCAGCCAGGTAACGCTTATCTTCTTTGTTTAAAGAGCCCACAATCCCACAATCAATACCAATGTATTTCGGGTTTTCAGGGTGCTCATAACTGACAAAAATGTTCCCGGGGTGCATGTCCGCATGGAAAAAGCTGTCGCGGAAAACCTGAGTAAAGAAGACCTGAACACCACGTTCAGCCAGCAACTTCATATTGGTGCCGTTCTTCTCAAGCGTGGTGACATCTGAAACCGGGATACCGTAAATGCGCTCCATCACCATCATGTTCTGACTGCAATAGTCGGAATACACTTCCGGGATGTACAGCATCGGGCTATCTTCAAAATTACGTCGTAGCTGAATGGCGTTCGCCGATTCGCGCAGCAGATTTAGCTCATCAATCAACGTTTTTTCATATTCACGGACGACTTCTGTTGGTCGCAGGCGACGCCCATCTGGCAGCAGACGAGGAACCCAACGAGCCAGGCGGTAGATCAGTTTTAAATCCGCTTTGATGACCGGCAGTATGTCCGGGCGAATAACTTTGATCACCACCTCTTTGCCATTCGATTTCAATCGCGCAGTGTGAACCTGAGCAACAGACGCAGATGCCAGCGGCGTGATTTCAAAATCATCAAACCATTCCTCGACGGGCAGCCCGCCCATGGCCTCTTCGATTTGTTTTTTCGCTCTAAGCCCATCAAACGGGGCAACACGATCCTGCAATAGCGCAAGCTGATCGGCGATGTGCGGAGGGAAAAGGTCACGACGGGTGGAGAGCATCTGCCCAAACTTGATCCACACCGGGCCGAGTTCCTGTAAAGCCAGTCTCAGCCTTTCTCCCAGCGGTTTGTCTTTATGTCGGTTAGGCATCCAGAACAACGAGTAACGCCACAACCGAAGCGGCAGCGTGATTCGCATTTTGGGGATGAGTTCATCAAGACCGTAGCTTAAAAAAGTGCGAATGATGAAATAAAGGCGCCGTACTTCACCTGGCGTCATTTGGCCTCCAGTTTTTCCAGCCGTTTGGCCAGAGATTCAACCGCGCGCTCAACGGCTGCCGTTTCTTCAGCAAACCATGCAACCTCTAGTGGGCCAGGAGCCATGCGCCACTCTTCGGTGATCGCTTCGGCGACATAGCGCTGCTGGCGCTGAAAGTTATGGCACAGGAACTTCGCTCCACCACGCAAGACTTTGCTGACCCCTTCCGCGACGACATCGCCGGTATAGGGTGCTAACAGTTCTGCAGGATCCAACTCCGCCAGATCGGCCAGCACAACAAAGTTCTGTACTACCTGGATATCACCCTGGACTTCCAGTTCACCGCTGCGGATAAGCGTGGTGAGTTGCTGTCTGTCACGCAATTTCGGTAACACACTGGCATATGTGATTACGGTGCAATCGGCTTCGCCTTCCCACGCCCCCAGCACATCGACCTGGCGCTCACTAAACACCAGGACTAACGATGTTGAAAATCCTTTGAGATCAACACGTAGCACTTTGCCCTGTAAACGCGTTCTGGCTGACTTGAGCGCAGGAGAGCGGTACAGAAAGGTGTTGAGCAGATTTTCAACGCCTGCGGTCACTAAGGGTTTTAAAGGCATCCCCACTCTCCTGTCAGAACTTGTAACCACGATGCAGCGCAACGACACCTGCTGTCAGGTTGTAGTAATCAACGCTTTCGAACCCGGCATCTTGCATCATTGCTTTTAAGGTGTCCTGATCGGGATGCATGCGGATGGATTCCGCCAGATAGCGGTAGCTGTCCGCATCGCTTGCTACCATTGAACCTATACGCGGCAGAACATGGAAAGAGTACGCGTCGTAGGCTTTGCTCAACGGTTCGATAATCGGCTTGGAGAATTCCAGCACCAGTAGACGTCCGCCCGGCTTCAATACGCGGTACATGGAGCGTAATGCTTTGTCTTTATCCGTAACGTTGCGCAGACCGAAAGAGATGGTGATGCAGTCAAACGTGTTGTCAGGGAAAGGTAGTGCTTCCGCATTCGCCTGAACGTACTCAACGTTACCCACCACACCAATATTGCGCAGCTTTTCGCGACCCATTTTGAGCATTGAGTCATTGATATCCGCCAGCACAACTTTGCCGGTTTCGCCTACCATGCGAGAGAATTTCGCCGTCAGATCGCCGGTACCGCCTGCTAAATCGAGAACGGTTTGCCCGCGACGCACGCCACTGCAGTCAATGGTGAAGCGCTTCCACAAACGATGAATGCCGAATGACATTAAGTCATTCATAACGTCATATTTAGAGGCCACAGAATGAAAAACGTGGGCCACCATGTCAGCTTTCTGCTCTTTAGCGACGGTCTGAAAGCCAAAGTGCGTCGTTTCTTGTGAATTATCCACCATCTCAGTGCCTGCTCATTCAAAAAATGTTCGAGAAGTGTAACAGATTGGGCCAATTTGCCCTACCCTTCTGCCGGGTTCAACTACCCCAAATGGACTAGTTTGATTGCTGATTTACCGCTTCACCATCAGGGTAAGACGCATCTTGTTGCGTCTCAGGGACCGAGCGCAAACGGTACTCTTCATCCTGCGTAGTGGCTTGTTCAGCCAGCTCAGGATTAATCTCACGCTTAATTTCCACCCCTAAACTGCGAAACGCTTCTGCCTGCGACAGGACGTTTCCACGGCCTGAAGAGAGTTTTTTCATCGCCTGTCGGTAGTTGTCCTGGGCTTTGTCCAGGCTTTGACCTATTGCCGACATATCATCCACAAACAACCGCATCTTGTCATAAAGTTTGCTGGCCCGATCGGCAATTTGTTGCGCATTACGACTCTGATGCTCGTAGCGCCACAGGTTGGCGATCGTGCGCAATGCCACCAACAGCGTGGTAGGGCTCACCAGCATAATGTTATTTCTAAGCGCTTCGGTAATCAGTTCAGGCTGTCTGTCGAGCGCCAGCAAAAAAGCGGGCTCAACGGGGATAAACATCAGCACATAGTCAAGCGTACGCAGCCCCGGAAGCTGCTGATAGTCTTTGCGGCCCAGCAGACGAATGTGGTTGCGCACCGAGGCGATGTGCTCCTGCAACGCGCTCTCACGGGTGAATTCATCTTCAGCGTTAAAATAGCGTTCATAGGCGACCAGCGTCATTTTCGCATCAATCACCACATCTTTGCCCTGCGGTAATCGGACAATAACATCTGGCTGCATCCGCGAACGGGCGTCGTTTTCGATGCTGACCTGGGTTTCGTATTCATAGCCTTCGCGCAGACCAGAAGCCTCAAGCACCCGCGTGAGTACCACCTCGCCCCAGTTCCCCTGCGTTTTGTTATCACCTTTTAATGCCCGCGTCAGGTTTACCGCTTCCTGTGCCATCTGCGCATTCAGCTGCTGGAGATTACGAATTTCGTGCGCCAGAGTATGACGTTCCTGTGCCTCTTTACCAAAGCTGTCCTGAACCTGGCGTCGAAAACCGTCCAGTTGTTCGCGAAGCGGTGCCAGCAGGCTGTTCAGGCTTTGGCGATTTTGCTCATCTACGCGGCGATTGCTGTGCTCGAATATACGGTTCGCCAGATTTTCAAACTGCTCGCTCAGGCGCTGTTCGCTGTTGATCATCTGACGGATCTTATCTTCCGCATGCTGTTGCGTTGCTTCCAGCCGGGTAGTGACTTCACGGAGATCAGCTTCCAGAGAGGTGTTGATACTGTGCAGGCTGCGCAATTCGTTATTAAGCAGTTCGCACTCATCACGCCAGTGGGCTTCCTGTGAGAGTTGTTGCCGGGCGGCACTTAGCGCGATATCCAGTTCACGTCGTTCTTCGATGAGATCGGCACGGATCCTGTCGGCGTGTGCTTTTGTTGCCAGCCACCCAACCAGCAGCCCTGCGGCTAACGCCAGCATGGCACTCATCATAATTGAAATATCCACAACGCCCCCTTACAGCAACGACTTACCCGCACAAAATAGAATTGTGCTGTATAAACGTCCAGTTTAAAAGGAATTTCCTGCGAGGTACTACGCAAAATAAAAAGGCCGAACGCGTCGGCCTTTTTGAATAGACGGGAGAATTACAGTAAACGACGCGCAGCTTCCACCACGATTTTTACCGCATGGCTTTCTGTTTGTTTCATCGTTTCCGCATTAGGGATCTCTTGCTGAGTACGGTTCACGATAACACCCGCGACCATACCGGCACGCAGACCCTGGCTTGCGCACATGGTCAGCAGCGTGGCAGATTCCATTTCGTAGTTCATAACGCCCATAGACTGCCACTCTTCCATCGAGCCTTTGAAACGGCTCACGACGCGACCAGAGAAGGTGTCGTAACGTTCCTGGCCCGGGTAGAAGGTGTCAGAAGACGCGGTAACGCCAATGTGGGTAGTGGCGCCGATAGATTTCGCCGCTTCCACCAGCGCGGTGGTGCACTCGAAGTCCGCAACGGCCGGGAACTCCATTGGCGCGAAGTGCAGGCTTGCGCCGTCCAGACGGACAGACGCCGTGGTGACCAGGACATCGCCCACGTTGATATGCGGCTGGATAGCGCCAGTCGTACCGATGCGCAGGAAGGTACGAATGCCCAGCTGTGCCAGTTCTTCTACGGCAATAGAGGTTGACGGGCCGCCGATACCGGTAGAGCAAACGATCACGGCTTTACCATCCAGCTCAGCACGCCAGGTAGTGAACTCGCGATGAGATGCCAGCTTAACCGGCTTATCCATCAGCGCGGCGATCTTTTCCACACGCTCCGGGTCGCCAGGGACGATAGCAAGCGTAGCCCCTTGTAAGTCGCTCTTAGTGAGGCCGAGATGAAAAACATCAGACTTAGACATAAAAACTCCTCTGTGAATCGGTTTTGTCAGAAGAAGCAAAAACACACTTTACCGAAGGCATGAACATATTTTCGTGACAGCCATCACTCTGATGTAAATCAATTGCATTCAATTACCATCAAGCAGTGATGCATATCACATAAATGATGCGATGTAAGGAAGCCCTGCACAAAAGATAGCCCGTTTAAGGCAATGTGGTTCGTTGCATGTGTCTATAGTTAACAATGCGCTTTTTGGCTGAATATTTAAGGGTACGGAGAATACCATGACAACACGACAATCTGGCTTTGCACCTGCTGTATCTCCACCGACGTCTACCACGGTTCACACTCCGGATAACGAAATTATCGCCGGTGTAACGTCCATACCTTCACAAGGCGATGATATGCCAGCGTATCACGCACGACCAAAACAAACCGATGGCCTGCTTCCCGTGGTCATTGTCGTGCAGGAGATTTTTGGTATTCATGAGCATATTCGTGACGTTTGCCGCCGTCTGGCTCTGGAAGGGTATCTGGCTATCGCCCCAGAACTCTATTTTCGCGAAGGCGATCCCAATGACTTTGCCGACATCCCCACGCTGCTCAGCGGCCTTGTCGCCAAAGTGCCTGACTCTCAGGTACTGGCCGATCTGGACCACGTCGCCAGTTGGGCCTCCCGTAACGGGGGAGATGCGCACCAACTGATGATCACCGGATTTTGCTGGGGTGGACGCATCACCTGGCTGTATGCCGCACATAATCCGCAGTTAAAAGCGGCGGTGGCGTGGTATGGCAAACTGGTGGGTGATAAAACCCTCAACTCGCCGAAACATCCCGTTGATATCGCAACCGATCTTAACGCCCCCGTTTTGGGACTTTATGGCGGCCAGGATACCAGCATTCCGCAAGATACCGTTGAAACAATGCGTCAGGCGCTACGCGCCGCCAATGCTAAAGCGGAAATCGTGGTCTATCCCGATGCCGGACATGCGTTCAACGCCGATTATCGCCCGAGCTATCACGAAGAGTCCGCGAAAGACGGCTGGCAGAGAATGCTGGAGTGGTTCGCGCAATACGGTGGGAAGAAATAATTCCCGCCAGGCAAACCAATAAACAAAACGGAGGCATCAGCCTCCGTTTTGTTTTTAAGCCTGACGCAGATTCTGCGCCGCTTTAACCATGTTTGCCAGCGCGGCGCGGGTTTCCGGCCAACCGCGCGTTTTCAGACCGCAGTCCGGGTTCACCCACAGACGCTCTGCCGGAATACGCTGCTCGGCTTTCTTCAGCAGAGCTTCAATCCACTCCACGCTCGGGACGTTCGGCGAGTGAATGTCGTAGACGCCCGGCCCGATCTCGTTCGGATAGTCGAACTCTTCGAACGACTCCAGCAGCTCCATATCAGAACGTGAAGTCTCAATAGTGATCACGTCCGCGTCCAGCGCCGCAATGGAGTCCATGATGTCGTTGAACTCGCAGTAACACATGTGGGTGTGGATCTGGGTTTTATCCTTCGCCACTGCCGCGTTAATGCGGAAAGCCTCCACGCCCCATTCCAGATACGCCGCCCAGTCGCTGCGACGCAGCGGTAAACCTTCACGCAGTGCAGGTTCATCAATCTGGATGATGCCGATCCCCGCCGCTTCCAGATCCGCAACTTCATCACGCAACGCCAGCGCAATCTGCTTCGCGATGGTTTCACGCGTCACGTCTTCACGCGGGAATGACCAGCAAAGAATGGTCACCGGACCGGTCAGCATACCTTTTACCGGTTTGTCGGTCAGCGACTGGGCATACTTCGCCCACTCCACGGTGATCGCTTCCGGGCGGCTGACGTCGCCAATCACCACCGGCGGCTTCACGCAACGGGAGCCATAGCTCTGCACCCAACCGTTCTGGGTAAAGACAAACCCGTCCAGATGCTCACCAAAGTATTCCACCATGTCGTTACGTTCGGCTTCACCGTGTACCAGCACGTCAAGACCCAGGCGCTCCTGTTCGGCGATCGCCTGTTTGATATGTTCCGCGATCCCGGTGCGATAGTTACCGGCATCCAGGTTGCCTTTTTTGAAGTCCAGACGCAGGCCGCGAATTTCCGTGGTTTGCGGGAATGAGCCAATAGTCGTAGTCGGCCATGCCGGCAGATTAAAACGGGCACGTTGCGCCTCGGCGCGAACCGGGTAAGCGTTGGCGCGCTGGCTGTCCTGGGCGGTGATCGCCGCCAGACGTTTTTCCACTGCGGCGTTGTGGACGCGGGTAGAGTGACGACGAGACTGAATCGGTGCGCTCCACGCCACAATTGCCGCCGTATCACCGGTGTTCAACGCATCACGCAGCAGCGCCAGCTCGCCGCATTTTTGCAGGGCGAAGGCAAACCAGCTCTTCACCTCTGCATCAAGGCGGGTTTCCACGCTGAGATCGATGGGGCTGTGCAGCAGGGAGCAGGAAGAAGCCACCCACAGGTCACGTTTCCCAACGATATCTTTAATTTGCGCATATTTTTCGCTGAGATCGGCGCGCCAGACGTTGCGTCCGTTCACCAGGCCCGCTGACAGCAGCCAGTCGGCAGGCAGACGTTTGTGCAGCTCGGCGACATCATCTTTACCGTGCACGAAGTCAACGTGCAGTCCCTGCACCGGCAGCGCGGTAATGGTATTCAGGTTTGGCGTTACGCCTTCGAAGTAGGTGGTCAGTAGCAGCTTCACCTGGCCCTGCAGGGCATCATAAGCCGGTTTAAAGGCATCCAGCCACGCTTGCGGCAGCTCCAGTACCAGTGCCGGTTCATCAATCTGCACCCACTCAATACCCCGTTTTGCCAGCTCAGACAGCACCTGCTGGTAAACCGGCAGAATGTCGTTCAACAGACTCAGGCGGTCAAACTGTTCGCCCTTCACTTTCCCCAGCCACAGGTAAGTTACCGGCCCCAGCAGCACAGGTTTCACCTTATGGCCAAGCGCCAGCGCTTCGTCTACTTCATCCAGCAGTTGCGTCCAGGTCAGTTTGAACTGCTGACCTTTGGTGAACTCCGGCACCATGTAGTGATAGTTGGTGTTAAACCATTTGGTCATTTCTGCCGCCGCCGCTGGCTCACCGGTCGGTGCGCGGCCACGGCCAATACGGAATAAGGTATCGATATCGACCGAGCCGTCTTTATTCTGATGACGAGCCGGAACGTTGCCGAGCAGCAGGCTGGTAGTCAGCACGTGATCGTACCAGGCAAAATCTCCTACCGGCAGCAGGTCAACACCCGCCTGCTTCTGCTGATCCCAGTGGCGGGCACGCAGCTCGCGGCCAACGGTCAGCAACTCTTCACAGGAAGAATTTCCCGCCCAGTAGCTTTCTTGCGCTTTCTTCAACTCGCGACGCAGGCCAACGCGAGGGAAACCGAGGGTGTGATTAAGTATTGTCATTATATGCCTCTTATTTAATTTGCAGGTTTTAGCCATCCAGATGTTTACACCGCTATATTTCGCAAGTACTGTATATTCCTCAAGCGCAATTTGTTCATGCCGAAGTGAAGGACTTTCATGATCGAGATTAAACACCTGAAAACGCTCCAGGCGTTGCGGAATAGTGGTTCGCTGGCAGCCGCCGCGGCGACGTTGCATCAGACCCAATCCGCCCTTTCTCACCAGTTCAGCGATCTGGAGCAGCGCCTTGGCTTTCGACTTTTTATCCGTAAAAGCCAGCCTCTGCGCTTTACGCCGCAGGGAGAAATCCTGCTGCAGTTAGCCAATCAGGTGTTGCCGCAAATTGGTCGTGCGCTGCAGGCTTGCAACGAACCGCAGCAAACCCGGCTGCGAATCGCCATTGAATGCCACAGCTGTATCCAGTGGCTGACGCCCGCGCTGGAGAATTTTCGTGCCAACTGGCCGCAGGTGGAGATGGACTTTAAATCCGGTGTAACGTTTGATCCGCAACCGGCGCTACAGCAAGATGAGCTGGATCTGGTATTAACCTCCGACATTCTGCCGCGCAGTGGACTGCACTACTCACCGATGTTCGATTTTGAAGTCCGCCTGGTACTGGCGCCGGATCATCCGTTAGCCAGCAAAACGCAAATCACGCCGGAAGATTTGGCCAGCGAGACGCTGCTCATTTACCCAGTGCAACGGAGTCGACTGGATGTATGGCGGCATTTCCTGCAGCCTGCAGGTGTTAGTCCGTCGCTGAAGAGCGTGGATAACACCCTGCTGCTGATTCAGATGGTTGCAGCCAGAATGGGTATCGCGGCGTTACCGCACTGGGTGGTGGAGAGTTTTGAACGCCAGGGTTTAGTAGTGACTAAAACCCTGGGTGATGGATTGTGGAGCCGACTGTACGCCGCCGTGCGTGATGGCGAGCAGCGACAGCCGGTCACAGAAGCGTTTATTCGCTCAGCGCGGAATCACGCCTGCGATCATCTGCCGTTTGTGCGGAGTGCGGAACGACCCACTTTCGATGTACCCACAGTGAAGCCACTATCACAGCCGCACCAATGATGAAGCTTGGCCAGTGAGGTTGTTGATGCCAGATAGCCAGGTTAACCAACAGCCCGGCCGGGACATGCATATTGTTCATGATGCCCAGCGTGCCCGCATCCACCTGGGTCGCGCCGTAGTTCCACATAAAGTAACCAATGCCGGACGCTGCCACGCCAAGAAAGACCAGAATTCCCCACTGTAGCGTGGTTGCAGGCATTTTCTGCGCATTGCCCAGCATGAACCAGGCCACGACAGCCACCATAAAGGCGCCCATATAAAACCAGGCAAAGGCGTTGTGCTGCGGCATTGGCCGCGTTTCCATCAGACGTTTATAGCCCACCATACCAATAGCAAAGCTGATATTGGACAACTGCACCAGCAGCAGACCGGTCCAGAAGTGGCTGGTCACCTGATCATAACGAATGATCCCCGCGCCAATCACCGCCAGTAACGCACTAAAGGCGTAACTCCAGCGCAGACGACGTCCGCTCATCAGATCATAAATCAGCGTAATATAGAGCGGCGTCAGCACGGTAAAGAGCAGCAGTTCTGAAACCGTCAGGTACAGATAGGCGTGAAAACTCAGCATATACATAATGCCAAGCTGCATGGCACCCACCAGCATATACAGCGCGATCGTTTTTACGCTGTGCCCGCGGGTACGTAAGAACGGCAGGAACACCAGCGCCGCGAGTCCAACGCGCACCAACACCGCAAAATAGCTATCGACATGACCAGCAAGGTACTCGCCAAACAGGCTGAAGGAAAAGGCCCACAAAATAGTGGTAATGATGAGTAGCGCCACAATGGATGTCTCTTAGAACAGGGAACATCCATTGTAGCGGAGAGTTTAGTTGACAACTGGTCAACTAAAGAACAATCACTTTAAAAAGAGATCGCGCAGGTAGTGCGGCACGGCATCGTCAGCATTAAGACCAATGACTTCCAGTTCTGGGTGCAGATCCTTCAGGCGCTGGTGGGCATTGCCCATGATGCAGCCTTTGCCCGCCATGGAGAGCATTTCCGCATCGTTCATCCCGTCGCCAAAAGCGATGCAGTCTTTCAGGCTGTAGCCCATCGCTTTCGCTACCGCTTCCAGCGCATGACCTTTCGACACGCCGCCCGCCATGACTTCCAGACAGGTAAGCGTAGAGAAGCTGACGTTGACGCGATCGCCCCAGCGGGCGTTAATCGCCTGCTCCAGCGGTAGCAGTCTTTCGTGAGAGTCGGTGGTGAAGAACACTTTGCTGACGCCTTCAGGCTCCAGTAATGCAGGTTCAAACAGGGAATAATTAAACACTGCTTCTTTGAAGAATCGCATTTCGTCCGGACGATGGCGATTCATAAACCATTCATCATCGCGATAAACGTTGGTCACGATGTCCGGGTTTGCATTCACTACGCCAAACAGGTCGCTGGCAATGTCGCGATCCAGGTTATGGGAAAAAACCAGATTCCCGTCAGAATCATGCACCCGCGCGCCGTTGGACGTGATCATGTAGGTTTTAATGCCGAGGTTATCGCGAATTTGCCCCACATCAACATGATGACGGCCAGTCGCAAACACGAAGTTAACGCCGCGAGCGGTCAATAACTTCAGCGTCTCTTTGGCATAAGGGGACAGAGTATGGTCGGGGGAAAGCAGCGTACCGTCTAAATCAGACGCAACAACCTGATACATAAGAAAATTCAACCTCTAGGCAAAGCGGGTTCCGCTGGATGAGTTATGCTTGTCGAAAAATTCGACAATAGCGTTAAGCGCGACTGAGCGCATGGCGTCCTTTTCAAAAAGGATCTCATGGTACGCGCCTTTTATGACAAGCGGCTGACCTCCTTCTACAGGATGGCCCGCTGCGGCGCGGAGTTCACAAAAACGATCGTGCATGCGGTTATCCACTACACGTTCTTCTTCAGCCTGAATCAGCAGCGTCGGCGTCGCATCATCCCCAGCGCCAGCCAAAACCTGTTCACCAGCCAGAATCCCTTCGCGTACCCAGTGATAGGTGGGACCGCCAACGCGCAACCGCGGCTCATCAGCATAGAAGCGTAGATTGCGCCGATAGCGCTGTCGACTATGGGTTAACGCATTCATACCGAACGGCAGCGCCCGCCAGCGCCCGGTTCCCATCGCATAGCCTTCGCGGATCCGCGGGTGCCCTTCAGCCCAATCCAGAATGTGGCGCACCATCCAGTCGGGAAAGCGCATCACAATACCAAACATCGGTGCACAAAGCGCGATGGCATCACACTGATTCGGGTGGCGCTGCAGAAATAACGTGGCAATCGCCCCGCCCATTGAATGCGCCAGGATATAGCGTTTTCTCCACGGGCCGGGTAGCACCTCCTGCTGCCAGAAGGCGGTTAGATCGTCGACATAGTCATTAAAGTTATCGACATGACCGCGATGTGGATCCGAAAGCATTCGCCCGGAACGCCCCTGACCACGGTGATCGATAATGAGCACGTCAAAACCAGAATGAAACAGGTCATACGCCAGTTCAGCGTATTTCACATAGCTTTCAATGCGTCCAGGACAGACGACGATGACGCGATCGTTTTTTTCTGCATGAAAACGCACAAAATGTACGGGGATATCATCCACACCCGTAAATTCCGCTTCTTCCCGCTGACGCCAGAAATCTGTCAGTGGCCCCATGGAAAAAGCAGCAAACGCGTTTTCTCTTGTTTCCCAGTCCTTTTGCTGCTGAAACATCGGGTATCCAGCCTCGCTGACCAAGTAAAATCGTTTTTTTCGCCGTCGCTGATACAACCTAACGGCAGTAGCGTATTGTGGCATAAAAATAGACAATCCGGGAGTTTCTCATGACCTTTGAATGGTGGTTCGCCTACCTGCTGACCTCTATTATTTTGAGCTTGTCTCCAGGCTCTGGCGCAATCAACACTATGACCACTGCCATCAGCCATGGTTATCGCGGTGCCAGCGCGTCGATTGCAGGTTTACAGACAGGGCTGGGCATTCATATCGTTTTGGTAGGCGTGGGGCTAGGAACGCTATTTTCACGTTCGGTGATCGCATTTGAGGTGCTGAAGTGGGCGGGAGCGGCCTATCTGATTTGGCTGGGTATTCAACAATGGCGGGCTGCGGGCGCTATCGATCTGAACACCATGGCGAATACACAATCACGCAGTCGCCTGTTCAAACGCGCGGTCTTTGTGAATCTGACCAACCCCAAGAGCATTGTTTTTCTTGCCGCCCTGTTCCCGCAGTTTATCCTGCCGCAGGAACCGCAACTGATGCAGTACGTGGTGCTTGGCGTTACGACCATCGTGGTCGATATCATTGTGATGATCGGTTACGCGACGCTGGCCACGCGCATTGCAGGCTGGATTAAAGGACCAAAGCAAATGAAGGCGCTCAACAAAGTGTTTGGCTCGCTATTTATGCTGATAGGCGCTCTGCTGGCATCGGCAAGGCATGCTTAAAAGCAGATAAAAATACTGGGCCCACCCAATACCGAGTGGGCCAATCACTTAGCGCGAAATAATCAGATGGATGCCGAAACCCGCGAACAGCGCGCCAGCAAAACCATCAATCCACTTCGCCAGACGCTGATAGCCACGACGCATTTTCGGCAGCGCAAACAGGCTGGCGACCACGGTAAACCACGCCAGCGTTTCCACGATAATCAGAGCAAAAATCCCCCAACGCGCGCCCGTTCCCACGTTATCGCCAACGAACAATGAGAAGACGGAGCCAAAATAGATAATGGCTTTAGGGTTCGCCAGGTTGGTCAGCAGACCTTTCAAAAAGCTGCGTCCGCTCTGCGCCAGCTCCACCTGCGGAGTGGGAGCTGCAACATCCTGTTTTTTAAACGCGCCACGCAGCATCTGGTAGCCCATCCAGCACAGATACAGACCCCCACCGACCATAATAATGGTGTGCAGCCAGGCCATTTTTTCGATAATCAGATGCAGGCCGAGCAGTGCCACGCCAGCCCAGACCATGACGCCACAGGTAATACCCAGCACGCCCATCATCGCTTCTTTGCGCGAACGGCTAACCGCAGTTTGAGAAACAAAAAAGAAATCGGGACCGGGGCTCATCAGCGCAACGATATGCACCAACGCAACGGTGAAAAATAGCGTTAACATAAAAATGACTCGCGGGGGAATAGTTCAGTGAGTCACCATCCTGGCACTTTTTTGCCCGGCTGACTACTCTTCGTCGTCACCATCAACATGTGCGCGAATAAGCGCCATAAACTCTTTGCCAAAACGCTCAAGTTTACGCATTCCCACGCCGTTGACGCTCAGCATTTCACTCGGTGAAACCGGCATTTGTTCGGCCATTTCAATCAACGTAGCGTCGTTGAACACCACGTACGGCGGGATGTTCTCTTCATCGGCAATGGCTTTACGCAGCTTACGCAATTTGGCGAACAGTTTGCGGTCATAGTTGCCGCCGAAGGATTTCTGCATCGCGCGCGGTTTCAGCGCCACAATACGCGGCACGGCAAGCTGTAGTGGAACGTCACCGCGTAGCACCGGACGCGCGGCTTCGGTTAACTGTAACGCGGAGTGATGAGCAATATTCTGCGTCACCAGGCCCAGGTGAATAAGCTGGCGAATAACGCTCACCCAGTGTTCGTGGCTTTGCTCGCGACCAATGCCATAGACCGGCAGTTTGTCATGGGCCAGTTCGCGAATACGCTGGTTATTCGCTCCGCGCAGCACTTCCACGACGTACCCCATGCCGAAGCGTTGGTTAACACGGTAAATCGTCGACAGCGCTTTACGCGCATCCATGAGTCCGTCGTACTGTTTTGGCGGATCGAGGCAGATGTCGCAGTTACCACACGGCTCCTGACGCCCCTCGCCAAAATAGTTCAGCAGCACCAGACGACGACAGGTTTGCGCCTCGGCAAACGCCCCCATCGCATTGAGCTTATGCCGTTCGATATCCAGCAACTGTCCGGCGGGTTTCTCTTCGAGGCAACGGCGTAGCCATGCCATATCAGCCGGATCGTAAAACAGCATCGCTTCCGCCGGTAGGCCATCACGCCCGGCGCGGCCGGTTTCCTGGTAATAGGATTCGATATTGCGCGGAATGTCGAAATGCACCACGAAGCGTACGTTAGGTTTGTTGATCCCCATACCGAACGCCACGGTCGCCACCACGATTTGCAGATCGTCGCGCTGGAATTTCTCCTGCACCTCGGCGCGTACGGCATTTTCTAGCCCGGCATGATAAGCCCCGGCGCTGATGCCACGGCTTTGCAGACGCGCGGCGGTGTCCTCGACTTTAGCGCGACTGTTACAGTAGATAATGCCAGACTTACCGCGCTGCTCTTGCACGTAGCGCATCAGTTGATCGAGCGGCTTAAACTTCTCCATCAACATGTAGCGAATGTTCGGGCGGTCAAAGCTGCTGATCTGAATTAACGGGTCGTTGAGTCCCAGCAGACGCACAATGTCCAGCCGGGTTGTCTCATCCGCGGTCGCGGTCAGCGCCACAAACGGCAGGGTTGGGAAACGTTGGCGCAACTGGCCCAGCGCCGCGTATTCGGGGCGGAAATCATGCCCCCACTGCGAAATACAGTGCGCTTCATCAACCGCCAGCAGCACCGGATTCCAGTGCGCCAGATGCTCAAGGAAGTTATCCAGCATCAGGCGTTCGGGCGCAATGTACAGTAAGCGAATCTGTCCTGTACGACAGCCTGCCATCACCTCAAGCTGCTGCTCACGACTTTGAGTAGAGTTAAGGCACGCCGCCGCCACGCCGTTGGCCAGCAGTTGATCGACCTGATCCTTCATCAAGGAAATCAGCGGAGAAACAACAACGGTGAGTCCGTTTAGCAATAATGCGGGAATTTGATAGCACAGGGATTTACCGCCGCCGGTCGGCATAACGACCAGGCAGTCGCGACCAGAGAGCACGGTATCAATGATTTCTTCCTGACCAGGGCGAAACTGTTGGTAGCCAAAGGTTTCTTGCAAAACCTGTTTAGCGCCCATTTCCAGATTCAACACTTCCGCCTGCGCCACATTAACCCCATTAGCCTGAAATAAAAACAGGCGCTATTTTCAGCGCCTGAGAGAGAAACTGCAATGATTAAAATACTCTCAATACTTATCAGAAGATATCGTTGAGCATCACGCCCACACCAACACGGGTCTGATTGAAGTTATAGTCAATCAGCGATTCGCCGTAACCGCTGTAAACCTGGGTGTAAAGACGCACATGCTTCGTAATGGGGTAACTGACACCCAACTCAGCGCCGCCGTAACCGGTATTCCAGTTGTACTGACCTTTCGCACTTAAGACGGCGTCACCGAGGTGATAACCCAGTTTGAGCTGATAGTAGCCCATATATTTTGTGATATCAGGGTTATCGTCAGTGCTGCCGATGACGTACCACGGCTTAACTTCCACCAGCCAGTTACCGTTTTCAGCCATCAGACGAGTATAAAGACGGTTCCAGCTACGTGAAGTGGGATCGGAGCGGCCGTTGGAATCATGGTTATAGCCCATTTCGACATCACGAAGCGTCCAACCGGCAAAGCGGTAGTCGGTGGCGAAACCGAGGAACAATTGCGGTTCGTAGTTGGTTTCGCGAAACGGTGAAGACTCTTCACTGTTAGAAAGCTGCCACCAGGATTTCTGGGTATAGGAGCCGCCGAGCACCGAATTTGGGCCTAATATCCCGCGCCAGAGCGGAAACGCCAGGCTTAGCTGAAACTTAACCTCATCTTTGCGCGCATTTTCGGACCAGCTATAGCTGCTGATCGCTTCTTTGTTCATGTCGCTGGTATTGGTGTAGATAAGATAGTTGGTGTCATAAGGATAAAGCGTGAAAGGATTGTCATGCTCCTGCAGCATGTTGGCGATAATACTGCCGCGAACCGCGGGTGCATCATGAATCTCTTTCACTGTCGCTTCCTGCGCATACGCGGTCAACGGCAGCATGACTGCTGGTAGTAACCATCCCAGAATCGCCCGCATCGGTACTGTTCTCCTGAACCAAAATATTGATGAATTGTATAATTATCTGGCAAGTATTCTACATACTTAGCGAGTTCCTCGTTAGTTATCCCTTCCTAAAGTAGAAAACAACAAATAATAAGCATAATATCAACATTTCATTAACCATTGAGATGTAGGGATCGTATGTCTGCCGTACTTACTGCTGAGGAAGCGCTGAAGTTAGTGGGTGAAATGTTTGTCTATCATATGCCGTTTAACCGGGCGCTGGGACTGGAGCTTGAACGCTATGAGAAAGAATTTGCTCAATTAGCCTTTAATAATCAACCGATGATGGTCGGCAACTGGGCGCAAAGCATTTTACATGGCGGCGTGATCGCCTCGGCGCTGGACGTCGCCGCCGGACTGGTGTGCGTTGGCAGTACGCTAACCCGCCATGAGACAATCAGTGAGGACGAACTGCGTCAGCGGATGTCACGCATGGGAACCATCGATTTGCGCGTTGATTACCTGCGTCCAGGGAGAGGGAATCGCTTTACCGCCACCAGCAGCCTGCTGCGGGCGGGTAATAAAGTCGCCGTGGCACGCGTGGAACTGCATAACGAAGAACAGCTTTATATTGCCAGCGCAACCGCCACTTATATGGTGGGGTAAGTAGCCAAAAAAAGGTAAACTGCTGTTACATTTCTGCAATGAGTTTTCCCGATGGATGCTAAACAAACGCGGCAGGGCGTGTTACTCGCTCTTGCTGCTTATTTTATTTGGGGTATCGCACCTGCCTACTTCAAGCTGATTTACTATGTCCCGGCGGATGAGATCCTGACGCACCGCGTCATCTGGTCATTTTTCTTCATGGTGGTGCTGATGAGCATCAGCCGCCAATGGTCGGGTGTCAAAACGCTGCTCCAAACGCCAAAGAAGATCTTCCTGCTGGCGCTCTCGGCCGTGCTTATCGGCGGAAACTGGCTGCTGTTCATTTGGGCAGTCAATAATCACCATATGCTGGAAGCCAGCCTCGGCTATTTTATTAACCCGCTGGTGAATATTGTGCTGGGAATGCTTTTCCTCGGCGAACGCTTTCGTCGCATGCAGTGGCTGGCGGTACTGTTAGCCGCCTGCGGCGTGCTGGTACAGCTGTGGACCTTCGGATCGCTGCCAATCATCGCGCTGGGACTGGCGTTCAGCTTTGCTTTTTATGGTCTTGTGCGCAAGAAGATAGCCGTCGAAGCACAAACCGGCATGCTGATCGAAACCCTGTGGCTTTTACCCGTTGCAGCCATCTATCTGTTTGGCATTGCGGACAGCCCAACCAGCCATATGGGGCAAAACCCGATGTCGCTTAATCTGCTGCTGATTGCTGCGGGTGTCGTGACCACCATACCGCTGCTGTGCTTTACCGGCGCGGCAACCCGCCTGCGTCTGTCGACGCTGGGTTTTTTCCAGTACATTGGCCCTACGCTGATGTTCCTGCTGGCGATAACGTTCTACGGTGAAGTACCGGGTGCGGACAAGATGGTTACTTTCGCGTTTATCTGGGTCGCGCTGGCGATTTTCGTAATGGATGCGATTTATACGCAACGACGGGTACGTCGGAGCTAGGGGATTGCCGGATGGCGCTTCGCTTATCCGGCCTACAAAAACACATCACCGTAGGCCGGATAAGTCACCGCCATTACAGCCAGTTCTTGCGCTTAAAGTACAGATACGGCGCCAGACCGGCGAGCATCATAAAGACAATCGCCCCAGGATAACCAAAGCTCCAGTGCAGTTCCGGCATGAACTCAAAGTTCATCCCATAGCTGGACGCCACCAGCGTCGGCGGCAGGAACACCACAGAAACCACCGAGAAGATCTTGATGATGCGGTTCTGCTCGATGTTGATAAAACCCATCGCCGCCTGCATCAGGAAGTTAACCTTCTGGAACAGCGATTCATTGTGCGGCAGCAGAGATTCGATATCGCGCAGGATCTCACGCGCCTGCTCCAACTGACTGCCCGGCAACCGCGCTTTACGCACCAGGAAGTTCAGTGCGCGTTGGGTATCCATCAGACACAAGCGTACCTTCCAGCCGATATCTTCCAGTTCCGCCAGCGTCGACAGCGCTTCGTCATATTCATCGCCCTGACGCCCTTCCATGATCACACGGCTGAGTTTTTCCAGGTCGCTGTAGATGTTTTCGATCTCATCCGCCAACTGTTCAATTTTGGTTTCGAACAGGTCGAGCAACAGCTCGTAGGCATTGCCATCCACCATAGCCTGGTTGCGCGCACGCATGCGGTACAGGCGAAAGGCCGGCAATTCGCGCTCGCGCAGGGTAAACAGACGGCCTTCGCGAATAGTAAATGCGACGGTTGAGTTACCCGCGTGATCGTCGGCGTCTTCATAAAAGAAGAAGGAGTGAATGTGCAGACCGTCTTCGTCTTCAAAAAAACGCGCGGATGCTTCGATGTCTTCCAGTTCAGGGCGCGTAGCCAGATTCTGGCCCAAGTCCTTTTGCACACGGTTTCGTTCTTCGTCATCCGGCTCGACTAAATCGACCCAAACCGAACTGGCAAGGTGCTCGATCTCGTCTGCCTCAAGGCGAGTTAAACGATTGTTTTCCAGTTGAAATGCGCTCAGCATGACCGGGACTCCCAATGCAAAAAATTATCGGACAGTTCGGAGGGCACACAGAAACAAATTGGGTTTCAGACCATTAAACAGCCTGACTCAGCGCGACGGGAAAAACAGAAGGTCGCTGACAACCGCGAAGGCTATCAGCAAAAAGGGATAGCCTTAGGAGTTGATCCTGGATGACAGGATAATGAGCCAGTATCTACTGGGTGTGTCCAAGGCGAATGTCCTCTTAGCGTAATCGTGCGCGCATGTTACGCCAGCAAAATTTTGACGTCAACACGCAACGAAACGCTAGCCTGGATAAATTACCTGCTCATCAGTAAGGCTAGCAGATCGTTACAAAATAATGATATTTTTCTGAAAGTTATACCGTTTCCAGTCGGGCATAGGCCGCCACCAGCCATTTGATCCCCTGCCCCTGGAACGCGACCTGCAAACGACTGTGCTCGCCGCTGCCTTCCAGATTGACAATGGTGCCCTCGCCAAACTTGGCATGGCGTACGCGCTGGCCAAGCTTATAGCCGGTATCGTTTTCCGCCATTGGCGTGCCCATTCGCTGATGGCTTACCGGGCGGCTGACCGTGGCGCGCAGACGTACCTCTTCAACACACGCTTCCGGTAGTTCACCAATAAAGCGCGACGGGCGATGGTAAACCTCTTTGCCGTACAGACGACGCGTTTCGGCGTAGGTCAGCGTCAGCTTTTGCATCGCGCGGGTCACGCCGACGTAGGCCAGGCGGCGTTCCTCTTCGAGACGTCCGCCTTCGTCCAGCGACATCTGGCTGGGGAACATGCCTTCTTCCATGCCGACGATAAACACCTGCGGGAACTCCAGACCTTTCGCCGAGTGCAGGGTCATCAGCTGAACCGCATCCTGCCAGGTATCCGCCTGCCCTTCGCCCGCCTCCAGCGCGGCGTGAGACAGGAACGCCTGCAGCGGCATTAAGTCTTCATCTTCCTCGTTGTAGCTGAACTGGCGCGTTGCCGTCACCAGTTCGTCTAAGTTTTCGATACGCGTCTGGCCCTTCTCGCCTTTTTCCTGCTCGTACATCATGCGCAGGCCGGAGTCTTTAATCACCCGGTCAGTTTGCACGTGCAACGGCATATCGGCGGTCTCCTGGGCCAGGGCGTCAATCAGCTCCATAAAACGCTGTAAGGCGCTGGCAGCGCGCCCCGCGAGGGCTTTTTCCTGCAACAGCTCACGACAAGCCTGCCACAACGTTAGCTGGCGGTCACGGGAGGTCTGACGCACCACATCTAAAGTACGATCGCCAATCCCGCGGGTCGGTGTATTCACCACGCGCTCAAATGCGGCGTCGTCATTGCGATTAGCGATCAGGCGCAGGTAAGAGAGCGCATCTTTGATTTCCTGGCGTTCGAAGAAGCGCATCCCGCCATAAATCCGATACGGCATGCTGGCCTGTAACAACGCCTCTTCCAGTACGCGCGACTGGGCGTTGCTGCGGTACAGAATAGCGCATTGTTCAAGTGCGCCGCCGTTGTCCTGCCAGGTCTTGATGCGGTTAACGACAAAACGCGCTTCATCAAGTTCGTTGAACGCGCAGTAAAGCGAGATCGGTTCACCGTCGACACCGTCGGTCCACAGCTTTTTACCCAGACGCCCGTTGTTGTTCTCAATCAGGGCGTTAGCTGCGCTGAGGATATTGTTGGTCGAGCGGTAATTCTGCTCCAGACGAATGGTTTCTGCGCCCGGGAAATCGGTGAGGAAGCGCTGGATGTTTTCCACCTGCGCCCCGCGCCAGCCGTAGATCGACTGGTCGTCATCACCCACGATCATCACTTTACCGGTATCGCCCGCCAGCAGGCGGATCCAGGCGTATTGAATGTTGTTGGTATCCTGAAATTCGTCCACCAGGATATTGGTAAAGCGTTCGCGATAGTGCTGCAGGATATGCGGCTTGTTGAGCCACAGTTCATGGGCGCGCAGCAGCAGCTCGGCGAAATCAACCAACCCGGCGCGGTCACACGCTTCCTGGTAAGCCTGATACACTTTCTGCCAGGTTTGCTCAACCGGGTTGCCATAGCTCTGCAGATGGTGCGGGCGCAGCCCTTCGTCTTTCTGACTATTAATAAACCACATCGCCTGACGCGGCGGCCACTGCTTCTCATCCAGGTTCATCGCCTTGATCAGGCGCTTAAGCAGACGCAATTGGTCTTCGCTGTCGAGGATCTGGAAATCCTGCGGCAGGTTGGCATCCATATGGTGCGCGCGCAGCAGACGGTGCGCCAGACCGTGGAACGTCCCCACCCACATACCACCCTGGCTGGTTCCCATGATCTGACCAATACGGTGGCGCATTTCCGCTGCCGCTTTGTTGGTAAAGGTTACCGCCATAATCGAATACGGCGAGTTGTTCTCTACCGTCAGTAACCAGGCGATACGGTGCACCAGCACGCGCGTTTTACCACTCCCCGCGCCTGCCAGAACCAACATGTTGCTGCGTGGCGCGGCCACAGCCTGGCGCTGTTCGTCATTGAGGCTATCGAGCAGGTAAGAAACGTCCATTGGCACCGCCGGAATCAACAGGGCCCAGCCGGACCCCTGGGAATTTATACAGAGTTGTTGGTGATTATATCAGCGAGGTCAGAGATGCCAACTGTGAAATTTCGATATGCGGCAGCAAACGACTGTCTGCGGTGTGCATCAGGTCGGCATTTTCCGGTTTGATCCAGCAGGCCTGCATACCACAACGGATGGCGCCCGCGACGTCTGTCGTCAGGTCATCACCCACATGCAGGATCTCACCTACAGGCATTTTCAGTTTTTCCGCCGCCAGCAAGTACATGTCGCTGAACGGTTTTGATCGTCCGTCGGGGCCGGCGCGCAGCACAAACTCAAAGTAATCACCCAGGCCAAACAGTTCCGGCTGCGCGTTACCGTTGGTGATCGCCACCAGCGGCCATTTGCGAGCCAGCGCTTTCAGCGTGTCATGCGTCGTCTGTGGGACTTCAATGCGGCTACGCCATTTGGCAAAATTCATCATCGCCGCATTCGCCCCCATTCTGGCTTCTGCCGCTGACAAACCCGCCTCCAGCATAGCGCGTTCTACGGCCCGGTGACGCCATTGGGTAACATCGTGATAGATTTCCGGCTCGGCGTCGCGAACGGCCTGACGCAAGCGCTGTAGGTCGCTATTTTGCAGCGAATTCAACGCCGGATGGTAATTCTGTACAAACGCGAGCGCTTCCTGCTCGGTGCGTGTGATAACGGGACGGTTATCGTAAAGGGTGTCATCAAGGTCAAAGGTGAGCGCAGAAATGCGCCCCAAAGGCCGGTAAAAACGCATTATTTCCCCCGTTTAGCGCGCGGATGCGCCGCATCGTACACTGAAGCCAGGTGTTGAAAATCAAGATGGGTATAGATTTGAGTTGTGGAGAGATTGGCATGACCCAATAACTCCTGCACTCCGCGCAGATCGCCGCTCGACTCCAGCATATGCGTCGCAAATGAGTGGCGTAATTTGTGGGGATGTACGTGGCTGTTCAGCCCCTGCTTGATACCCCATTCAGCAAAGCGTTTCTGCACGTTACGCGCCGAGATGCGTTTGCCCAGTTTGGACAGAAATAGCGCATCGTCATCGCAGCCAAAGAGTCCGCGTAGATCCAGCCAGTGTTCAATCCACGCCACCGCATTGCGGCCAATCGGCAGGCGACGCTCTTTACTGCCCTTACCCATCACCCACACTTCGCCGGTGTCGAGATCGAGATGTTTAATATCCAGCCCAACCAGTTCAGATAAACGCAGACCCGCGCCGTACATCACTTCCAGCATCGCTCTATCACGCACGGCAAGGGGGTCGTTGAGATCGATATCCAGCAGACGATTAACGTCGTCGACATCGATATTTTTAGGTAGATGACGCGGTGCTTTCGGCGCGGAAACGCTTTTTGCCGGATTGGCTTTCAGTTCGCCCTGATTAACCAGCCAGTCGAAGAAACTGCGTAACGCGGAGAGACGCAGTGCCAGACTCGCCGGCCCCAGTCCTTTACGACGGCTGCGAACAGCAAAACTGCGGACCATGAGCGCATCACATTGTTGCCAGCTTTGCAGACCGGTCTCTCCGGCTAACGCAATGATGGCATCAAGCTGACGCTGATAATTAAGCAAGGTGATCGGGCTAAGCTGACGCTCAACGCCCAGATAGCGCAAAAAGCGCGCCACATCCTGAGAAAGGGGTGAATCGGTCATACGCGTTCAATCCAGCGCTCCAGCAGCTCTGGCAACATCAGCGAGATTTCCTGCAGCAATTGCGTGCCTTGCCCCTGCTGGTAATGATTAACATCACGACTGCTAAACAGCATCACGCCAAGGGATCCATCCTGCCCGAGCATCGACATCGCGACTGAGCCGATGGCTTTCGCCTCCGGCATCATCACCAGCAATTCAGGACCATTGAGCGGCCCAAGATAGTGCTGCGACTGGCCCAAACGCTGGATACGCAACGGTTCAAAAGCCTGACGGCTTAATGCCAGATGGGTGAATTTTGATGGCGCGCCAAGTCGCCAGCGATCCGGGAACAGACGAACCGTCGCTCCGGCCAGCCCTAGCTCACGCGCCCAGCGATGCAAGCGCATCAGCATGTCGTCAAGACTGCTGGCCGACACCAGCCGGCCTTGCAGACTTAACAGACGATAGAACAGGCTTTCATTGGCGTTGGCTTGTTCCATCAACAACGCCATGTTCTCTTCCAGCACGTTAATATGATTACGCGCCCGCGCCATATGCCATTCCACTAAAGAGACCGTGCCCCGCACTGGGTGCGGAACTCGCATCGCTTCAACGGCCTGGGCATTACGGATAAAAAACTCAGGATTACGTTGCAGATAATCGACGACCGCCCGATCGTCGAGCTCCATGAGCGTTTCCTGTAGTTCTTCCCCTGGTTGCTTCATAAGTGAATAAATCCGTCGTAGACATGTGCCGCCGGGCCAGTCATATACAGCGGATGACCCGGACCTTTCCAGGCGATATCAAGTCGACCGCCCGGTAATTCCACCCTCACTTCTTCTGCCAGCAGCCCCTGCTGGATACCGACTGCAACGGCTGCGCATGCACCGCTGCCGCAGGCCTGCGTTTCACCCGCGCCGCGCTCATAGACGCGCAGTCGGATATGCTCGCGTTTTACCACCTGCATAAATCCAATGTTGGCGCGTTCAGGGAAGCGTTCATGGCTTTCCAGAACCGGTCCCAGTGTTTCTACCGTGGCCGTATCAACATCATCAACCTGAATCACGCAGTGCGGGTTCCCCATTGAAACCACGCCGCACAATACTGTCTGTTCGGCCGCACGCATAATATAGGTCTTCTCTGCTTTATTAGCGCGAAAAGGAACCTGCGAGGGTTCAAAATTGGGTTCGCCCATATTCACCCGCACCAGCTCGTCGTCGGTTACGGTTAATACCATACGACCATTCGCGGTACTGACGCGAATATCGCGCTTATTGGTCAGCCCTTTCAGGCGAACAAAACGGGCAAAACAGCGGGCGCCATTGCCGCACTGTGACACTTCACTGCCGTCGGCATTAAAAATACGGTAGTGGAAATCCAGCTCCGGATCATACGGAGGTTCAACCACCAGCAGTTGATCAAATCCAACGCCGAGATGTCTGTCGGCCAGGCGGCGGATCAGCTCTGGTGAGAAAAAGACATTCTGCGTTACCGCGTCGACGACCATAAAATCGTTGCCAAGGCCATGCATTTTAGAGAATTGCATCATTCACTCCGTTCACGCGGGTACAGAAATGTAAAATCTATTCCTGCCGTTAGTAATTCACCTGAGAAGGCCCATCACTAATCCCACGATCGTTTTTCTCAGGCGTGGTGGATTGCGATTGCGGCTGAACGCTCTTGGTCGGAGGCGGCGCGGTTTTATCAGCTGGCGGGAAATAGAGCGGGCCTTTTAGCCCACAGCCCGTCAGGCTGAACAGAGTAAAAATGACAGCGAGTGGCTTTAACACGTTTTTCATTATTGATTGCCTGTAAAGTTCATGCTTTCTGTTTTCTATCATCGCAGGAGAAGGCGTAAAAGCAAGAGTTTGGTTAAAAACTGCATCGCGATTTATTCCACGTTATACTGCGGGCATCACGAAAAATAGGATAAGAAAATGAACGACAGTGAATTTCATCGCCTTGCTGACACCCTGTGGATGACCATTGAAGAACGTCTGGATGACTGGGATGGCGACAGCGATATCGATTGTGAGATCAACGGCGGCGTTCTGACCATCAGTTTCGAAAACGGCAGCAAAATTATCATTAACCGTCAGGAGCCGCTGCACCAGGTATGGCTGGCGACCAAACAGGGCGGCTACCACTTTGACCTGAAAGGCGACGAGTGGATCTGCGACCGAAGCGGCGAAACGTTCTGGGATCTGCTGGAACAGGCGGCAACGCAGCAGGCAGGTGAAGAGGTGAGCTTCCACTAAGTGTGATTGCCGGATGCGCTTCGCTTATCCGGCCTGGGTATCTCGCGCATTTGGAGGCCGGATAAGGTGTTTACACCGCCATCCGGCACTATGCTTAAGAGAAGTACTGCTGCAACTGCGGCGCGTCGTTGTCCTGATTGACGGGCGGAACAGCGCTAATCGGCTGGGTGCGGAACGGAATCACCTGCGCGCGCCCGTCGGTTTTCACAATCTGATAGAACTGCGGCAGGTTAAAGTTGATGAAGCTGGAGCCGTAGGTAAAACGATCGTGCGACGATGAGTAGAAACGGCTGACGTCGCGTACCAGTTCCTCTTTACTACCTTCGCAGTGGTGATACACCTCAGCCCGATTGCTTTCGTCCAGAATGTAGATATTAAAGCCCTGCTCATCACCCGTTTCTTCGAAAAAGAACTGAATAATCCCTTCACTGGCAAAACCGTCTACCACCGACGGCAGTTTCACATGGTTGGTCTCAACCTGGACGGAAAGCCCGTGCAGTTTGTTATGTGAAATCGCGCCATAGAATTCAATCGCGTTTTCCAGCTTCTGCACCGAGACGTTCAGGCGCTCGAAGAACAATCCCCACGTCTGGCCGGAAACACGTAGCGCTTTGAAACGTCCGGTTTCCTGACGGGTGCTGGAGAGGCGTAATTCAATGCACTCAGACACCAGTTGCTGAACGCGGGTGCGAATTAAACCGCGCAGATGCTGGCTATAGCAGAAAACCTCGACGCTATCTGGCGGCGCGGCATCCTGGTGCATTTTGCCCAGAATCGTTTTTAACGCTTCAATCATCGCCTGCTCGCCGTTGAAGTGCAGCGTACGCACTTCATTCCACGAGTTGCGGTACAGCAGGTCTACGCTACCCACCAGGCATTTTTGCTCTTCACCAAAACTGAAGACGTCCAGCTTACGGAAATCAAAATGCACCACCTGATTGCGAAACGCTGCCGTCGGGTCATATTCGAGGTTAACGATAATCGCCAGATGGCGAATTTCGCATGGGCTATAGAGCGCTTTCGGCGTTGGCGCAGGCAGTCGCAGCGGGAAGTGGTGCGACACATCGGCGACCATTTCCTGCAGCTTCGGCAAATCAACAATGCCGTTACCCTTAATAAACAAATGCGTACGCGAGGTCAGCAGGCCATTGAACCAGGCCCACGCCACCAGCTTGTTGAGATAGCGGTTATATTCCAGCGGCTGATGGCTGATGATCGAGTCCATGTTAGGCGCGCGGTTGTAGAGATACCAACCCGAACGGTTGGCACGACCCGGCGGTACATGGATAAAGGTCAGATTCGGTTCCGAGAGATCCGGAGATATCTGCGGGTTCACCAGCGTGACCTTACCGGGCAACGCTTCAAACGCAGCATACAGCTTACGGGTCAGCACACCGATATCCTGCGGACTGGCGCTGACGCTGAGGTTATTGCGCCGCGCAAAGCGGATCAGGTTACGATAGCTCTGCATCATCGCATCGAGCAGTTCGTTATGCGCTTCACGTACCTGGTCAATCTTCCAGTTAGCGCGGTTATCCAGCATGGTCAGACGAGTGTCATCCCAGCCCCACTCTTTCACTAACTGACTTAATACTTCACGACGCCAGCCCACGCAGGCGCGCTCACGGCTCAGTTTCTCGCACACTTTTAAGTAGAAACATCGACGTACTAAATCCAGGCGCGTCGGATCTTCGATCGCCGTGAGGTACTCGGTAACGCGCTCCAGCATCATGCAGTAAGGGTCGAGACCAAAAGAGACGATCTCGCCGTCATGCAAGCGCTGTTTAATGTCTTTCGCCAACAGTCGTGGGTTGGGATATTCCCAGGAATAGGCTTCCAGCAACAGCGTTTTCAGTACCGCTTTGTACGGGGAGTCGATACTCTTGTACAACTGCCAGAGGCTGGCGCCAAAGTACTCTTCGGCGGAAAGCGAACTGAGTCCGCCGAGATCCAGCCATTCGTTTGGCGTTAACACCCCCTGTGCGTAGAGCGTCATGACGTAATCGTCGTAGTGCTCTTCTTCGTCGCCCGGCACCATATTCCACAGAATACGTTTACCCGCGAGGCGCACAGCGGTGCGATAGAATTCATCCAGCAACAGGATATGCTGCGTCGAGCCACAGTCTTCACCACCCAGACTGCCGCTTTCATTGTGACGGAAACGGTTTTCGTCAATCAGGAAGAAACTGACTTCCACGCCCAACGAGGCCGCCCAGCTTTCCAGCAGGCTACATTTACGCTGCAGCAGTTGGCGCTCTTCGCTATCCAGCCAGGATTGATGGCAGACCCAGATATCAAGGTCAGACGAACAACTTTGCCCTACCGAAGAGGTACTGCCCATCGAGTAAACGCCGGTGATCGGCAGTTCGCCCTTCGGCGGGTCCTGCGGCGACATACCGCGGTACAGTTCCAGTTCGTTCAGGTAGTGGCGTTGGGTTTCATCAGGCGTGTAAAGGCATATGCCTTTGGGAACGTTACCATCAAGGTAACCCGGCATCAGCGGATGGTGGTAGTGCAATAATGTCGGCAGCAGACTGTATACCTGCTGGAAAGCAGGTCCCATGGCAGCAAGCGCGCGATCCACACGCAGTTGATTTATGGCATCCAGTCTCTGTTTCAGAGTCTCAATATAGAGGTACAAGACGTATCGCCTGATGTTGCATCCGTCATGGCGTCGATAGCGGCGGCGCAAACGCTCACCACCCTCGTCATCAGTCCGGATAAACCGTATGTCAAAAATAACCGTTACCTTTTTCCCCTGCACTTTTATTAGTTACAGATGAAAAAATGGTCTAAAACGTGATCAATTTAACACCTTGCTCATTGACCGTAAAGAAAGATGCGCTACATACCAGTGTAGCACCGTTCGTTACGTGTAAATTCCTTCATACGGTCGGGAGGTTTTTCTCGTCATTATTCACTGACAGTGATGATGCAGCGCCTTTCCTCTCACTTACGTTTGAGCGTAACGCTGACATCCCTTTGATAAGGATGTTAGGATGGTCAATGATTGATAATGACGGTAACAAGCATGTTAGACAATGTTTTGAGAATTGCCACACGCCAAAGCCCCCTTGCGCTCTGGCAGGCACATTATGTCAAAGACGCCTTAATGGCAAACCACCCAGGTCTGATCGTAGAACTGGTTCCTATGGTAACCCGTGGCGATGTGATCCTTGATACCCCGCTGGCGAAAGTCGGAGGGAAAGGGTTGTTTGTTAAAGAGCTGGAAGTCGCGCTGCTGGAAAAACGCGCCGATATCGCCGTGCATTCCATGAAGGATGTGCCGGTTGAATTCCCTGACGGTCTTGGACTGGTCACCATTTGCGAGCGAGAGGATCCGCGTGATGCTTTCGTCTCAAATAAGTACAACACGCTGGATGAACTCCCCGCAGGCAGCATCGTTGGGACATCCAGTTTGCGTCGCCAGTGCCAGTTGGCGAAGCGTCGCCCGGATCTCGTCATCCGTTCGCTGCGCGGCAACGTAGGCACGCGCCTCAGCAAACTGGATAACGGCGATTATGATGCCATTATTCTGGCGGTCGCTGGATTAAAACGTTTAGGTCTTGAGTCGCGAGTCCGTACCGCTCTGCCGCCGGAAGTCTCCCTACCCGCTGTCGGACAAGGCGCAGTAGGCATAGAATGTCGACTGGATGATATGCGCACTCAGGCGCTGTTAGCGCCGCTCAACCATGAAGAGACGGCGCTACGCGTCAAAGCAGAACGCGCCATGAACACCCGCCTGGAAGGGGGATGTCAGGTACCTATTGGTAGCTATGCCGAAATCATCGACGGTGAGATTTGGCTACGTGCGCTGGTCGGCGCGCCAGACGGTTCACAGATGGTATGCGGAGAACGTCGCGGCGCCACACAGGATGCCGAACAGATGGGCATCTCTCTGGCAGAAGAACTGCTGGAGAACGGTGCGCGCGCCATTCTGGCTGAAGTTTATAACGGAGAAGCACCCGCATGAGTATTCTGGTCACCCGCCCGTCTCCCGCTGGGGAAGAGTTAGTGAGCCGTCTGCGCACACTGGGGCAGGTGGCCTGGAGTTTTCCGCTCATCGAGTTTTCACCTGGTCGGGAACTGGCAACGCTTGCTTCCCGACTGTCGGCGCTGACGGAGAACGATCTGGTCTTCGCCCTCTCGCAGCACGCCGTTACCTTTGCAGATGCCGAGCTTCAGCAGCAAGAGAAAAGCTGGCCATCCCTTCCGCGGTATTTTGCCATTGGCCGTACAACGGCGCTGGCGCTGCATACTGTTAGCGGCTTCAATATTCACTACCCTCTGGATCGGGAAATTAGCGAAGTCTTGCTACAATTACCTGAATTACAAAATATTGCGGGAAAACGCGCGCTTATATTACGCGGCAACGGTGGCCGTGAGCTGATAGGTGAAACCCTGACGGCACGCGGAGCCGATGTCGATTTTTGTGAATGTTATCAACGCAGTGCAAAATATTACGATGGTGCAGAAGAAGCGATGCGCTGGCAATCCCGTGGCGTAACCACGGTGGTCGTCACTAGCGGAGAGATGCTACAACAGCTCTGGACGCTTATTCCACAGTGGTATCGTGAGCACTGGTTACTACGCTGTCGGCTGCTGGTCGTCAGTGAGCGTCTGGCGCACCTCGCCCGGGAACTGGGCTGGCAAGATATTAAGGTCGCTGATAACGCCGACAACGATGCGCTACTACGCGCATTACAATAACTCTCATAATGGGATGCCATAATGACGGAACAAGAAAAATCCTCCGCCGTGGTTGAAGAGACCAGGGAGGCCGTGGAAACCACGTCACAGCCAGTTAATACTGAAAAAAAGAGTAAGAACAGCACGGCGCTGATTCTGAGCGCTGTGGCGATTGCTATTGCGCTGGCAGCAGGCGTTGGGCTGTACGGCTGGGGGAAACAACAGGCAACAACACAAACGGCAACCAGCGATGCGCTGGCGAACCGGCTGACGGCACTGCAAAAAGCGCAGGAAAGCCAGAAAGCTGAGCTGGAAGGTATTATTAAACAGCAGGCAACACAGCTGGATGAAGCCACTCGCCAGCAGGCCGCGCTGGTCAAACAGCTTGATGAAGTCCAGCAAAAAGTCGCCACCATCTCCGGCAGCGATGCTGGAACATGGCTGCTGGCGCAGGCTGATTTCCTGGTGAAACTGGCTGGTCGCAAATTATGGAGCGATCAGGACGTCACCACCGCCGCCGCGCTGCTGAAAAGCGCCGATGCCAGTCTGGCAGATATGAACGACCCGAGCTTAATTACCGCGCGACGTGCGATTACTGACGATATCGCGAGCCTCTCCGCGGTGACTCAGGTCGACTATGACGGCATTATCCTGAAAGTGAATCAGCTCTCTAATCAGATCGATAACCTGCGTTTGGCCGACAACGACTCCGACGATTCACCGATGGACTCGGACAGCAGCGAGCTTTCCAGCTCGATTAGCGAATGGCGTGTCAATCTGCAAAAAAGCTGGCAGAACTTTATGGACAGCTTTATCACCGTGCGCCGTCGTGATGAAACTGCCGTACCGCTGCTGGCACCGAACCAGGACGTTTACTTACGTGAAAATATCCGTTCCCGCCTGTTAGTAGCGGCCCAGGCCGTGCCGCGTCATCAGGAAGAGACATACCGCCAGGCGCTGGAAAATGTCTCCACATGGGTGCGTGCTTACTACGACACCGACGATGCAGCGACCAAAGCGTTCCTTGAAGAAGTAGACCAACTGAGCCAGCAAAGCATCAGTATGGATGTCCCGGAAACGCTGCAGAGTCAGGCTATTCTCGACAAGTTAATGCAGACCCGCGTACGTAATTTACTGGCGCAACCTGCCACAGCACCGGTAGCAGCAGCGCCAGCGCCTTCGACAGACGCTCCGGCAACCGCGCCGCAAGGAGAATAATGATGCTAAAAGTATTGTTGCTCTTTGTGCTGTTGATCGCCGGGATCGTCGTCGGTCCGATGATAGCCGGTCATCAGGGCTATGTGCTGATCCAGACGGATAACTACAATATCGAAACCAGCGTGACGGGCCTGGTGATCATCCTGATCGTCGCCATGGTCGTCCTGTTTGCGATTGAATGGCTGTTGCGCCGAATTTTCCGCACCGGCGCACATACCCGTGGGTGGTTTGTGGGTCGTAAACGTCGTCGCGCCCGTAAGCAGACCGAACAGGCGCTGCTCAAACTGGCAGAAGGTGACTATCAGCAGGTTGAGAAGCTGATGTCGAAAAATGCCGATCATGCAGAACAACCAGTAGTGAATTACCTGCTGGCGGCAGAAGCGGCTCAGCAGCGCGGTGACGAAGCTCGCGCCAACCAACACCTTGAGCGTGCTGCCGAACTGGCGGGAAATGATACGATCCCGGTAGAAATCGCTCGCGTTCGCCTGCAACTGGCGCGTAATGAAAATCACGCCGCACGCCACAGCATAGACAAACTGCTGGAAGTAACGCCACGTCATCCGGAAGTGCTGCGTCTGGCTGAGCAGGCCTACATTCGCACCGGCGCATGGAGTTCCTTGCTGGATATCATCCCATCCATGGCAAAAGCGCATGTGGGTGATGACGAGCACCGCGCCATGCTGGAACAACAGGCATGGGTTGGCTTGATGGATCAGGTCCGCGCCGATCAGGGCAGCGAGGGGCTGCGTGCATGGTGGAAAAACCAGAACCGTAAAACTCGTCATCAGGTTGCTTTGCAGGTAGCAATGGCTGAACATCTGATTGAGTGTGACGATCACGATACGGCGCAGCAGGTCATCATTGATGGTTTGAAACGTCAGTACGATGACCGTCTGGTGTTGCCGATCCCGCGTCTGAAAACCAATAATCCGGAACAGATAGAAAAAGTGCTGCGCCAGCAGATTAAAGCCGTGGGCGATCGCCCGTTGCTGTGGAGTACACTGGGTCAGTCGTTAATGAAGCATGGGGAATGGCAGGAAGCCACGCTCGCCTTCCGTGCCGCTCTCAAACAGCGCCCGGATGCCTATGACTACGCCTGGCTTGCTGACGCGCTGGACAGACTGCATCAGCCGGAAGAAGCCGCCACCATGCGTCGTGATGGCCTGATGTTGACGTTGCAGAACAACAATCCCCCGCAGTAACTCCTGAATGCCCGGTAGCGCTTTCGCTTACCGGGCCTACATATTTTTCAATCGTATACACAAAATCATTCGAGAAGCAGTTCGAAGGATTTTGTGTATGCATAAAAAAACGCCCGCTCGGTAAGTAGCAGGCGTTAAACAGGTCTGTATGACAACATAAATGGGTGCTTCACTCAACGTTATGTCCATGGTGTTTGATGAGGCTACGCGACATCTGTCTGTGGACGATAAGCACCGTAAATGGCTCTGCATCATTCCTGAGTTTATGAGGCCAGAGGGCGAACATAAGAGATGGAATGAGCATCTACCCGCATATTATTGCACAAGGCATGCCACGATTGCACTGCAAAAACCAGGTATTCGGACTTTTTAAGACATCAGGTAATTCGCGGGAATAAAGGCTGAGAAGGGAAAATCAGAAAACAAAAAACCCCGCCGAAGCGGGGTTCAAAATTGGTCGGCGAGAGAGGATTCGAACCTCCGACCCACTGGTCCCAAACCAGTTGCGCTACCAAGCTGCGCTACTCGCCGTTTTACTGCTTTTTGAATTTTTAGTTCAATTCTTTAAGTCGTGGTGCGAGGGGGGGGACTCGAACCCCCACATCCTAAGGACACTAACACCTGAAGCTAGCGCGTCTACCAATTCCGCCACCTTCGCATTTCACAACTTTAAATTAATGGGGTGGCTAATGGGATTCGAACCCACGACAACTGGAATCACAATCCAGGGCTCTACCAACTGAGCTATAGCCACCACTGCAAATCTTTTACGCGGTATTAAAACCACCGCAGCTCTGGCACCCTACTAAATGGTGCGCCCGACAGGATTCGAACCTGAGACCTCTGCCTCCGGAGGGCAGCGCTCTATCCAGCTGAGCTACGGGCGCTTAGCGCCGTTGCGGGGCTGGATATTACGGAGGTCTCGGTCTTCTGTCTAGTGCTTTTTTAAAATAAATTATCGTTTGGTCATGGTTTGTGCGTTTTGTCGCTTATTCCCGCAATTTATGGGCTGTGCCATGACGATTCAGACCAAAAACCTTATAAATGAACGTCACGGCCAGTAAGAAACCCATGCCAACAAAAAGCGACATTCGGGTATCTTCATTAAAGTACATGCCAATTAATACGCAAATCAGGAACGCCATCGTCAAATAATTCGCCCACGGGAACAGAATGGAGCGGAATGGATGACTGGCAATCGCCGCTTTATGCGCCTGACGAAAACGCAGCTGGCTTATCAGGATCACAAACCACGGCACCATCCCCGGCAACACGCTGGCGCTATAGACATAAACAAACACGCGCTGCGGATTGGGAATGATGTAGTTCAGGCACGAACCAATCAGCAGGATCGCGATAGAAATGGCCACGCCGGCAACCGGTACGCCATGGCGAGAAACTTTCCCAACAGCGGCGGGGAGCTGGCGATTCTTGGCCAGCGCGTAGAGCATACGCCCACAGCTGTACATGCCGCTGTTACAACCCGACAGCGCCGCCGTCAGGACCACAAAGTTAATAATCCCCGCCGCGGCGGTAATACCAATCTTGGCAAAGGTGAGAACAAACGGACTGCCGTTGCTGCCAATTTCATTCCACGGGAAAATAGTGACGATAACAAAAATTGCGCCAACGTAGAAAATCAGGATACGCCACAGCACTTTACCTACCGCGCTGCGCAGCGTGACCTGTGGGTTCTTCGCTTCACCTGCAGTAATGCCGATCAGCTCCACGCCCTGGTAAGAAGCCACGACAATACACAATGCCGTCAGGAAACCCTTCCAACCACCGGCAAAGAAACCGCCGTGTTCGGTCAGGTTGCCAAAGCCGATAGCCTGACCGCCATTACCAAAACCGAAGAAAATCACCCCTAACCCAATGACGATCATCACAATGATGGTGGTCACTTTGATCATGGCAAACCAGAACTCAATTTCACCATACAAGCGAACTGCGGCGAGGTTCGCCAATGCAACCAATCCGACCGCGACCAGTGCGGGTATCCATTGCGCCATTTCAGGGAACCAGAACTGGACGTACACCCCGATGGCGGTAATCTCTGAGATCCCCACCGCCATCCACATAAACCAGTATGACCAGGCGGTGAGATAGCCAAAGAAGGGGCTCATATAACGGTGAGCGTAAACAGCGAATGAACCGGCAACCGGCTCGAGGAATAACATCTCCCCCATAGAACGCATAATGAAAAATACGAACAGCCCGGCGACGATATACGCCAGCAGAACCGAAGGTCCCGCCCATTTCAGGGTACTGGCGGCCCCCATAAACAGCCCGACGCCAATAGTGCCCCCGAGGGCAATTAATTCGATGTGACGAGCCTCCAGCCCACGCTGTAGCTCAGGTTTGTTCTCGGCCATAAATCCTCTTGTTGTGTTTGCATACTGTCCGGTATTACCGGTTCTCGTTATGGGTACATCTTGTTATGTCATAACAGGCCATACGACACCGACCGCTTAGCGATTGGCGTCAAAACTCCACGGCACTGGAATGATTGTTGCGAATGGTTTCCTAAAATCGCTTAAATGGCAATTAAAGCATTCAAAAAATGAATACATTGTGCGAGAAAGCAGCGATTATGTTGTAAATAAGTAGCGTAATTAGCAGATCACGCTACTTATCAGAGGAGAGAGGGCGTCAGAGGTTGCCGGTATAGTGCCAGCGGAGATAGCGTAATAAGCGAAGTTGTCGAGTAATACGGCTCGGTTGCGACAATAAGCGATACAGCCACTCCAGCCCCAGATTTTGCCAGATTTTAGGCGCACGCTTAACGTGACCGGTAAAGACGTCGTAGGTGCCGCCCACGCCCATATACAGCGCGTCGGGGTGAGTCTTGCGGCAATCACGCATAAAGATCTCTTGTTTCGGCGAACCCATCGCCACCGTCACAATTTGCGCGCCGCTGGCGTGAATACGCTCAAATAACGCCTGACGCTGCTCTGGGGTAAAATAACCATCCTGGCTACCCACAATGTTCACACGCCACTGTGCACGTAGTTTTGCTTCTGTTTGCGCCAGAACTTCAGGCTTGCCACCAACCAGGAAAACAGGCGTTCCGTTTTGCCCAGCTCGCGCCATCAGCGCTTCCCAAAGATCAGCACCGGCCACACGTGAAACCTGCGCCTGCGGGAATTTTTTGCGCACCGAACGCACCACGCTAATCCCATCCGCATATTTGAACTCCGCGGCGTTGATCAGCTCCCTCACTTCAGGATTATCTTCTGCTGTCAGCATTTTCTCAGCGTTGATAGCCACCAGCGTTCCTGACCTGAGGTGTCCTTCGGCAAACAGGTAATTCAGCGCATGTTGCATATCGCGCCAGCCAATCAGTTGTAATCCGCGCAGCGAATACAGCGGCGCAGTTGTGTTATCTGTCATTACGATCCTTCAATTTGTGTCCGGGGCAGCGACTTGATTCGTTTATGGATGAGTCCTGCGCTATCGAATAGCCAAAACAGCAGTTTTGCCATCAGTAGGCAAACGCCAAAAATCACGAGGAAAAAGACCACTCGCGAGACAAACGAATCCAGCCCTTCACGTGCCAACACGATCATATTGAAAATGGCGCCAAAACAGAAACTGTGCAAAATCGCCGCCTTATAGCGATTGGTTTCTTGGTTACCTAGCTCATACAGCCAGTCGAACCACTTGATAATGAGTCCAACGACAATCGCGCCTAATGGTATAAAAAGCGCCCCGCCCATCACCACCAGTGAACCAATTAACGTCGGCGAAATCGCCAGTCCTGAGTGGTTGTTCAACACTTCCCAGGTAAAGTAGTTCGCTGAGTTGAGTACAATACTCGGCCGCCCAGGCCACAGCCAGGAAGGAATAAAGACGTAGAAGTCACGGACGATCGGCGCCAGCCCCTGGAACTCAATATTGTGGTAATTCTGCAGCAACAGCGCCAGGTTCTCCCACGGCGAGAAGGTGTCGCGCGTAAGGTACAGGAACGTATAGAACGCCTCATCGCCGCTAACGCTCATTCCGTAGCGCTTCAACGCCAGCCAGAACATCCCGACAATACCCAGCACGCCTGCTGCGACCAACATCCACAGCGAAATCCAGCCGCGAATAATGCCGATAAACAAGAAGATGGCAAACGCGATAATGATATTGGCGCGCGTCCCACCCACAATCATATAGGTCAGCAAACCAAACGCGACGGTACTCACCAGGAAGAACAACCACGCTTTGCTGTCCTGACGCAGGAAATAAACCACCAGCATGGCCGGAATGAAGAAGTAGAAGAAACGCTTCAGAGCGACCCCAGAGACTTCGCTGGAAAAAATCTGGCTATAGGATTGCAGTCTGAACAGCAGGAATCCGTTGTGCATAAAGAAGACGCCCACGCTCACCAGCGCAATCGCCATCAGGATAACCCAGGTCAAATGGGCTTCAACGCGATTGATGGTAAACAGCGGCCTGCGCGGCTTACCCTCTACTCGCTTACGCAATCGCGTTTTATACGTCACGTAGTAGACGGCATAGAAACAGGCTGCTGACAGCAAGGCCTGCAGCAGGATCTCCGGCGGAGCCACTGCCACATCAAAGCGGAACACCAGGATGCTGGTTAACGGGAATCCGAAGAAGAACGTCAGCAAGAACAACAATGAGAAGAAAACATTGAAGTTAAAACGTACGCGGCGGAACTCAAACCAGGTCAGCGTGGCGATAAACAAGGTGGAGAGCAGCCAGACTACCAGCAGACCGCTGAATTGCATCAGGCTCATACGGTTTCTCCTGAAGCAATGCGCAGCGCGTTATACCACGGCTGCAGATAATTCGGGCTAAAGAAGGTAATCGTGTTTTTATCTACCGATGCCAACTGGCGCTGCGCTTCACGTACGACGCCTTCATTGAGATCATCCGTGGTAAATAACACTGGAAGATTCTGTTCCACCATATCCTGCCAGAAGGGATTTTCACGGTTGAGCACGCACGGGATACCCGCCTGGATCAGCAAACACAGGGTACCGATCCCCTGCTGCCGGGCAAAAATAAAGTAACCCAAATCGCATTGCCGCAATAATGTTAGATAGGCATCAAATTCCAGCTTTTCACTTAAAATTTGCAGATTATCAGCGCTAAATAATGCCATACCGGCCTGGCGAACCTCGTCGATATAGGCCTCATTATTGGCGGGGTAACCCATCGGCACAATCACGTTCACCGTGTCGCCGAACTGCTGATGGACAGCACGCAGCGCGGCAACATGCTCATTGCTGCGATCGCCAGAGTTGCCAACCAGCACCGTCATCTTGCCGCTGCGCTGACAATCATTGCTCATGTTATTGAGTGAAGGATCCATTCGCGTTGGGAAATAGAGCAACTCACCCCGTACATGCGGATGTTGCTCGGCGAAATAACGTAAATCGCCCCGAGTGGCAAATACGCAGCCCACGCGGTTCTGCGCCATGCGGCGAATCGGGTAAAACAGGCGGAATTTCAGCCCACTGGAGACTTCGTATAAATCAGCACCCCAGATATGCCAGTAAAACTGCGTCGGTTTAATTCCCCCGCTCAGCAGCGCCAACCACAGGCTGGTGTTGAACTGACCGTGGAAGAAGAATCGCTGTTGGCGATTCGCTTTTGCTTTCGCAATAACTGCTTCGGCTAACGCTTTTTTCCCGCTGTAGAAACTCAGCGATAACGCCGGGCAGCTCTCACTGAATCCCGCATCCTGACCGGCAACCATAAACGTGCGCGCGTGCTCGCTCGTCGCGGCAAGCGAGTCGTTGAAAAACCGCAGCACGGTTTGGTTATGGTGAGGGATATCCGATCCCAGAACGTGAATCAGTACAGTCATGCCCGCCTACGCCAGAGTAAAAACACGCCACAACAAAGAGAAAAATAGACGATGTACGTTGCCATATAAGCCTGTGCCGCTCCCAGCGCACCATGTGCAGGGATCAGCCAGTGAGCAAACACCGTCAATAACATGAACTGGCTAATTTCAGCCAAAATATAAAACCGCAGTGATGCTTTCGCGATCACCAGATACCCAAAGACATACGCCCCAACTTTTAGTACATCGCCAACCAGTTGCCAGGCAAACAGATCGCGCATGGCGGTGAATTTTGCGGAGAAAAGCAGCCAGATAGCAAAGTCACGCAGCAGCCAAACGGTAAAGCTCGCAACGGCAACTGCTGGTAACACGAACTTCAGCGACTTAACCACCTCGCGCGTAATGTCGCGCTTTTCAGTCAGTCGCGACAACGTCGGCAGCAAGTAAACGCTGAATGAAGCGGTAATGAATTGCAGATAAGCATCAGAGATACTGCTTACCCCCTGCCAAATCCCCACATCATCCCAACTGTACTGCGCCGCCAGCAGGTTTCGCATCATCACGTATGCCACAGGCAACGTTACGGAGGTAATCAGCGCCATCAGCGTAAACTTGCTTAGCTGTCCAGCCAGACCGTTATCCCACGAGGGTTTCAGGTAATGCAGAGGAATCGCCCCGCGCTTAATCAGCATAATAGCGGCAGGGATAACGACCAACGCGGGCACTAACGCCAGACCCAGCAAAGCGCCTTCATACCCTCCCAGGCGATAACAGCCATAATAAGCCACTACGCCCACCAGACTACCCACAATCAGCGACAGCGCGTTACCCGCCGCATCGCGAAACCCCTTCATCAACGCCAGCAGCAGATTCGCCCAGGCAATGCCCATCTGCACCAGCGCAACCAGTCTTACCAGCCCCTGATAATGAGTATGACCAAACAATCCCTGACTGATTGGTGCGGCCGCCAGCAGAAAAATCACCGCCATCAGCGTAGAGAATCCCAGCACCATCGCGGAAGATGTACCGACGACCTTGCGGAGCCGGGTCGAATCGTCATGGTGCTGCGCAACATATTTCGTGACGCCGTTGAAAATGCCGGCCCCCGCCAGGACACCAAGCACGGTGACCATCTGGCGGAAGTTACCCGCCTGCCCCACGCCTGCCGGGCCAAACGACACCGCCAGCAGCTTCACGACCAGCAAACCCGCACCAATTTTTACCAGCGTACTGGCTGCCGTCCATAAGGACGCTTTAGCAAGCGACATTTCAGGCGAAGTAGTTGAGTAAGGTCGAAATTACCGTTCGCTGGTTGACCGGCGACAGGTTGTAGAACAGCGGTAAACGCAGCAAACGCTCGCTCTCTTTGGTGGTGTAACGATCAACACCGGCAAATACGCCGAATTTGTCGCCAGCCGGGCAATCATGCAGCGGGATATAGTGGAACACCGCCATAATTTCAGCTTCTTTCAGGAAGTTAATCAACGCTGTGCGATCGTCGATATCGCGCAGCTTGATGTAAAACATATGGGCGTTTTGCACGCAGTCGTCCGGTACAGAAGGCAGCTCGATACGTCCGGCACGCGCCAGCGGTTCAAGAGCATCATAGTAGTTCTGCCACAGCGTCAGACGCTGCTGGTTAATGCGGTCAGCTGCTTCCAGCTGCGCCCACAGATAGGCGGCCTGTAGATCGGACATCAAATAGCTGGAGCCGATATCACGCCAGGTATATTTATCTACCTGGCCACGGAAAAACTGGCTGCGGTTTGTCCCTTTTTCACGGATGATCTCTGCACGTTCGACTAATTTTTTATCATTAATCAGCGTCGCGCCGCCTTCACCACCTGCGGTATAGTTTTTGGTCTCATGAAAGCTAAAGCAACCGATGTGACCAATCGTCCCCAGCGCCCGACCTTTGTAAGTCGACATAACGCCCTGGGCCGCATCTTCCACCACAAACAGGTTATGTTTGGTCGCCAGCGCCATAATAGTATCCATTTCGCAGGCCACGCCCGCGTAATGCACCGGCACAATCGCGCGGGTTTTGTCGGTGATCGCCGCTTCAATCAGCGTTTCGTCAATGTTCATGGTATCCGGGCGGATATCAACAAAGACAATTTTCGCGCCTCGCAGCACGAAAGCATTGGCCGTGGAGACAAACGTATAGCTTGGCATAATGACTTCATCGCCAGGCTGGATATCCAGCAGCAATGCCGCCATCTCAAGCGATGCGGTGCAGGAAGGCGTCAGCAATACTTTCTCGCTGCCAAAATGCTGTTCCAGCCACTGCTGGCAGCGACGGGTAAAACCGCCGTCGCCACACAGTTTGCCGCTGTTCATCGCAGCCTGCATGTAATCGAGTTCAGTGCCCACCACCGGCGGTGCGTTAAATGGAATCATCGTGTCACCTGTATAACCAATACGCGGTGCTTTCCACATTCGCACCACTGTGTATATAACGTTTAAGCGCGGCGGTATTGCCCATTTGGGTCGCCACACGCAGTGCTGTTTTACCGTGAGCCTGCGCCCAGCAAAGCGCGGCCTGCATCAGTTCTGCTCCCGCCCCACGCCCGGCTAGCAGGCCAATTCGCGCCTCGGTCGCATTCAGTTCACGCAGCGAGACATAGCCACGAATCTCACCTGTTGGTGTACGAAAAACGAGGCATTGATGATCGAACGTCCCCAGCACCGCGTTTTCAATCCACTGCGCATAAAAACGCGCGCTGGCATCTGCGGCATACCACGGGGCGCGAAAACGACTTTGCGCGAACGCCTGTCCTGCCAGATGGCGTAATGCAGGGATATCCGTAGTTTGTGCGACCTGCGCACCGGGGTCACCATGCGCACACGTCACTGGCAGCACAAAATCCACTTCACCTTCAACCAGTGAGAAGCCCAGCTGTTGCAGGGCATCTAATGCTTGGGTATTGGCGGCAGGTATTTTTGCCTGTACCCGCGACCAGGGCTGCAACGCATCCGCAGTCAGAACCGACGCGTGTTGGTCAAAACGCACAATGGCGCTATGCACGCCAAAGAACGTATTTTCCCAGCTAAGCGGCTCAATACTGGCGCGGATTTTCACCGCCAGACCCCTTTGGTATCAACGACATATTGCTGGTGAACCGCATCGCCTTTAATGGCTTTAAATTCATTGTGGTCGACCAGCAAGACCAGCACATCGGCGCTTCCCAGGGCATCGTCCAGCGTTGCCAGTTGGCACAGACCGTCCAGTTTTTTCGGCAGTTGATGGATATTCGGTTCCACTACCAATGTTTCGCCTTTGTGCCAATGCGCGATACTTTGCGCAATTCCCATCGCCGGGCTTTCACGTAAATCATCAATATTCGGTTTAAATGCCAGACCAAAACAGGCAATTTTCACTTCGCTGGCCCGTTTATTGGTATCCGCCAGACAGTCGGCCACGGCAGCTTTTACCCGATCGACCACCCAATGAGGCTTACCGTCGTTGACCTCACGCGCGGTGCGAATCAATTTCGCCTGCTGCGGGTTCTGCGCCACGATAAACCACGGATCAACCGCGATACAGTGCCCGCCAACACCCGGACCCGGTTGCAAAATATTCACGCGCGGATGGCGATTTGCCAGGCGAATCAGTTCCCAGACGTTGATCCCCTGATCGGCGCAAATCAGCGACAACTCATTGGCGAAGGCGATATTGACGTCGCGGAAGCTATTTTCAGTCAGCTTGCACATTTCCGCAGTGCGGGCGTTGGTCACGACACATTCACCCTCAAGGAAAATGTTGTACAGTTCGCTAGCACGCGCGGAACAGACGGAGGTCATTCCCCCAATCACGCGGTCGTTTTTAATCAGTTCAACCATCACCTGACCCGGCAGCACGCGTTCAGGACAATAAGCAATGTTAACGTCAGTCTGTTCCCCGACCTGCTGCGGGAAAGTCAGATCAGGACGCATTTCAGCCAGCCATGTGGCCATCTGTTCGGTAGCCCCGACAGGCGACGTTGATTCAAGGATCACCAACGCGCCTTTTTTCAGCACCGGAGCAAGAGACTTGGCTGCGGCTTCCACATAAACCATATCGGGTTCGTGCTCCCCCTTAAACGGAGTAGGCACAGCAATCAGATAGGCATCCGCATCTACAGGGGTTGTGGTCGCACGCAGAAATCCATTTTCGACCGCCGTTTTCACCACGGCGCCCAAATCAGGCTCTACGATATGAATTTCACCGCGATTAATGGTATCCACCGCGTGTTGATTTACATCTACGCCAATCACATGCTTTTGACGGGAAGCAAAGGCAGCCGCCGTCGGCAGTCCGATATAACCCAGCCCAATGACAGAAATGGTCGTAAAACTCATAGCGATATCCGATTATTTTTTAACGCGTGTAAAATACGGTCACATGCCTGCCCGTCACCATACGGATTATGGGCGCGGCTCATGGTCTGATATTCATTGTCGTCATGCAGCAAACGCGTGACTTCTTCGACAATACGCTGCGGGTCTGTCCCTACCAGACGTACTGTGCCTGCAGTAATCGCTTCCGGACGTTCCGTCGTTTCGCGCATCACCAGTACTGGTTTCCCCAGAGATGGGGCTTCTTCCTGAATCCCACCGGAGTCGGTAAGGATCAGCCAGGCGTGATTCATCAGCCAGACAAACGGCATGTAATCCTGCGGTTCAATCAGGATGACGTTTTCAACGTGACCCAGAATGCGATTCACCGGTTCGCTGACGTTAGGATTCAGGTGCACCGGATAGACAATCTGTACGTTCTGATTGGACGCAGCAATTTCCGCCAGCGCATGGCAAATGTGTTCAAAACCGCGACCGAAGCTTTCCCGACGATGACCGGTCACCAGTATCATCTTTTTATCCGAGCTCAGGAAAGGGTAATGCTCTGCCAGTTCAGCTCGTAATGCATCGCTCGCCAGTACGCGGTCGCGCACCCAGATCAACGCATCAATAACCGTATTACCTGTAACGAAGATACGGCTATCAGAAATGTTTTCCCGTAACAGGTTTTGGCGCGAGTTTTCTGTTGGCGCAAAATGATACATAGCCAGACGCCCGGTCAGCGTCCGGTTCGCCTCTTCCGGCCAGGGAGAGTAGAGATCACCAGTACGTAAACCCGCCTCCACATGCCCTACCGGAATACGCTGATAGAACGCGGCCAGGCTAGTAGCGATGGTGGTCGTGGTATCGCCGTGAACCAACACAACGTCAGGTTTAAAATCAGCCAGAATAGGCTTTAATCCTTCAAGTATTCGGCAGGTAATTTCTGTTAGTCCCTGACCTGGCTGCATAATATTGAGATCGTAGTCAGGTACAATGGAAAAAAGGTTCAACACCTGATCGAGCATCTCCCGATGCTGCGCCGTGACGCAAACTTTTGCCTCAAAATCAGGATCTTTTGCCAGCGCATGAACCAGAGGTGCCATTTTTATGGCCTCTGGTCGCGTGCCAAATACAGTCAGTACTTTCACATCGATTCTCTTCGGATTGGCAGTGAGGGCCCAGCCCCTCACTGCAACGATATTGCTAAATCGTGCGGCGGCGGGTTAACGCGACACCAGCACCGATCAGAGCCCCAACGATGCCCCACATAATCATCAGGAAAGCACGACGAGGGCTGTCACGTTTTACCGGTTCTTCCGGCGTACGCAAATAACGATAGGTCTGAAAACGCGGATCCAGAGTTGGCCCAACGTTCAGTGTGTTAAGCATGGCTCGGTTTTGGAAGTAGTCCAGATCGAAATCGGGACCAACAGATTGCAGGTTTTCGAGTCGCGCCTGCAGCATAGGGCGTCCAAGCAAAAACAGTTCTGAATCAGGTAACTCTTCAGCCGGAACGTCAGTGGAAGTACGCGAAATATTATGCTGTTCAGCAATTTTGAGCGCCTGCTCAATGTTGTGAACTCGGCGAGAAAAAATCGATTTCGCCACTTCTTCCTGGCGTTTAACCTGCGCCTTCATCTGCACAGTGCGCGCAGCCCAGGCTCCCTTTAACTCGTCGTTCAGATGACGCGCTGCACGCTGACTGGCAAACGCGATGTACTGACGCAATAGATTGTTGGCATCAGGTGCCGTCTCGGCAATCAGCTTCACGCTGTCATTGGTATTACGAACCGCATCGCCAGGCATAAACTGAATGTTATTGATCAGTTCATCCAGCATCGCCGCATCGGCTTTACTGTTCCCCACCATACGTTGCTTGTAGTAATCAGTCTGCTGCCAGAATTCACGGCGCGTATCCCATGAGGCAAGCTGCATGATAAATTCTTTATAGGCTTCATCCATCACTGATGGCTGATCCGCTGATGCAAGACTGGCCTTGATGTCCAGGTTACGTAAGAACTGCTGCTGAGAGTAATAGCCGCCCAACATATTAACCGTTGGCCTGTCTGAAATCGCCGTCGCGCTCCACTCCTGACGAGCAAAAAACGTATAGGCTAGAGCGACTAACGCGAAGGCGAGAGCCATACCGACGATCCACACCTTCCCTGTCCACAAAGTACGAAACAACCCACGGATGTCCAGTTCATTTTCAGCGCTCATGGCATGTTCCCCCGGTAATGGTTGTGTCATCGTACCCTCAATTTATTTGGTTAAGTTTGGTTTACTGTCACGGTTTCTACGCAACTTGCGCTTCCAGCGTTTGATAAATCTCGCTACCTTCCAGGCACGTTTAATACAATAGTCGTACAAGACAAATGCCAGTAAAAAGAGCACAAGCATCACCCATTCCGGAACGATCCGAGAATATTCAGCCAACACGCCGATAGAAGCCAGGATCGCAGCAGCCAGCGTAATCAGGACAAAAGCCTGTCGGGAAGTAAACCCGGCGCGCATAATTAAATGGTGAATATGTTGGCGGTCCGGGGAGAAAGGGCTCATACCTTTACGTAAACGACGATACATGATCGCCACCATATCCATTAACGGAATGGCAATAATCCACAGTGCGGTGACCGGGCTAATAGGATGCGTTTTACCTTGAGTGGTCTCCAGCAGGATCCAGATTACCGTAAAGCCAATCAGCGTACTCCCTGCATCGCCCATAAAGACCTTATAGCGACGTCCGAGAATACCAAGGTTCAGTAGGATGTAAGGCAGAATGGCGGCGATCATGGCAAAACACCAGATTGCCAGGCTTGTCTGGCCGTCAAACCACAAGATAAGCCCCATTGCGGCGAATGAGACACTGGATAGCCCGCCTAACAGACCATCAATCCCATCCACCATGTTAAAGGCGTTAATTGCAGCCCAAACGGCGAAAAGGGTAAGGAAATAGCCAAAAGGCCCGAGCACCATCTCCCAAGGGCCAAAAATGAACCCAAGGCTCAACAGATAGAGCTTACCTACCGTCATCATAATGATGCCGATGATAGCCTGGATGGTCGCGCGGATTTTTACACTGATATCAAAGCGGTCGTCCAGCGCACCAATAAACACCAGTACACCGGCACAAGCCAGGTAGAGAGTCGCATGCGGGATATAATAATCGGCGATGAGAAACGTAAAGCAAATACCTGCGTAAACTGAAATCCCTCCAACCAGCGGAATCAGTCCCTGATGACGTTTACGGAAATTGGGTTTATCCACCAATCCAATCTTTTTCGCGACCTTGCGAGCAAAGAAAAGAAACAGCGTTGTGAATAAAAAAATACTGATGAGATCAGTACTTGCTGTCAGTAAATTCACTATACATGCTCTCAGAGAATATCAATATATGAAGTATAACCATCCAGGCGATTATTCAGAAGAGAAACCCGACTCCATACCAGGTGGTTCTGTATGATTATTAACCACAAAATACGAATTACAACCCTTCGTCACCAGGCGGTATGTCATACCGGATTATTATTATTGTGTCGTTAAGATTACATCCACAAAAGCAAAACGCCACGTAAAAACGTGGCGTTTTCAGATGATGCCTGAATCAGGAACGCTTCATCATATCGAAGAAGTCGTCATTGGTCTTGGTCATCGCCAGTTTGTTAATGAGGAATTCCATTGCGTCGATTTCACCCATAGGATGGATGATTTTGCGCAGGATCCACATTTTCTGCAGCTCTTCCTGGGTGGTGAGCAGCTCTTCTTTACGGGTACCGGAACGGTTGTAGTCGATAGCCGGGAAGACGCGTTTTTCAGCAATCTTACGGGAGAGATGCAGTTCCATGTTGCCGGTACCTTTAAACTCTTCGTAGATAACTTCATCCATTTTAGAGCCGGTATCAATCAGCGCAGTCGCGATGATGGTCAGGCTACCGCCCTCTTCCACGTTACGTGCAGCACCAAAGAAACGCTTCGGACGATGCAGGGCGTTGGCGTCCACACCACCGGTCAGTACTTTTCCGGAAGCAGGAACCACGGTGTTATATGCACGTGCCAGACGAGTGATGGAGTCAAGCAGAATGATAACGTCTTTCTTGTGTTCAACCAGACGTTTCGCCTTCTCGATAACCATTTCCGCAACCTGAACGTGGCGGGAGGCAGGTTCGTCAAAGGTAGACGCAACCACTTCACCTTTCACCAGACGCTGCATCTCGGTAACTTCTTCCGGACGTTCGTCAATCAGCAGCACCATCAACACGCAGTCAGGATGATTGTATGCAATGCTCTGCGCGATGTTCTGCAGCAGCATGGTTTTACCCGCTTTCGGCGGAGCAACAATCAGACCACGTTGGCCACGACCGATCGGCGATGCCAAATCCAGTACACGTGCCGTTAAGTCTTCAGTAGAACCATTACCACGCTCCATACGCAGACGAGAGTTTGCGTGCAGCGGCGTTAAGTTCTCAAAGAGGATTTTATTACGGGCGTTTTCTGGTTTGTCGTAGTTAACTTCGTTAACTTTCAACAGCGCAAAGTAGCGTTCACCTTCTTTCGGCGGGCGAATCTTACCAGAAATGGTATCACCAGTGCGGAGGTTGAAACGGCGGATTTGGCTGGGAGAAACGTAGATGTCATCAGGACCGGCGAGGTAGGAGCTGTCTGCAGAGCGGAGGAAACCAAATCCATCCTGCAATATCTCCAGCACACCGTCACCAAAGATATCTTCGCCACTCTTTGCGTGCTGCTTCAGGATGGCAAAAATAATGTCCTGCTTGCGCATACGAGCCAGGTTTTCAAGGCCCATATTTTCGCCGAGAGTGATCAGCTCAGAAACCGGCGTATTCTTTAATTCGGTAAGATTCATAATGGTGTGAGTTCTTAAACTTGGGGTAAATCTCGAACTTAATGTTGTGAATGGTATGGCAGGGTCATCCATGCCTGTTTACGGCCATCAACTCATGTCTGTTCGCTGTCTGGTCACAGGAAAGTACGCAGAACTGAAACGACAAGACGGATTGAGTGACAAGCCAGGAATCTGTCCACTTCTCGCGCGAGAAACAACGGGAAGTATTGGATATAACTAGATTCAAACTTAATAAGGTATGTTTAATACGAAGTCAACACTAACTTAGCACGACTCAAGTCGGGCGTCCAGTCATCCGAATCATTTCGAAGTATGGTCGCCCGATCATGAGACTTCCTTACGCTAAATTAGCGTCGAGGAATTCTTTCAACTGACCTTTGGACAGCGCGCCGACTTTTGTCGCCGCAACTTCGCCGTTTTTAAACAGCAACAGGGTCGGGATGCCACGGATACCATACTTCGGCGCGGTGCCTGGGTTTTGGTCAATGTTCAATTTAGCAACCGTCAGTTTGCCCTGATATTCGTCAGCGATTTCATCCAGAATCGGAGCGATCATTTTGCACGGACCGCACCACTCTGCCCAGAAATCAACGAGGATTGCTCCGTCCGCTTTGAGTACATCCGTGTCAAAACTGTCGTCAGTCAGGTGAATAATTTTATCGCTCATAATAACTCCACAGGAATAAGCCTGGTGCATTGGTGTAGCATTAATCAACGACGTGTTGATGTAGCATTAACCAACTAAAGGTTGACTTTATTTCACCGGATACGCTTTCGTAAAGCAATAGTAAGCTGATATTCTACCACACTATGAGCAAAACACATTTAACAGAACAGAAGTTTTCCGACTTCGCCCTGCACCCAAAGGTGATAGAAGCCCTTGAAAACAAAGGCTTTCATAACTGCACGCCCATTCAGGCCCTCGCGCTGCCGCTAACGCTGGCTGGTCGTGATGTTGCCGGGCAGGCGCAAACCGGTACCGGAAAAACGATGGCGTTCCTGACGTCAACGTTTCATTATCTTCTCTCTCATCCCGCGATTGCCGATCGCAAGGTGAACCAACCGCGTGCGTTAATTATGGCGCCAACGCGTGAGTTAGCCGTGCAGATCCACGCCGATGCCGAGCCGCTGGCACAGACCACTGGTCTGAAATTAGGCCTGGCGTATGGCGGCGACGGTTACGATAAACAGCTGAAAGTGCTGGAAAGCGGCGTCGATATTCTTATCGGCACGACCGGTCGTCTCATCGACTATGCAAAACAGAACCACATTAATCTGGGCGCGATTCAGGTCGTGGTGCTGGATGAAGCCGATCGTATGTACGATCTGGGCTTTATTAAAGATATCCGTTGGCTGTTCCGTCGTATGCCGCCAACCACCCAACGTCTGAATATGCTGTTTTCTGCAACCCTCTCTTATCGCGTTCGCGAACTGGCGTTCGAACAAATGAATAACGCTGAGTACGTTGAAGTCGAACCGGAACAGAAAACTGGCCATCGCATTAAAGAAGAGCTCTTCTACCCCTCCAACGAAGAGAAAATGCGTTTGCTGCAAACGCTGATTGAAGAAGAGTGGCCAGATCGCGCCATTGTTTTTGCTAACACCAAGCATCGTTGTGAAGATATCTGGGGCAGCCTTGCTGCAGACGGCCATCGTGTCGGTCTGCTGACCGGTGACGTGGCGCAGAAAAAACGTCTGCGAATCCTCGATGAATTCACCCGTGGCGATATCGACATTCTCGTTGCGACGGATGTTGCTGCACGTGGTCTGCATATCCCAGCCGTAACGCACGTATTTAACTATGACCTGCCGGATGACTGTGAAGATTACGTTCACCGTATTGGTCGTACCGGTCGTGCTGGTGCAAGCGGTCACTCTATCAGCCTCGCTTGTGAAGAGTACGCGCTGAATTTACCCGCAATTGAGACCTATATCGGCCACTCGATTCCGGTCAGCAAATATAACCCGGATGCGCTGATGACCGATCTGCCGAAGCCTTTGCGCTTAACGCGCCCGCGCACAGGCAATGGCCCACGCCGTACCGGTGGTGCTCCGCGTAATCGTCGTCGTTCAGGTTAAGAAACGTTATGCCATACACAAAATCATTCAGCCTGTATCAAGGCGGCAAGAAAACGAATCCTGATGAACCTACTTTAGTAAGTGATTCGGGTGAGAGAACGCAGCCAACACAGATACAGGTTGAAGGATGAAGTGTATGAATTCTACTTCGCTGTATGCGGCAATCGATCTCGGATCAAATAGTTTTCATATGCTGGTTGTACGCGAGGTGGCAGGAAGCATCCAGACGCTCACTCGTATCAAACGCAAAGTGCGTCTGGCTGCTGGACTCAACGGTGACAACGAGCTCTCTGTTGAAGCAATGGAGCGCGGCTGGCAATGTTTGCGCCTGTTTGCAGAACGTCTGCAGGATATCCCGCATCCACAAATCCGCGTGGTCGCCACGGCAACATTACGCATCGCCGTAAATGCCGATGTGTTTATTGCTAAAGCGCAAGAGATCCTCGGCTGCCCTGTCCAGGTGATTAGCGGTGAAGAAGAAGCGCGCCTGATTTATCAAGGTGTGGCCCACACTACCGGCGGTGCAGATCAGCGTCTGGTCGTCGACATTGGCGGGGCCAGCACTGAACTGGTTACCGGTTCTGGCGCGCAAACCACTTCCCTGTTCAGCCTGTCAATGGGCTGCGTCACCTGGCTCGAACGCTATTTTACCGATCGTAATCTGGCACAGGAAAACTTTGACGAGGCCGAGAAAGCCGCTCGCGAAGTTCTGCGCCCGGTCGCCGACAAACTGCGTTTTCATGGCTGGAAAGTTTGCGTTGGTGCCTCTGGCACCGTCCAGGCGTTGCAGGAAATCATGATGGCGCAGGGCATGGATGAGCGCATTACGCTGGCCAAACTTCAGCAGCTTAAGCAGCGCGCCATTCACTGCGGTCGTCTGGAAGAGCTGGAAATCGAAGGGTTAACGCTGGAACGTGCGCTGGTTTTCCCCAGCGGGCTGGCCATTCTGATTGCTATTTTCACCGAACTGAACATTCAATGCATGACCCTGGCCGGCGGCGCATTACGTGAAGGTCTGGTCTACGGTATGCTGCATCTGGCGGTGGATCAGGATATTCGTAGCCGCACATTACGCAATATCCAGCGTCGCTTTATGGTCGATACAGAGCAAGCACATCGCGTTGCCAATTTAGCGACTAAATTTCTCGATCAGGTAGAAAAAAAGTGGCATCTTGAACCGATTAGCCGCGAATTACTGATTAGTGCCTGTCAGCTGCATGAAATTGGCCTAAGCGTTGATTTTAAACAGGCACCACAGCATGCCGCTTATCTGGTGCGCAATCTCGATCTCCCGGGTTTTACCCCTGCGCAAAAGAAACTGCTAGCGACGCTGTTACTCAACCAGACCAATCCCGTCGATCTCTCTTCGCTCCACCAGCAAAACGCAGTGCCACCGCGCATCGCGGAGCATCTTTGTCGTTTGCTACGCCTGGCGATCATCTTCGCCAGTCGTCGCCGTGACGATCTTGTGCCGGAAATTCAATTGGATGCAAGAAACGAGCACCTGACGGTCACTCTACCAGAAGGCTGGCTGGAACAGCATCCGCTGGGTAAAGAGTTAATCGATCAGGAAAGCCAGTGGCAAAGCTATGTCCATTGGCCGCTGGACGTTCATTAGATGTTGGTTGCCGGATAGTGCTTACACATATCCGGCCCATAAAATACCTACTTCGCTTTAGCTTTCGCCATCATTGCCCGAATATTAGCGATGCTGGCCTGACCTTTTTGCATCCGTTCCTCTGCGCTCACCACTTTTCGCTCTTGCTCCCAGATAACGTCATCCTGTGGCAGCTCCAGAAGGAAACGACTCGGTTCCGGACGCACCAGCTCACCGTACTGACGACGCTCTTTACATAGCGTGAAGATGAGCTCTTTTTGTGCACGCGTAATCCCTACATAAGCCAGACGACGTTCTTCGTCGATATTGTCTTCATCGATACTGCTCTGGTGCGGCAAAAATCCTTCTTCCATTCCCACCATAAACACGTATGGGAACTCCAGCCCTTTTGAGGCATGCAGTGTCATCAATTGCACCTGATCCAGCTCTTCTTCACTCTCTCCACGTTCCATCATATCGCGCAGGGTAAAGCGGGTAACCACCTGCGTGAGGGTCATCGGCTCTTCCAGCTCGCTGCCTTCGAGCATCTCCGTCATCCAGCTGAACAGCGTGTTGACGTTTTTCATACGCATTTCGGCGGCTTTCGGGCTAGGCGAGGTTTCAAACAACCAGGATTCGTAATCAATGCCGTGAATAAGATCGCGTACGGCGGCAATCGGCTCACGCTCTGCCAGGCGCTGAATTTCCCCCAGCCACTGGGTAAAGCGGGTCAGCGATTCATAGCCACGCCCGCTGAGCGTCTGACTCAGCCCCATATCGAAGCTGGCGGTAAACAGGCTTTTGTTACGGGTCATCGCCCATTCGCCGAGCTTTTGCAGCGTCGCGGGGCCAATCTCGCGTTTCGGCGTGTTGACGATACGCAGGAACGCGCTGTCGTCATCCGGGTTGCTCAGCACGCGCAGATAAGCCAGCAGATCTTTAATTTCCGGGCGCGAGAAAAACGACGTGCCGCCGGAAATTTTGTACGGGATGCGGTTCTGCATCAGGAATTTTTCAAACACCCGCGACTGGTGGTTGCCACGGTAAAGGATGGCGTAATCCTTATACTGCGTTTTGTTCACAAAGTGGTGGGCGATCAGCTCACCGGTGACGCGCTCCGCCTCGTGCTCTTCATGATTAGCGCTCAGTACCTTCAGCTCCGGTCCGTAGCCCAGTTCGGAGAACAGACGCTTTTCAAACACGTGCGGGTTGTTCGCGATCAGAATGTTGGCCGCTTTCAGAATACGCCCGGACGAACGGTAGTTCTGCTCCAGCTTGATGACCCGCAGCGCCGGGAAATCCTGGCTCAACAGCACCAGGTTCTGCGGACGCGCGCCGCGCCACGAGTAGATAGACTGATCGTCATCACCCACCACGGTAAAACGGGCGCGCTGCCCCACCAGCAGTTTCACCAGCTCATACTGGCTGGTGTTAGTGTCCTGGTACTCATCCACCAGCAGGTAGCGAATTTTGTTTTGCCAGCGCTCGCGCACTTCTTCATTGCGCTGCAATAGCAGCGTCGGCAGCAGGATCAGATCGTCAAAGTCCAGCACGTTGCACGCCTTCATATGCGCATCGTACAGGCTATAGCAGTGGGCAAAGATACGATCGCGCTCGCCTTTCGCGCTGGCCGCCGCCTGCGCTGGCGTCATCAGATCGTTTTTCCAGTTGGAGATCGTCGAGATCAGCTGCTGAAACACCACCTTGTCATCTTCGATCAGCCCTTCGGTCAGCTCTTTGAGCAGCGCGGTCTGGTCAGTATCGTCAAACAGCGAGAAGTTCGACTTCATTCCCAACGCGGCATATTCACGCTTGATGATATCCAGCCCCAGGGTGTGGAACGTGGAAATCATCAGCCCACGCGCTTCTTTGCGCCCCAGCGTTTGCGCTACGCGCTCTTTCATCTCGCGCGCGGCCTTATTGGTAAAGGTCACCGCGGCAATGTGCCGCGCCTGATAGCCACAGGCATGGATCAGATGGGCGATTTTATTGGTGATAACGCGAGTTTTACCGGAACCCGCCCCCGCCAGCACCAGGCAAGGTCCGGTGACGAATTCGACGGCTTGTTGTTGTCCGGGGTTCAAACGCATAAAGGGATTGCTCAATCTGTAAACACGGGGGTGTGGATTGTAGCAGAAAGTCAGGCGGAGATTTACCCGCCAGATGGTAAAGTGTTGGATAGCCCCCCACGACGAGATAGAGCCCATGACAAAGAGCGCGGCAGCCCTGCATATCCTGGTAAAAGAAGAAAAACTGGCTCTGGAGATCCTGAGCAAACTGGATCGTGGTATCAGCTTCGATCATCTGGCGAAACGCTACTCTCGCTGCCCTTCCGGGCGCAACGGCGGCGATCTGGGTGAATTTAAACAGGGGATGATGGTGGGACCATTTGATGCCGCCGTTTTCAGCTGTCCGCTGCTGAAACCCTACGGACCGGTCAAGACCAAATTTGGCTACCACATCATCAAAGTGCTGTATCGCCGATAAGCCATGCTAAAATCGCCAGCCTCATTGACCCCCTTTTGAAGGCACAATCATGGCGAAAACAGCAGCAGCACTGCATATCCTTGTTAAAGAAGAGAAACTGGCCCTGGATCTGCTGGAGCAGATTAAAAACGGCGCAGACTTCGGCAAGCTGGCGAAAAAGCATTCCATCTGCCCATCAGGCAAACGCGGCGGTGATTTAGGTGAATTCCGTCAGGGCCAGATGGTTCCGGCGTTCGATAAAGTCGTCTTCTCCTGCCCGGTGCTGGAGCCGACCGGCCCGCTGCATACCCAGTTCGGTTATCACATCATTAAGGTGCTGTACCGTAACTAATAAAAAATCCCGGAGCGTTCAGGCGCCGGGATTTTTTTGCCGGATGGCGGCTACGCCTTACCCGGCCTACATCTGCTGTGCGTAGGTCGGGTAAGCGCAAGCGCCACCCGACATCCTATTTAGCCAGCAACGGCAATGCGTTTCATATCGGTCATGTAACCGCGCAGTTTCTTACCAACCTGCTCGATAGCGTGGCTACGGATTGCTTCGTTCACGTCGCGCAGCTGCGCGTTGTCTACCGCACCTTCGGCAATCGCTTTGCCCAGATCGCCGGTCTGCAGAGTGGTCATGAACTCTTTCAGCAGCGGTACGCAAGCATAAGAGAACAGGTAGTTACCGTATTCTGCGGTATCGGAGATCACCACGTTCATTTCGTACAGACGCTTACGCGCGATGGTGTTGGCGATCAGCGGCAGTTCATGCAGTGATTCGTAGTAAGCAGATTCTTCGATGATGCCGGAATCAACCATGGTTTCGAACGCCAGCTCAACGCCCGCTTTCACCATCGCAATCATCAGAACGCCTTTATCGAAGTACTCCTGCTCACCGATTTTACCTTCAAACTGCGGAGCGGTTTCGAACGCGGTTTTGCCGGTCTCTTCACGCCAGGTCAGCAGTTTCTTATCATCGTTGGCCCAGTCAGCCATCATGCCGGAGGAGAATTCGCCGGAAATGATGTCGTCCATGTGTTTCTGGAACAGCGGCACCATAATCTCTTTCAGCTGTTCGGACAGCGCGTAAGCACGCAGTTTCGCCGGGTTAGACAGACGGTCCATCATCAGGGTGATGCCGCCCTGCTTCAGCGCTTCGGTGATGGTTTCCCAGCCGAACTGAATCAGTTTTTCCGCATAAGCCGGGTCGGTGCCTTCTGCCACCAGCTTGTCGAAGCACAGCAGAGAACCGGCCTGCAGCATACCGCACAGGATAGTCTGCTCGCCCATCAGGTCAGATTTCACTTCTGCCACGAAGGAGGATTCCAGTACACCCGCACGGTGACCGCCGGTAGCTGCGGCCCACGCTTTGGCGATAGCCATACCTTCGCCTTTCGGATCGTTTTCCGGGTGAACGGCGATCAGGGTTGGAACGCCGAAACCACGTTTGTATTCTTCACGCACTTCAGTACCCGGACACTTCGGCGCCACCATCACAACGGTGATGTCTTTACGGATCTGCTCGCCGACTTCCACGATGTTGAAGCCGTGGGAGTAACCCAGCGCCGCGCCGTCTTTCATCAGCGGCTGTACGGAACGTACTACGTCAGAGTGCTGCTTGTCCGGGGTCAGGTTAACCACCAGGTCAGCCTGCGGGATCAGATCTTCGTAGGTGCCCACTTTGAAGCCGTTTTCAGTCGCTTTACGCCAGGAAGCACGCTTCTCAGCAATGGCTTCTTTACGCAGAGCGTAGGAGATATCCAGACCGGAGTCACGCATGTTCAGGCCCTGGTTCAGACCCTGTGCGCCACAGCCGACGATGACCACTTTTTTACCCTGAAGGTAGCTTGCGCCATCGGCGAATTCGTCGCGACCCATAAAGCGACATTTGCCCAGCTGCGCCAGCTGCTGGCGCAGGTTCAGTGTATTAAAGTAGTTAGCCATGGTGATACCTCGTGATGTTGTACTGTCTTATTGTTCGGTTCGCGTTTCAGCGAGAATGTACCCACATTACAACAGGAAATTTATTGCGGAAATTGATATATTCACAACGTCACATTGCAATTTCTGCAACGTTAAAAGAGGGAGTAGAATTCGTGGATTTACGCGATCTGAAAATGTTCCTGCATCTGGCGGATAGCCGCCACTTTGGCCGCAGCGCGCGGGCGATGCACGTCAGCCCCTCCACGCTCTCCCGACAAATTCAGCGCCTGGAAGAAGACCTCGGTCAGCCGCTGTTTGTACGCGATAACCGTACGGTCACGCTGACCGAAGCGGGCGAAGAGCTGCGCGTATTCGCCCAGCAGACGCTGCTGCAATACCAGCAGCTGCGCCACACGCTTGACCAACAAGGGCCGTCGCTGTCGGGTGAATTACATATTTTCTGTTCGGTGACCGCCGCGTACAGCCATCTGCCGCCAATCCTCGACCGCTTCCGCGCCGAACATCCGTCGGTGGAAATCAAGCTCACCACCGGCGACGCCGCCGATGCGATGGACAAAGTGGTCACCGGCGAGGCCGATCTGGCGATTGCCGGTAAGCCCGAGACGCTGCCCGGCGCGGTAGCGTTTTCCATGTTAGAGAATCTGGCGGTCGTCCTGATTGCCCCGGCGCTGCCTTGCCCGGTGCGTAATCAGGTTTCCGTCGAGAAACCCGACTGGTCGACGGTACCGTTTATCATGGCCGATCAGGGGCCGGTACGCCGCCGCATTGAGCTGTGGTTCCGCCGTCACAAAATCAGCAACCCATCGATTTACGCTACGGTGGGCGGCCACGAGGCGATGGTTTCGATGGTGGCGCTGGGCTGCGGCGTGGCGCTGCTGCCGGAAGTGGTGCTGGAAAACAGCCCGGAGCCGGTACGTAACCGCGTGATGATTTTAGAACGCAGCGACGAGAAAACGCCGTTCGAGCTCGGCGTCTGCGCGCCGAAAAAACGACTGCATGAACCGCTGATCGACGCGTTTTGGAAGATTGTTCTGGAACGTAAATCTGCCGACTAGCGCCAGCGTCAGGCCTAAAATCAGTGGTAGATTCAGTATTGGCACTCCTTTTCTGTATAATGTCGTGATCCATTGTAGTGGGGGGCTTGTTAACCATCGCGTTAAGCAGGCCAGAACAGACGGTGTCATTGCGCACTTGACAGCGAAAATACAAACTTAATTAGCCATCATTATGATAATCAAACCAAAAATTCGTGGATTCATCTGTACAACGACCCATCCGACTGGCTGCAAAGTCAACGTGGAAAAGCAGATCGAGTATGTTAAGCAGAACGGGAAAATCGAGAACGGCCCGTCCCGCGTGCTGGTGATCGGTGCTTCCACCGGTTACGGTCTGGCTTCCAGAATTTCTGCCGCCTTTGGCAGCGGAGCCGCCACTATCGGCGTATTTTTCGAAAAACCGGGCACGGATACCAAACCGGGTTCCGCAGGCTGGTATAACTCTGCCGCCTTCGATGAAGCCGCTAAGCGTGAAGGTCTGTACGCCAAAAGCATCAACGGCGATGCGTTCTCTGACGAATGCCGTGATGAAGTGATCAAACTGATAAAAGAAGACCTGGGTCAGATTGACCTGGTCGTTTATTCACTGGCTTCCCCAGTGCGTAAAATGCCGAAAACCGGTGAAATCGTCCGTTCTGCGCTGAAGCCAATCGGTGAGGTTTACACTTCTAAAGCGATCGATACCAACAAAGATCAGATCATCACCGCCAGCATTGAGCCGGCAACCGAAGAAGAAGTGCAGAACACCGTTACCGTAATGGGTGGCGAGGACTGGGAACTGTGGATGGGCGCGCTGAGCGAAGCGGGCGTGCTGGCTGACGGAGTGAAAACCGTAGCCTACTCCTACATCGGTACCGACCTGACCTGGCCAATCTACTGGCACGGCGCGCTGGGCAAAGCGAAAGAAGACCTTGATCGCGCCGCGGGCGAACTGCGTAACCAGCTGGCTCCGCTGAACGGTTCCGCGAACGTTGCCGTACTGAAATCCGTTATCACTCAGGCGTCTTCCGCCATTCCAGTGATGCCGCTGTACATCTCCATGGTCTTCAAGCTGATGAAAGCACAGGGGATTCATGAAGGTTGTATCGAGCAAATCAACCGTCTGATGACCACCAGCCTGTACGGTGACAAAGTGGCGCTTGATGACAACCAACGTATCCGTATGGATGACTGGGAACTGCGTGATGACATTCAGCAGGCATGTCGCGACCTGTGGCCGCTGATCACCACCGAAAACCTGGCGCAAGAAACTGACTATGCAGGATACAAGCAGGAATTCCTGAATCTGTTCGGTTTTGCCCTCGACGGTGTGGATTACGATGCTGACGTGAATACTGAAGTCGAATTCGACGTTATCACGCTGTAATCTGCTGATACAGTAGCAAAAAGGGTTCATGTTTTTACATGAACCCTTTTTTAATGGCTGTTGTTAACCCGCAAGGAAGAACCTGAACGCCGGGTTATGCGTTTCATCGTGACAGTCATAACCCAGTTCATTTAGCCGCGTTTCAAAATCAGGCTCGTGTTCCCCCAACTCAAACGCCGCCAGTACGCGACCATAGTCGGTACCGTGACTGCGATAGTGGAACAATGAAATATTCCAGTGCGTCCCCAGGGTATGCAGAAATTTGAGCAACGCCCCCGGCGATTCAGGAAATTCGAAGCTGTAGAGACGTTCCTGTAAGGGTTTCGACGGACGTCCACCGACCATATAGCGCACGTGTAGCTTCGCCATCTCGTCATCAGACAGATCCACCACGCTGTAGCCGCCCTCGTTGAGCAGTTGCAGGATTTCCTTACGCTCTTCCAGCCCACGGCTCAGGCGTACACCGACAAAAATGCAGGCGTCTTTCGCATCGGCAAAGCGGTAGTTAAACTCCGTTACCGAACGGCCACCCAACAGCTGGCAGAACTTCAGGAAACTTCCCTTCTCTTCCGGGATGGTCACCGCCAGCAGGGCTTCACGTTGTTCCCCCAGCTCGCAACGTTCGGAAACGTAGCGCAAGCCGTGGAAGTTAACGTTCGCACCGGACAACACGTGCGCCAGACGTTCACCGCGAATATTGTGCTGGGCGATGTATTTTTTCATCCCCGCCAGCGCCAGCGCCCCGGAAGGCTCAGCCACCGCACGTACATCCTCGAACAGGTCTTTCATTGCCGCACAAATAGCATCGCTATCGACAGTGATAATATCGTCGAGATATTCCTGGCACAGACGGAAGGTTTCATCGCCAATACGTTTCACCGCTACGCCTTCGGCAAAGAGACCCACACGCGGCAGATCCACCGGATGACCGGCATCCAGCGCCGCCTTCAGGCAGGCCGAATCTTCCGCTTCCACGGCAATCACTTTGATTTGCGGCATCAGCTGTTTAATCAGCACCGCAACACCTGCCGCTAATCCGCCACCACCAACAGGCACGAATACGCGATCGAGATGAGCGTCCTGCTGGAGCAGCTCCAGCGCCAGCGTGCCCTGCCCGGCAATCACCATCGGATGATCAAACGGTGGAACCCAGGTAAAACCCTGCTGCTGTGACAGTTCAATCGCTTTGGCTTTGGCTTCATCAAAATTCGCGCCGTGCAACAGCACTTCTCCGCCGAAGCCGCGAACGGCATCGACTTTGATATCGGCGGTAGCCGTTGGCATGACAATCAGCGCCTTCACGCCTAATCGCGCAGAAGAGAACGCGACACCCTGAGCATGATTACCCGCCGATGCGGTGATGACCCCATGCGCTTTTTGCTCTTCGGTCAAGCCCGCCATCATGGCATAGGCACCGCGTAGCTTGAAGCTATGAACGGGTTGACGGTCTTCGCGCTTCACCAGAATGACGTTATCGAGGCGCGAAGAGAGCTTTTCCATTTTCTGTAGCGGCGTTACCTGTGCCGCTTCGTATACCGGCGCACGCAGTACCGCTCTGAGATATTCAGCGCCCTCAGGAGCACCGGATAGAGGTTGTGAATCCGCCATAGTCATTATCCCCCGAGCTTCGACTTATCGCGCACCGCACCTTTGTCGGCACTGGTTGCCAGGCTGGCGTAGGCGCGCAGAGCAAAGGAGACCTGACGTTGACGATCTTTTGGCGTCCAGGCTTTGTCACCGCGAGCTTCCTGCGCTTCACGGCGCGCAGCGATTTCCGCATCACTCAGTTGCAGTTGAATGCCGCGATTCGGGATATCGATGGCAATCATGTCACCATCTTCGATAATCGCGATATTACCGCCGCTGGCCGCTTCCGGAGAAACGTGACCGATGGAAAGCCCCGAAGTACCGCCGGAGAAACGACCATCGGTAATCAGCGCACAAGCCTTGCCGAGGCCCATCGATTTCAGGAAGGTGGTTGGGTAGAGCATTTCCTGCATGCCTGGCCCGCCTTTCGGCCCTTCGTAGCGAATGACAACCACGTCGCCAGCCACCACTTTACCACCGAGGATTGCTTCAACCGCATCGTCCTGGCTTTCATACACTTTTGCCGGGCCGGTGAATTTCAGGATACTGTCATCCACGCCTGCAGTTTTTACGATACAGCCGTTTTCCGCAAAGTTACCGTACAGGACTGCCAGACCGCCGTCTTTGCTGTAAGCATGTTCCAGCGAGCGGATGCAGCCTTCAGCGCGGTCGTCATCCAGCGTATCCCAACGGCAGTCCTGCGAGAACGCCTGGGTGGTACGGATGCCCGCCGGTCCGGCGCGGAACATTTTTTTCACTGCGTCGTCTTTGGTCAACATCACGTCATACCGGTCAAGCGTTTGCGGCAGAGTCAGACCCAGCACGTTTTTCACGTCGCGGTTCAGCAGTCCGGCACGATCCAGTTCGCCTAAAATACCCAGTACGCCACCTGCGCGGTGCACGTCTTCCATATGGTATTTCTGCGTGCTCGGCGCCACTTTACACAGCTGTGGGACTTTGCGGGACAGCTTGTCGATATCACTCATGGTGAAGTCAATTTCCGCTTCCTGCGCCGCCGCCAGCAGGTGCAGAACAGTGTTGGTGGAGCCGCCCATGGCGATATCCAACGTCATGGCATTCTCAAACGCCGCCTTGCTGGCAATGTTGCGCGGCAGGGCGGAGTCATCATCCTGCTCGTAATAGCGTTTGGTCAGCTCGACGATGCGTTTACCCGCGTTAAGGAACAGTTCTTTACGGTCGGCGTGAGTCGCCAACAGCGAACCGTTACCCGGCTGCGACAGGCCCAGCGCTTCGGTCAGGCAGTTCATCGAGTTGGCGGTGAACATGCCGGAGCAGGAGCCGCAGGTTGGGCAAGCAGAACGTTCTACCTGCTCGCTCTGCGAGTCGGAGACTTTCGGGTCAGCGCCCTGAATCATGGCATCAACCAAGTCGAGCTTAATAATTTGGTCAGAGAGCTTGGTTTTCCCGGCTTCCATCGGACCGCCGGAAACAAAGATCACCGGAATATTCAGGCGCAAAGAGGCCATTAACATCCCAGGAGTGATTTTGTCGCAGTTAGAGATGCAGACCATCGCATCGGCGCAGTGGGCGTTAACCATGTACTCAACGGAGTCAGCAATCAGCTCGCGGGACGGCAGTGAATACAGCATGCCACCGTGCCCCATGGCGATACCATCATCCACAGCAATGGTGTTGAACTCTTTCGCCACGCCGCCTGAGGCTTCGATTTGTTCGGCAACCAGTTTACCGAGATCGCGCAGGTGGACGTGACCCGGCACAAACTGGGTAAAAGAGTTCACCACAGCTATAATCGGTTTACCGAAGTCATCATCGGTCATCCCGGTGGCGCGCCACAGTGCGCGGGCACCCGCCATATTGCGGCCGTGGGTGGTGGTAGCAGAACGATACTTAGGCATGCTTGATTAACTCCCGTCTGTCTAATAATTGGGACGGTGCGTGCCGTCCCAAATTTATGTTTATTGATTAACCTGATCCAACCAGCCGTATTTATCTTCCGTTTCACCGGTAAAGAGGCCAAAGAAGGCCTGCTGGATGCGTTTGGTGACCGGGCCACAGCGGCCTTCGCTCACCTGGATACCATCGACGCTGCGTACTGGGGTGATTTCGGCCGCGGTACCGGACATGAACACTTCGTCGGCCAGGTACAGCGATTCACGGGACAGCACCTGCTCACGCACTTCGATATCGAGATCTTTCGCCAGCTTAATGATCGCGTCACGGGTGATACCCGGCAGTGCAGAAGAGGTAAACGGCGGGGTAAACAGAATGCCGTCTTTTACTTCAAACAGGTTTTCACCCGCGCCTTCAGAGATGTAACCATTCACATCCAGCGCAATGCCTTCCTGATAGCCATGACGACGCGCTTCACTACCCACCAGCAGCGAAGACAGATAGTTACCGCCCGCTTTAGCCGCTGTAGGGATGGTGTTCGGCGCAACGCGGTTCCAGGAAGAAACCATCGCGTCGATCCCCTGTTCCAGCGCTTCAGCACCAAGGTAAGCGCCCCACGGGAACGCAGCGATGATCACGTCAGTGGTGTATCCCGCTGGCGGGTTAACGCCCATCCCCACGTCGCCAACAAACACCAGCGGACGGATATAGGCGCTGGTCAGATTGTTTTTACGAATCACCTCACGGCAAGCTTCCATCAGCTCATCAACGCTCTGAGAAACCGGAAAACGATAGATCTTGGCTGAATCACGCAGACGCTGCATATGTTCACGATGACGGAACACCACCGGCCCTTTGTGAGAATCGTAGCAACGGATGCCTTCAAATACAGAAGTACCGTAGTGCAGCGCGTGGGACATCACGTGAACCTTAGCGTCTTCCCAACGAATCATCTCGCCATTAGACCAAATGTAATCAGCTTTTTTCGTCGTCATTTTTCTTCCTTTTGCGCTCAGGCGCGGATTTGTTGTGATGTGGTTGTGCTCTGGCAGATAGCAACATGTGCAACGTCTACCAGTTTACTTAACTGACTAAACAGTAAGTCGACCGACCGGGGGCTGGCAACGGTCAATTCGATATTTATATTTTGCGCATCGCTGGCGGCTTCCATATTCATGGAGCACACCTGAAAACCGCGATGGCGTACCACGCGTAAAACACGTTCTAACGTTTCCGGATTGAACCGAGCCTCAACGGCGACCTGATGTTGCATCATGATAATTTCTCCAGCATTTCTGAGTTACTGGCACCTGGCGGTACCAGAGGCCAGACATTCTCAAGTTCGTCGATTGAGACATGAAGCAGGTATGGCCCCTCGCTGTTCAGCATGGTGTCGAGTGCCGCTTCAACCTGGTCTTTACGGGTGATGTGTTGACCTGGTATGCCGAAGGCGCTGGCCAACATGAGGAAATCGGGGTTATCGGTAAGGGTGGTTTCGCTATAACGTTCCTGGAAAAACAGCTGCTGCCATTGTCGCACCATGCCTAACCGCTGGTTGTCGAGTAAAACTATCTTCAGCGGCAACTGCTTGCGTTTTACGGTGCCGAGCTCCTGTACATTCATCATGAAGGAACCGTCACCGGAGATACAGATTACCGTATCGTTCGGGCGAGCAACCTGCGCGCCAACCGCTGCTGGCAAGCCAAAGCCCATCGTACCCAGGCCGCTCGAGGTGATAAAATTTTCCGGGCGGGTGTAGGTCATATGCTGCGCCGACCACATCTGATGCTGGCCAACATCCGTTGTCACTACGCTGTCCGCGGGTTTGCGATCGGACAACTGCTTCAACAACAGTGGTGCGTAGATAGCCTCACCGGGATGATCATAGCGCCAGGTATGCTCTGTGCGCAGTTCAGCACTATGCTGACGCCATGCGTCAATCTTCAGCGATTGCTGCAATGCCGGCAGCAGAGAATTTAAATCACCCTGCAATGCTACGTGCGCCTGGCGCAGCTTGTTCATTTCCGCAGGGTCGATATCCATGTGGATCACGCTGGCGTTTGGTGCGAAGGTATTCAGCTTGCCGGTCACCCGGTCATCAAAACGCGCGCCCACTGCAATCAGTAAATCACATTCTTGCACCGCGAAATTTGCCGCTTTAGTGCCGTGCATTCCCAACATACCCAAATAGTATGGGTAGTCAGCCTCTACTGCGCCCAGCCCCTTCAACGTGCAGGCGACCGGCATTTGGGTTACCGCGATAAATTCACGCAGGGCCGGGACCGCCTGCGCCATACCAACGCCGCCACCTACGTACAGGATAGGTTTCTGCGCTTGTGCCAGCATTTTACGTGCCTGCTCAACGTCAGCGTGCGGGAAAACCTCTACGTTTTCGACGGTGGTAAAATACGGCTCCAGCGTACCGCTGGCCAATTGGATGTCTTTCGGGATATCAACCAGAACCGGCCCCGGACGACCGGAATTCGCCACAGAAAAAGCTTCAGCCATGATGCGCGGCAGCTCTTCCAGTGACTGCACCAGGAAACTGTGTTTGGTGCAGGACAGAGACATACCCAGAACGTCCACTTCCTGGAACGCATCCGTTCCGATGAAAGATGATGCCACCTGGCCGGTGATCGCCACCACAGGAACTGAATCTAACAGTGCATCGGCAAGGCCCGTGATCAGGTTGGTAGCACCAGGCCCGGAAGTGGCGATACACACGCCGGTTTTACCGGTCGCACGGGCATAGCCAATTGCTGCCATTGCCGCGCCCTGCTCGTGTCGGCACAACAGGTGTTCTACGCCGCCGTCATATAACGCATCGTAAACCGGCATAATTGCGCCACCAGGATAACCAAAGACGGTTTGAACCCCTTGTGCACGCAACGCATGTACCACCCACTGTGCCCCATTCATAGTTACATCCCCGCCGGAAATCTTGAGAAACAGAATTTTATGCTACCGTTCACTTTCTGCTCCTCGTGTATGTTTTTAAGGTCAAAAAAAACCCCCGAACCTTTCGGTGCGGGGGTCTTAGTTCGTTAAGGCTTGTTTTCTAAGCCTTTCCTCGTCCAAGTGCAGCCCCGCACGGTGGGATAATAATCACCACCACGCTAATCACGACCAGGCTAATCACTCGTAGAAGGGCTGTCATTTTTGTATTTTCTTGCATCTTGTTCGAAGGAATACCTAAAGAGTTACCATAGAATTTGCAAATGACACAAGATATTTTTTTATTCGTTTTTCTGACGACGTTAACGGTTTAGATAAATATCGTTGTTTTTTAAACAAAAAATCAAAAGTGAAAATATTTCACGTTTCAGGTGATTCTCGGCAACCATTCCCTACTAAAAACGCCATTCAAAAGCGTTTGCGAGCGCTATTCCAGACTTTATGCAATCAGTGTTGAGCTACATAAAAACACGGGAATAAGCCTCTAAAAACCGTAATTATGTGAAATCTTGCCGCGATGTATTGCGACATAATGCTTTCATCAGGAGGGCTTATGTCACTATCGATTGTTCACACACGCGCTGCGTTGGGCGTGAATGCGCCAGCCATTACCATCGAGGTACATATCAGCAATGGTTTGCCTGGTTTAACCATGGTGGGATTACCCGAAACAACGGTAAAAGAGGCCCGCGATCGGGTTCGCAGTGCGGTAATTAATAGCGGTTATGAATTCCCGGCAAAGAAGATAACCATAAACCTCGCTCCGGCCGATCTCCCAAAAGAAGGGGGACGATATGATTTACCTATCGCAGTTGCGCTTCTGGCCGCTTCTGAGCAGCTTACTACCCATAATCTCGATACATATGAGCTGGTAGGCGAATTAGCGCTTACAGGCGCGTTACGCGGCGTTCCCGGTGCGATATCAAGTGCAACCGAAGCCATTCGCGCAGGGAGGAGAATTATTGTCGCAAAAGAGAATGCAGCTGAAGTTGGACTAATACACGGTGAAGGGTGCCTGATAGCCGATCATTTACAGGCCGTATGCGCATTCCTCGAAGGTAAGCATGATTTAGACAGACCATCATCGGCAGATTTTACCCCCTGCGCATTAGCAGATGATCTGAGCGATGTTATCGGCCAGGAACAGGGTAAACGCGGGCTGGAGCTTACCGCAGCTGGCGGTCATAACCTCTTACTCATCGGCCCTCCGGGTACGGGTAAGACCATGCTGGCCAGTCGCCTGAGAGGATTGCTTCCGCCACTGAGTAACGATGAGGCACTGGAAAGCGCCGCGATTCTTAGTCTGGTCAATTCCGACACGCTACAGAAACAGTGGAAACAACGCCCTTTTCGCTCTCCGCATCACAGTGCTTCTTTAACCGCCATGGTCGGTGGAGGCTCTATTCCTGCGCCAGGCGAGATCTCTCTGGCGCATAACGGCATACTATTTCTGGATGAACTACCCGAGTTTGAGCGACGCACGCTGGATGCACTGCGCGAACCCATTGAGTCCGGACAGATACATCTATCCCGCACCAGAGCAAAAATCACCTATCCCGCTCGCTTTCAACTCATAGCCGCTATGAATCCCAGCCCAACAGGCCATTATCAGGGGAACCATAACCGCTGTACCCCAGAGCAGACGCTACGCTACCTCAATCGATTATCAGGTCCATTTCTTGACCGCTTCGCTCTCTCTCTCGAAATCCCTTTGCCACCGCCCGGGATACTCAGCCAGAACCAGGTAAAAGGAGAAGATAGCGCAACGGTGAAGCAACGTGTTATGGCAGCGCGAGATCGTCAGTATCGACGACAAAATAAGTTAAACGCGCATCTGGACAGTCAGGATATCCATAAATACTGTCCACTGCGCAGCGACGATGCACAGTGGCTTGAAGAAACGCTCGCGCATCTCGGATTATCCATCCGCGCCTGGTTACGCCTGATAAAGGTCGCTCGAACGATCGCGGATATAGAGCAATCTGACCATATCTCTCGCCAGCACTTACAGGAGGCTGTTGGGTATCGGGCGATAGACAGATTACTCATTCATTTGCAAAAACTACTGGCATAAAAAAAGGGCTTTCGCCCTTTTTTATTAATCATCAGATTCGGTGTAATCTTCCGCACCTTCCACCTGAGGTTTCCCACCAGACAGCGTGTGGAAGCGTTTTGGACGCTTAATGCGCGTCATGTATTTGGACCACACACGTTCAGCTTCGGTAACCGGTTCGCGCTCACCACGGCATACCGCAACAAACAGTTTTTCTTCTTCCGTTACCGGCTCACGCTTGCCCAGATCCAGCTCATTGAAAGCATAACCGTGACGCTCAAGCAGTTGTGCTTCTTTAATGGTGAAATCACCATGACGGGAGAATCCGCGGGGATAATATTTATTATCGAAATATCGATTAGTCGTCGTAAAGCTTTCCGCCATCCTGCACGCTCCTAATTCTTTGGCCGAGCTATTTATGGCGCGGAGTATTAGTTACGCTTGACAGAGCGTCAAACAAAAGATTTAAATCATAACGACAAATAATTTTATGGAGCGAGTTGTGGATACGGAATTGTTAAAAACTTTCCTGGAAGTTAGCCGGACACGCCACTTTGGCAGAGCTGCTGAAGCGCTCTATCTGACCCAATCAGCGGTTAGTTTCCGGATCAGACAACTGGAAAATCAATTGGGTGTAAACCTGTTCACCCGACACAGAAACAATATCCGTTTAACCGCTGCTGGTGAAAAATTACTGCCTTACGCTGAAACGCTGATGAATACGTGGCAAGCCGCACGTAAGGAGGTTGCGAATACCTCGCGTCATAACGAGTTTTCTATTGGTGCCAGCGCATCCCTCTGGGAATGTATGCTTAATGGCTGGTTGGGGCGTTTGTACCAATCCCAGGAGCCGCAATCCAGCCTGCAGTTTGAAGCGAGGATCGCTCAGCGACAGTCGTTGGTAAAACAGCTCCATGAACGACAGCTTGATCTACTGATTACTACCGAAACGCCCAAAATGGACGAATTTAGCAGCCAACTGTTGGGATATTTCACGCTGGCGCTCTATTGCAGTTCTCCTTCGCAAACCAAGGATGAACTGAATTATCTGCGTCTGGAATGGGGACCTGACTTTCAGCAACACGAAGCGGGATTGATTGCGGGAGATGAAGTGCCGGTACTCACCACCAGTTCGGCAGAATTGGCCAGGCAGCAACTTTCAGTCCTTAGAGGCTTTAGCTGGCTTCCGGTCAGTTGGGCTAAAGGTAAAAGCGATCTCCATACGGTTACTGACAGTACAACCCTTTCGCGCCCGTTATATGCAGTTTGGCTGCAAAACAGCGATAAACATGCACTGATTTGCGACTTGCTGAGAACGAATATTCTGGAAGATTAAAGAAAATACGGGCAAGGATGCCGGGAATAAAACAACTGGAAGGCACAGCGCAAATTGCAGATAAAAAAAATCCTTAGCAAGAATGCTAAGGATTGTTTCTGGCAGGGGCGGAGAGACTCGAACTCGCGACACCCGGTTTTGGAGACCGGTGCTCTACCAACTGAGCTACGCCCCTAAATTTTCTTATCATTAAGCCTGCTACTAAGCAGGCTTAATTTTCTAATAAGTGGCGGAACGGACGGGACTCGAACCCGCGACCCCCTGCGTGACAGGCAGGTATTCTAACCAACTGAACTACCG
>NZ_JAOWES010000002.1:0-759 GCF_030334095.1 Citrobacter sp. Cf118 | reverse complement strand
GTGGTGTTTATGAAAGCATCCCTGGCCCATTTAACGGAGGGATATAAGGCCAACTATCAAAACCTGCCGGACAAAGAACCGGAAGTGGTGGGCTATAAGGGCTGGACCCGGATGCACTGCGATATGGATGCGGGGAAATAATCGGCAATGGGATATGCCCAAACCGCTTAACGTTTAAGGATAAATTATGAATAAGGGAAGTGCGTTAAAAATAATGATCGGAACTATTTCGCTATGTGCTATCGCTGCCTGTACAAAAAGAACACCCTCACAGATTATTTATCGCTATGATGATAACCGATATCTGGAATTAAAAGGCTATAATTGTGAGGGAGCGCTTTGGTATCATGATATCAGGCGGAATATACATAAAGAATTAGTAAATGGCGTTTATTCAACGTATCAGATCTTTTCCGGTGTATATATTCACCCATCAGATAAGTATATTCTGATACCACGATGGGAGCCAGATGCTTACAAGATATCTAAAGATTACGGACAAACGTGGCAGGTAGCAGACTATATGGCCTCTTCCCGGGCGCTGGAGAGAAACTCCGATGGGGTTATGCGTGACTATCCTGAAGGAAAAGAAATCAAAAGAGTGGTGGTGGTCAATAACCAGGCGTTTATTACCACCTCGAAAAATCATTTGTATATGAGTTCATACCCTTTTGACGATCCGCGTTTAAAGCCGGGTGGTCCGGGTATAGATTATCAATACTTCGATGATACCGACTATCTCTCTATATATACAGACGG
>NZ_JAOWES010000008.1:0-246 GCF_030334095.1 Citrobacter sp. Cf118 | reverse complement strand
ATCCGAATGAACCAGCACCTGTTTTTGGGGATTACGCCGCCATACAGCCATCAGCAGTGCGTTCAGGACAATGTCCTTTGCCATCCGGGATTGCATGGACCAGCCGATAATTTTGCGTGAGAACAGATCAACAACCACGGCAAGATACAGCCAGCCTTCGTGGGTTCTGAGTAGAGTAAGAGGCAGGGCGTAGTCGGACTATTTCCCTGCCTCTCCTCCCCGAACCGGACGTGCACCTTTCAGCGC
>NZ_JAOWES010000048.1:0-371 GCF_030334095.1 Citrobacter sp. Cf118 | reverse complement strand
TTTCATTTCTTATTACGGAGAAATGAAACAGTGTGTCGTTTCAATTTTCAGCTTGATCCAGATTTTTAAAGAGCAAATATCTCAAACGTCACCCGAAGGTAAGTTTTGAGATATTGGGGTCGGCGACTTTCACTCACACATACCAGCAAGTGGCGTCCCCTAGGGGATTCGAACCCCTGTTACCGCCGTGAAAGGGCGGTGTCCTGGGCCTCTAGACGAAGGGGACACTGAAGTCTCAATCGCAAGACGCCTTGCTATTTACTTTTCATCAGACAATCTGTGTGAGCACTTCAAAGAACGTTTCTTTAAGGTAAGGAGGTGATCCAACCGCAGGTTCCCCTACGGTTACCTTGTTACGACTTCACCCCAGT
>NZ_JAOWES010000047.1:0-245 GCF_030334095.1 Citrobacter sp. Cf118 | reverse complement strand
CTAAGGAAGGTGCGAATAAGCGGGGAAATTCTTCTCGGCTGACTCAGTCATTTCATTTCTTCATGTTTGAGCCGATTTTTTCTCCCGTAAATGCCTTGAATCAGCCTATTTAGACCGTTTCTTCGCCATTTAAGGCGTTATCCCCAGTTTTTAGTGAGATCTCTCCCACTGACGTATCATTTGGTCCGCCCGAAACAGGTTGGCCAGCGTGAATAACATCGCCAGTTGGTTATCGTTTTTCAGCA
>NZ_JAOWES010000046.1:0-735 GCF_030334095.1 Citrobacter sp. Cf118 | reverse complement strand
TTACCCCGGCTACGCGCCGCGTATTCCCACTGCGCCTCCGTCGGCAGCGAGAACGGCAGGCCCGTTACCCCTCCCAGCCACGCACAGTACCGCTCCGCTTCGTTCCAGTCCACGCGGGCTGGCGTATCCGGGATCCGTTTCCTGTCATTCCAGTCCCTCCCGTTTAAACGCCCCTTGACCTCCCGGCCCTTCAGGCCATTCCAGGCCAGATAAAACTGGTACTGCTGGTTGCTGGTTTTAAACTTACTCAGCGAATAGCTGCTTAACTCCACCCTGTGCAAAGGCTTGCTGTCTTTATGCCCGTCGTACTGCAGTTTTTCCACGCCATATTCTTCGCCAAAATCCCCCATCAGGTATTCACCGCCTTCCACAAATACCTGCTCTGACTTTATCTGCGCCACAAACTCCTGCAGCCGGGCCTGGTCTTCCGCACTGTGCAGGGGTTTGACTGAGGCGGGGTCGCAGCCAGCTGCTGCGACTATCGCAATGGCGCACAGCCACAACCTGTCGTTTTTCATTATCACAGACCTCACTTCACCGGACTCGGGTGGTTAACGGCGCAGCGCACGGTTTTGTCGGTTGGCAGATATGGTCTGCTTTCAGGGTCCGCTTTATAGCGCACCATGGTCAGTCCGCGCCCCGGCCCTGAGAAGTCCTGGCTGCGCAGCACCCGCGTGTAGTACCCGTCCGGGTCTTTAAATACCGGCTGCTCCGGGCCCTGCGGGTCTTTTACCG
>NZ_JAOWES010000045.1:0-264 GCF_030334095.1 Citrobacter sp. Cf118 | reverse complement strand
ACAGCTGATAGAAACAGAAGCCACTGGAGCACCTCAAAAACACCATCATACACTAAATCAGTAAGTTGGCAGCATCACCGAATTGCTAGTTTCAATTTATGGTTTAGGATCATGGGATATGAAGTTGCATTATGAGAATGATTATATTACATATCTAAGTGCAATCGAGGATGCAAGAGAGAAAATGACCTGCCCCCACGATTAGATACAACACTCAGTTAGTAACGTCGGAATCTTCATTCTCAGAATGACCCTTTCTCCAGC
>NZ_JAOWES010000007.1:0-233 GCF_030334095.1 Citrobacter sp. Cf118 | reverse complement strand
GAGTTACCGGTTCAATATTCCAGACAGACTCGCGGTTCATTTAAGCATCCATGCCCGCCCTGAACTCCGGGCACACTGTAGGTTATGTCCGTTACCCAACGCTCATCCGGAGCATCCGGATTGAACTGTCGCTGGAGCCTGTTGGGCGACACGATACTGGCCTCGCCTTTACGTGCCCGCGGGCTCCGGTATCCGACCTGAGCCTTTATCCCGACACGTTTCATCAGTCGCCA
>NZ_JAOWES010000044.1:0-253 GCF_030334095.1 Citrobacter sp. Cf118 | reverse complement strand
GTCAGCCTGAAATAACTCCCTATAATGCGCCTCCACTGACACGGAACAACGGATTACAAGCCGCCGGGTCAGCGGGGTTCTCCTGAGAATCTCGTAGAGAAAAGCAAAAATAAATGCTTGACTCTGAATGAGGAAAACGTAATATACGGGACCTCGCGACAGAGCGCTAAAGTGCGTCGCAACTGCTCTTTAACAATTTATCAGACAATCTGTGTGGGCACTCGAAGATACGGATTCTTAACGTCGCAAGACG
>NZ_JAOWES010000006.1:0-227 GCF_030334095.1 Citrobacter sp. Cf118 | reverse complement strand
TTGCGGGGGCCGGATTTGAACCGACGACCTTCGGGTTATGAGCCCGACGAGCTACCAGGCTGCTCCACCCCGCGTCCGTCATTACTCTTCCATCGAGTAACGTTACTGCTTCTGATTTTAATTGGTTGCGGGGGCCAGATTTGAACTGACGACCTTCGGGTTATGAGCCCGACGAGCTACCAGGCTGCTCCACCCCGCGTCCGTGGATGCGCACTATACTCTGCTCG
>NZ_JAOWES010000043.1:0-206 GCF_030334095.1 Citrobacter sp. Cf118 | reverse complement strand
CAACGCCATCAGGCAGACCTGAGACTGACAGGACAGATTAAACAGTTCTGGCTGGAATCGGGATGCGTCTATGGTTATCGTAAAATCCATCTGGATCTGCGGGACAGCGGGCAACAGTGCGGAGTGAACAGAGTCTGGCGACTGATGAAACGTGTCGGGATAAAGGCTCAGGTCGGATACCGGAGCCCGCGGGCACGTAAAGGCGA
>NZ_JAOWES010000042.1:0-124338 GCF_030334095.1 Citrobacter sp. Cf118 | reverse complement strand
GTTCCGTGTCAGTGGAGGCGCATTATAGGGAGTTATTTCAGGCTGACAAGGGGAAATTTAAAATAATCTTCCGAGTGCGTATTTTTTCATCAAAACCACTTAAACTGACAGTTTTTCGAGCGTTTTAAAGCCATAGCGCTGTAGCACGGGCAATAGTTGTTCGGCTTCTGTCGTCATTGCCATACAAAATGCAACGTTCTCATCGGTTGATTTCGCATCTGGCGCTTCATGTTCTAATAACCAGGCCGTGCGGCGCGCAATCGCGGCACCAGAATCCACCAGCCGCGTCCCCTCGGGCAGGACCTGTAAAAGCTCTTCCTGTAATAGAGGGAAATGAGTGCACCCGAGCACTACCGTATCGGGTGGTTCCGACATCCGCAGCCACGGACGCAGAATACGCCGCAGATCTTCCAGAGAAACTGTTTCACCGTGCAGCTTCGCTTCCGCCAGTTCCACCAGCTCAGCAGAACCCAACATTGCAATTTGGCATTCGTTAGCAAACCGCGCAATCAGCTCATGGGTATACGAGCGCTTCACCGTTGCACGCGTAGCCAGCAGCCCCACTACGCCATTCGCCGTGAGTCGCGCCGCCGGTTTAATCGCAGGCACCACGCCCACAACCGGGAAGGCAAACTTCTCACGTAACGCAGGAAGCGACACCGTGCTTGCTGTATTACATGCGATGACCGCAAGAGAAAGGGGATAGCGCTGCTGGACAGCAGTCACAATCTCAACAACACGCTCGACGATAAACTCCTCGCTCTTCTCTCCATAAGGAAAGGCGACGTTGTCGAAAGCGTAGATATAGTGGAGATCCGGCAGAAGACGCCGGATCTCGTCATAGACCGACAACCCACCGACGCCGGAATCAAACACCAGCACGGTGGGACGGGGATCAGAAGGTGTAGCTGCCAGACAAGGTGTATTCCCGTCCTGCAGTTGCGTAGCCATAAACTGTCTCGTAATCTTTATCGAACAGGTTGGCGATTTTACCACGAACTGTCAGCCGTGAGGTGATTGGATATGACACGGCAAGATCCCACAGGCTAACTCCTCCCATTTTTACCGGCTGGTAGGTTACGTAGTCCGTGTCATAACGCGTTCCCAGGTAGTGATACGTCAGGCCCCAGTCAAAATCATAGACCTGCCAGTCAAGCTGGTATTTCACCTGCTGTTTAGAACGTCGTGCGAGGGGCTTGTCCGTAATTGCATTGCGCGAATCGACATAATCGTAGCTCAACGTATGTGCCAGCGGTCCGGTATCAAAGTTTGCGGTCGCTTCAACGCCTTTAATGCGTACTTTACCTTCGTTAAAGTATTTCTCGGTATGTGGGTCATAATCGATCATGTCATCGATATCGTTGCGATACCCTGAAACTCGCCAGTTCACACCCGCCGTTAAGCCTTCAAACGCCCCTTCCCATTGCTTACTTTGTTCAGGATCCAGGTTCGAATTGCCGTAATAACCATGCAACTGCCCGAGATTAGGTGCTTTGTAAGATGTACCGTAGGACGCAATAAAGCGATAGCCTTCAATAAACTCCCATCCGGCGCTGGTTTGCCATGTGCCATGACGTCCAAACTCGGAGTTATCATCGCTACGCGCCGCGCCTTCAAAGGTAAAGTCGCCCAATTGCTGCAACCCGGTCAGATAGAGTCCCGTATTACGCTGATCGTAACCGTCCGTGACATACCCGGTGCCAGGCGTCGTGGTTTGTTTTTGCCAGTCGACACCCGCGCCTACGTTACCGTGCCCCAGCACCATACTGTTGGACCACTGAACATTATATTGCTTCATATCATCCAGCGTGGCCGAGGAGTCATAGCGACCATAATCCGGATCATAGTTGTAGTCTTTGCTATGGCTATAGCTCGAAACCAGCTGCGACTGGATAAGCTCGCCATTAAAACGCAGTCCTGCATCCCAGCTTTGGCTGTAGAGTTTTCGGGTATCGAGGAGCGGCGAGCCAGGAGAGTAATATGAGTCGTAATTCGTGCGGTTATCATAACCATAACCGCGAACAAACCCACTCCAGGTGTCAGAGAAGTTGTGTTCCAGCGCGCCATACAGCGTTTTACTTAAAAAACCGTCTTTATCGGGCTGAGCCTGAGAGCCGGTGCTGCCGTATGCTATAACATCAAAGCCTTTGGTATAGGCATAATCGCCCATCAGCGTGACGCGCGTATTTTCGCCGAGCTGTTGTTGGGTTGAGACATCGTAATTCTGATACCCATTGCTCCCCACACCGGCTGTCAGTTCCGTCCCCGGCTTTTCGCGCGTGGTAATGATATTCACCACGCCGCCAATCGCATCAGAACCATAAACCGCCGAACGCGGCCCTCGAATGTATTCGATACGCTGCACTAACGAGACCGGGAACTGGCTGAGATCGGCTGCGCCGCTAACCCCTGCCAGGTTCAAGCGCACGCCGTCAATCAGCACCAGAACATGGCTGGCGTTGGTGCCGCGAATAGAGATAGACGAGTTTTGTCCCATACCACCGTATTGGGCGATATCGACGCCAGGCAGGCGACGAAGCACATCATTCACGGAGTTAGATTGCCAGCGATCGATATCCTGACGCGTAACAACGGTAATAGGAGCGAGTACTGCGCTACGAGGCTGCTGAAAACGGTTGGCAGTGACGACGAGAGTATCCGGGCGAGTGTCCTGTGCCCAACCAGAAAATGCCGTGACGGACAGCGCCGTGCACAGCAATGATTTTTTGATCATTGTAAAGCATCCACAATTTAAGAAGGATGCCGCAGGTCCCACCGATAGTACGCGATGATGAAAACCAGATGCGACGTTAGCCGGCAGGTCTTCGGGCTTGGAGGCGACTTAAAGAAACGATGACTTCCCGCGGCAATCCGCAGTGTCTGCACCAGGTGCGCTCATCTCTTACCTTCCTTACCGCTGCGCGTCAGCTCCAGATTTACACTGGATTCCCTTTTAACTCACAGGACCGGAAAACGGATGCTACAGTTTGTTACAACCTGGTGTCCAGACCGCGTATCACATTATCGGAAATCATCAATGACTGGACATCTGTTGAGCAATCCCTACAATCCCCGCGTACTTTTATTTTTCAGGACGCATCATGACCCCCGAACACCTTCCGACAGAACAGTACGACGCCCAGTTAGCTGAGAAAGTAGTGCGTCTGCAGAGCTTAATGACGCCATTTTATGCACAGGCTCCGGAAGTGTTTCGCTCACCGGTCAGCCATTACCGTATGCGCGCCGAATTCCGCCTGTGGCATGACGGTGATGACCTGTACCACATCATGTTCGACAGCCAGACCAAAAACCGTATTCGCGTCGACAGCTTCCCGGCAGCCAGCGAGCTCATCAACACGTTGATGACGGCAATGATCGACGGCGTTCGCAACAACCACATCCTGCGCCACAAACTGTTTCAGATTGATTACCTCACAACCCTGAGCGATCAGGCGGTGGTTTCGATGCTGTACCATAAAAAGCTGGATGATGAATGGCGTAAGGAAGCCGAAGCGCTGCGAGATGCGCTGCGGGCGCAAAACCTGAACGTGCATTTGATTGGTCGGGCTACCAAAACCAAAATTGAGCTGGACCAGGACTACATTGACGAACGCTTGCCGGTTGCAGGTAAAGAGATTATCTACCGCCAGGTTGAGAACAGCTTCACCCAGCCGAACGCCGCCATGAATATTCAGATGTTGGAGTGGGCGATTGATGTCACCAGGGGCTCAAAAGGCGACCTGCTGGAGCTGTATTGCGGCAATGGCAATTTCTCGTTAGCCCTGGCGCAAAACTTCAACCGCGTACTGGCCACTGAAATCGCCAAACCGTCCGTGGCTGCTGCACAGTACAACATCGCGGCTAACCATATTGATAACGTACAAATTATCCGCATGGCGGCCGAAGAGTTTACTCAGGCGATGAACGGCGTTCGCGAGTTCAACCGTTTGCAGGGAATCGATCTGAAGAGTTACCAGTGTGAAACTATCTTCGTTGACCCACCGCGCAGCGGTCTGGACAGCGAAACGGAGAAAATGGTGCAGGCGTATCCGCGCATTCTGTACATCTCCTGCAATCCGGAGACGCTGTGTAAGAACCTGGAAACGTTAAGCCAGACGCACAATGTTTCACGTCTGGCGCTATTCGATCAGTTCCCGTATACGCACCATATGGAGTGCGGAGTACTGTTAACGAAGAAGTAAGACTGAACGGAGGCCGGATAAGCACTATCGGTTCAGATTGCCGGATAGCGGCTTTGCCTTATCCGGCCTACAGCGACAACTGTTACTCCACAATTTCCTGTTTACGGTTACGCACTTTAAAGCCGATCCAGAACACCAGAATCACCGACAGCACCGCCGGGAAGAAGTTAGAGCCAATATCCGGATATTCAGCGCGTACCACGGTGCTGTACAGCAGAACACCGAGAATAAAACAGGCGGCGGCCAGGCCCGGCAATCCCACAGGCATGGTGCGGTTCTGATAGCGTTGATGCAGACAATAAACCGTCAGCACCAGCGAAATAATCGGGAATACGGAGAATGGCACAATGGAGCTAAACAGCGCCGCAAATGTACCATTGATCGATAAGCCAGCAACCAGCGCCAGCAGCAGCGTACCTTTATCTTGACCTGACTGTTTCATTGCTTGTCCTTCTCGTTACTCGGAGTGGTGCGTCATCTTCTCTTGTTCACGGCGGTACCAATAAAATGCGCCTTTCGCGATCATGCGCAGTTGCAATACCAGCCGCTCTTCTAGCTGTCGACGCTGTTCAGCGCCAACATCCAGTGCTTCTGCCCCGGCGCTGAAAACAATGGTTACCATGGCTTCGGCTTGCGCTTCAGTAAACGCACGAGGCATATGGTTTTCGAGTTCCAGATAGTCCGCAAGTTCCGCAATGAAGTGCTGAATTTCACGTGCGACCGCTGCACGAAACGCTGCGGATGTCCCCGAACGCTCGCGCAATAATAAACGGAAGGCGTTGGGATTGTTGCCGATGAACTCCATAAATGTTGAGACCGAGGTGCGGATCACACTCCCGCCCTTCGCGATACGCTGGCGCGCCTGGCGCATCAATTGACGCAGCATCAGACCGCTTTCGTCCACCATCGTCAGGCCGAGTTCATCCACATCGCGGAAATGGCGATAAAACGAGGTTGGCGCAATGCCCGCTTCACGAGCAACTTCGCGTAAACTGAGGCTGGCAAAACTACGCTCAGCGCTCAGTTGACTAAATGCGGCTTCTACCAGCGAACGCCGGGTTTTTTCTTTTTGTTGCGCTCTAACGCCCATCACGATGTCTGAATCCTTCCACATACCTTGCTGGCACTATACCAGAGATTAGGCGGTTGGCATGGCTTTGTGAATGATTGTTTACGCGCAGTTTGTGCTTCGACTTCGCAAAAAAGCACAACGATAATTGGGTTATCCTGACAACGATGTTACTATTCTGTTGCTTTTATGTATAAGAACAGGTAAGCCTGACCATGTCACATTCCTACGATTACGATGCAATAGTAATAGGTTCCGGTCCCGGCGGCGAAGGCGCTGCAATGGGTCTGGTTAAGCAAGGAGCGCGCGTCGCGGTGATTGAGCGCTATCATAACGTCGGCGGAGGCTGTACCCACTGGGGCACCATCCCGTCGAAAGCCCTCCGCCACGCCGTCAGCCGCATTATTGAATTCAATCAGAACCCACTGTACAGCGACCACTCCCGACTCCTTCGTTCTTCTTTTGCCGATATTCTCAACCACGCTGATAACGTTATTAATCAGCAAACGCGTATGCGGCAAGGATTTTACGAGCGCAATCACTGCGAAATTTTGCAGGGGAATGCCCGTTTTGTTGATGAACACACGATCGCCCTGGAATGTCACGACGGTACGGTGGAAACGCTGACTGCGGATAAGTTTGTTATTGCCTGCGGTTCGCGTCCTTATCGCCCTGTTGATGTCGACTTTTCGCATCCACGGGTTTACGACAGCGACTCTATCCTGAGCCTGCACCACGAACCACGCCATGTGCTGATTTATGGCGCGGGGGTCATTGGCTGTGAATATGCGTCGATCTTCCGTGGAATGGATGTCAAAGTTGATTTAATCAACACCCGCGATCGTCTGCTGGCGTTCCTCGATCAAGAGATGTCCGACTCGCTCTCTTACCACTTCTGGAACAGCGGTGTGGTCATTCGCCACAACGAAGAGTATGAGAAGATTGAAGGCTGCGATGACGGCGTCATCATGCACCTGAAATCCGGTAAGAAACTGAAGGCAGACTGCCTGTTGTACGCCAATGGCCGTACCGGTAATACCGATTCGCTGGCGCTGGAAAACATTGGCCTGAAAACCGACAGCCGTGGGCAGCTCAAAGTGAATAGCATGTACCAGACGGCGCTGCCGCATGTGTATGCCGTAGGGGATGTGATCGGTTATCCGAGCCTGGCATCGGCGGCCTACGACCAGGGACGCATTGCCGCCCAGGCGTTGGTAAAAGGCGAAGCCACCGCGCATCTGATTGAAGATATCCCGACCGGGATTTATACCATTCCAGAAATCAGCTCCGTTGGTAAAACCGAACAGCAACTCACGGCAATGAAAGTTCCATACGAGGTTGGCCGCGCCCAGTTTAAGCATCTGGCACGTGCGCAAATCGTGGGTATGAGTGTCGGAACGCTGAAGATCCTGTTCCATCGCGAAACCAAAGAGATTCTGGGGATCCACTGCTTTGGGGAGCGCGCGGCCGAAATTATTCACATCGGACAAGCGATAATGGAGCAAAAAGGTGGTGGTAACACTATCGAGTACTTCGTTAACACCACCTTTAACTACCCAACCATGGCAGAAGCCTATCGGGTAGCAGCGCTAAATGGCTTAAACCGCCTGTTTTAACGCACTGTCGAAATGGCCATCCATTGATCCACGGATGGCCTCTGCCAACTGTTCATAACGGCTGCGCAGCGGCGAACCAGGACGGTACACCAGACCAATCGTACGACGCGGTTCGGGTTTAATGCATGGCAGATAAACAACACCATCACGCTTACGCTCCGGCGGAACAGCCAGCGCAGGCAGTAAGGTGATACCGCTTCCTGCCGCCACCATGTTACGTAGCGTTTCCAGACTGGTTGCCCGAAAATGGGTATCTTCATCAGCACCCGCTTCAAAGCAGAAGCCCATTGCCTGATCGCGCAGGCAGTGGCCATCTTCCAGCATCAGCAGTTTTTCACCTGCCAGATCGGACATCGGTACACAGTCACGGTTTGCCCACGGGTGATCTTCATAGATCGCCAGCATCATAGGTTCATCAAATAACGGTACTTCGATGAACGCCTCACTCTCTTTCACCAGCGCCAGAATGACGCAGTCGAGCTTGCCGCTATCCAGTTGCGCTAACAGCTGATGTGTCTGCGCCTCATGGAGATACATTTCCAGTTTTGGGAAGGTCTGGTGCAACATCGGAATAATATGCGGCAGCAGGTATGGCCCCACCGTTGGGATCAAACCAATATGCAGCGGGCCAGACATTGTCTCGCCTTGTTGGCTTGCCATCTCCTTGAGCACTTTGACCTCGCGCAGCACGGTGCGCGCCTGATCCACCAGCAGCAAACCAGCCTGGGTGAACAGCACCTTGCGACTCGTACGCTCCAACAACATGACGCCAAGCTCATCTTCCAGCTTGCGGATCTGCCCGCTCAGCGTTGGTTGGCTAACGTGACAGGAGTCTGCCGCTCGTCGGAAGTGACGATGTTCGGCTAGCGCTACCAGGTATTCAAGATCACGAATATTCATTATTCATCCTCCATCGCCACGATAGTTCGTAGCGATAGGTAGCATAGCAACGAACGATTATCCCTATCAAGCTTTCTGTTTAATAATGCACCACAGAAACGGAACGGTACCCCTTTAACCCTTGAAGCTACTGTCCGTTCTGAGAGTTTCTCTCATACTCGAAATAACTAAAGCCAACGTGAACTTTTGCGGACCTTGTGTCCGCATTTTTTTTGCATAAAAAAGCCCGGCGTGACGCCAGGCTCGAATGATTACCCATCAATTTATGCCAGACGTGCCTTCGCGTAGTCGATCGCCTGTGCAACCTGCTGGGGTGACACGCCACCTTTTGCCGCGCGTTTATCCAGGCACGATTGCAACGAGAGGATCGGGTAAACGTCATCGCCAATCACCTGGCTGAACTTCTGTAAGTCGGCAAGCGACAGCGCTTCCAGCGGTTTGCCCTGACGAATCGCCTCGACCACCGTTTCCCCCACAATATGGTGCGCTTCGCGGAACGGGACACCTTTCGCCACCAGATAATCCGCCAGTTCAGTGGCGTTAGCATAGCCCTGCTGCGCCGCTTCCTGACAACGCGGACGTTTCACCTGGATACCATCCAGCACCAGCGCGGCCATATGCAGACAGTCCAGCCAGGTCTCGAGCGCGTCGAACAGCCCTTCTTTGTCTTCCTGCATATCTTTATTGTATGCCAGCGGGAGGCCTTTTAACGTCATCATCATGCCGGTCAGCGCACCCTGCACGCGACCGCATTTACCTCTGATCAGCTCCAGCGCATCCGGATTTTTCTTCTGCGGCATCAAAGATGAACCCGAAGTCACACGATCGGACAGCTCGACAAAGCCCGCTTCGCCGGTGTTAAAGAAAATCAGGTCTTCAGCAAAACGCGACAGGTGTACCATGCCGATAGAGGCGTCTGAGAGTAACTCCAGCACGTGGTCACGGTCAGAAACGCTGTCCAGACTGTTGCGCGTAGCCGAGGCAAAGCCCAACCAACCCGCCAGCTGCTCGCGATCGATTTCATACGCCGTACCCGCCAGCGCGCCGCAGCCTAACGGACTGACGTCCAGGCGTTTGAGCGCATCCTGCAGGCGGCTCTCGTCACGCGCCAACATTTCAACATAGGCCAGACACCAGTGAGCAAATGTCACCGGCTGCGCACGTTGCAGGTGGGTGTAACCCGGCATGACGGCGTCCTGGTTATTCTCCGCCGTCACCACCAGCGCAGTTTGCAACTGACGATTGGCCGATAGTAATTCGATAACCGTGTCTTTGCACCACAGCTTGAGATCGGTCGCGACCTGGTCGTTACGGCTACGTCCGGTATGCAGTTTTTTACCAAGCTGGCCGACTTTATCAATCAGCTTACCTTCCACCCAACTGTGAATATCTTCGGCATCGCTTTGCAGAATCTGCTGAGGATTCGCGCGAACCTCTTCCAGCAGATTATTCAGCGCTTCTTCCAACCGCAGCTGTTCATCAGCAGTCAGTACACCGACCGTTACCAACGCTTTGGACCAGGCCACAGAGCCAACAATATCCTGTTCTGCCAGGCGGTAGTCAAAACGCAACGAGTCGTTGAACTGTTTGAACCGCTGATCTGCTGCCTGTGTAAAACGCCCACCCCAAAGTGCCATAACGAATTTCCTTAATATGATATTTTTGCCCGGTGGCGCTGCGCTTACCGGGCCTACAAAACCCACGTAGGCCGGATAAGGCGAAGCCGCCATCCGGCACATTAGTAGTTAAGCCAGAATACGCGTACCAATTGGCGTGCCGTTAAACAGCGCCGGGAGTTGCTCTGCATGACGCCAAGAGGCGATATCCACCGGACGACCCAGCGTACGCGCGGCATCCAGCGCCGCATTCACCTTCACGATCATGCCATCGGTAATAATGCCCTGTTCAATCAGCTGTTCCGCTTTCGCTGCTGTCATTTCGGCAATACGCTGGCCTTTGCCATCCAGAATACCGCTCACATCAGAGAGCAGGATCAGATCCGCACCCAGCGTTGCCGCCAGCGCCGTTGCCGCCTGATCGGCATTCACGTTCATCAGCAGCCCATCATCAGTGACGCCAATAGAGCTCACTACCGGCAGAAAGCCGCTTTCCAGCAGCGTGTTAATCAGCTTAGGCGAACCCGGCTGCGCCAGTCCAACATGACCCAGTTCTTTATCGAGCGGCGTCACTTTTACGCTGTCGCCATCGCCAAGATACAGACCCACAGACGCGATGTGATGCTTTTTCGCCCAGGCCAGCAAGGTTTTATTCGCCGTTCCTGCCAGAGCACCGGTAATAATGTCAATTTGATCGGCAGGCGTGACGCGCAGACCATTTTTCTTTTTCACCGGCAGATTCAGCTGCTTCATCAGCTCGTCAACCACACAGCCGCCACCGTGCACAATGACCAGCGAACGCTGGTGCGACTCACGATAATTCACCAGTGCGGTAAACAAGCGCTCCAGCGCCTCTTCACTATCCAGTAAAACGCCGCCCAGCTTGATAATTAATGGATTCATTGTTGCCCCCTTAAATAAGAGACTGCGTTTGGGCAAAGCCAAAACGAATATTTGCGCACTGCATCGCCTGTGCCGCCGCGCCTTTCAATAAGTTGTCTTCCGTCGCCACGACGATCAGGTGTTCACCCTGTACGGCAAACCCGATATCGCAGAACGGTAATCCAACCACATTCTTCAGCGCCGGAACCCCTTTGTCATACAGACGCACCAGCGGTTTATCGCCATACGCCTGTTGCAGCGTCTGAGCCACCTGTGCATGGGTTACGCCCGCCTTAAGGCGGCAAGTGATAGTTTCCAGAATTCCACGCGGGAAGTTACCCAGATGCGGGGTGAAAATCACTTCTGTCCCCAGATGAGTGGCGATTTCCGGCTGATGACGATGGGTAAACACGCCATACGGCTGCAGGCTCACCTCACAAAAGCTGTTGGAGATAGCCGCTTTACGCCCCGCACCGCTCACGCCGCTGGTCGCATTAATTACCGGCCACTGGCTGAGATCCAGCAGCCCGGCATCAATCAACGGTTTCAGCGAAAGCTGCGCCGCCGTCGGGTAACAACCTGGCACAGCAATCAGATTCGCTTCTTTCAGTTTATCCGCGTTCCACTCCGCCAGCCCATAAACGGCCTGCTCCAGCAGCTCAGGATGCTGATGCGTAAAGCCATAATATTTTTCATAGAACGCGCCGTCGTTTACGCGAAACGCGCCCGAAAGGTCAAACACCACGCAACCGGCCTGCAAAAACTGCGGAGCCAGGTCATGACTCACCTCATGAGCCGTTGCGAGGAACACAACATCCACCCCTGCGCTAAACTCGCTGATATCTGACATTGGCTGCAACGGTAAATCGACAATGCCTTTCAACTGCGGATGCAAATCGGAGATTAATTTTCCTGCATCATTGCTTTGCGCTGAGACGGTCAAAGCGGTTATGGTCATATCAGGATGGCGATTTACATAGGTCACAAGCTCTGCGCCGGCATAGCCACTGGCGCCCACAATCAGCGTATTCAACATCGGGGCAGCTCACCTTCTTAGATTCTGTTGCCAGGTATAAGCCTTTATCACCTCACCTTACACTTGGTGGGTTTTATTACGCTCAACGTTAATGTATTTTTATTCACAAATACTGCATGAATATTGATACTATCATGACCCGAGGTGTGTCAACAATGAAAAACAATTTACCGCCATTTATCGAGATTTACCGCGCTCTGATTGCCACGCCATCGATCAGTGCCACCGAAGAAGCGCTCGATCAAAGCAATGCAGGTTTAATCACTCTGCTGGCGGGCTGGTTTAAAGATTTAGGCTTCAATGTGGAGGTCCAACCGGTTCCCGATACGCGAAATAAATTCAATATGCTGGCGAGCATTGGACAGGGCGCTGGCGGCCTGTTGTTGGCGGGCCATACAGATACCGTACCCTTTGACGACGGACGCTGGACGCGCGATCCGTTCACTCTAACCGAGCATGACAATAAGCTGTATGGTTTGGGTACGGCGGATATGAAAGGCTTCTTCGCCTTTATCCTCGACGCGTTGCGTGATGTCGACGTCACGAAACTGAAAAAACCCCTGTACATTCTGGCCACTGCTGACGAAGAGACCAGCATGGCGGGAGCTCGCTACTTCTCTGAAACTACCGCTCTGCGCCCGGACTGCGCGATCATTGGCGAACCCACATCCCTGCAACCGGTGCGCGCGCACAAAGGCCATATCTCTAATGCGATACGCATTCTGGGACAGTCGGGTCATTCAAGCGATCCAGCGCGTGGCGTTAATGCGATTGAACTGATGCATGATGCCATCGGCCATATCATGCATCTGCGCGATGACCTGAAAGCGCGCTATCACCATGATGCCTTTACCGTCCCGTATCCAACGTTAAATTTGGGCCACATCCACGGCGGTGACGCCGCCAACCGAATCTGCGCCTGCTGCGAATTGCATATGGATATTCGCCCGCTACCGGGTATGACGCTAAACGATCTCAATGGGTTACTTAACGAAGCGCTGGCCCCTGTCAGCGAACGTTGGCCGGGTCGCCTGACCGTATCGGAACTGCATCCGCCAATTCCAGGCTATGAGTGCCCACCTGACCATCAACTGGTAGAGGTGGTTGAGAAACTGCTGGGCGCACAGACTGAAGTGGTGAACTATTGCACCGAAGCGCCGTTTATCCAGACGCTTTGCCCAACGCTGGTATTGGGTCCAGGCTCCATTAATCAGGCGCATCAGCCGGATGAGTATCTGGAAACGCGCTTTATTAAGCCAACCCGCGAATTAATCACCCAGGTTGTGCACCATTTCTGCTGGCATTAACTGCTTGTCACCCCGCTAATCCCTTAGTGGTAAGCGGGGCGATTTTTTAACATTTCCATAAGCAACGCTTATTTGATTGGATGTGAATTAAATAACGTAAATTCACGGCATTTATTCGTTTGCTGAACCGATTTCGCAGCAATTGACGTCACGTGTTTTACGTGGCTTTATAAAAGACGGCTAAAAAGTTAAGTCCGCAAGATTTTGCGTGATAGTCAGGCGCGAAAGATACAGGACATATTCAAAATAGATGGGGTGTCTGGGTTAATATGAACGAACAATATTCCGCGTTGCGTAGTAATGTCAGTATGCTCGGCAAAGTGCTGGGAGAGACCATCAAGGATGCGTTGGGAGAGAACATTCTTGATCGCGTAGAAACTATTCGAAAGCTGTCCAAATCATCTCGCGCTGGCAATGAAATTAATCGCCAGGAATTGCTCACCACACTGCAAAATCTGTCTAACGACGAGCTGCTGCCGGTTGCCCGCGCATTTAGCCAGTTCCTGAACCTGGCCAACACCGCCGAGCAGCACCACAGCATTTCGCCAAAAGGCGAAGCCGCCAGCAACCCGGAAGTGATTGCTCGCACTCTGCGTAAACTGAAAGAGCAGCCCAACCTCAATGACGCCACCATCAAGAAAGCCGTAGAATCACTCTCTCTGGAGCTGGTACTCACCGCCCACCCGACCGAGATCACTCGTCGTACGCTGATCCATAAAATGGGTGAAGTGAACGCCTGCCTCAAGCAGCTTGATAACAAAGACCTCGTCGATTATGAACGCAACCAACTGATGCGCCGTCTGCGTCAGCTCATTGCTCAGTCCTGGCATACGGATGAAATCCGCAAACTGCGCCCAAGCCCGGTTGATGAAGCCAAATGGGGATTCGCGGTTGTTGAAAACAGCCTGTGGGAAGGTGTGCCGAACTACCTGCGCGAGCTGAATGAACAACTGGAAGAGCATCTTGGATATAAGCTGCCGGTTGATTTTGTCCCGGTTCGATTTACCTCCTGGATGGGTGGCGACCGTGACGGCAACCCGAACGTAACGGCGGATATCACCCGTCACGTGCTATTGCTCAGCCGCTGGAAAGCGACAGACCTGTTCCTGAAAGACATCCAGTTTCTGATTTCTGAGCTGTCGATGGTGGATGCCACGCCGGAACTGATGGCGCTGGTAGGTGAAGAAGGCGCAGCTGAACCATACCGCTATCTGATGAAAACCCTGCGTTCTCGTCTGATGGCGACCCAGGCCTGGCTTGAAGCCCGTCTGAAAGGCGAGAAATTGCCGAAACCTGCGGGACTTCTCACCCAAAACGAACAGCTCTGGGACCCGCTTTACGCGTGCTACCAGTCTCTACAGGCCTGTGGTATGGGCATCATCGCCAATGGCGAATTGCTCGACACCCTGCGCCGCGTGAAGTGTTTCGGCGTGCCGCTGGTGCGTATTGATATTCGTCAGGAAAGCACACGCCATACTGAAGCCTTGGGCGAACTGACTCGTTATCTGGGCATTGGCGACTACGAAAACTGGTCGGAAGCGGATAAACAGGCTTTCCTGATCCGCGAACTGAATTCCAAGCGTCCGCTCCTGCCGCGTAACTGGGAGCCGAGCAATGACACCCGTGAAGTGCTCGACACCTGTCGGGTCATTGCCGAAGCCCCGTATGGCTCCATTGCCGCCTATGTTATCTCGATGGCGAAAACGCCGTCGGATGTGCTGGCCGTACATCTGCTGCTGAAAGAAGCCGGAATTGGTTTTGCTATGCCGGTCGCTCCGCTATTTGAAACGCTAGACGACCTCAACAATGCCGATGACGTCATGTCCCAGCTTCTGAATATCGACTGGTACCGCGGCTTTATCCAGGGCAAACAGATGGTCATGATTGGCTACTCTGATTCCGCAAAAGACGCGGGCGTGATGGCAGCGTCCTGGGCGCAATACCAGGCTCAGGACGCGCTGATCAAAACCTGCGAAAAAGCCGGTATCGAACTGACGCTGTTCCACGGTCGCGGTGGATCCATTGGTCGCGGCGGCGCGCCTGCGCATGCGGCGCTGCTCTCTCAACCGCCAGGCAGCCTGAAAGGCGGTCTGCGCGTGACAGAACAAGGGGAGATGATCCGCTTTAAGTACGGCCTGCCGGAAGTGACCATCAGCAGCCTGTCGCTGTATACCGGAGCAATTCTGGAGGCCAACCTGTTACCACCGCCAGAACCGAAGGATAACTGGCGTCATATCATGGATGAGCTTTCCGATATTTCCTGCGAGCTATACCGTGGATATGTGCGTGAAAACAAAGACTTCGTCCCTTATTTCCGCTCAGCTACACCGGAGCAGGAACTGGGTAAATTGCCGCTCGGTTCACGTCCGGCAAAACGCCGTCCGACCGGCGGCGTTGAGTCTCTGCGTGCTATACCGTGGATCTTTGCCTGGACGCAGAACCGTCTGATGCTCCCGGCCTGGCTTGGTGCTGGTACCGCGCTGCAAAAAGTGGTTGAAGATGGTAAGCAAAGCGAACTCGAAGCGATGTGCCGCGACTGGCCATTCTTCTCCACACGCCTTGGCATGCTGGAAATGGTTTTCGCGAAAGCAGACCTGTGGCTGGCAGAGTATTACGATCAGCGCCTGGTCAAAAAAGAGCTGTGGCCGCTGGGTGAAGAGCTACGCCAACGCCTGGCAGCAGATATCGATGTCGTACTGGCGATTGCCAACGACTCACATTTGATGGCCGACCTGCCGTGGATTGCCGAGTCCATTCAGTTAAGGAATGTTTATACTGACCCGCTGAACGTCTTACAGGCAGAGTTGTTACACCGCTCACGCCAGGCCGAAGAGCAAGGCCATGAACCGGATCCACGCGTTGAACAAGCGCTGATGGTGACTATCGCTGGTGTTGCAGCCGGTATGCGCAATACGGGCTAACCCCCCCTCCAGCTGTCGCCTTCGTGCTACTGTACGAAGGCGACAGTAAAAACCGCTGTTACAACCACTTCATTTTCAATATATTCCTGCCTGAACATATTCACTACGTGAATATTACAACAGCAAAACACGATCCTGAGATCGTGATGCTTCAGTTCCTCTTAATGTTTAGTCGCTACTCTTGGCGCTACGATTAAAGACAGGCTCACATTATGCAATCCTTACAACTCCAGTCTAAACCCGCCTTTAGCTGGAAAGCCCTGGGTTGGGCGCTCCTCTATTTTTGGTTTTTTTCCTCATTACTGCAGGCCGTTATCTATTTTAGCGGCTATAGCGGATCTACCGGCCTACGCGACTCCCTGCTGTTCAGCTCGCTGTGGTTGATCCCGGTATTTTTATTTCCAAACCGTATCCGCATTATTGCTGCCGTCATTGGCGTAATTCTATGGGCGGCCTCGCTGGCAGCTCTGAGCTATTACGTCATTTACGGGCAAGAGTTCTCGCAAAGCGTTCTGTACGTAATGTTTGAAACCAATGCGAACGAAGCCAGCGAGTACCTGAGTCAATACTTCAGCCTGAAGATCGTCTTAATTGCGCTGGCATATACAGCAATGGCAATTCTGCTATGGACACGTTTGCGTCCGGTACATATTCCATCACCCTGGCGCTATCTGGTGTCGTTTGCACTGTTATACGGATTGATTCTGCATCCGATGACAGTGAACACATTTATCAAACATAAGCCGTTTGAAAAAACGTTGGATGGCCTTGCTTCACGTATGGAGCCCGCCGCGCCGTGGCAATTCATCTCCGGGTATTATCAATATCGTCAGCAGTTGACCTCGCTCAATAGCCTGCTGAATGAGAACAATGCCCTGCCGCCGCTGGCCAACTTTAAAGACAGTTCAGGTGACGCACCGCGTACGCTGGTACTGGTGATTGGTGAGTCAACGCAACGTGGCCGCATGAGCCTGTATGGCTACCCGCGTGAAACGACGCCAGAACTGGATGCGCTGCATAAATTCGATCCCAACTTCACCGTATTCAATAATGTCGTGACTTCCCGTCCGTACACCATTGAAATCCTGCAGCAGGCGCTGACCTTCGCTAACGAGAAGAACCCGGATCTGTATCTGACTCAGCCGTCCCTGATGAACATGATGAAACAGGCGGGTTATAAAACCTTCTGGATCACTAATCAGCAGACGATGACCGCCCGCAACACCATGCTGACGGTGTTCTCTAAGCAGACGGATAAACAGTTCTATATGAACCAGCAGCGTACGCAAAGTGCGCGCGAATATGACAGCAACGTGCTGGCGCCATTTAAAGAAGTCCTGGCCGACCCGGCACCGAAAAAGTTCATCATCGTGCATCTGCTGGGTACGCATATTAAGTACAAATTCCGCTATCCGGATGGCCAGGGTAAGTTCGATAATAATATCGACCATGTTCCCGCAGGCCTGAGTAACGATGAGCTGGAAGCCTACAACGATTACGACAGCGCGAATGTTTATAACGATCATATTATTGCCAGCCTGATCAAAGACTATAAAGCGACCGATCCGAACGGCTTCCTGCTGTACTTCTCCGATCATGGCGAAGAGGTTTACGATACGCCACCGCACAAAACGCAGGGTCGTAATGAAGACAATCCAACGCGTCATATGTACACGGTGCCGTTCCTGTTGTGGACTTCGGAAAAATGGCAGGCCGCGCACCCGCGCGACTTCTCACAGGATGTGAATCGTAAATACAGCAGCTCAGAGCTTATCCATACATGGTCTGACTTAGCGGGCTTCACCTACGATGGCTTCGATCCAACTCGCGCCATTACCAGTCCGCAGTTCAAAGAGACAACCCGCTGGATTGGCAATCCGTACAAGAAAAATGCCCTGATAGATTACGATTCCCTGCCTTACGGCGATCAAATCGGTAATCAATAACCGTCTGCCGGATGCGCTACGCTTATCCGGCCTACAGCTCGCAAAGACTTGTAGGCCGGATATGGCATTAGCCGCCATCCGGCAATAATCACTTGAGGGCGATTGTTTTCAACGTTACTGTTTCCCTGTCTGCTGCCTGCAAGGGATTAACATGTATCACGACGTTAGCCATCTTCTCTCCCGCCTGATTAACAGCCCCACGCCGCTGCGACAGATTTATTTCGCCAGCACCAATAGCGCAACGCCGGAACGGGCGTATCAGGTCGATTTTCCCCGGCTGGAAATTGTGCTGGAAGGTGAATTTGCGGATTCTGGCATCGATAAGGTGCTTACCCCCGGCGATGTCTTGTTTGTTCCGGCTGGCGGCTGGAATATTCCGCAGTGGGTCACACCGGTCACGACACTCAGCATTCTGTTCGGCAAACAGCAACTGGGTTTCAGCGTTGTCCAATGGGACGGCAAGCAATATCAAAACCTTACCCACCAGCACGTCGCTCGGCGCGGACCGCGTATCGGCTCTTTTCTGCTGCAAACGCTCCATGAGATGCAAATGCAGCCGCAGGAGCAGCAAACGGCCAGGCTAATTGTTGCGAGCTTGCTGAGCCACTGTCGCGATCTGCTCGGCAGCCAGATCCAAACCGCATCACGTAGTCAGGCGCTTTTCGACGCCATTCGCGGCTATATTGACGAACGCTACGCTTCACCACTCACCCGTGAATCCGTCGCACAGGCGTTTTACATTTCACCTAATTACCTCTCCCACCTGTTTCAAAAAACGGGCGCTATCGGTTTTAACGAATACCTGAACCACACGCGACTGGAACACGCAAAAACGCTGTTAAAGGGTTACGAGCTGAAGATCAAAGACGTGGCGCACACCTGTGGGTTTATTGACAGCAACTACTTCTGCCGCCTGTTTCGCAAGAATACTGAACGTTCGCCGTCAGAGTATCGTCGGCAGTATCACAGCCAGTTGACGGAGAAAAAAACTGACCAGTAATAATCGCATACTGGGACAGAAAACGGAGACAAAGGTAACATTTACTGGATTTTTGTATTATCAAAAAACATATACCAGCACATATCACTTACATGTGAAGTATCTCTCACTTTTATAGACATATTACATTTATCCAGCTTTTGACAGATTTGTCAGATAGCACTGCGTGACGAAACACTCTTATCCTGTGCATAGCAAAGCAACCCGGCAACGGGCAGCTAACGGAAAACGTAGAGGGTGTTTTTGTATGGAACTTTATCTTGATACCGCCAACGTCGCGGAAGTCGAACGTCTGGCCCGCATCTTCCCTATCGCTGGCGTCACCACCAACCCAAGCATTGTGGCAGCAAGCAAAGAATCCATCTGGGATGTGCTGCCACGCCTGCAGAACGCCATTGGCAAAGAGGGCATTCTGTTTGCCCAGACCATGAGCCGGGATGCGCAGGGCATGGTGGAAGAAGCTAAACGCCTGAGCAATGCGGTGCCCGGTCTGGTAGTGAAAATCCCGGTGACATCCGAAGGTCTGGCCGCGATCAAGATGCTGAAAAAAGAGGGTATCACCACGCTGGGAACCGCCGTTTACAGTGCTTCTCAGGGGCTACTGGCTGCGCTGGCAGGAGCGAAATATATCGCGCCTTACGTTAACCGTATCGACGCGCAGGGCGGCGACGGGATTCGCACAGTACAGGAACTGCAAACATTGCTGGAACTGCATGCACCGAACAGCATGGTACTGGCGGCCAGCTTTAAAACTCCACGTCAGGCGCTGGATTGCTTGCTGGCAGGATGTGAAGCAATCACCCTACCATTAGACGTAGCGCAACAAATGCTCAATACCCCTGCGGTAGAGTCAGCAATAGAGAAGTTTGAGCAGGACTGGAACAACGCATTTGGTCACATCAACCTGTGAGGGAAATAAAGTATGGATCGCATTATTCAATCACCTGGTAAGTACATCCAGGGTGCTGATGTTATTACCCGTCTTGGCAGCTACCTCAAACCACTGGCAGAGCGCTGGCTGGTCGTTGGAGACAAGTTTGTCTTAGGCTTTGCCCAGGGTGCACTGGAAAAAAGCTTCCAGGATGCCGGACTGGCGCTGGAGATTGCACCGTTTGGCGGCGAATGTTCACAAAACGAAATCGACCGTCTGCGCGTCGTAGCGGAAAAAGCGCAGTGTGCGGCAGTACTTGGTATTGGTGGCGGTAAAACGCTGGATACCGCCAAAGCGCTGGCGCACTTTATGGGCGTGCCTGTCGCCATTGCGCCAACCATCGCCTCTACAGATGCGCCGTGCAGCGCGCTGTCCGTCATTTACACCGATGCCGGTGAATTCGATCGCTATCTGCTGCTGCCCAATAACCCGGACAGGGTCATTGTTGATACCAAAATTGTCGCGGGCGCACCGGCGCGTCTGTTAGCTGCGGGTATTGGCGATGCGCTGGCGACCTGGTTCGAAGCGCGTGCCTGTTCACGCAGCGGCGCAACCACCATGGCGGGCGGTCAGTGTACTCAGGCGGCGCTGGCGCTGGCAGAGCTGTGCTTTAATACGCTGATCGAAGAAGGTGAAAAAGCGATGCTGGCTGCAGAGCAGCACGTGGTTACACCAGCACTGGAGCGCATTATTGAAGCCAACACCTATCTGAGTGGCGTCGGTTTTGAAAGCGGTGGTCTGGCAGCGGCTCACGCCATTCATAACGGTCTGACCGCAATCCCGGATGCACATCATTATTACCACGGCGAGAAAGTGGCTTTCGGTACGCTGACGCAGTTGGTGCTGGAAAACGCGCCGGTCGATGAAATTGAAACCGTTGCCGCGCTGTGCCATTCCGTTGGCTTGCCGATTACCCTGGCACAACTGGATATCAAACAGGATATTCAGGCGAAAATGCGCATTGTGGCTGAGGCAGCCTGTGCCGAAGGCGAAACCATCCACAACATGCCTGGCGGCGCAACGCCGGACCAGGTGTATGCCGCCCTGCTTGTGGCTGACCAGTACGGTCAACGTTACCTGCAAGAGTGGGAATAACCTGCAAATAGAAAATCCCCGCAAATGCGGGGATTTTTTTATTCCTACCATGCCGGACCCGCGCAAGCGGCATCCGGCATTGTCTGTTACAGCAGATCGAAACGATCCAGGTTCATCACTTTCACCCATGCGGCCACGAAATCTCTCACGAACTTCTCGTGGGCATCGCTGCAGGCATAAACTTCAGCCACTGCGCGCAGTACAGAGTTAGAACCAAATACCAGATCGGCGCGGGTTGCGGTGTATTTTACTTCGCCGCTCAGACGGTCACGACCTTCAAACAGCTCTTGTGACTCATCAACCGCCTTCCACTCATGGCGCATATCCAGCAGATTGACGAAGAAGTCAGTGCTGAGTACGCCTGGACGATCGGTAAAGACACCGTGCTGGCTACCATCAAAGTTGGTGCCCAGTACGCGCATACCGCCCACCAGCACTGTCATTTCCGGTGCGGTTAGCGTCAGCTGCTGTGCTTTATCGATCAGCAGCGACTCGGTGGTCGATACGTCAGGACGGGCGCGGTAGTTACGGAAGCCATCGGCGATTGGCTCAAGCAGTTCAAACATCTCAATATCCGTTTGATCCTGGCGCGCATCCACGCGGCCCGGCGCAAAAGGTACCTTAATGCTGACACCCGCAGCACTTGCCGCCTGCTCGATACCGACAACACCTGCCAGCACGATAATATCGGCCAACGAGGCGGTATGAGCAGACTTATAAATCCCTTCCAGCACAGGCAGAACGCGTGCTGCGGTGGCATTCACATCCCAGCCGCGCTGTGGATCCAGCGCCAGACGCGCACCGTTAGCGCCGCCACGTTTATCCCCACCGCGGAAAGTCGATGCCGACGCCCATGCTACCGATACCAGTTCGCCCACGGACAGCCCGGAAGCGGCGATGGTCGCCTTCAGCTTCAGGATATCTTCTTCGCTTGGGTTGAAGAACGCATGCGGCAGCGGGTCTTGCCAAATCAAATCTTCTTTTGGCACTTCCGGTCCGATGTAACGCGCTTTTGGCCCCATATCACGGTGCGTCAGTTTAAACCACGCACGAGCAAACGCTTCGTTGAACGCCTGCGGATCGTTCAGGAAACGGCGGGAGATTTTCTCGAACTCAGGATCGAAACGCAGCGTCAGGTCGGTAACCAGCATCGTCGGCTTACGTTTTTTCGATGGATCAAACGGATCAGGAATAATTTCTGGCGCGTCAACCGCTTCAAACTGAATAGCGCCTGCCGGACTGCGGGTTTGTACCCACTCGTATTTGAACAGGTTCTCGAAGAAATAGTTGCTCCATTGGGTTGGCGTCTGCGTCCAGACCACTTCCAGACCGGATGTAATGGCATCCGCGCCCGCGCCGCTGCCGTAGCTGCTCGCCCAGCCCAGGCCTTGTGCTTCAATCGGTGCGGATTCAGGATCGGCGCCTACGTGCGAAGCCGGTGCAGCGCCGTGGGTTTTGCCCAACGTATGACCACCGCCAATCAGCGCCACGGTTTCTTCGTCGTTCATACCCATATTACCGAAGGTCGCGCGAATAGCCGCTGCCGCTGAAAGCGGTTCGCCGCTATGGTCCGGCCCTTCCGGGTTCACATAGATAAGGCCCATCTCGGTTGCGCCCAACGGCGCTTTGGCCAGTTCTTCCGGGTGACGGTGAGTCAGCCAGGCTTTTTCATCACCCCAGTTTACGTCGAGATCCGGTTCCCAAACATCTTCACGACCAGCACCAAAGCCGAAGGTGCGGAAGCCTGAGTTTTCCAGCGCCACGTTACCCGCGAGGATAAACAGGTCGGCCCAGGAAATTTTCTGGCCATATTTCTGCTTGATTGGCCACAGCAGACGACGCGCTTTATCCAGGCTGACGTTATCCGGCCAGGAGTTCAGTGGTGCAAAACGCTGCTGTCCGCGACCCGCGCCACCGCGTCCATCGATGGAGCGATAGGTCCCTGCACCGTGCCATGCCATGCGGATAAACAATCCAGCATAGGTTCCCCAGTCAGCGGGCCACCACGGTTGAGATTCGGACAGAAGGGCTCTGAGATCCCCTTTCAGGGCAGAGTAGTCGAGTTTGCTAAACTCTTTGCGGTAGTCGAAGTCCTCACCCAGCGGGTTAGAACGGTTGGAATGTTGGTTTAAAAGATCAACGCGCAGTTGATTTGGCCACCAGTCGCGGTTGTTCGTTCCTGCTCCCGCGCTCTGGTCGTGACCGCCCTGATGAAAAGGACACTTACCGGCAGTTGATGTGTTCTGGCTATCGTCGGACATGCTCATCTATATGCTCCCTTTACAGTGTTCTGACTACGATATACACCACCAGTGATAAGATATAGTCGAAATAACCCACAGATTCGATAGCTAATTCCTTTTATATTTTACGTTACAGAGATGTAGATCAAAATGATCAACAAAAAGCCCTCCGTAGAGGGCTGGGATCTGTTTAGTTCGGTCTTACACCCAGTGTGTGACAAATAGCGTAGCTCATCTCGGCACGATTAAGGGTATAGAAGTGAAAATCTTTCACCCCTTCGCGGCTGAGAATCTTCACCATGTCCATGGCGATATTAGCGCCCACCAGCTTGCGGGTTTCCGCGTCATCATCCAGACCATCAAACATGGTCGACATCCACGCCGGAATGCGGACGTTGGTCATGTCGGCAAATTTTTTCGCCTGCTTAAAGTTGGAGACTGGCAGGATACCCGGAATAATTTCCACATCGATACCCGCAGACACGCAGCGATCGCGAAAACGCAGATAGCTTTCTACATCGAAGAAGAACTGGGTAATCGCACGGTTCGCACCGGCATCAACCTTACGCTTCAGGTTCAGCAGATCGGCCTGAGCGCTCTTCGCTTCCGGGTGCACTTCCGGGTAAGCCGCAACGGAGATATCAAAGTCTGCAACGTCTTTCAGTAGCGTCACCAGGTCAGAAGCATACATATCCGGTTTACCGCTTCCCGGCGGCAGGTCACCGCGCAGGGCAACAATATGACGAATACCGTTGTTCCAGTAGTCCTGAGCAATAGTCCGCAGCTCATCGCGGGTTGCATCAATACAGGTCAGGTGCGGAGCCGCTTCAAGGCCAGTGCGATCCTTAATGCCTTTAATAATGCTGTGCGTACGGTCGCGCTCACCAGAGTTTGCACCGTAAGTGACTGAAACAAACTTCGGCTTCAGGCTGCTCAGGCGATCGATGGAGTTCCACAGGGTTTGCTCCATTTCACTGGTGCGCGGCGGGAAAAACTCAAATGAAACGTTAATCTGACCGGCAACTTCTGCCAGGCTCTGATTCAGGGCTTCCCGCTGGTTGGCGTGAAAAAAGCTCATACCTTACCTCATCAATCTTTTGTCGTTATATGTTGTGTTGTGAACTGCTATACGTTTAGACGTCTAGATGTAAAAATGACGGAAAAGCATGCTGGCGTCAACACAAAAATCATCGCTAAAGGTGAGGAATACTCAGCCAACGTGAAAAAAATTCACATCAGTCTGAATTGATGAGGGATTGCGCCATGACCGTCTGCAGCCATGCTAATTTTTTTACGTTTTCAGGCAGCATCAGCAACCCCGTGCTAATACGCAATTCGGTATCGGTAAGCGGCAGGAATATCACCCCCCGACGTTGGATAGCGGAAAAGGAGGCCGGAAGTAGGCTCAGACCTTCACTCTGCGCAATCCGCGCCAACAACACGTCATGTTCCAGCGGTTCTTCAATACAGGCAGGAGAGTAACCAGCATGACTAAAAATATGTCGGGTGTAATCAAAAAAGGCGGGGTTACGTTCACGTTTGAACCAGAACAGTGGTCGGTGGCTCAGCGACATTAACGAGAGCGAAGGCAGCGCCGCCTCTGGCCAGAGCGCGGGTAAGGCGACGATCAACGATTCTTGCCAGCCGAGCGGCGTGACGCTAAGCCCCGAAGTCTCAAGCGGTAACGCCACCAGCGCGGCATCCAGCTTTCCACGACGCACCAGACGCGCGAGTTCAGGCGAACCATGACGGACAATATGTCGCTTCTGCACATGCGTAGTCAGCTGTGACTCAAGCGCCGCAAAAACGCCCTGTTCAAACGCCGTGCTTAACCCTAAGCGCAGAGATGGCTCCCTGATTTGCGTTAATTGACTCAACGCAGCGTAGGTTTTGTCCTGGAGATCAAGCAGCGGGCGCACCATTTCAAGTACGTGCTGGCCGTCCTCCGTCAGCGTTAATCCACGGGTATGACGGACAAACAGCGTGACCCCCAGGCGCTCTTCAAGCTGGCGAATGTGGCGGCTCAACGGTGGCTGCGACATAAACAAGCGCTGCGCAGCCCGGCTCATATTGTTCTCTTCCGCTACTACGGAAAAGTAGCGCAGTAGACGAATATCCAGAGAGTGTAATGGCGATGTTGTCATACCGAAAAGGTATCACGGAAACGGTATTATCCAAATCATTCTACGCCCCCTATTCTCTCGCCATACGCCACACTTACGAGGGAAAAATCATGGAATCAGAACGTTTTATTACCGGCCAGAAAATGCTGCAACAGGTAGATGGTAAAGGGGGAGAGGCCGTCGTTGAGAGCCTGAAGGATATCGCGCCGGATTTTGCCCGCTACCTGCTGGAATTTCCGTTTGGCGACATCTATGCACGTCCAGGTCTGGACCTGCGCAGCCGAGAAATTGCCACTGTCGCCGCTTTAACGGCAATGGGCAATGCCGCCCCGCAGTTGAAAGTGCATATTGGCGCGGCATTACACGTTGGTTTAACGCAGGATGAGATCGTTGAAGTGATTATGCAGATGGCCGTATATGCCGGCTTCCCTGCCGCACTCAATGGTTTGTTCGCCGCGAAAGAGGTGTTTGCCTCTCACAGAGGCTAAAACAACAGGCCAGCGGATTGTCTGCTGGCCTGAGCTCACTATGGTTTCACATCTGCCACACGCATGCCTTTAAGCTGCTCATCCGTCAGCGTATTTCCCGCCTTGAAATAGTCAACGACAGCATTAGAGACATAGTAACCTCCGGAGGTATTTCGCGCTTTTCCTTCGGTAAATGCCGTAAAACCATCACCGCCGTCTGCCAGGAAGCTATTGGTGGCAATGTGATAAACCGTGGCATCCTCAATCGGTTTACCGTTTAACGTTAGTACGGTGACGCGCTGACCGACTGGTTTACTGCTGTCATACTTCATCTCCAGTCCTTTGGACACCTGCAATACACCGTTGCTTAAACCCGCGCCGTGCTCCATCAGGCTACGCAACTGTTTACCGGTGAGATCCATTGTTGCCAGCTCGTTGGGGAACGGGAAGGTGCTAATGACTGCACCCATCGTGATAGCACCTGCTGGGATTTCATTACGGATACCGCCCGAATTAGTGAGCGCTAATTGAGTATCTTTACCTGCCGCCACCAGCAACGCATCCGCCGCCAGATTGCCCAACGAAGAAGATTCACCGTAAGCACGCGTCAGCTCAACCGGAGAGTTTGCAACCGTCTGTTGTACCACCTTATCAAGCTTTTTATTCCAGCCATCAATGACCTGTTTCGTCTGCGGGTCTGGCTGCCACTCATCAGCATAAATGGTCTTCAGCTCGAAGTTCTTCACGGTAAATTGATGCGGTTTCTGCTGATAATCCAGCACCAGTTTACCCACATCAATACCGCCGCTGTCGGTAGAAAGAATCAGAGTGTTACCGACTTTAATCGGCTCCGGCGTGCCCACATGCGCATGGCCGGTAATCAGGATATCCAGCCCCTTTACCTGACCTGCGGTCTGGATGTCTTTATCCAATGCACGGCGCACATCTGTACTTCCCTGGCTAGACTGACGCGCTGGCGTACCTTCATGGATCAGCGCCACAGTGAGATCGGCTTTACCTTTAAGCTCATCGATATAGCGTTGCAACCACTTCACTTCATCCCGCGCTTCAATACCGACACGTGTCGCAGCAGAAACCGTATCATCAAAAGCAAACACGCCGTGCAGGCCAATCACACCAATCTTCACGCCATCTTTTTCAATAATGGTGTAAGGCTTATCCCAGAACATTTTGCTGCTGTTCTGATAAAAGATATTACCCTGCACGATGGGGAATTTCGCCTGACTCAGTTGTAGTAGCGTGTTATCCCAACCGTGATCGAATTCATGATTACCCATGGTTACAGCATCAAAATTCATGGTGTTCATGATATCGATAATCGCCTTACCCTTGGTCAGGCTGCTGATATACGGCCCGGTAAAATAATCACCGGCATCAAAAAACCAGGTGGCGCTATTTTTCGTTTTTTCCTGCTTCACCATCGTCGTGATATTAGCCCAACCACCAATATCACGCGTGCCATTAGCAATCCATGGGACTTTATAAGGTTCAACGTGGGCGTGAAGATCGTTGGTATAGATAATCGTGACATCTTTGGCACTCGCCCAAAGCGGCAACGATACCAGAACACCAACAGCAAGCATTTTTAACTTCATAATCAATCCCTTTCAGTCATATAAAGAATCGCTACGTTACGTTCTGAAAGGTTTTTTTATGTGAGAAAACTCACATCCACTGGTGATAGTCGCGAGTCAAAATCAACGACCATTAAAAATCGTTGGTAATACGATGACGTCACTGTTCACCATCAATTGCTGTAAGTCCTTCGGCTGTAAAAATCTGGGGCTGGCGAGCTCACCAGATTACAGCTGGCCCGAGTATCGGTTGGGTTATGCTGCGCTGCATTGCCGGGCATGCGGCAGCTATCCCCCGCTGTTTAATGAGGAACAGTTTGGTGGGTGGTTGTCAGCATATTTAACGGATTTTGCCGCCCAAAGCGGTCATTTTTGCCCACGATGTTATCAGCGGGAAACCATCCTCTATGGGCATAATCCTCAGGGCAGCCAACGCGTTCAGTGCCGGAGCTGCAAACATGTCTGGACACCAAAGCAGCAGCCGCTCACCACCATTGTTCCACCAGAACAAATAGCGACGGTTCCCTTAATCGTCCCTTTTCAGGGAGCCTGCACCGACCAGAAACTTTATGTATTACTCAGTTTTGACGCTATTCGCGGCAATATTTTGCATATTTCCAGTAATTTCACGCCCCATCTCGTAGGGGATACATTACGATACCGCTGGCGTAACAACGTTGAACCCGCGGTCATTCATGACAATATCGTTGAACGAGTAAGACAGAGGGAAACCCTGTTTTTACGCCGCAGCCAGTTTGATGAAATCCAGTACGGCAGTGCCATGCTCAAACGAAATGCCAATGGCGCAGTTTTACGCCCGGTCATTACCGCGCACGGACATTTCCGCATACTGAGCCATCTCTGGCCTGAGGTAAAAACGCACATTATTGCCCACGAATGTTTTCTGCGCGGCGCAGCGATTACCGCATGGGCGCAGCAATATCGCGATCATCACGCTTCGCTTTGGTTTATTGATGAAGAGATCAATAGCGATAAGTGCACACTGCCCTGGCGATTGCTGGGTAAAACCTGGCAGGGGTGGTGGCAAAACCAGTGGCAAATTTGGCAACAAGGCGACACACGCAAAATGGTGTGTCTGTTAACGGAGGGTCAGGTTGAAAAAGGGGCGTCAATCACACTGGCGGCAGGCCACCATTTTCTCGTCTGGTTACAGCAGCAGGCGGAGTTTCGGGATAGCGCCCGTTACTCGGCTCATTCGGTGTTTCAGACGATAAGGACGCTGGCAGATAAATACAACGCCTTGAATTTGCCCGGTGGCGCTACCGCTTACCGGGCCTACGGTTCATGCCATATGTAGGCCGGATAAGCGTAAGCGCCATCCGGCAACACAAACTACAGCAACTGCGCCAAACGGTTGATGTCAGACTGAATCGCCCCTGCGGTAACGTCACGGCCCGCGCCCGGTCCACGGATCACCAGCGGGTTATCGCGATACCAGCGGCTCTCTATGGCGAATACGTTATCGCACGGCAACAGCGCCGCCAGCGGGTGTTCAGGGCGAACCGCTTCAACACCAACGCGAGCTTTGCCGTTAGCATCAAAACGCGCCACATAGCGCAGCACCAGCCCCATTTCACGCGCCGCTTCCAGACGCTGCACCATCTGCTCGTTCAGTTCATCGCCATTCTCAAAGAAATGGTCAATAGAGCCTTCTTCACAATGCGCAGGCACCAGCGATTCCACGCGAACCTGGTCCGGTTCGATGTCGTAACCCGCTTCACGCGCCAGAATCACCAGCTTACGCATCACATCTTTGCCGGAAAGATCTACGCGCGGATCGGGTTCAGTCAGACCCTGTTGCCATGCCTGATCCACCAGATCGGTGAATGGGACCGTGCCATCAAATTGTAGGAACAACCACGACAACGTGCCGGAGAAGATCCCGCTGATCGACAAAATAGTATCCCCGCTATCAATCAGATCGCGCACGGTATGGTTGATCGGCAAGCCTGCGCCTACGGTGGCGTTATACAGCCAGTGGCGACCCGTTTTTTCGAAAGCGTCATGAATCTGGCGGTAATTATTACTGCTGCTCGCCCCGGCCAGTTTGTTGGCGCTGATGACGTGAAAACCATGGCTGGCAAAATCCAGATACTGATCCGCCAGTTGCTCGCTCGCGGTCACATCCAGCACCACTAAATCATCATACGGGTGAGCACGCATCCACAAGAATAGAGACTCTTCATCCTGCTCTACCGCCTCGTCATCAAAGAAAGCTAACGCGCGGCTGGCATCCAGCCCTTCGTAATTCAGCAGGCTACGACGGCTATCAACCACACCCGCCAGCACAAACTCTAATCCGGTACGCGCCGAGAGCGTGCTCTGCTCGCGAGCGAACAACTCCAGCCAGCGCGACCCAATGTTGCCTTTGCCGAACAACACCAGACCAATGCGTTTTTCAGCACGGAAGATTGACTGATGCAGACCCTGAATCAGGCTCTCCGTTGGCCCAGTACGCAGTACCGCGACCAGGCTGATACCCTCTTCCGACTGCCAGGTGAATTCAACCGGCTGACCTTTCAACTGTTGCCAGAAACGGTGGCAGTGCAGCGGATTACGGGTGACGCCCGCCCCGACCATCGCCACCAGCGCCAGCCCCTGGCGCAGACGCAGCTCGCCTGGCAGGCCAGCTTCATCCAGAATTTTCAGCGCGCTGTCAGCGACTTCGGAGGTGTAGCAAAATTGCAATAGCTGGCGGTCAGGATGCACGCCCACTGCCAGCGGACGCACCTGGCTACGTTTTAAAACCTGGTCAATCTCTTTATAAGCCAGCTTAAAATCCTGGCCAGTCGGAACCAGAAACTCAATCAGGAAGACGTCATCATGACTGGTCACAATACGCGCCCCGGTACCGGAGGCCAGTACTCGCTCAATACGCGTTGAACCCTGCTCTGGGGTATAGCTACAACGCAACTGGAGATCGATATCGCTACCGGAAACCGGCTGTAAGGTACGGGCATGGAGAACCGGTGCCGCCAGACGCGCCAGCTCGCTGGCTTCATCCAGACGCAGCAGCGGCAGCAAACAGGCGTCTTTTACTTTACGCGGATCCGCGCTGTAAACCCCAGCGACATCGCTCCAGATGGTTACTCGGGAAACGCCCGCCAGCGCACCAACCTGCGTCGCCGAGTAGTCAGAACCGTTACGCCCCAGTAGCACTGTTTCACCGGCATTGCTGCGGCTAATAAAGCCGGTAACCACCAGGCGTTTACCCGGATGCTGCGCCAACAGTTGCTGCAGTAATGGGTAAGAAAGACCTTCATCGACCTGCGGCTGGGCACCGCGTTCAGCACGTAAAAAATCGCGCGCATCCAGCCAGGCCGACTCCAGCCCCTGTTGATTAAGGACGGCAGACATCAAACGCGCGGACCATACCTCGCCATGCCCAACAACCTCAGCATAGACGGCATCGTTCACGCCGCTGTCGAGTAACCCAGCCAGGCGTTCCAGATCGTGAATAAACGCGCCAATCAGCCCATCCGCCACCTCGGGAGGTAACAAACCGCTGATAAGCTCACTTTGATAGCGACGTAACGCCTGTTGAACCTGATGCGCAGAAAGGCGATCGGTCTGGCTTAATTTCAGCCAGCTAATCAACTGGTTAGTGGTACTGCCTGCGGCTGAAACAACCATCATGTCATCAGGCTGCGAGTAATCCGCCATAATGCCTGCGACACGCAGATAACATTTCACGTCTGCCAGACTACTACCACCAAATTTGTGCAGTTGACGACCCTTCGCCCCTGCCTGCGCAATCACACTCATGTTTACCCCTTGTTTGCAGCCCGGAAGCCATTTTCCAGGTCGGCAATTAAATCTTCGCCATCTTCAATACCGGTGGAGATACGCAGCAGCGTTTCGGAAATTCCGGCAGCAGCACGCGCTTCTGGTGCCATGCCCGCGTGTGTCATGGTTGCGGCGTGGGAGATCAGACTTTCAACGCCCCCTAACGATTCCGCCAGCGTAAACAATGACAACCCGCCGAGGAAACGGCGCAGCGTTTGCTCATCGCCATCCAGTTCAAAACTTAACATCGCGCCAAAGCCTTTTTGCTGACGCGCAGCAATCTCATGGCCCTGATTATCCGGCAATGACGGGTGATACAATTTTTTCACCAGCGGCTGAGTTTGCAGATAATCGACTATCGCCTGAGCATTACGTTGCGCCACCTCCATACGAGGAGACAAAGTACGCAGGCCGCGCAACAGCAGATAACTATCAAACGCGCCGCCGGTCACACCAATATTATTCGCCCACCATGCCAGTTCAGTGACCGTCTCCGGATCTTTGGCTATAACCACACCAGCCACCACGTCTGAGTGACCGTTTAAATATTTCGTGCATGAATGCAACACCAGATCGGCGCCTAATGCCAGTGGATTTTGCAGTGCCGGGCTTAAAAAAGTGTTGTCCACCACGCTGACCGCGCCAGCCTCGCGCGCCAACTGGCAGATTTTCGCAATATCCACCACGCGCAGCAGCGGGTTGCTTGGACTTTCTACCAGCACCAGCTTCGGTTTTTCCGCCAATGCGGCCTGCAATGCCTGCTCATCTCCTTGATCGACAAACAGGACGCGATAACAGCCACGCTTTGCCAGACTGTCAAACAGTCGGTAGCTCCCGCCGTAGCAGTCGTGCGGTGCAACCAGCAGATCGCCAGGCTTAAGGAAGACAGTGGTCACCAAATGAATCGCCGACATGCCAGTATTGGTCAGTACAGCACCTGCACCACCTTCCAGTTCCGCCAGCGCACGTTGAACGACATCACGCGTTGGGTTGCCGCGACGCGAATAGTCATGAGCACGAGGTTCATTAAATCCGGTAAAGTTATAGGTGCTGGAGAGGTGAATCGGCGGGACAACGCAACCGTACTGTTCGTCGTCATTTAACCCGCTACGCACTGCGATGGTGGCCTGTTTACGCGTCATATTGAGAAGATCCTGGCTGAGTCGGTGAAAAGTCAGGCACCAGAGTAATCATTGTTACTATAGCCGTCAATACATCTGGACATCTAAACTTCTTTGCGTATAGATTGAGCAAACTGGAAATAGCCGTTAAAATTATATGCATTAGCGTACATCTGCGTCGGCTACTTCGTGTCAGGGCCGCGCCACTACGATAAACTACGCGCAATTATGGTCCGGGCTCAGGTTCTGGCCTCAATATTAATGACAAAGAGGATTAGGTATCTCATGGCTGAATGGAGCGGCGAATATATCAGCCCATACGCTGAGCACGGTAAGAAGAGTGAGCAAGTCAAAAAAATTACGGTTTCCATTCCTCTGAAGGTGTTAAAAATCCTTACCGATGAACGCACGCGTCGTCAGGTGAACAACCTGCGCCACGCCACCAACAGCGAACTGCTGTGTGAAGCGTTTCTGCATGCTTTTACCGGGCAACCATTACCCAACGATGACGACCTGCGTAAAGAACGCAGTGATGAAATCCCGGAAGAAGCAAAGGTAATCATGCGTGAACTGGGTATCAACCCGGAAACGTGGGAATACTGATTGTTAGAACAGATGAGAAAAGGCGGGATTGCTCCCGCCGCTTCTCGCTATGTTACTTACTGATACCATTAAGTTTATTCAATGTTTCTTCCATTTTGAGCGTCTCTTTACGGTTCAATGGATAGAAATAAATCAGAATAACCGCGGCCAAAAACAGGCATAACGCCGGTAAAAGATTCGCCATCGTATAGATGTTTTCCTGCACGATGCTGGTTTGCACAGCGCCACCTGTTGAAGATGATTGATAACCAATGATGGCCAACATAAAGCCGCCAATGGCCCCTGCACACGCCTGACCAACCTTGCGGGCAAAGAAGTTCACACCATAGACGGTACCATCCTCGCGATCGCCGGTGACATACTGGTGATAATCACACACATCGGTCATAAACGCCCAAATCATCAGGTTGAATAGTCCAGCCCCCAACGTCGCCAGGAACAGGAAAACCAAATAGACTTTCGCGTCGGTAATGTGGATGAAGTACATAATCAAATACATCGCTACTGCAAAGAGTAGCGCGCCGACGCTGGCCTCTTTTTTACCAAACCGCTTTGTGAGCCAGGATGCCGATGGTGCCAGCAAAACCAGGGAACCAAAGGTAAACAGCAACGCGACTGACATCGCCTCTTTATTGTGGAAATAGTCATTAAACAGGTAAGTCATATTAGTACCGGACAATCCCTGATTAATCACAATCAGCAAATCCACAACCACTAAAACAATCAGCGCCTTATTGCGTGCCAGTCCCTTCAGCAACACCGAAACGGGCATGCTCTCTTTTCTCTCCACACGCACGCGTTCGGTCGTTAACTGACAGGTCAAGGATAAAAAGATAAAGCCCAGCACTGCGCAACCAATGGAAATCCAGAAGAAGTGTTGCCCGGAAATCACTTGGCTTCCGTCCACCAGGGTGGTGTACATCAGGATCGGAATGAAAAAGCCAGTTGCCCCACCGCCGATAGCTGACCCAACGCTGCGCCAGGTTGACAGCGAGACACGATCATCCGGATTCGAGCTAATCGCCGCAGACATAGCACCGTACGGAATACTCACGGTCGATAACAGCGAACCGTAAATGAAATAGGAGCAACAGATGTAGATAATTTTCGCCGTATAAGAAAAATCATTCACAAACGGCAGGAACAGGACAACTGCAATGATGCAAAATGGATACTTCATGCGACGCATCCACGGGTTAAAACGTCCATGTACCGTCAATTTAGAGGTATCGCATAAGCGCCCTACACCAACATCAACGAACGCATCAAAGAGTTTGGTCACAAAATAGAGTGAGCCAACGATAACGCCGGAAATACCGAGGACGTTAGTGTAATAAATCATTAAAAAACTATTAACTAAGCCAAGAATAAAACAGGTTCCGAGGTCACCACATAAATAACCAATTTTATCTCGAATTCCGAAAGGTCTGACGGCAGTGGGTTCATTATTTCCGATAATAGTTCCATCATTAGACATGATGTCAACTCCTTAGACATATTATTCACACAAACTATGCTTATCGATGTAATCAGTCGATATGAAAACTATTACCGATTAGAAGTTATAACCAAGACCGACACGATAACGGGTTTGACGATCGTCAGTCGTTGTTGTGTTATAACCCGAGGAAACGTTACCAACCTCAACAAATGGAACCCAAGAGCCTAGTTTATACGCCACGCGGAAGTTATATTCATAATCATCTTTCCGGTTGTTATATAAATCTTCGCTATCGGCAATTTTATAAATACCATTTAGCTCAAACATCCAGTCATTGACGTTATAACCAAGCCAGGCTTCCGGACGATAGACCATGCGGTCATCTTTGCCGTCAGTGTTTCTGCGCATGTACTCCTGACGATAGCGGAACGCGGTCCACCAGCTGTCGTTAATGTTGTACTGCACGCGGATGTAAGGTTTATAAATCGTGATGTTATCGCCCGTTTCGATCGCAATACCTGGCTGCCAGATAAGATCCCGCCAGGTAAACTGGTAGCTTGCAGTATACTCGTTGCCATTACTTTCCATATTATTCCACGCATCATTAGATTGCGTATCTTCGGAACGTGAAATGGCTTCGACTGCGACACCAAAACCAGTCGCAAAACGGTGAGACATATAAACACGATCGTAATTACGCCCATCGTCATAATATTCATGCCGGTAATCAACATAACCCGCTTGTGCGGCCGCAGAGAATAATGGAATCAGTAATAACGCAGATTTAAATTTCATGACAATCCCTCTTCACACTCAACAACGGAAATTACCCAACTCGTCCCGTCCATTAATGGGAAACGATGAAGGATTAAGAATAATTTTATATTTCCATGAAAGTGTATTTTAGAAAGAAAGCAGAAACCTTTGGTATTTTGCCAACAATTGGCATGAGTGGCAGAAATCAGAAGATAAAAATGACGCAGATCACCAGTAGAAACATTTTACCTAAAAAATAAAAACACCGTTTCATTTGTTAAATAAAAAACACTATTCAACACATCAATATAAATTTTAGTCTTCAAGCGCAGATACAAAAAAAGCGCCATAAGGCGCTTTTTTCTGACAGCTGAACTTACTTGCTGCCTGGGATGCTGAAACGCTTGTTGAAGCGATCAACACGGCCACCGGTAGCAACATCACGCTGCTTGCCAGTATAGAACGGGTGGCACTTGCTGCACACGTCGAGGTTCAGATCGTGACCGACAGTAGAGCGGATTTTAATGACGTTACCGCAAGAGCAGTTTGCAGTAATTTCTTCGTATTTCGGGTGAATATCTTTTTTCATGGGAAAACCTCGGTTTAAGGCCGCGTCGCTCTTCCAGCCCTAACGCCAGACACCACGCGATGTTAATAGTATAGGTCAGTGATACAAATTTGTATCAAAGGCGGCGAATCATACAGAAATTAACCTGCTCATGCAAACTGATCCGCATTCTACCCTCCACTAATGTGTATACTAACCCGCCAGATTTCAAGTCAGGATGATTCAATGCCCGTTGCGCACGTTGCCTTACCTGTTCCGCTACCTCGCACCTTTGACTACCTCCTGCCGGAAGGCTTGAGCGCCAAAGCCGGGTGTCGTGTACGCGTGCCTTTTGGCAAGCAGCAGGAGCGTGTGGGTATCGTCCTGTCCGTCAGCGAGCACAGTGAACTACCGCGAAGCGAATTGAAAGCCGTTCTCGAAGTGCTGGACAGCGAACCGGTCTACTCGACCTCTGTCTGGCGTCTGCTGTTGTGGGCGGCGGATTATTATCATCATCCTATCGGTGACGTACTGTTTCACGCTCTGCCAATTTTACTGCGCCAGGGACGTCCGGCGACAAACGCGCCCATGTGGTACTGGTTTGCCACTGAAGAAGGCCAGGTTATTGACCTCAACAGCCTGAAGCGTTCTCCCAAGCAGCAACAGGCGCTGGCTGCGCTACGCCAGGGAAAAATCTGGCGCGACCAGGTGGCTGAACTGGAATTTAATGATGCCGCATTACAGGCACTGCGGAAAAAAGGGCTGTGCTCCCTGGCAAGCGAAACGCCAGGCTTTAGCGACTGGCGTACGCACTACGCTGTTTCCGGTGAGCGTCTGCGGCTGAATACCGAACAGGCCACCGCCGTCGGGGCGATCCACAGCGCTTCTGACAGTTTTAGCGCCTGGCTATTAGCGGGCGTGACGGGATCGGGTAAAACAGAGGTCTATTTAAGCGTACTGGAAAATGTGCTCGCCCAGGGCAAACAGGCGCTGGTAATGGTGCCGGAGATTGGCCTGACGCCGCAAACTATTGCCCGTTTTCGCGAACGCTTCAATGCGCCGGTCGAAGTCCTGCACTCGGGTTTAAATGACAGTGAACGTCTTTCGGCATGGCTGAAGGCGAAAAATGGTGAAGCGGCAATTGTTATCGGCACGCGCTCGTCGCTGTTCACGCCGTTTAAAAATCTGGGCGTGATTGTCATCGACGAAGAGCACGACAGCTCTTATAAACAGCAGGAAGGCTGGCGTTATCATGCGCGCGACCTCGCGGTTTATCGCGCCCATAGCGAACAAATTCCTATCATTCTCGGCTCAGCCACCCCAGCGTTGGAAACGCTGTGCAATGTGCGGCAGAAAAAATACCGCATGTTGCGCCTGACGCGCCGTGCCGGGAATGCACGCCCAGCCACTCAGCACGTGCTGGATCTCAAAGGTCAGCAGGTACAGGCCGGGCTCGCCCCTGCGCTTATCGCCCGTATGCGTCAGCATCTGCAAGCGGATAACCAGGTGATCCTGTTTTTAAACCGCCGGGGTTTTGCGCCTGCCCTGCTGTGCCACGACTGTGGCTGGATTGCTGAATGCCCGCGCTGCGACCACTACTACACGCTGCATCAGGCGCAACACCATCTGCGCTGCCATCACTGCGACAGTCAGCGTCCGATACCGCGTCAATGCCCTTCCTGCGGCTCAACGCACATGGTTCCGGTAGGACTCGGCACCGAACAGCTTGAGCAGGCTCTGGCGCCTTTTTTCCCCGGCGTGCCAATCTCACGCATCGATCGTGACACTACCAGCCGCAAAGGCTCGCTGGAGCAGCATCTGGCGGAAGTGCATCGCGGCGGCGCGCGAATCCTGATCGGCACGCAAATGCTGGCGAAAGGCCACCATTTCCCGGACGTCACTCTGGTGGCGTTGCTGGACGTTGACGGCGCGCTGTTCTCCGCAGATTTCCGGTCGGCAGAACGCTTCGCCCAGCTCTACACGCAGGTTTCCGGGCGTGCCGGTCGCGCCGGGAAGCAGGGCGAAGTGGTACTGCAAACGCACCACCCTGAACATCCGCTGCTGCAAACCTTGCTGTATAAAGGGTATGACGCCTTTGCCGAGCAGGCGCTGGCAGAGCGACAAACGCTCCAGCTTCCTCCATGGACCAGCCATGTGATCGTGCGGGCAGAAGATCACAACAACCAGCATGCGCCGATGTTCTTACAGCAGTTACGAAATCTGATTCAGGCCAGTCCGCTGGCCGATGAAAAACTGTGGGTGTTAGGTCCAGTTCCCGCCCTGGCGCCCAAACGTGGCGGTCGCTATCGCTGGCAAATTTTGTTGCAGCACCCGTCGCGAATTCGCCTGCAGCATATCGTCAGCGGAACGCTGGCGCTGATAAATACGTTACCCGATGCACGTAAGGTTAAATGGGTGCTGGATGTCGATCCCATCGAGGGATAATCCCTCACGATGCGAGGCGGATCGTAAAATTAAATATCCATCACACTTTTTATGAAAATTCTGTAACCGCTTCCATTCACTATCTGATAAAAATGTTTCAGATGAAGGCTATTCAAGGACGAGTCTGTGCCAGCAGCTCTCTGGCGAGGAGAAAGAGTGAAACCGAATAAGCAGGTTGCCGCCGCTACGATGAAAGATGTTGCTCTGAAGGCGAAAGTCTCAACGGCAACCGTATCCCGCGCATTAATGAACCCAGACAAAGTCTCGCAGTCAACCCGTAACAAGGTTGAGCAGGCAGCGCTTGAAGTGGGATATTTACCCCAATCAATGGGACGTAACGTTAAGCGTAATGAATCGCGTACCATTCTGGTGATTGTGCCGGATATCTGCGATCCGTTTTTTAGCGAAGTGATTCGTGGCATCGAAGTCACCGCCGCAGAACAGGGATATCTGGTGCTTATCGGCGATTGCGCGCACCAGAACCAGCAGGAAAAGACCTTCCTCAACCTCATAATTACCAAGCAGATCGATGGCATGGTGCTGCTCAGCTCGCGCCTGCCGTTTGATGCCAGCGTGGAAGAGCAACGCAACTTGCCACCGATGGTTATGTCCAACGAGTTCGCGCCAGAGCTGGAACTGCCCACCGTGCACATTGATAACCTCACCGCCGCCTTCAACGCGATGAACTATCTGCTGGAACTGGGGCATAAACGCATTGGCTGTATCGCCGGGCCCGAAGATATGCCGCTGTGCCATTACCGTCTGCAAGGTTACGTTCAGGCACTACGTCGCAGCGGAATTACGGTCGATCCGCATTTCATCGCGCGCGGTGACTTTACCTATGAAGCGGGAGCCAATGCGCTTAAACAGCTCCTGGCGCTACCACAGCCGCCTACCGCGGTCTTTTGTCACAGCGATGTCATGGCGCTTGGCGCCCTCTCTTACGCCAAACGTCAGGGTCTGAAGGTGCCCGACGATTTATCGATTATCGGCTTCGATAACATTTCGCTCGCGGAATTTTGTGATCCACCCCTGACAACCGTCGCACAGCCGCGTTTCGATATCGGACGTGAAGCTATGCTGTTACTGCTCGATCAATTACAAGGACAGAACGTCAGCAGTGGCTCACGTTTACTGGACTGCGAGCTTATTATTCGGGGTACTACCCGGGCACTGACGTAAAGTAAAGTGCTTTCGGACTCCCCTGTCTGGTCAAAGGCCCGCCGCTTAAGTAACATGGCGGGCTGACGAACGAATAAATACAGCGAAACGATAGTGGCACAACGAGATTATGTACGTCGCGGCCAACCGGCACCTTCGCGGCGCAAGAAGAGCACATCACGGAAAAAACAACGCAATACGCCTGCGGTATCGCCCGCAATGGTTGCTATTGCTGCAGCCGTACTCGTGACCTTTATCGGTGGTCTGTACTTCATTACGCATCACAAGAAAGAAGAGTCCGAAACGCTGCAAAACCAGAAAGTCACCGGTAATGGCATCCCGCCAAAACCGGAAGAGCGCTGGCGATACATTAAAGAGCTGGAAAGCCGTCAGCCTGGCGTACGTGCGCCTACCGAACCGTCTGCCGGCGGCGAGGTGCTGAACGCCGACCAATTAACCAATGAGCAGCGCCAGCTATTGGCGCAAATGCAGGCTGATATGCGTCAACAGCCAACTCAGCTCAACGAAGTGCCGTGGAACGAACAAACGCCTGAACAACGCCAGCAAACGCTGCAGCGCCAGCGTCAGGTACAGCAACAGCAATGGGCCAACACGCAGCAGCAGGCTCAACAGCCGCGCACGCAACCACGGGTAGCGGAACAGCCTTACCAGCAGCCGCAAACGCGTACGGCGCAAACCGCGCCGGTACAGCAGCCGAAAGCACAGCCAAAACCGGCGGCGCAACAGCCGTATCAGGATTTGCTGCAAACGCCTGCGCATACCACCGCCGCTCAGCCGAAAACGCAACCGGCCGCGCCAATAACGAATGAAACGCAGCCGCCAAAACAGACGGCGGAGAAAAAAGATGAACGCCGCTGGATGGTTCAGTGCGGGTCATTTAAAGGCGCTGAGCAGGCAGAAACCGTGCGCGCGCAGCTGGCCTTTGAAGGGTTCAACTCGCGTATTACCACCAATAACGGCTGGAATCGCGTGGTCATTGGTCCGGTCAAAGGCAAAGAGAATGCCGACAACACCATCAGCCGCCTGAAGGTTGCTGGTCACACAAACTGCATTCGACTCGCCACTGGGGGTTGAAACCCCCAAAATCCCCCCCATCTATACTTGCATTACGCCCCGCATACTGTGCGGGGCCTGTACATTGCATTTGTAACCAAGGGGTCTGCTCGTGACAACAATAGTAAGCGTACGCCGTAACGGCCATGTGGTAATCGCCGGTGATGGTCAGGCCACACTGGGTAACACCGTAATGAAAGGCAACGTGAAGAAAGTCCGCCGTCTTTACAACGACAAAGTCATCGCGGGCTTTGCGGGCGGTACTGCGGATGCATTCACGCTGTTTGAACTGTTTGAACGCAAGCTGGAAATGCACCAGGGTCACCTGGTGAAGGCTGCCGTTGAACTGGCAAAAGACTGGCGTACAGACCGTATGCTGCGCAAACTCGAAGCGCTGCTGGCCGTCGCAGATGAAACGGCATCGCTCATCATCACCGGTAACGGCGACGTCATCCAGCCAGAAAACGATCTGATTGCCATCGGCTCCGGCGGTCCCTACGCCCAGGCTGCTGCACGCGCTCTGCTGGAAAACACCGAGCTTGGCGCACGCGAGATTGCTGAGAAAGCGTTGGATATTGCAGGGGATATCTGCATTTATACCAACCACTTCCATACCATCGAAGAATTGAACTCCAAAGCGTAAGGATCCCCCATGTCTGAAATGACCCCACGCGAAATTGTCAGCGAACTGAACAAACACATCATCGGCCAGGATAACGCTAAGCGTTCCGTGGCGATTGCCCTGCGTAACCGCTGGCGTCGTATGCAGCTCAACGAAGAGTTGCGTCATGAAGTCACGCCGAAAAACATTCTGATGATTGGCCCGACCGGCGTCGGTAAAACCGAAATCGCCCGTCGCCTGGCAAAACTGGCCAACGCGCCGTTCATCAAAGTTGAAGCAACCAAATTCACCGAAGTTGGCTATGTTGGTAAAGAAGTTGACTCGATCATCCGCGATTTGACCGATGCTGCCATTAAGATGGTCCGCGTGCAGGCAATCGAGAAAAACCGCTTCCGCGCTGAAGAGATGGCGGAAGAGCGCATTCTCGACGTGCTGATCCCACCGGCTAAAAATAACTGGGGACAGTCAGAGCAGCCGCAGGAACCTTCTGCAGCGCGTCAGGCGTTCCGTAAAAAACTGCGTGAAGGCCAGCTGGATGATAAAGAGATCGAAATCGATCTCGCGGCCGCACCGATGGGCGTTGAAATTATGGCGCCTCCGGGAATGGAAGAGATGACCAGCCAGCTGCAGTCCATGTTCCAGAACCTGGGCGGTCAGAAGCAAAAACCGCGTAAGCTGAAAATCAAAGACGCGATGAAACTGCTGATTGAAGAAGAAGCGGCCAAACTGGTGAACCCGGAAGAGCTGAAACAAGAAGCTATCGACGCCGTTGAGCAGCACGGGATCGTGTTTATCGACGAAATCGACAAAATCTGTAAGCGCGGTGAATCCTCCGGCCCGGACGTGTCCCGCGAAGGCGTACAGCGCGACCTGCTGCCGCTGGTTGAAGGCTGCACGGTGTCCACCAAGCACGGCATGGTGAAAACCGATCACATCCTGTTTATCGCCTCTGGCGCATTCCAGGTGGCGAAACCGTCCGACCTGATCCCGGAACTGCAGGGTCGTCTGCCGATTCGTGTGGAACTTCAGGCGCTGACCACCAGCGATTTTGAGCGTATCCTTACCGAACCGAATGCCTCCATCACCGTCCAGTACAAAGCGCTGATGGCGACTGAAGGTGTGGACATCAACTTCACTGAATCCGGTATTAAACGCATTGCGGAAGCGGCCTGGCAGGTCAACGAAACCACCGAAAACATCGGTGCACGTCGTCTGCATACCGTTCTGGAACGTCTGATGGAAGATATTTCCTATGATGCGAGCGATTTGAACGGCCAAAGCATCACAATTGATGCCGAATATGTGAGCAAACATCTGGATGCGCTGGTCGCAGATGAAGATCTGAGCCGTTTTATCCTATAATCGCGTTCAATGCATTTTCATCACTGTTGATGGGGCTGATAAAGCCCCATTTTTATTGGCGCTAAATATGACTGAACAACAACAAATTAGCCGCTCACAAGCCTGGCTGGAAAGTTTACGACCTAAGACCTTACCGCTCGCCTTCGCGGCGATCATCGTCGGTACGGCATTAGCATGGTGGCAAGGATACTTCAATCCGCTGGTTGCTCTGCTGGCATTGATTACGGCGGGATTGCTGCAAATTCTGTCCAATCTCGCTAACGACTATGGCGATGCCGTCAAAGGCAGCGACAAGCCCGACCGCATAGGACCGCTGCGCGGTATGCAAAAAGGGGTCATAACCCAACAGCAGATGAAGCGGGCGCTGATCGTCACCGTGGTGCTGATCTGCCTGTCCGGTCTGGCCCTGGTTGCTGTGGCCTGCCACACGCTGGCAGATTTTGTCGGCTTCCTGGTGCTCGGCGGCCTGTCGATCATCGCCGCAATCACCTATACCGTAGGTAATCGCCCTTACGGATATATCGGTCTGGGCGATATTTCCGTACTGGTGTTCTTCGGCTGGCTGAGCGTTATGGGAAGCTGGTATCTGCAGGCGCATACGTTGATTCCGGCGCTCATTCTGCCTGCTACCGCCTGCGGCCTGCTGGCAACTGCCGTGCTCAACGTCAACAATCTGCGCGATATCAACAGCGACAGAGAGAACGGCAAGAACACGCTGGTCGTGCGTTTAGGCGCCGTCAATGCCCGCCGTTACCATGCCTGCCTGCTGATGGGGACACTAGTCTGCCTGGCGCTGTTTAACCTGTTTTCGCTGCAAAGCCTGTGGGGATGGCTGTTTATCCTCGCCGCTCCGCTGCTGATTAAACAGGCGCGGTACGTGATGCGTGAGATGGATCCTGCGGCAATGCGCCCGATGCTGGAACGCACCGTAAAAGCGGCATTGTTAACTAACCTGCTGTTTGTCGTTGGAATTTTCTTAAGTCAGTGGTCTCTTTAACTGACAAATATCAATTAACAATTGATGATTTTGCCAACAGTACACATAGCGCGATATACTAAAAATTCTCGCAGCAACTGAACGTTGAGCCTATGAAATACGATACATCCGAGCTTTGTGACATCTATCAGGAAGATGTCAACGTCGTGGAACCACTGTTCTCTAACTTTGGAGGACGGTCGTCGTTTGGCGGACAAATCATCACGGTAAAATGTTTCGAGGACAACGGGTTGCTGTACGATCTGCTCGAACAAAACGGCCGTGGTCGCATTCTGCTGGTCGATGGCGGTGGTTCTGTCCGTCGTGCGCTGGTCGATGCCGAACTGGCTCGACTGGCCGTACAGAATGAATGGGAAGGTCTGGTCATCTACGGCTCAGTCCGTCAGGTAGACGATCTGGAAGAACTGGATATCGGTATTCAGGCGATTGCCGCCATTCCGGTCGGTGCCGCAGGGGAAGGTATTGGAGAAAGCGATGTACGCGTCAACTTTGGCGGTGTAACGTTCTTCTCTGGCGACCACCTGTACGCCGACAACACCGGGATAATCCTCTCCGAAGACCCGCTTGATATCGAGTAAGTAAAAAGGCCATCAGCAAATTTGATGGCCTTTTTTTCATTCATTTGATTCGTAATGAATGACTTTAATATCATACTTTTCATTTTTTTCTTCGGCAACGACGCTCATCATCTCACGACTGGCAGGATAAGTTTCGATATAAGCATTTAATTTATCCACAGCTATCTGAACGTCACTCTTTTGTATTCCGATAAAAATTATTTCACTGAGTTGAAGATGGCTACCTTCATCTGAATAGCTTACAAAAAACCAGTCGCTGGATACCCTTGGGACCTGTTTAAGAGGTTTCGGTGTTAGCAGATGATAGAATAATAAATTCTGCTGTGTATAGATTTTTTCTGTAAAGATGCTCAACATGAAACAGCAATAAAGTAGCGAAATTAAAATCATAAATACAATAATAAAACCTGATTTCCTGAACTTCATATGCGGAGTTCCCGAACATAATTTGGATTCGCAACAGGTTTTATTATATCCATAAATAAAGGTAATTCCCCTGAGTAGGGTTCATGTTTCTTATCCTTATCTATTGGGTCAGGAAATAGTAACGGAATAACGCTTTTGTTTTTAAACTCACCAACAGGACCATAGAAGTCCCAGATACGATAAGCCTTTTCTTTCGAACAGATCTGAAGACGAGAGGTGTAATCTGCATAATTTACAGCTTGGTAAAAACCAAATAAGTTCGATACCAAATCTTCAGCACTATAGCCACTATCCGTTAAATATACGTAAGGCCAAAAATCCTGCAAGGATTCGAAGCGATGTGACGTACCTAAGAATATCGATAAAGCAATACCTTGTAAGGTTCGTTCCGGTAATCCTCGTCGCACCATAAATCTACGATATATACCAGTATTAATATTTAGGCCATGAATGTTTTTGGACATACTTTGATGATAATTTACTTCATAAAATTCGCTATCACCACCACGAGCTCTTATCATTTCAAACCATAATCTTTCAGCCCCTGCTGGATTAGCATGGCCTAAATCAATCCATCCTAGATTCTCTGTATAGATAAGGCCATATTTAATATCACTGGTGATAAATCGATCCGAATTATCAATAATATCGTTTCTATTTGTCATATCGTATTCTTTGAAATTTAAAAGTTACGATATCCTAATCTCTACATAGTAAAAAGGCATCCATTATGGATGCCTTTTTAAAGAAATCAGAATTAGACTTCTTCCATACGACCCAGCAGGGCATGCAGACGATCCTGCCAGCCATTCTGCTGTTCTTTCAGGTTGTTGTTCTCACGCTCCAGCTCTTCACGCTGCTGCTGTGCAGACTGAACTTCCTGCGACAGTGAGTTGTTCTTTTCTTTCAGCTCTTCGATTTCCATCTGTAACAGCGTGATGGTATCAATCGCCTGCTGTACTTTTGCTTCCAGTTTCTCAAACACTTCTAATGACATCGTCATACCTCTCCTGAATTGCAAGGCGTTGATGGATAAAAATCCTCGTCCCGATAACCGGCGACGCCTTAATAAAAACGAGCGCACTCTACTTAACACCGATTGTATGAAGCCGCGTCATCCCTGTCCAGCGGCATCCCGCGCAGATTGCGGTTTGCAACACTTTTAGTCTTTCTCCTGGTGACATGACTGTCATAACTCTTAAGTGTTAACAGATTGATCAGTGAAATGATTCAGCTCACACTATTTTTGTATAACAAATACCGCACAATGGCGCGAAAACGCTCATTTTGTTGATGCAGTACACACATTTTAATTTCGATATTTCTCGTTTTTGAGCGTTAACGATAAATTAACAGTGTGCCTACCGGCTCCGGGGATGTCAGTGACCTTCTCGCACACAATAAACATTAAACTCTCTTCAGGATCCGATTATGAGTCAAACCTCAACCTTAAAAGGCCAGTGCATTGCTGAATTCCTCGGTACCGGGTTGTTGATTTTCTTCGGTGTGGGCTGTGTCGCTGCACTCAAAGTAGCAGGTGCTACTTTTGGTCAGTGGGAAATCAGTATCATCTGGGGTCTGGGGGTAGCGATGGCTATCTATCTGACCGCAGGTGTTTCTGGTGCACACCTGAATCCCGCGGTAACCATCGCACTCTGGCTGTTCGCCTGTTTTGATAAACGCAAAGTTGTCCCTTTTATTATTTCGCAAATTGCCGGCGCCTTTTGCGCAGCGGCATTGGTTTACGGGCTTTATTACAATCTTTTCATCGATTTTGAACAAACCAACCATATCGTGCGTGGCACTACCGAAAGCCTGGGTCTGGCGGGTACTTTCTCCACCTATCCGAATCCGCATATCAATTTTGTGCAGGCCTTCGCGGTTGAAATGGTCATTACCGCTATTCTAATGGGGCTGATTCTGGCTCTGACCGACGATGGTAACGGTGTACCTCGTGGTCCGCTGGCACCACTGCTGATTGGCTTATTAATTGCCGTTATTGGTGCTTCCATGGGTCCGCTGACAGGTTTTGCGATGAACCCGGCACGTGACTTCGGACCGAAACTCTTCGCCTGGATGGCCGGATGGGGTGAGATTGCCTTCACAGGTGGTCGCGATATCCCTTACTTCCTGGTTCCGGTGTTTGGCCCAATTACCGGCGCGATTTTGGGCGCATGGGCATATCGCAAACTGATTGGTCGCCATTTACCGTGCGATGTCTGCGTGATTGAAGAAAAAGACGCGGCGGCCAACACTCAACAAAAAGCTTCGCTGTAATGTGACTACGGGACAAAAATTATGACTGAAAAAAAATATATCGTTGCGCTCGACCAGGGCACCACCAGCTCCCGCGCGGTCGTAATGGACCACGATGCGAATATCGTTGCCGTTTCACAGCGCGAATTCGAGCAAATCTACCCGAAAGCAGGTTGGGTAGAACACGACCCAATGGAAATTTGGGCAACCCAAAGCTCTACGCTGGTTGAAGTTCTGGCGAAAGCCGATATCAGTTCCGATGAAATTGCAGCGATCGGTATTACCAACCAGCGTGAAACCACCATCGTCTGGGAGCGTGAGACCGGTAAACCAATCTACAACGCCATTGTGTGGCAGTGTCGTCGTACCGCAGATATCTGCGAAAAGCTCAAGCGCGATGGCATGGAAGAATACATCCGTAACAACACCGGCCTGGTCATTGACCCGTACTTCTCTGGCACCAAGGTGAAATGGATCCTCGACCACGTTGAAGGCTCGCGTGAACGCGCTCGTCGCGGCGAACTGCTGTTTGGTACCGTGGACACCTGGCTTATCTGGAAAATGACGCAGGGACGCGTACACGTCACGGATTACACCAACGCTTCACGTACCATGCTGTTCAACATCCACTCCCTGGACTGGGATGACACGATGCTGGATGCGCTGGATATTCCGCGCGCCATGCTGCCAGAAGTGCGTCGCTCTTCTGAAGTGTACGGTCAGACCAACATTGGTGGTAAAGGCGGCATTCGTATTCCTATCTCCGGTATCGCCGGTGACCAGCAGGCAGCTCTGTTTGGCCAGCTGTGCGTAAAGGAAGGGATGGCGAAAAACACTTACGGTACCGGCTGCTTCATGCTGATGAATACCGGTGAGAAAGCCGTTAAGTCCGAAAACGGACTGCTGACCACCATCGCCTGCGGACCGACCGGGGAAGTGAACTACGCGCTGGAAGGTGCGGTATTTATGGCTGGCGCATCCATTCAGTGGCTGCGCGATGAAATGAAACTCATCAGCGATGCATTCGACTCTGAGTATTTCGCCACCAAAGTGAAAGACACCAACGGCGTGTACGTCGTTCCGGCATTTACTGGCCTGGGTGCACCGTACTGGGACCCGTATGCACGTGGCGCCATCTTCGGCCTGACCCGTGGCGTAAACTCCAACCACATCATCCGCGCAACGCTTGAGTCTATCGCTTATCAGACGCGTGATGTTCTGGAAGCGATGCAGGCTGACTCCGGTATTCGTCTGCACGCCCTGCGCGTTGACGGCGGTGCGGTCGCCAACAACTTCCTGATGCAGTTCCAGTCTGACATTCTGGGCACCCGCGTAGAGCGTCCGGAAGTTCGCGAAGTCACCGCATTAGGTGCAGCGTACCTGGCTGGCCTGGCAGTAGGATTCTGGCAGAATCTGGATGAGTTGCAGGAGAAAGCGGTCATCGAGCGTGAATTCCGTCCAGGCATCGAAACCACCGAGCGTAACTTCCGTTACAGCGGCTGGAAAAAAGCGGTCAAACGCGCCATGGCATGGGAAGATCACGACGAGTAATACGTCATTGCCGGATGTCTACTTTGGCTTATCCGGCAAAATCTTCGTGCGGGGGCAACCCCGCACACACATCAATAATCTCGCCCCCTCCCCTGTGCTACACTTCGCGCCATTCCTTTCAGCTACGAGTTTGCAATGAGACGAGAACTTGCCATTGAATTTTCACGCGTGACCGAAGCGGCCGCGCTGGCTGGCTATAAATGGCTGGGCCGCGGCGATAAAAATACCGCTGACGGCGCGGCGGTGAACGCCATGCGTATTATGCTCAACCAGGTCAACATCGACGGCACCATCGTGATTGGCGAGGGTGAGATTGATGAAGCGCCGATGCTGTTTATCGGTGAAAAAGTCGGGACCGGTCTTGGTGATGCGGTCGACATCGCCGTCGATCCTATCGAAGGAACACGCATGACGGCAATGGGTCAGGCAAACGCGCTGGCCGTACTGGCTGTGGGCGATAAAGGCTGCTTCCTGAATGCGCCAGATATGTACATGGAAAAGCTGATTGTCGGCCCAGGCGCAAAAGGGTCTATCGACCTGAACCTGTCGCTGGAAGCCAACCTGCATAACGTTGCCGCTGCACTCAATAAACCGCTGAGTGAGCTGACCGTAACCATTCTGGCCAAACCACGCCATGATGAAACGATCGCCGAAATGCAAAAACTGGGCGTGCGCGTCTTCGCTATCCCAGACGGCGACGTTGCGGCCTCCATTCTGACCTGCATGCCAGACAGTGAAGTTGACGTGCTGTACGGCATTGGCGGCGCACCTGAAGGTGTGGTTTCCGCAGCTGTGATCCGCGCACTGGACGGCGACATGCAGGGCCGTTTGCTGGCGCGTCATGACGTCAAAGGCGACAGCGAAGAGAACCGTCGCATTGGCGAACAAGAACTGGCTCGTTGCGCCGCCATGGGCATTGAAGCGGGCAAAGCGCTGCGCCTCGATGAAATGGCGCGTAGCGACAACGTCATTTTCTCCGCCACCGGCATCACCAAAGGCGATTTGCTGGAAGGGATTAGCCGTAAAGGTAATATCGCGACCACCGAAACGCTGCTGATCCGCGGCAAATCACGTACGATCCGTCGCATTCAGTCGATTCACTACCTCGATCGTAAAGATCCCGATGTGCAGGCGCACATCCTGTAATTGATTTGATCAATAGAGCCTTCCAGCCCATATGGGCTGGAAATCTTTCGTCCAACGAACGAAGATAAGGCAATCAAAGCAGACAGGAGAAAACCATGGCAGATTGGGTAACAGGCAAAGTCACAAAGGTGCAAAACTGGACCGATGCCCTGTTTAGTTTGACCGTGCGAGCTCCGGTTCTTCCTTTCACTGCAGGTCAGTTCACTAAGCTTGGCCTTGAGATCGACGGCGAACGCGTCCAGCGCGCCTATTCTTACGTAAATGCCCCTGATAACCCCGATTTAGAGTTTTATCTGGTGACAGTTCCCGACGGCAAACTCAGCCCTCGTCTGGCAGCACTGAAGCCTGGTGATGAAGTCCAGGTGGTGAGTGAAGCTGCTGGTTTCTTCGTGCTGGATGAAGTCCCCGATTGCGAAACGCTATGGATGCTGGCGACCGGCACGGCTATCGGCCCATATTTGTCTATTCTGCAGTTAGGCAAGGACCTGGATCGCTTTAAAAATCTGGTGCTGGTCCACGCCGCGCGCTATGCCGCCGATTTGAGCTATCTACCGTTGATGCAGGCGTTGGAAAAACGCTACGAAGGTAAATTACGCATCCAGACGGTTGTCAGCCGTGAAACAGCCGCAGATTCGCTGACCGGACGTGTACCGGCGTTGATTGAAAGCGGTGAGCTAGAAAAAGCAGTCGGGTTGCCAATGGATAAAGAAACCAGCCATGTGATGCTGTGCGGAAACCCGCAAATGGTACGCGACACGCAGCAGTTGCTGAAAGAGACCCGGCAAATGACCAAACATCTGCGCCGTCGACCGGGCCATATGACCGCAGAGCACTACTGGTAAGAACGTTTCAATGCCCGGTAAACACCCGGGCATTTTGCCGGATGGCGCTTACGCTTATCCGGCCTACGAGTCAGCTCTGTACTTTACGTCCTGCGTATCCTTACCATATTTATTCGCGTCCTGGGTGCCAATGAACGCCCCCAGATCGATAAGCATACCAACCAGAATCAACGTTGGAACAAAGCGGCCTATCGCCCATTGCCAGACGCCGGGTAAAATTGCCCAATTTCCGGCCAGCAGCATCCACGCCAGGATCATCAACAGCGCCCACGCTCCGGAGCGCCCCCGGTCATGCAGACGTTTTACCGTCACTGCCGCCGTTGGCCATAGCAGACACACCAGACAAAAAGCCGCGGTCTGAATATCGAGTAATTGTTTGCTCGCCAGCGAAAACAGAACCAGCATGCTGACGATCCAGAGGCCAATCCAAATCCAGAAATCACGGCGCCCGATGCGCCCTTTAAATGAGAATAACCACTGCTGTATGGTCATGTAAGTTCCTTTATTATTACCTTCCAGAACAGTTTACCCTTTTGACAAGCTCGACGGTTACCGTTTTAATCGTGAGCAATGAGAATGAAAGGTACGATTGATGAAGCAAGGATTTACACTGTTTTTATTATTGTTTTCAGCCTTAACCGCGAGCACTGCGGTACTGGCGGAAGAGCCGTCGACGGCAACCACGGCCCCCTATTTACTGGCGGGCGCGCCGACCTTTGACCTGTCGATTAGCCAGTTTCGTGAAAACTTTAATACGCAGAATCCGAAGCTTATTCTGAATGAGTTCCGTGCCATCGACAGCAGTCGCGATCGAGCAAATCTCACCCGCGCAGCCAGTAAAATCAATGAAAACCTGTATGCGTCTTCCGCTCTTGAACGCGGCACCCTTAAAATCAAAAGCATGCAGATAACCTGGTTACCCATTCAGGGGCCAGAACAAAAGGCAGCCAAAGCGAAAGCGCTGGAATACATGACCGCCGTCATCCGCACCGTCGCACCGCTACTGACGAAGGAACAGAGCCAGAAAAAGCTGCAAAAACTGCTCGCCGCAGGCAAAGGTAAACGCTATTACGCTGAAACAGAAGGCGCAATTCGCTATGTTGTTGCTGACAACGGTGAAAAAGGACTGACCTTCGCTGTTGAACCGATTAAGCTGGTACTATCAGAAAGTCTTGAGAAGGCGAATTGATGACAAAAAGCAAAGCCTTTCAGGGGATGAATCTCTATACTGTTTCACAGACCATGCTGCCCTCACGGGCGGCCATATTCCTTAATTCGCTGACAAGCGTGGAGAAATGAAATGCGACATCCTTTAGTGATGGGTAACTGGAAACTGAACGGCAGCCGCCACATGGTAAACGAACTGGTTGCTAATCTGCGTAAAGAACTGGCTGGCGTTGCTGGCTGTGCAGTAGCGATTGCTCCACCGGAAATGTATATCGACCTGGCGAAACACGCCGCTGCCGGTAGCCACATCATTCTGGGCGCGCAGAACGTTGACCTGAACCTGTCTGGCGCATTCACTGGTGAAACAAGTGCTGAAATGCTGAAAGACATCGGCGCGCAGTACATCATTATCGGTCACTCTGAGCGTCGTACTTACCACAAAGAATCTGACGAGCTGATCGCTAAAAAATTCGCCGTGCTGAAAGAGCAGGGTCTGACTCCAGTTCTGTGCATCGGTGAAACCGAAGCAGAAAACGAAGCGGGCAAAACTGAAGAAGTTTGTGCACGTCAGATCGACGCGGTTCTGAAAACTCAGGGCGCGGCAGCATTCGAAGGCGTCGTTATCGCTTACGAACCAGTATGGGCTATCGGTACCGGCAAATCTGCAACTCCTGCTCAGGCTCAGGCTGTTCACAAATTTATTCGTGACCACATTGCTAAAGCTGACGCGAAAATCGCTGAGCAAGTTATCATCCAGTACGGCGGTTCTGTAAACGCAACTAACGCGGCAGAACTGTTCGCTCAGCCGGACATCGACGGTGCGCTGGTTGGTGGTGCTTCTCTGAAAGCAGACGCCTTCGCAGTCATCGTTAAAGCAGCAGAAGCCGCTAAACAGGCTTAAGTTGTTAAGGCGGGAGGAACCCTCCTCCCGCTGTATTAACTACCAGTATCCCAACCAGTGCCACCAGAAGGCGCCGGTCACACCCCAAATGGTCAGGTTGACCACACTCATCACCAGCCCCGTTTTCCACCACTCCGCCAACGTGACATAGCCCGAACCAAAGATAATAGGCGCAGTACCCGTGCCATAGTGCGTGAGCGACATCATCAAGGAGGAGGAGAAACCGAGCATTAAACCAAGCAGCGCTGGCGGCGCGCCGAGGCCTAAGCCTGCGGCAAAGAACGCAGCGAACATAGCCGTAATATGCGCAGTTGTGCTGGCGAAAAAGTAGTGCGAGTAGACGTAAAGCAGGATCAACAACAGCGTCGCAACACTCCAGTGCACGCCAAGATGGTCGATTGCGCTACCCACGCTGGTTGCCAGCCATCCTACCAATCCCAGTTTGCTGAGAAAATCCGCCATCATCACCAGCGCGGCAAACCAGACTATCGTATCCCATGCCCCGCGGCATTTAAGAATGTCATCCCAGCTCAATACACCCGCCATCAATAGGATCGACAATCCAATTAACGCGGCGCTAGTGGGGTTTACGCTCCAGGCACTGCCCATCAGCATTGCTGGAACACCCGCCCATAGACAGAGCAGCAAAATGAACACCCCCAGGGTGATTTTCTCTGCCAAAGAAAGTGGACCCAGCGCATCCAGTTTTTGCCGCGCAAACTGCGGTGCATTTGGCGTGCGCGTGATAGCTGGCGGATAGAGCCACCAGATTACAATCGGCATGACAACCAGTGATACCAGTGCGGGAAGAAGCGCCGCAATAGCCCACATTCCCCAGGTCATGTTCAGCACGCCATCCGTCCCCTTTGTCAAAAAACTGACGATTAACGGATTAGGTGCAGTCGCGGTGATGAACATAGCCGAGCTGATCGGGTTAATGTTGTAGTTCACCAGCGCGAGATAACGGCCCGTGGAGCCATTCTCGGCATGGCCTGGCTGCGAGCCGAGGCTCTCCGCAATCGCCCGCATTACCGGGTGGATAATGCCACCACCACGCGCGGTATTGCTTGGCGTTACGGGTGCAATTAGCGTTTCCGCAAGGGTTAATGCCCACGCAATACCCAGCGTTCTTTTACCAAATAGCGCAATAAACCCGTAGCCAATACGCGCGCCCAGGCCGGTCTTTAACAGACTTTGCGACAGCATAATGGATAAACCAATCAGCCAGATTAGCTGGTTAGAAAAACCACTCAATGCATCGTTCAATGCCGCCGAGGGTTTGCCTGGGTTAGTAACGCCTGTCATCGCCACCAGCATAATCGCCACAATCGCAATTGCACCAATGGGCATAGCTTTACCGATAATCGCGGCGATCGTACCAATAAACAGTGCCAGCAGGTGCCATGCTTGCGGGGTTACGTCAGGAGGACACGGGATAACAAACCAGATGGTCAGCGTAATCACAAGCGAGATGATGGCAGGCCAGCGGCGGATGGGGGTCAAACTGTCCATGAATCAATCCTTGAGTTTCCAGTGCGCAAATCTGCGCTCAGGCATTAACCGATATTGCCGCGCATAATACAATTCACTCACTCACAAAACATAAAATTAACATTTTGATACAGCTACAGTTTTCCCAACACCGTAAACCAGGCGTAATCCAGCGGCAGAAGAATCAAATACGTTGCCGCCGCCAGTGCGATACACAGCAGCATCCCTGCCCTTGCAGGTACTTTCCCGAGCGCCATCGCCACCACGATCGGTGAAGCCTGATACGGCAACAGTGGTGTGGAATAACCCAGCACCTGGATCATAATCACCGACAGCAGCGGGAATCCCGTCGCATCGGCAAAGCTTTGCGCCAACGTGGTATACAGCGCCGGAACACCGTTCGCCGTCATAATAAAATTAAGCGCCGTGGTAATACCGGTCAGCGCGAGGAAACTGGTAAACGGCTTTTCCGCATCCAGCGGCATCACCTGTAACAGCGCTTCACCAACGGCGCTACCAATACCTGTTTGCGTGACGGTGATCGCCAGCCCCAGAATACCCGCCACATAAATACAGGTACGAATGTTGACCCCAGTGGAAAACTCGTCGCCATTGATAAAGCCAACCCGTGGGAGCAATGTGATAACTGCCGCCGCCAGCCCAGTCCACGCGGGGCCAATGCCGTGCCAGCTTTCGCTTACCCAAAGAAGCAACACCACCGCTAACATCCAGGCCAGACGTTTTTCATCTCCGCTCATCGGTTCCGACGGCGTGAGATCGCGCGGCGCATGGGGCTTGCCAGGGAACAGCCAGCAGATAAGCACGATGAGAACCGCGCCTTTAAGCCAACCCAGAACCGGCGTATGAAGCAGCAAATAGGGAAGATAATTGAGGTGGATGCCGTAAGAGCCTTCCGCAGCGCCGCTCATCACCAGATTCGGTACATTTGCGGGTAAAATCGTCGCAGAAAGCTGGAATGTCCCAAACCCAACGGCCAGTGCCAGACCATACCAGGCGCGCGTACCATCGTTAATTCCAGCCCGTTTCGCCATCGCTGCGACAATCGGCATCAGCAGCGCAATGCGGCCCATGTTGGATGGCATTACAAACGCCAGCGCGTAACTCAACAGCACCACGCTCGCCACCATTAACGGCCAGGAGTCGGTCAACCGTGATGACAGCGCCCTCGCCGCCCTGTCCGCCAGCCCCGTTTTACGAATCGCGATACCCAGCACAAAGCCGCTAAACACCAACCAGAATGCGGAGGACGCAAAGCCGCCAAAGATCACATCCGGTGGCGCGATTTTGGCGACCATTGCCACGGCAAAGAACAGCAGCGCCGTTATAAACTCCGGCAGCAGCGACGTAGCCCAGAGCAGAATGGTGATGCCAACCACCATAGAGGGGATAAACAGAGGGTGTGTAAGCCAGAGCGACATGCCTGTCTCCTGTTGTTTTTTTCAACAAGAATACGGGGACAGGCATGCGGAGTAAACGCCAGATTAGGTGGGGTTAACGCAGAATATCACATTGATGATCCTGAATTTCCTCAGCAGAGGCGAGATTCAGCGCCAGCAGATTGCGCTGAGTAGCCAGCAGAACAAAGGATTCATCGCTCTGACGCACCATCGCCAACGCATAGCTGCCCATATGCTCACGTGCATCCGGCACCTCTTCTGCCAGCATCATAAACGGGCTGCGTTGTGCCAGTTCATTTTCCGTGACGCGACGCGCCAGATATTCATGACCGCGCAGCCCACCTGGTAGAGGTAGCCAGCGGGTGCTGATTTTCGCCAGGTTGTCATCCAGCTGTTTTCTGACATCGGTTCGCAGGCAGGAGATATGAATATGCAGGTGATTTTGAGTACGCCCGCTACGTGAGTTAATGCTCAGAGAGACTGCTTTGTCAGGGATTTCCTGGCCGTATTTTTGGCTCATAAAGCTACGCGCCTGCCAGGCCAGCCAGAAAAAGTTCGGCGTGCCTGATTTTAACAGCAGTGGGCTTTCCGTACCGTTAATGCGATAAGTGGGCATCAACAAATATTGCAAAGGGCCGTTACGGTCTTTGAACACCACATATCCGGCATCTGGCTTCACTTCTGCGCATGGTGCAGGATCCTGCTGCTGCAACTGGTGCGGCAAGCATTGTTGAAGGACGATCTGGCGTAATGCGTCCGGGTTGCCGGTGAATTTCCAGTACCCGATGCCTGCAGCGGCGGCAACCACAATCACCGCCAGTAAAAGATAGCCTGCTTTTTTCATTACGCGTTTCCTGCATCACATTGAAGGGCAAGAGTAACGCAAAACCATGACAAATAAAAAACCCGGTCGCGTTAGGCCACCGGGTCGGTAAATCACAGACTTATTTAGCGTTTGCTGATCTGGTCGAACGTACCGCCATTAGAGAAGTGCTCTTTCTGCGCTTTCGTCCAGCCGCCAAACTCTTCATCGATGGTGAACAGCTTCAGCTTCGGAAATGCATTTTCGTATTTCTTCGCAACGTCTGTATCACGTGGACGATAGTAGTTTTTCGCTGCAATTTCCTGGCCTTCCGGAGAGTAGAGATACTTCAGGTAAGCTTCCGCCACCGCTTTGGTGTCTTTCTTTTCCACCACTTTATCGACCACGGAAACGGTCGGCTCCGCGAGAATAGATTCACTCGGCGTCACTATCTCGAATTTGTCTTTACCCAGCTCGTTCGTTGCCAGCAGCGCTTCGTTTTCCCAGGCGATCAGCACATCACCGATACCACGTTCAACGAAGGTATTGGTTGAACCACGCGCACCGGAATCCAGCACTTCAACGTTTTTAAACAGAGCCTTGACGAAGTCCTGCGCTTTGGCCTGATCGTTGTTGTTGTGGTGCAGGGCATAGCCCCATGCCGCCAGATAGTTCCAGCGTGCACCGCCTGAGCTTTTCGGGTTTGGTGTAATCACTGACACGCCCGGTTTGATCAAATCGTTCCAGTCATGAATTTGTTTGGGGTTGCCTTTGCGGACCAGGAACACGATGGTGGAGGTGTAAGGCGCAGAGTTATCCGGCAAGCGCTTAATCCAGTTTTTATCAATTCGACCACGTTCAGCGATGGCATCCACGTCGTATGCCAGTGCCAACGTCACGACATCGGCTTCAATACCGTTGATGACAGAGGTCGCCTGTTTACCAGAGCCGCCGTGTGACTGACGGATCACGACGTTATCGCCCGTCTCCTGCTTCCAGTGCGCGCTGAAGGCTTTATTGTACTGCTCGTACAGTTCACGTGTTGGATCGTACGATACGTTAAGTAACTGAATATCCTTTGCCAGAACGCTGGTCGATGCCAGCAATAATGTTAACCCTACGCCCCATTTGTTCATCGCCCAGCTCTCTTATGTGATGTTGTGATGAGCAAAGCGTGCCAGAAAGGCATCCAAACATTAAAGAATAAAAAAAGATTTGCTATAACTTCGGGGAATAAATGAGGAAGGTTGTGCCGGATGACGACTTACGCCTTATCCGGCCTACAAGAGTACACTCTGTAGGCCCGGTAAGCGAAGCGCCACCGGGCAACAAAAAACAATCAGTACAGTTTTTTCGCGCAGTCCAGCCAGTCACCTTTGAACGGACGCTTCATGTTCTCGATAGCATCGATGATATCGTGGTGAACCAGTTGCTCGTTCTGAATACCGACACAGCGACCGCCATGACCTGCCAGCAGCAGTTCAATAGCATATGCGCCCATACGGGATGCCAGGATACGATCGTAAGGAACCGGGGAACCACCACGCTGAATGTGACCCAGCACGGTCGAACGCGTTTCGCGGCCCGTTTCCTTCTCGATGTAATGCGCCAGTTCGTCAACGTCACACATGTGTTCAGTGATCGCTACAATTGCGTGTTTTTTACCTTTCGCGATGCCCGCTTTGATTTCAGCAACCAAATCGTCGCGACTGAATTCCACTTCAGGAACCACTACGAACTCACAACCACCGGCAATTGCAGCCGCCAGGGTCAGATCGCCACAGTAGCGGCCCATCACTTCAACGATGGAAATACGCTGGTGAGAAGAAGAGGTATCACGCAGACGGTCAATCGCTTCTACTACAGTACCCAGAGCGGTGAAGTAACCGATGGTGTAGTCGGTGCCCTTGATATCGTTGTCGATAGTGCCCGGCAGACCGATGCACGGGAAGCCCATTTCAGTCAGGCGTTTAGCCCCCATGTAAGAACCGTCACCGCCGATAACAACCAGCGCATCAATGCCACGCTTTTTCAGGTTTTCGATAGCCACCGCACGCACGTTTTCGTCGCGGAATTCCGGGAAGCGAGCTGAACCGAGGAAAGTACCGCCACGGTTGATCATGTCGGATACGCTGTAGCGGTCAAGCTGGACCATACGGTCTTCATACAAACCCAGGTAGCCATCATGGATCCCCATGACTTCCAGCCCTTCCGTCAACGCTGCACGTACAACACCACGGATTGCTGCGTTCATGCCCGGCGCATCACCGCCGCTTGTCAACACACCGATTTTCTTAATCATGACTACCTCTGAACTTTGGAATGCAAAATGAAATCTGCTGCCGGAAGTCGATTCCGCATATCGAAACGATCCAACGAATATGCAGATAGTATAACAATCACTTCCTGCTGAATTGATTCAGGTCAGGCCAAATGGTGGTAATTTATACACAAAATGCTGGCCCGGTTCACTTTTTACAACGAATTATGAAAGCTCAAACACCTTGCCTTCCTTGGGTACGACTGAACAGGGATCCTGATGAATGATGACATCCGATCCCGGGAAACGCCGTAAAATTGCCTGCTCAACCTGTTCAGCCACTAAATGCGCCTGAACGAGCGGCAGATTATCTTCCATTTCCAAATGAATCTGAATAAAGCGGGTCGGCCCTGACTGCCGCGTGCGAAGATCGTGAGCGCCGCTGACCCCAGGCCATGACGTCACGATATCAATAATTTCCTGACGTTCCTCATCGGGTAAAGCGCGATCCAGCAAAGATTGCACTGCCTCATACCCCATGCGTAATGCGCTATATAAAATATAGATGCCAATCCCGAGCGCAAACAAGGCATCCGCACGATGCCAGCCGTACCATGCCAGCCCGAGCGCAATGAGAATCGCACCGTTCATCATAACATCAGACTGATAATGAAGCATATCTGCCCGAACGGCCTGACTTTGCGTACGCTTCACTACCCAGCGCTGAAACGAGACCAGAATGATTGTACACACTAACGCAATGATGGTGACAACCACCCCAACGCCGGGATCTTTCATCGGCGTCGGTTGGATGAGATGCTGAATCCCGGTCAGGAATAAAAACAGCGCCGAACCGGAAATAAACATGCTTTGCGCCAGCGCCGCCAGTGATTCCGCTTTTCCGTGTCCGAACGTATGTTCATCATCGGCCGGTTGCAGCGAATAGCGCACCACCAACAGGTTGGTTAACGACGCCGCGATGTCCACCAGAGAATCCACCAGTGCAGCCAGAATACTGACCGATCCGGTGTACCACCACGCGAAAATTTTGATCAAAAGTAACAGCGATGCCATCACGGTCGCCGCGATTGCCGCCCGGCTCACCAGCCGCCCATAGGTATGATTCATAAACACTCCAGCCAGAATATGCCGCTAGTATAACGGATGAAGTAAAACAGTCAGGCAATAACCGAGTGACAAATTTTGGCCCCCCCTCACATCATGTGAGGGAAGACAGGGATGGAATGTTGTAGCAATACATAGCAACACTTAAATTAAAAATTTATTCTAATAAAAAATCTACATTACGGCCTATCTTACAGCCGGATCAGCATGACCATACGTCAGCTGAATACGTTTTATTCTGAGTTTTTAAGACCTCTCTATAACTCTTCCAATGCTGATTTACTTTAGGTGTACGATAAACACTCAATCAACATATCTTGAGGGATTAAGATGACGTATTACCCTAATTCTATTGACTGGAAACCGATCCAAGAAGGAGGGCTGCGTAGGTTAAGGCTTGGCGAGATAAATCTTGCAAACTCGCTCTTTGGCTTCAGCATTCTTTACCATCAAGTTTGGGTTCATCTGGAAAGTTATCTTCCTTTTGATAGTCAAAACCCCGGCCAGGCGATGACGCCCAACGGCGAAATGTGGTTTAGAAAAATAAAATACGAAGATGATTTCTCGATGCCAACAAAACAGCAAACTCCAAATGCTCAGCATCTTTTTTTACATGAAATGATGCATGTTTGGCAGCACCAATATGAAATGTGGGTACGAACACGCGGAGCGTTCTCATAGGCAGCTGATTATACATACAGCCTAAATGAAAAAAACTTACTTGATTACGGGCTGGAGCAGCAAGCATCATTAGTCAGCGATTACTGGTTGTTAAAGCATTATGGGTTTGATGGACATAGCGATCTGTATGTTTACCGTGATTATGACCCAGAAGAACCTGAGCTGGAGTTAATACAGAAATATGAAAAGGTATTAGGGGATTTTCCGATATGAAGAAGTCGATCTTTTTTCTTCCTATACTTTTATTTCTGGCCGGATGCCCAGGGAAAGGTAGAGAGGGTGCAGAGTCCGGCGAACGACGGGCGATCTACGTAGATGGCAGTCGCGTTTGCTTTACCATAGATAAAAATGATGTATTAACCCGCTATATTCTATCAACTAATGGTAGAGAATATAAAAAATTATTAGTCGGCGATTTTAAGTATCTCACCTACCCAAGTACCTGCTTTACGGTAAATTTAGAAAAAGGGTTAGTGTATGGCGCAAGCTATACCTTAAATGGAAAAAACCACTACTACACCTTTATCATTACCAATGATGGTACTGTGTTGGATTTAGGAAAAAGCTAAGCATTATTATCAGATTACACGGCTCTACATAAAGGCAGTCAGTTACATTGAGGTCAATCACGCATAACAAAAGCGTTTATAAGCTCCAAATATCTTCTGTAAGTAGCTGCTTATCTTTGGTAATCCGATTTTATTTGGGCAAAAAAAACCCCCACATCATGTGGGGGAAGACAGGGATGGTGTCTATGGCAAGGAAAACAGGGTTACTACTGGGAACGTGAGTTGCTACTACTCAATAAATTCAACGATGAGCTTTTTTTCCAGTGCGCTACGTCGCGCAGTTGCTCCATTCGTTGTTCATGTTTCTCATTTAAAACCGCTTGCTGCTCGGGCGTTAACAGGCGATACATCTGGTTGCGGATCCTGGCTATTTCAACCTGGCGGGCAACCTGTTCTTGCGCCATTCTTTCTGCCTGAGCGCGCACTGCGCTTTCATCAAATTTCTCTGCGGTGACAAGGCGATGCATTGTCTCCATTTCGCTAACATTAACAGGAGGCTGTTCGTGTCTTGCCTGCTGCATTAAATCTCGCATCTGTTGACGTTGATGTTCGGTTAAACTGATACCGTCAAACATGTGGCTCTGAACGCTGCGTTGCGATGAGCCTTCACCCAGGTGCCAGTGATCGCCTGTGACGACTTCAGCTGCATGGCTAAATGTACTGAGTGCCAGCGTTGAGGCCATGACGGCAGCGCTAACTTTGCCCATCACTTGCTCCCAAAATCTTTTCTGTCGCGATTCAACGAGAGACAGTTTACGATTCGGGCTGCAAACATGCGTCAGGGGGTGTAAAACAACGTAAAGTCATAGATTAGCGACGCCTGATGACGTAATTTCTGCCTCGGAGGTACGTAAACAATGAATAAAATCCTGTTAGTTGATGATGACCGAGAGCTGACTTCCCTGTTAAAGGAGTTGCTCGAAATGGAAGGTTTCGATGTGCTGGTTGCCTATGATGGGGAACAGGCGCTTGAGCTTCTGGATGACAGCATCGATTTACTTTTGCTCGACGTCATGATGCCGAAGAAAAACGGCATTGATACGCTGAAAGCACTTCGTCAGACACACCAGACACCCGTAATCATGCTGACCGCTCGCGGCAGCGAATTGGATCGCGTACTTGGCCTTGAGCTGGGCGCGGACGACTATTTACCCAAACCGTTTAACGACCGTGAACTGGTCGCGCGCATCCGCGCTATTCTGCGTCGCTCACACTGGAGCGAACAGCAGCAGAACAGCGATAACGGCTCGCCGACTCTGGAAGTAGATGCGTTAAGCCTTAATCCGGGTCGCCAGGAAGCCAGCTTTGACGGGCAAATCCTGGAGTTAACCGGCACCGAATTCACCCTGCTTTATTTGCTGGCACAGCATCTCGGTCAGGTGGTTTCGCGTGAGCACCTGAGCCAGGAAGTGCTGGGTAAACGCCTGACACCTTTCGATCGCGCTATCGATATGCATATCTCGAACCTGCGTCGTAAGCTGCCAGAGCGTAAAGACGGACACCCGTGGTTTAAAACCCTGCGTGGTCGCGGCTACCTGATGGTTTCCGCTTCATGATAGGGAGCTTAACCGCGCGCATCTTTGCCATCTTCTGGTTGACGCTGGCACTGGTGTTGATGTTGGTACTGATGTTACCCAAGCTCGACTCACGCCAGATGACCGAGCTACTGGACAGCGAGCAGCGCCAGGGGTTAATGATTGAGCAACACGTTGAAGCTGAACTGGCGAACGATCCACCCAACGATTTGATGTGGTGGCGTCGCTTGTTTCGGGCGATAGACAAGTGGGCGCCGCCAGGACAGCGGTTATTACTTGTTACGACGGAAGGACGCGTGATCGGCGCAGAACGCAATGAAATGCAGATCATTCGTAACTTTATTGGTCAGGCCGATAACGCCGACCATCCGCAAAAGAAAAAATACGGTCGCGTTGAGATGGTCGGGCCTTTCTCCGTCAGAGACGGTGAAGATAACTACCAGCTGTATCTCATTCGACCAGCCAGCAGCTCACAATCTGACTTTATCAACCTGCTGTTTGACCGACCGCTGTTGTTGCTGATCGTCACCATGTTAGTCAGCTCTCCGCTATTGCTCTGGCTTGCCTGGAGTCTGGCGAAACCAGCGCGTAAGTTGAAAAACGCGGCGGATGAAGTGGCCCAGGGCAACCTGCGTCAACATCCGGAGCTGGAAGCCGGTCCGCAGGAGTTTCTGGCGGCAGGTGCCAGCTTTAACCAGATGGTGACGGCGCTGGAACGGATGATGACCACGCAGCAACGTCTGCTGTCGGACATCTCTCACGAGCTGAGAACACCGCTAACGCGTCTGCAACTAGGCACCGCTCTGCTGCGCCGTCGTAGCGGTGAGAGCAAAGAGCTGGAGCGCATTGAAACAGAAGCACACCGACTAGACAGCATGATCAACGACCTGCTGGTGATGTCACGTAATCAGCAGAAAAACGCGCTGGTTAGTGAAACGGTGAAAGCTAATCAGCTGTGGGGCGAAGTGCTGGATAACGCCGCCTTTGAAGCTGAGCAGATGGGTAAATCGCTCACGGTGAATTTCCCGCCGGGCCCGTGGCCGCTGTACGGTAACCCAAATGCGTTGGAAAGTGCGCTGGAAAACATTGTGCGCAATGCCCTGCGCTATTCACATACGAAGATTGAAGTTGGCTTCGCTGTGGATATCGACGGGATTACCATCACCGTGGACGACGATGGCCCAGGTGTAAGCCCTGAAGACAGAGAACAGATTTTCCGTCCGTTCTATCGTACCGATGAGGCGCGCGATCGCGAGTCTGGCGGAACAGGTCTGGGTCTGGCGATTGTTGAAACTGCAATCCAGCAGCATCGTGGCTGGGTGAAGGCCGAAGACAGCCCGCTGGGTGGTTTACGGCTGGTAATTTGGTTACCGCTGTATAAACGCGCTTAACAGGCTTCCCCGGTACGACATGATTACCGGGGAAGCATTCACGTTATGCCGCCGCAGCTGCAGCCGCTAGCTTTTGCTTTTTAATTCGCTTCACCAGAATGGTCGAGCAGATAAAGCCCATTAAGCTGAACGCAATCATCACGCTAAAGACATAGTTGTAGCCAGTGATGCCGCTATTGGTATCCAGCAAATAGCCGTACAAGGTGTACGCAAACATCGCTGGCATATAACCGATGATGCAACCAAATGCCATTGCCGAGCCCGCATACTCACGTGGGGTACCGATCTCATCCATCGGCGCGAAGAAAATGGCGCGCTGTGAGAAGATAATAGCTCCGAACCCTAATGTCGCCGCCATGCCGATATACACGTTCATTGTTTGATGCGGTAACTGCATGAACACAAGCATCGCAACAGCAGAGATCAGGAACGTCCACTTCAGATACACTGTCGGTGATTTAGCAACTTTATCTGCCAACATTCCACCAATCGGCCCACCTACCATTTTTAACGCATACTGGTTGATGATGCCGTACGCACCAACGAGTGCTACCGGCAGCATATAGATATCTTTTAAGAACGGAATAAAGTAAGTCAGTCCACAGTACGCGGCGTAAACGAAGAAAATACCCAAAGAAGCCAGCCAAACGTTAGGGCAGGATAAAACATGTTTGATACCCTTTAGCACTTCCATGTTGGCACTGGTTTTCTCGCCGCCTTTAACTTCGTCATTATCGACAATAAAGTAGGTCACAATACCTGCCGCAATGGTGATGAGCGTATAAAACAGCAGCCCCGCCTGCATACCCGCTTTCCCCTCACCAAAATGGACGAAGACAAACAGGGCACCAGAAGCGACAATGACGTCTACCACACCGCGTCCAGCCTCCAAAAAGCCAAACATGCGCCCTTGTTCTTCTTTCGTTCCCAGCAAACGAACGGCTTTCAGCAATACCGGCCAATAAACCACATCGGCAAAGAAAGCCATCGCGGCAAAGCAAATGAGATAGCCGGTAAATGACGGTAGCGTTGCCAGATATAAGCCACATAACCCAACACCAATCAGACCTAACGGTAATAATATTTTCTTGGAGTAACGATCTGCGATATAGAGAGAAAGAAAAAGCCCGGTTGTCTGAACAATCGTATAAACCGTAAAACTCAAGCCAATTTGCGTATTGGTTAAACCCCAGTCATTCTGCATTGGCACATAGAAAACATCTTTCATACTTGAAAGCTTGAATATCGTGCCGCCGCCTAAAATTAAAAAGCAGAGCCTTGCCCATTTATTCATGAACATAATTAAACCCTCATTGCTTGTTGAGAGAAATATTTAATTAAAATATTTAATCAATAAAACAGATAGACTATTTGCATAGTCATGCTTACATTCAATAATATTTAAAGAAATTTATTGATTAGTTATAAATTTATCGCATAAATCGCGAATATATTTGATTTGCGCAAGAGCATGCTCTTTTTCCTGCGCCAGTCGCGCATCAATCATATTACTGTCAGGCAGCGGCGTATAACTTGCGTCGCGCCATGGGATCCATGGATTATCACCCTCATCATCGAAGCGAAATGCAGGGGCATAATATTCAACTTCTTCTTCCAGACCAAAAGCATGTACTTGCGGTTTATCTTCACCTAAAAGTAATAATACCTTGAGCATCTCTTCCATGGGTAAATCGCCGTGTCCTGAACGACAAGCCTCATGCCCCCAGCCTTTACCTTCTTTAATAATTTTGGCGTCTTTGATATGTACCTGAGTGATTAATGGAGACATAACCTCTAACGCAGAAAGCGGCTGTTCATTAGCATTAATCATGTTGCCAAAATCAAACAGAATAGAGAGATTTTTCATCCCGCTATTGTTAACCAGCGTCACCAGCTCATGGCCTTGCAGATCTTCATGCTGTTCGATAGTAAAGCTTAGTCCGCAATCGTCATACTGAGACAGCCACGCAATATCATTGGCAATCTTCGCCATAACATCGTTCAGATGTCCTTCATAACGCGGGTAGAAACGCACTGAAGTTGCACCAGTAGCAACAGCAATACGGATTGCATCCGTCAATGTCGCCTTATCCGATGCGCTCGTTTCGATATGCACATCCAGATTATATTTTTTGGCCTTCTCTTTAAAATCGTGTAGCTGCTGATCGTTTAGTTTCTGCAGTGATTGGGACTCACCATCCTCAACATGTATTTTTACACCCTTCAATTTTTGCTGATACGCAATATCCAGAAGATCCCCCGGCAGGACTCTCTCGTAGCGCATATTCAGATGAAAAGCATAAGCATGTAGGTACAGCGGTATATTTCTCGCGCGTTCGGCAAGAAGTTCTTTGTTATATTTTCCCATTATTTTTCTCATTCATCACGAATAACAAGTTCCACTGATTCAAGTCGCCAGTATTCGAAATCAACCTGAACCACTTTTTTATCTTGGGTAGCCCGATGTTTTTCTACTAAAATTCCATACGTATTAGGCGCAACTCCCAGCTCTTTGCAGGCCACTTCTGGCATATTGACCGGTTTAAAAATCATTTCTTTGATATTTAAAACATGGCCAAATGCATCTTCCCAGACGCTGGCAAAAGACTGATTGCCCAATTTATTAATGAATCCTGGCGCAACATCGGCATCAATATAGGATTCATGGTAAAACACTTTATGTGAATCAAGACCGCACCAGCCAGTAACTAAATAGCGATCGCCGGAGGAGAGAAAAACATCATCAACATGATGCGGGGCTGTTTCAATGGTTTCTTTGGTTAAATAATCCCAAAAAGGTTCACGTCCCTGAGCACAGGCTTCAGCATTGAAGCTGGAAAGTGATTTAGGGTTATAAATAAATCGCTTCGACGAAATAAACCAACCACTGCGGTTCTTGCGAAAAATACGCGCATCGATCTCGAGCTCAATCAAAACCTGACGTAAGGTCATACGCTTTGCATCCAGAAGCTCACATAACTCCCTCTCCGAAGGCAATTTGGACCCCGCTGGTAAATTCTTCTCGTTTAACCAGCTTTCAAAGCGCTCTCTGAGCACATCAACATTGTTTTTCTTTTTCATTTCGCTTATCTGGTTTAAACCAATTTGAAGCTAAGATATTTGAGTGCAGGAAATACTCAAGTTTTTTTTCAACGCAGAGTTTCTTTTTGTGGACCAGGTATCAAGAATGGCTTTGAAGCAAACCGTGACCGGCAGGTTTTTGCCCGGTTTTGTATGCAGGGAGATGAACCGCGGGGGAGAGGTAAATCAGGTGTCGCCACCTGATTTAATTGCAGAGACTGAGGTGGGCTATTTCCCCCACAAACGGCGGGAATTGTCTTCGATCTTGCCGCTTAAACGACGCTTTTGCATCGTTCTGGTCCAACTTTTTGATAACCCGGCAGCCGACAGTAAACGGTGATATTGCGAATCATCAAACGGCATATGCCAGGCGATAGCAATTGCCTCCCGCACGCTGACGTCGCTCACGCGTGACGCCAGGATCAACGGCGCATCTGCAGATACCAGCCCTGCCGCGATGACGCTGCACAGCCAGCCCGTCTTACCTGCATCCTGCATCTGGCAGGCCATATCACTGATGCCAAAATGGAAATTCAACTTAAAGCACGGCGAGCGCGGCTGTGTGACCTGAATCAACGCCTCTCCCCACTGGAAAATGTCACCAATATACACATTCTCTTCAGTCAGCCCCTCAGTAGAGAGGTTCTCACCAAACGCGGGCGCGACAAATAGCTCCGCCTGCTCCGGAAACGCTTGTCTCCAGTGCTGATAGTGTTCACGCGGATAGTGACACAGCGCGCGATCCGGCCCGCCATGAATTTTCGCTTCCGCCTGTTCATCTCCCGTCAGCCCCAGTTCGGTCAGCATCAGCTCACCGTCAATCTGGACTTTAGCAATCGCGCTTGGACGGCTTCCCGTGTAGTCCCGAACTTTGCCCGTAAAAACATCGACCGGATATCGCATCTGTTCCCTCTCCCGATAAATTTCCCCCATTACACCACATTTATTTTACCCCAGTCGCTCAAAATGAGAGCACGGTTCACATGAAACTTAGGGACACATGCTATCAATGTAAGCTGGTTTTGAAACATCATTTCAAATAAGGAGTCGACAACGTGACTGGTCAATCGCAATTTGCTGGCGTCTGGTGTCCTTCCATTACGCCAATGGACAATGACGGTAAGATCGATCTCAACGGTCTAAGCCAGCATCTCAAACGCCTTACCGAGGCCAAAATCGACGTGATTTTGCTGATGGGCAGCATCGGAGAATTTGCTTCCTTTACGCTCGAAGAAAGGCTGTTGCTGATCCGCGAGGCCCGCGCCATGAGCTCGCTGAAGATGGTCGCCAACGTCTCATCCACCTGCCAGAATGATGTATTGTTGATGGCGCAGGAAGCGTATCGCTCAGGTTACGATGCCGTGATGATCCTGCCGCCCTACTACTACGGACAAACGGCGAAACAGCTGCTGAGCTACTTCCGTCAGCTGGGGCAGAAACTCAGCGGCAAATGGTTTGCCTATAACTTCCCGGCACGCACCGGCTGCGATTTAACCCCCGAGCTGGTTGCCTCCCTCGCCGCTGAGTTCCCGAATTTCGCTGGTATCAAAGACACCGTCGACTGCCAGTCTCATACTCGCAGTATGATTCAGACCACCCGCGCCGTGCGGGAGGATTTTGCCGTGCTGTCCGGCTACGACGAATACTATATTCCCAACCTGTTGGCAGGTGGCGCAGGGATTATTTCAGGGTTGAACAACGTCATGCCGGAACTGTTTGTCAGCGCGCGGGAAGCGTTTAAACAGGGCGACCTGGCAGCGCTTCGCGATATTCAGGACCAGATTGGCACCTATATGTCCATCTATGCCATCGGCGAAGATTTTGTCACCACCATCAAAACCGTGGTATCGCGTAAGTTTGGCTATTGCTCCGGCGTGTCACGTAATGCCGGTGGAGAGTTGAACGAGAGTGAGTGTAGAACAATCGATGAGGTGTTTGTCGTCAAAGGGTAAATAATTAAGCCGGATGGTGCAGACCATCCGGCTTAAGAGACTTACTTCACGGTGCCACGAAGATCAATTTCTGCCGCCCTTGCTTTGGCCCTTTTCGACCAGATAGACGTGATAATCGGCACCAGAATGGAGGTCACAATCACCGACGTGGCGACCAGGGAAGTTGCTGCCGGTGCCATCGGTTTAAATGCCGGAACCATTTCAGCAATCAGCACAGGCGTAGCAACCGCCGCCCCCGCAGAACTGGAAGCCGCAATCCCCGCCGTACCATCGCCACCACCAATCAGTTTATCGGCGATAATCAATGGAATACCAGTGATGATAATCACTGCCACGCCCAGCAAAATACCCAGCACGCCGGTCTGAGCAATCACGCTCAAATCAATAGTGTTACCTAATGCGAAGGCAAAGAACGGGATCAGTGTCTGCACCGCTTTGCTGAAGAACTCCCGCAGTTCAGGGTCCAGATTCCCCAGCGCAAAGCCAATCAGGAACGGCAATACTGCGCCAACAAATACGTGCGGTTCAAACGACGCGATCCCTGCAGTTCCCAGAATCACCATGGTCATCAGCGGGCCAGACTCCAGCGACATAAGGACAAACGCCCCAGCCTCTTCTTTGGTGCCGTACTGCTGCATAATCGAGGCATACAACCCGCCGTTGGTCATATCCATGGCGGCCACCAGCGCCAGCGTAGACAACCCAGCGAAGAATCCGACCTCTACGCCATGTTCCGGCAGAATGCGTGAGGCAATCGCTGCAACCACCCACGCCACCAGAATCTTGGTTATGACTAACGTACCTGATTTACGCAGCACGGTGCCGGTGGCGCTTAGCTTGATCGACGCCCCCATGCAAAAGAACCAGACCGCCAGGATAGGTACCGTACCGGTGATCATACCGTTGGTAAAGGAGCCGAAGTATTTCCCGGCACCGGGGGAAAAGGTGTGACACAACGCGCCCAGGAAAAGCGGCACCAGCATCATACCGCCTGGGATTTTCTCTATCGTACGTTTGATCTGCATTTCCATCACCTGTAGACATAAAAATGGGGCAATTTTTATGGGCGATTGCATCTTGCTTTGAGATGCGCCCGTCTTGATGAAAAGAAGATAGACATTCATAGAGACTATAAAAGTGATCCCACTCGCATAATAAAACCTTGTTTCAATTTAAGTGGATCATTGTTTTTGTATTGAGTTTGATCACAAAAAAACCCCACAAGCATCGCTTGCAGGGCTTCGTTAAAGCATAGAACTTATTTTTTTGCTGCGAAACGCGCGGCAGCTTCGTCCCAGTTCACGACATTCCAGAACTCTTTGATGTAGTCCGGGCGACGGTTCTGGAATTTCAGGTAGTAAGCGTGTTCCCAAACATCCAGGCCCACGATTGGGAAACCGGAAGCGCCAGAGATAGCTTCACCCATCAGCGGGGAATCCTGGTTGGCGGTGGAAACAACAGCCAGTTTGTCACCTTTCAGCACCAGCCACGCCCAGCCGGAGCCAAAGCGGGTTGCCGCTGCTTTTTCAAATTCAGCTTTGAAGTTGTCAACGGAGCCGAAGTCACGTTCGATAGCCGCTTTCAGGTCACCCTGCAGCGTAGTACCGGTTTTCAGGCCTTTCCAGAACAGGCTGTGGTTAGCGTGACCGCCCGCGTTGTTACGCAGTACGGTTTTCTTGTCTGCTGGCAGTTGATCCAGTTTGGTGATCAGCTCTTCAGCGGACAGGCTGGCGAATTCTGGCAGGCTTTCCAGCGCAGCGTTCGCGTTGTTTACGTAAGCCTGGTGGTGTTTGGTATGGTGGATTTCCATCGTCTGCTTATCGAAGTGCGGTTCAAGGGCATCATAAGCGTACGGCAGGGATGGCAGTGTATAACTCATAATCATCTCCAGTGTTGTCGGGCGGCCAGTGTTAACGCCGCGTAAGCAGTTGGGTCATTATAGTTAATTAAATGATATTGAAAATGATTATCAATGCCGTACTTTTTACAAGGTTTTAATAGCGCATGTTGATTGCTAAAGATGTGAACCAAATCACCCAGTTAACGTGATGATTGCCAACATGCGCAAAATGGCGGCAATCGTTAAAAGGTTAACACCCTGCGTAATTTTTAAACTCGTTTGGTCGGAGGGGTCATTACCGACGATAAAAAATAACGAGGATTAAGTCATGAGTAACGCGATTACGATGGGTATCTTTTGGCATTTGATAGGCGCAGCCAGTGCCGCCTGTTTCTATGCCCCGTTCAAGCAGGTCAAACATTGGTCATGGGAAACGATGTGGTCGGTTGGCGGGATCGTCTCTTGGCTTATCCTGCCATGGACCATTAGCGCCATGTTGCTTCCCAATTTCTGGGCCTACTTCAGTTCTTTCAGCCTCTCTACGCTGGCGCCGGTGTTTCTGTTCGGCGCGATGTGGGGGATTGGCAATATCAACTATGGTCTGACCATGCGCTATCTCGGTATGTCGATGGGGATCGGCATTGCGATTGGGATTACGTTGATTGTCGGCACGCTGATGACCCCAATTATCAACGGCAACTTTGATGTGCTGATCAATACTTCCGGCGGACGCATGACGCTGCTTGGCGTACTGGTCGCGCTGATTGGCGTCGGTATTGTGACTCGGGCCGGTCAGTTAAAAGAACGCAAAATGGGCATCAAAGCGGAAGAGTTCAACCTGAAAAAAGGGCTGGTTCTGGCGGTCATGTGCGGCATTTTCTCCGCCGGGATGTCATTTGCGATGAACGCCGCTAAACCAATGCACGATGCCGCCGCCGCGCTGGGTGTCGATCCATTGTATGTCGCCCTGCCCAGCTACGTGGTTATCATGGGCGGCGGCGCGTTAGTCAACCTGGGCTTTTGCTTCATTCGTCTGGCAAAAGTGAAAAACTTGTCGATAAAAGCCGACTTCTCGTTAGCCAAACCACTGATTATCACCAACGTGCTGCTGTCTGCGCTTGGTGGCCTGATGTGGTATTTGCAATTCTTCTTCTACGCCTGGGGCCACGCGCGTATTCCGGCTCAATATGATTATGTAAGCTGGATGCTGCACATGAGCTTCTATGTTCTGTGCGGCGGGATTGTCGGGCTGGTGCTGAAAGAGTGGAAAAACGCGGGTCGCCGTCCGGTCAGTGTGCTAAGCCTTGGCTGCGTGGTGATCATTGTCGCGGCAAACATTGTTGGTCTGGGAATGGCCAGTTAATCATGTTGGTTGCTGAGATGACGCCACTGGCTCGGCGTCATCCCGGTTTCGCGCGTGAACACCACCGAAAAGTAGTTACTGTCCTCAAAGCCGCAGCGCATAGAAATCTCACTAATCATCAACCGACTATGTTTGAGCAGATACTGCGCATGGCAGACCCGCACCTGGCGGAGATACTGGTTGATGGTCATGCCGGTCTGGCTGCGAAACTGCTGGCGCAAAACGCGCTCGCTGCACCGTTCGCGCTCGCAAAACTTATTCAGTTCGAACGCATGCTCATGGCTACCGGCTAACGCGGTGATCAGTTTATCCAGCAGCGTTTCGCTCGACGTCGCCGGGAGCGTATCCGTGGCATAACGATGCCGCTTAAGGTGGGTCACCAGTTGCCCGAACAGCAGCTCAGCCATGGTAAAAGCCTGCGCATCACGTTGATTACTTTCATGCTCAAGCTGGCTTATCACCTGTCTGACCTGGCTCATGCCAACGCTACCGAGTCGCCAGTGCGGGTGCCTTGGCGCACCATCAAATCCGGGGATCGCCCCTTGCCAGTCAACATTCAGCGTCAACCGCTCCGGACAGTAGATGATATTTTGCAGCACAAGGTCGTTAACGGAAGTGTAGGAGTGTTTATCTTCGGCGCGAATGTAAAACAGATCGCCACGGGTTATCCGGTACGGGCGATCGTTAAGGACATGCAGGCCATTACCGCGCCAGACCAGAACCAGCTCGCAAAACTCATGGGTATGCTCAGCAAAGACATCCTGCGGATAACGATCGGCTACGGCGACAGCCTGCTGCTCATGCGCAAAAAAGTCTGATTTCAGAAGGACCAGATGGTTCGCCATCACAATATTCCCTGCCTGGTGGCGGCTACGTGTCACGTAATCTGTAGGCCGGATAAGGCGTAGCCGCCATCCGGCGTTAAGGGACATGATTATCTGAGATTCGGCGATAAAAAACGTTGATAGCTTTCGCGTTACTGGAGGCTGCTTGCCACAACGAGATCGCGCCCCTGACGAATATCGCGTGGCGACCACTTGAACTCACGGCGAAAAAGCGTCGAAAAGTGGTTACTGTCGCCGAATCCGCAGAGATAAGCGATGTCTGTCACGCTATCATCACTGTGACGAAGCAGATGCCGAGCCTTGATCAGCCGCAAGCGGTTAAGGTAGCGCTGCGGCGTCAATCCGGTTTGCTGTTTGAGCTGGCGATGCAGAGTACGCAAAGAGAGGGAAAACTTCTCGGCCAGCGCCTCCCAACATACCTCGTCGGCAAAGTTATCTTCCAGCCACGCCATCAGGAGGTTAAGCCGCGCGTCGTTATCGGTCGCTGCTTCCATCAGGCTGCTTTTACGCAGCAGCACCAGCAGCTGCATAAACAGGATCTCGCGATTTGCCGCCGTTGGTGTATCCATCCCCTCACCGAGCGCCTCCATCTGCCCCACCAGTTGTCGAACCTGCTGCAACACACCCTGATTCACCCGCCAGTGCGAAGGATACTGCCCATTCTGTTCCTGAGGTAAAAGCTGATTCAGCCCAGCCAGAAATTGAAACGCATCCGGGGAGCGATACAACACATTGGTCAGGCACAGATTGTCAGTATGTTCATATAAATGCCGGTCATGATCGCGAACGAAACACACCGTACCGCCGCTGATGGTGTAAGGCTGTCCGTTGAACACATGGATCCCCGTTCCATGTTCGACCACCACAATTTCATGAAAATCATGATGATGTTCTGGAAACGCAGGTTGAGGAAGCCGCGGTTCAATAGCCACTGGCGCTTTACCTGTCGGAAAAAAATCCACGCAATGCAATATCGTCATGATGACATCCTTCCCGATCAAATGAACATGGCTGAATAGTAATTAAGGGTTATCACCCTCACCTTAAATTTTTGACGCCAAAGTGCGTAAACACGGTCAATTCTTCAAGAAATGGCGGGAAAGATCGGGAATTGCGGAAGACGTCACATCCGCTAAAACCGACCCTATTAATAGAAATTGTGAACAGCATCACGTTCACCTTTGCCATGTTGCCAGCCGCTAATTGTGGCTGTCACTGTCAAGAAGGTACGCGTTATCTGGGGTTCTTAGACTGAGTGCAATAAAACTCAGAAGGACCTCGCTATGACTTTTCGCCATTGTGTCGCAGTCGATCTCGGCGCATCCAGTGGGCGCGTAATGCTGGCGCGTTACGACAGTGAACACCGCACCCTGACGCTGCGTGAAATCCACCGCTTCGTGAACTGCCTGCAAAAAACAGACGGTTTTGACACCTGGGACATCGACAGCCTGGAAAACGATATTCGTCTTGGCCTGAAAAAAGTCTGCGATGAAGGCATTCGGATAGACAGCATCGGCATTGATACCTGGGGCGTGGATTACGTTCTGATCGATAACGTCGGTCAACGTGTCGGTCTGCCGGTCTCTTACCGTGATAGCCGCACGACCGGCATTATGGCGCAAGCGATGGCGCAACCGGGTAAAGGTGAAATTTACCGCCGTAGCGGCATTCAGTTTCTGCCCTTTAACACCCTGTATCAGTTGCGTGCGCTGGTTGAACAACAGCCAGAACTGCTCCCGCAGGTGGCCCATGCCCTACTGATCCCCGACTACTTCAGCTTTCGCCTGACCGGTGAAATGAACTGGGAATACACCAATGCCACCACCACCCAGTTAGTCAATATCAATACCGACGACTGGGATGACACTCTGCTGGCGTGGACCGGAGCAGACAAAGCCTGGTTTGGTCGTCCGACGCATCCGGGGAACGTAATTGGTCACTGGATTTGCCCGCAGAAAAATCAAATTCCGGTCGTAGCCGTCGCCAGTCACGACACGGCCAGCGCGGTCATAGCTTCTCCGCTGGCCGACAAAAACAGCGCCTATCTCTCTTCCGGGACCTGGTCGCTGATGGGCTTTGAGAGCAGAACGCCGTATACCAACGATGCGGCACTGGCGGCGAATATCACCAACGAAGGCGGCGCGGAAGGGCGCTACCGTGTCCTGAAAAATATTATGGGGCTGTGGCTGCTCCAGCGCGTATTAAAAGAGCGCCAGATTTCCGACCTGCCAACGCTTATCAGCCAAACGCAAGCGCTGCCGGCCTGTCAATTCCTGATAAACCCGAACGATGATCGCTTTATCAACCCCGACGATATGAGTGCAGAAATTCAGGCAGCATGCCGTGAATCAGGCCAACCCGTACCCCTGCAAAACGCCGAACTGGCGCGCTGTATCTTCGACAGCCTGGCGTTGCTGTACGCCGACATCCTGCAAGAGCTGGCACAACTGCGTGGTGCAGCATTTAGCCAACTGCACATTGTCGGTGGCGGCTGCCAGAACACCTTACTGAACCAGTTGTGTGCAGATGCCTGCGGTATACGCGTGATGTCCGGGCCAATTGAGGCCTCCACGCTCGGCAATATTGGCATCCAGCTGATGACGCTGGACGAGCTGAACAACGTTGATGATTTCCGTCAGGTGGTGCGCGCCAACTACGAACTGACCACCTTCATTCCCAATCCTGAAAGTGAAATTGCCCGCTACCAGGCGCAGTTTCAATCACTACGACAGACAAAGGAGCTTTGCGCATGACCACTCAACTTGAACAAGCCTGGGAACTGGCAAAACTGCGTTTCGCCGCGGTAGGCATTGATGTCGAGGCGGCCTTACGCCAGCTCGATCGTCTGCCGGTCTCCATGCACTGCTGGCAGGGCGATGATGTCGCCGGTTTCGAAAATCCGGAAGGCTCGCTCACTGGCGGTATTCAGGCTACCGGTAACTATCCGGGTAAAGCGCGTAACGCCACCGAACTGCGGGCCGATCTGGAGCAGGCGCTGAGCCTGATTCCGGGTCCAAAACGTCTGAATTTGCACGCGATCTATCTGGAATCTGATACGCCGGTTGCCCGCGACCAAATCAAACCTGAGCACTTTAAAAACTGGGTAGAGTGGGCGAAAGCGAACCAGTTAGGACTGGATTTCAACCCATCCTGCTTCTCACACCCGCTGAGCGCCGACGGTTTCACGCTGGCCCACGCCGATGACACCATTCGCCAGTTCTGGATCGATCACTGCAAAGCCAGCCGTCGCGTCTCGGCGTATTTTGGCGAGCAGTTGGGTACGCCATCAGTGATGAACATCTGGATCCCGGATGGCATGAAAGATATCACCGTTGATCGTTTAGCGCCGCGCCAGCGTCTGCTGGATGCGCTGGACGAAGTGATCAGCGAGAAACTAGACCCGGCGCACCATATCGATGCCGTCGAAAGCAAGCTGTTTGGCATCGGTGCGGAAAGCTACACCGTGGGCTCTAACGAGTTCTACATGGGTTACGCCACCAGTCGCCAGACGGCGCTGTGTCTGGATGCGGGTCACTTCCATCCGACCGAAGTGATTTCCGACAAAATCTCCGCCGCCATGCTGTACGTGCCGCGCCTGCTGCTGCATGTCAGCCGTCCAGTGCGTTGGGACAGCGATCACGTGGTGCTGCTGGATGATGAAACGCAGGCGATTGCCAGCGAGATCGTGCGCCACAACCTGTTTGACCGCGTACACATCGGCCTCGACTTCTTCGACGCCTCCATTAACCGTATCGCCGCGTGGGTGATCGGTACCCGCAATATGAAAAAAGCCCTGCTGCGCGCGCTGTTAGAACCGACCGAGCAACTGCGCCAGCTCGAAGCCAGCGGCGACTACACCGCACGCCTGGCCCTGCTGGAAGAGCAAAAATCGCTGCCGTGGCAGGCCGTCTGGGAGATGTATTGCCAGCGTCACGACACGCCAGCGGGCAGCCAGTGGCTGGACAGCGTGCGCACTTATGAAAAAGAGATTTTGAGCAAACGTAGCTAACCGTGACACCAGGCTTGTAGGCCCGATAACGTTCGGGCAATAAACAGGAACACCGAACATGCAAAACATTACTACTTCCTGGTTCGTCCAGGGGATGATCAAAGCCACTTCTGATGCGTGGCTGAAAGGCTGGGACGAGCGTAACGGCGGTAACCTGACGCTGCGTCTTGATGAAGCAGATATCGCGCCATTTAGCGCCGATTTCCACGAAAAACCACGCTATATCGCGCTGAGTCAGCCGATGCCGCTGCTGGCGAATACGCCGTTTATCGTCACCGGTTCGGGGAAATTTTTCCGCAACGTCCAGCTCGATCCAGCAGCCAATTTGGGCGTGGTGAAAATCGACAGCGACGGTGCGGGCTACCACATCCTCTGGGGCCTGAATCACGAGGCTGTACCGACCTCTGAACTGCCGGCTCACTTCCTCTCTCACTGCGAACGCATTAAAGCGACGAACGGTAAAGACCGCGTGATCATGCACTGCCATGCCACCAACCTGATCGCTCTGACCTACGTGCTGGAAAACAACACCGCGCTGATTACCCGCAAGCTGTGGGAAGGCAGCACCGAGTGCCTGGTGGTGTTCCCGGATGGCGTTGGCATTCTGCCGTGGATGGTGCCAGGTACAGATGAAATTGGTCAGGCGACCGCCGAGGAAATGCAGAAACACTCGCTGGTACTGTGGCCATTCCACGGCGTGTTCGGCAGTGGACCCACCCTCGACGAAGCGTTCGGTTTGATCGATACCGCAGAGAAATCTGCAGAAGTTTTAGTCAAAATCTATTCGATGGGCGGTATGAAGCAGACCATTACGCGTGAAGAGCTGATCGCACTTGGCAAACGCTTCGGCGTGACGCCGCTGGCCAGCGCACTGGCATTGTAAGGAGAATAATGATGAGCTTTATGTTGGCACTGCCAAAAATTAGCCTGCATGGCGCCGGCGCGATTGCCGATATGGTGAACCTCGTGGCGAATAAGCAATGGGGTAAAGCGCTGATCGTCACCGATGGTCAACTGGTAAAACTGGGCCTGCTGGATAGCCTGTTTGCCGCGCTGGATGAACATCAGATGTCTTACCACCTGTTTGATGAAGTGTTTCCAAACCCGACGGAAGAGCTGGTGCAGAAAGGTTTCGCGGCGTATCAGGACGCAGAATGTCACTACATTATTGCCTTCGGTGGCGGTAGCCCGATCGATACCGCTAAAGCGGTGAAGATCCTGACCGCCAACCCCGGCCCTTCTACCGCTTACTCCGGCGTAGGCAAAGTGAAAAATGCAGGTGTACCGCTGGTCGCCATCAATACCACCGCCGGAACGGCAGCAGAGATGACCAGCAACGCGGTCATTATCGACTCTGCCCGTAAGGTCAAAGAGGTGATCATCGACCCGAATATCATCCCGGATATCGCCGTGGATGACGCCAGCGTCATGCTGGACATTCCGGCATCCGTCACCGCCGCAACCGGTATGGACGCCTTAACCCACGCGGTGGAAGCCTATGTTTCCGTTGGTGCGCATCCGCTCACCGACGCTAACGCGCTGGAAGCGATTCGCCTGATCAACCTGTGGCTACCAAAAGCGGTTGACGATGGTCATAACCTCGAAGCTCGTGAGCAAATGGCGTTTGGTCAGTATCTGGCGGGGATGGCATTTAACAGCGCTGGTCTCGGTCTGGTGCATGCGCTGGCGCACCAGCCGGGCGCAACCCATAATCTGCCACACGGCGTCTGCAACGCCATCCTGCTGCCGGTAATCGAAAACTTTAACCGCCCAAATGCCGAGGCTCGCTTTGCCCGCGTGGCGCAGGCGATGGGCGTCGATACCCGCGACATGAGTGATAAAGCGGCAAGCATGGAAGCCATTAACGCCATTCGCGCCCTGAGCAAGCGTGTCGGTATTCCAGCCGGTTTCAGCCAGCTTGGCGTGACCAAAGAGGATATTGAAGGCTGGTTGGATAAAGCATTGGCCGATCCGTGTGCGCCGTGCAACCCGCGCACCGCCAGCCGCGACGAGGTCCGCGAGCTGTATCTGGAGGCGTTATGATCCGCAAGGCCTTTATAATGCAGGTGAATGCCGACGCGCACGTTGAGTACCAGCGTCGTCATAACCCCATCTGGCCAGAACTGGAAACAGTGCTGAAAGAACACGGCGCCCATCACTACGCGATTTATCTCGACGAGGAGCGCAATCTGCTGTTCGCCACCGTTGAGATTGAGTCCGAAGAACGCTGGAATGCCGTTGCCAGCACCGACGTTTGCCAACGTTGGTGGAAGCATATGCGTGACGTAATGCCAGCAAACCCAGACAACAGTCCGGTCAGCGCAGAGCTAAAAGAAGTGTTTTATTTGCAGTAGTCTTCCAGGCCGGATAAGGCGCTAACGCGCCGCATCCGGCACAACGCAACATAACAGTTAGTTCTGCTCAGAAACCAGAATCGCCTGGGTGTCAGGCTCCAGCGCTTTAAAGATATGCGCCTGGTCAGCGGGGTAACAAATATAGTCGCCCTCGCCTAACTCCTCCGGTGCTTCCGTCAATCCCACCATCGCCTTACCCTGCGTCACGATGATGTGATCAACCGATCCCGGCGGATGCGGCTGTGAAATCCGATCCGCGCCCGGCTGCGTCAGCAGCAGATAGATATCCCGCCGTGCCCCCGGTGGGCAGGCGGCCAGTAAAATGGCCTGATAGTGGGCCTGCTCAGCCACGACTTTTGTTCCTTCGCCACGGCGAATCACCTGCGTTTTTTGTTCCTGTGGTTCCAGCAGGCGCGCAAAGGGAATATCCAACGCCACACACAGCGACCAGAGCGTTTCCAGGCTAGGATTGCCATTGCCCGCTTCCAATTGCGAGAGTGTCGATTTTGCAATCCCTGCGCGACGGGCAATCTCTGCCAATGACAAACCGGTGCGCTGACGTTCACGCACCAGGCTTTTCGCGATCATACTGATGGGCTGGGTCATTCACGACTCCATGTTCTTTATATCGAACGAATCGTTCGACTTGTAATATTAACTGGTCGCGTTCATTATAATGGAAATTCGTTCGATATGGCTAAAATGGTATGAAACATTATTTTTCCAGTCTCAAAGGCGACACAATAAAAGCAATATTTTTAGTCTGTCTGGCCGTCGGCGTAGTCGGCATGTCATACGGCTCGCTGGCAATGGCCTACGGCTTCCCGCTGTGGGTACCGTTTGTGCTCTCAATTACCGTGCTGGCGGGTGCATCCGAGTTTATGTTTATCGGCATCGTCGCCAGCGGCGGTAACCCACTGGCGGCTGCGGCTGCCGGTTTACTGGTCAACGCCCGACACATCCCGTTTGGCGTCACGGTGCGCGATCTTGTGGGCTCCCGGGCTGCGAGTTTCCTCGGTTGTCATATCATGAACGACGAAAGCGTAGTATTCGGCCTGTCGCAAAAAACGCCCGAACAACGTAAAGCAGCCTATTGGCTGTGCGGTCTGGGCGTCGCGATTTTCTGGCCTGTAGGCACACTGATCGGCGCGGGCGTCGGCAAACTGCTCCCCGCCCCAGAAACCATCGGTCTGGATGCCGTCTTCCCTGCTATTTTATTGGCCTTAGTGGTCCCGGCCTTTAAAAACCGCACCACGCTGATTCGCGCCTGTAGCGGTGCCGGGTTGTCGCTTGCCGCCATCCCCTTTGCGCCGGTCGGTTTACCGGTTTTGCTCTCACTGTTTGGCTTACTGACGAGGAAAAAATAATGGGCAACATGACGCTGTTTATCGTCGGTATCGCCATCTTATCTCTGGGAACCTATTTAATGCGTTTAGGCGGAGCGAAGCTTGGGGGTCGTTTAGCGTTCTCGGAACGCTCGCAGGCGCTGCTTTCCGACGCCGCAACGGTATTACTGTTCTCCGTTGCGCTGGCGACCACCTTTTACGAAGGCGAACACTTTGCCGGTATGGCGCGGGTTCTTGGGGTTGGCTTCGCGGTATTTCTCGCCTGGCGCAAGCTGCCGCTAATCGTGGTGATCGTTGCCGCCGCGGTGGTGACCGCATTGTTAAGGATGGCGGGAATACACTAAAAAAATAATTACCCTGGCGAAATATTCATCAGGGTAATCGCCTGTAGCGTTGTGTGTTTTACCCCACAAAACCACGCGCTAACTCGGCCCCAAATTGTCATTCCACGCTGACATATTGCCGCTCATCTCTTCGCCATCTCGCCGTTAGAATCAAATCAAATAGTTTTAACAGAGCCCCCCACATGACAACCCTTACAGCTAACTGCATTGACCTGAATATTCAGGGGAATAGCGTGTATGCCATCCTCAAGCAACTGGCAGATATGGCGTTTCAGAATGGCTATGTCTCCGATCGCAGCATTTTCCTGCAAACGCTATTGCTGCGCGAAAAGCTGCATTCCACCGGCTTTGGCTCGGGTATTGCCGTCCCGCACGGTAAGAGCGCCTGCGTCAGGCAGCCCTTTGTGTTGTTCGCGCGCAAATCAGAAAACGTGGACTGGAAAGCCAGCGACGGCGAGGACGTCAACTGCTGGATCTGCCTCGGCGTGCCGCAAACCGGCGAGGACGATCAGGTCAAAATCATCGGCACCCTGTGCCGCAAAATCATTCATCAGGATTTCATCGATCAACTGAAGCAAGGTGACGCCAGCCAAGTGCTCGCCCTACTTAATCAGACCTTAACCTCATAAGGACGCGGCTATGGAGTCATCCTTACGTTTAGTGGCGATCACCAACTGTCCGGCGGGGATCGCCCACACTTATATGGTGGCAGAGGCGCTGGAGCAAAAAGCGCGCTCGCTCGGCCACACGATTAAAGTCGAAACCCAGGGCTCAAGCGGCGTCGAAAACCGCCTGAGCAATGAAGAGATTGCCGCTGCCGATTATGTCATTCTGGCCACCGGTCGCGGCCTGAGCGGCGAAGACCGGGCACGTTTTGCCGGGAAAAAAGTCTATGAAATCGCCATTTCCCAGGCGCTAAAAAATATCGACCTGATTTTTACGCAGTTACCGACGCATTCCCAACTTTTCGCCGCCGATAGCAGCGTGAAACTGGGAAAACAGGAGGTCCAGCACGGTAGCGTAATGAGCCACCTGATGGCGGGCGTTTCCGCCGCGCTGCCGTTTGTTATCGGCGGCGGTATTCTGGTCGCCATCGCCAATATGCTGGTGCAGTTCGGTTTGCCCTATACCGATATGTCGAAAGGCGCGCCGTCGTTCACCTGGATTGTTGAATCGATCGGCTATCTGGGCTTTACCTTTATGATCCCGATTATGGGGGCATATATTGCCTGGTCGATTGCCGATAAACCTGCTTTTGCCCCAGCATTTCTGGTGTGTTATCTGGCGAACGATAAAGGCCTGCTGGGTACGCAGTCCGGCGCAGGATTTCTCGGCGCGGTCGTACTCGGGCTGGCAATTGGCTACTTTGTCCTTTGGTTTCGCAAGGTTCGCCTCGGCAAAGCGCTACAGCCACTGCTTGGTTCTATGCTGATCCCGTTTGTCACTTTACTGGTGTTCGGCGTACTGACTTACTACGTCATCGGCCCGGTGATGTCCGACATTATGGGCGGTCTGCTGCACTTCCTGAACACCATTCCTCCATCCATGAAAATGGGCGCGGCCTTCCTCGTTGGTGCGATGCTGGAGTTTGATATGGGCGGGCCAATCAATAAAACGGCCTGGTTCTTCTGCTTCTCACTGCTGGAAAAACATATCTATGACTGGTACGCCATCGTCGGCGTGGTGGCGCTGATGCCGCCCGTCGCGGCGGGAATCGCTACCTATTTAGCGCCCAAACTGTTTACGCAACAGGAGAAGGCCGCCGCCAGCAGTGCGATTGTCGTCGGCGCCACCGTCGCCACCGAGCCGGCCATCCCCTACGCACTGGCCGCGCCGCTGCCGATGATTACCGCCAATACGCTCTCCGGTGGCGTTACCGGCATGCTGGTTATCGCCTTTGGAATCAAACGCCTCGCGCCGGGTTTAGGTATCTTTGATCCGCTGATTGGCCTGATGTCTCCGGCGGGATCATTTTACCTGGTGCTGGCTATCGGTCTGGCACTGAACATTTCGTTAATTATTATCCTGAAAGGGTTGTGGCTGAAACGTAAAGCCGCGCAGCAGGAGCTTGCCCATGAACATTGAGTTACTTCAGCAGTTATGCGAAGCCAGCGCCGTCAGCGGCGATGAACAGGAAGTTCGTACTCTTCTCATTAACGCGCTGGAATCCAGCGTCGATGAAATCACCTTCGACGGCCTCGGTAGCTTTGTCGCCCGCAAAGGCAACCGCGGGCCGAAGGTGGCGGTTGTCGGCCATATGGATGAAGTCGGCTTTATGGTCACGCATATCGACGAGAGCGGATTTTTGCGCTTCACCACCATTGGTGGTTGGTGGAGCCAGTCGATACTGAACCACCGGGTCACCATTCGCACACGCAAGGGATTTAAAATCCCTGGTATTATCGGCTCCGTCGCTCCGCACGCGTTGACGGAAAAGCAGAAACAGCAGCCGCTGACCTTTGACGAGATGTTTATCGATATTGGCGCTAACAGCCACGAAGAAGTAGAAAAATACGGGATTGCGATCGGTGACTTCATTAGCCCGGAAGCCAATTTCGCTCGCTGGGGCGAAGATAAGATCGTCGGTAAAGCGTTGGATAACCGCGTCGGCTGCGCGCTGATGGCTGAGCTGTTACAAACCGTCGATAACCCTGACATTACCCTGTACGGCGTGGGCAGCGTGGAAGAAGAGGTCGGGCTGCGCGGAGCGCAAACCTCGGCCGAGCATATCAAGCCCGACGTGGTGATAGTGCTGGATACCGCAGTTGCGGGCGATGTGCCCGGAATCGACGCCATCAAATACCCGCTCAAGCTTGGCGATGGCCCTGGCCTGATGCTGTTCGATAAGCGCTATTTTCCCAATCAACAGCTGGTCGCCGCGTTAAAAGCGTGTGCCAAAAACAGCGATGCGCCTTTGCAGTTCTGCACCATGAAAACCGGGGCGACGGACGGCGGACGCTATAACGTTATGGGAGGAGGTCGTCCGGTGGCGGCACTCTGCCTGCCGACACGCTATCTCCACGCCAACAGCGGCATGATTTCCGCAGCAGATTACGACGCGCTGTTTACGCTGGTGCGCGAGCTGCTGAGCTCGCTGACGGCAGAAAAAGTGAAATCCTTCACCGACTTTCTCCAGGTGAATTAATGTTATCGGAACGCCAGTTAAAAATTGTGGATATTCTTGAACAGCAGCCGTGTCCGTTGGGCGAGCTGGCGCGACAAACTGGCGTTTCGAGTCGAACCATCCTGCGTGATATTGATTACCTCAATTTTACCCTCAGCGGTAAGGCTCGTATTCAGCCTGGCGGCAACGCGGGTTATCAACTGGATATCGTCGACAGACGCGGTTATTTTCAGCTTCTGCAACGCCATGATAATGATGACCGGTTGCTGGCCTTTCTTCTGCTTAATACCTTTACACCCCGCGTACAGCTGGCTTCAGCACTCAATTTACCTGAAACCTGGGTGGCAGATCGTCTCCCGCGTTTGAAACAGCGCTATGAGCGCGCCTTTTGTCTAGCCAGCCGCCCGGGCGTCGGTCATTTCATTGATGAACCAGAAGAAAAACGCATAATCCTGCTGGCAAATCTGCTTAAAAAAGATCCACTCTTAATTCCACTGCCAGGTATTACCCGAGACAACATCGACAGGCTCAACACTGCATGTGAAAAACTTGATGAATTCCCGTTCATCTCGGGAGAGTACCTGGCAAGTCTGGTGCTGGCAGTCTACGCCCTGCGTAATCAGCTCACCGGATCGTGGCCGGAGTGTCGGTATATATCACTGAAAAATGCGGTGGAACAAGGAGGAGTCTACCTGGGCGAAAACGCTTTCAGAACCCTGATCGGTCTTCTGGAAATCAGGCAACGTCAGGCAATGACCATCTCGGCCGATGCGGTGACCTGCTTGTTAAAAAGCGTTCCCGGCATTGCCGCGTTGAACGTTATCGATGCCCAACTGGTTGAAAATATTACTGGCCACCTGTTGAGATGCGTCTCTGCCCCGGTTTGGGTACCGGAGCATCGCCAGAGCAGTATGCATAACCTGAAGTCTACCTGGCCTGCCGCTTTCGATTTGAGTTTGCGTTTTATCGCCCTGTTGCGCGAAAAACTGGATATCCCGTTGTTCGATAGCGATCTCATCGGGCTTTACTTCGCCTGTGCGCTGGAGCGGCATCAAAACGAGCGTCAGCCGGTCATTTTATTATCCGACCAGAATGCTATCGCCACCATCAACCAACAGGCTATTGAGCGGGATGTCCTGAATTGTCGGGTGATCATTGCGCGAAATACAAGTGAAGTCAGCGCCATCAGCGAAGAAATCACCCCGCTGTTAATCGTCAACAATAGTCACTATCTGCTTGATGAATCTCTAAAAAACACCCTAACCATCAAGAATATTATCACCGCAGCGGGTACCGAGCAGATCAAACACTTCCTTGCGACGGCCTTTATCCGCCAGCAGCCCGAACGTTTCTTTTTACAGCAGGGCTGCTTCCATTACGCCAATATGAAGGCCGAAAGCTGGCAGAGCATCATCGGTCGGATCTGCGGCCAGCTTGTGGCCCAGGGCCATATCACTGAGGACGAAGCGCTACGCATTTGCGCCCGGGAGCATGAAGGTGAAAACTTGATAGTGAATCGCCTGGCGATTCCTCATTGCTGGAGCGAACAGGAGCGTCGTTTCCGCGGTTTCTTTATCACCCTCGCACAGCCCATTTTGGTGAATAACGAACCCGTCAGTCATGTCCTGATCGCCTGTGCCGCCGCCGAGGCGCGGCATGAACTAAAAATCTTCAGTTATTTATCCAGCGTACTGAGCAGCCATCAGGCTGATACTATTGCGGGATTGACCGGATATGAAGCGTTTATTGCATTGCTCAGTCAGTAAATATCAGAAATGAAAAAAGCGCCTCAAGGGCGCTCTTTCGACAGTACTGAGGTATCTTATTTCAGCAGTTCAGCAGTCATGTGCACGCGGTTACCGGTGTAAGCCTGAGTGATTTTATAATCGCTGGCGCCTGCACGTTCAGCCTGGGCGGCAATTTTTGCTTCAGCACTTTCCAGCGTAGAACCGGTTGCAGTAACTGTCTGAGCAGCGAAAGAACCGAAAGAAGTAGCCAGAGCGATAACTGCGACAAAAGTTTTGATGCTTTTCATGATATAAACCCTTTAACATAGTTGTTTGAGTAAGGCACCGTGCCTTGATGTGATAAATAATAGCCCTCACATCGCACAACTAAAAGCGGAAGGATTTGCCAGTCTTATTCAAATTATTTGAGAGATAAGATGTCACGTAATCAGGAACCACAATGGCTTGCTGGCAGCCGTAGAAAAACGCAACCGGCAGGTAGTTGGTTACTTCGTCAGGGTGAACCACAAAGTAAAATTCATCTTTTACATCATGGTGTTGCTCGTGCGGTTTATCACGCGGACAACGGTGTTGAAAGGGTTAAAGAGTTCTACTTTGCCGGGGAATACTGCTTTCTGTACCTGAACTGGCTAACTAACACGCCTGCCGATTACAGTCTGCAAATGATTGCCGCTGGAGAAACCACTGAAATCCCCTTGGCATTGCTGGATGCGCCGGAAAATCTGGATATTAAGACCCAGCTACTGGTCCAGCAATTGATCTACAAAGAGAAAAAAGAGCAAATGCTGCTGCTCAATACTCCAGAGCAACGCTACCAGTACGTACAAACACACTTCCCGGACTGGGAGTCGCAGCTCACTCAGCGCGATCTCGCCAACTATATCGGCATTACCCCCGTTAGCCTGTCCCGTATTCGCCAGCGTCTTAACAAAGGTTAACGCCTTACGTTGATGCGTCGATTATTGTCCCGTCACTCTTTAATCGATGGCGACCACAATGAACGCATTTCTTCTCTCTCAGATGCTGGCTGGCATCAGCTTCTTACTGGATATTTCCGCTTTTCATTTTCAACGCCGGGCTATCACTTTAACGCTGCTCACCGGCTCTACTTCCCTGTTAGCTATCCATTTCTATCTTTTGGATCAACACACTGCGGCTGGGCTAATGATCATTGCCGCTTGCCGCTATGCGACGGCCATCATCACGTTTCACCGCTGGGTGATGTGGGGATATATGCTGGGATCGCTGCTGTGTAGCATTTATCTTTGGCAAAATCTGTCGAGTATTTTGCCGCTGATGGGAAGCCTGTTGATGACTTTTGCGTCGTTTCAAAAACGCAGCGGAAAATTACGGGGATACACATTGTGCGGAAGCCTGTGTTGGCTACTGAACAATGTGATTGTTGGCTCGCCGGTTGCCGTAATCATGGAACTAGCATTTTCAGGCAGTATTATGGCCGCCTGGTGGCGTCACTGCGCGACCAGACGCTGTGGATGCGTATAAATCGTCGCCCTGCCCGGTTTGCAAAAACCCACCAGCGTCAGGTTGCAGCGCTCGGCAACTTCTACCGCCAGCGTTGTCGCCGCAGAAACAGCAAACAGGATCTCCACGCCGCACATCGCCGACTTCTGCACCATCTCGTAGCTGGCGCGGCTGGAGACTAATACCGCGCCCTGTTGCCAGGTTTCCCCTTCGATTGCGCGTCGCCCCAGCAGTTTATCCAGCGCAACATGACGCCCAACATCTTCATGCCCGCCCGCCAGATGACCTGACGGCTGTACCCAGGCAGCCGCGTGCGTGCAGCCTGTCAGTTGCCCCACGGGTTGAAAATCATTGAGATGTCGTAAAGCGTGATCGAGATTCACCAGATCGAATGTCTGGGTAAACGGAAGCGGCTGGACTGGCTTGCCAATGTCATTGAGCTGCTCCACGCCACAAACGCCGCAACCGGTGCGACCGGCCAGCGCGCGACGACGCTCCTTCAGCCCCATAAATCGACGACTGGACAGCTCAACCTGCACTTCTAATCCGTTACAGGAAGGAACCACTTCCATTGCGTAGATATCCTGTGGGCGCTCAATAATGCCTTCAGAAAGTGAAAAGCCCATCGCAAAGTGCTCAAGATCTTTCGGTGACGCCATCATTACCACGTGCGAAATCCCGTTGTAAACCAGCGCAACCGGTACTTCTTCAGCGACGACATCCGGCTGAGGATGCTGCAAATCCTCGCGTTTCCAGAGGGTCAACTGGCGCGATCCTGTCAAAGTCGTCACATTTTTGATGTTTTCTCGAATAATCTTATTCACTTTCTTTTAACCATATTGGAACACGCATACCAACATTGTGGTATTCTTTACAAACCCCTCCTGGACGGAGGGAAATTCACCCAATTCTGGACCTTTGCGGTCCCGTCCGCAAAGAAAAATAACAACCACTTCCCTCACGCTCGAGTAACGGAAAAGTGAGGGAACGTGACAATGTCGAAAAAGGAGCAAACCATGCAGGTCAGCAGAAGGCAGTTCTTTAAGATCTGCGCTGGCGGTATGGCAGGCACCACGGCAGCGGCACTGGGTTTTGCACCCGGCGTAGCGCTCGCGGAAACACGGCAATATAAACTGCTGCGTACCCGCGAAACCCGTAACACCTGCACTTACTGTTCCGTTGGCTGTGGACTGTTAATGTACAGTCTCGGTGACGGAGCAAAAAACGCCAAAGCATCCATCTTCCATATCGAAGGGGACCCGGATCACCCGGTTAACCGTGGCGCGCTGTGCCCGAAAGGGGCAGGACTTGTGGACTTCATCCACTCCGAAAGTCGCCTGAAATTCCCGGAATACCGCGCACCAGGCTCTGATAAGTGGCAACAGATTAGCTGGGATGAGGCATTTGACCGCATCGCTAAACTGATGAAAGAAGATCGCGACGCAAACTACGTTGCACAAAACGCCGAAGGCGTAACCGTTAACCGCTGGCTTTCCACCGGGATGCTGTGTGCTTCCGCTTCCAGTAACGAAACCGGCTATTTAACGCAAAAATTCTCCCGCGCGCTCGGTATGCTCGCGGTCGATAACCAGGCACGCGTCTGACACGGACCAACGGTAGCAAGTCTTGCTCCAACATTTGGTCGCGGTGCGATGACCAACCACTGGGTCGACATTAAAAACGCCAACCTCGTTGTGGTGATGGGCGGTAACGCCGCTGAAGCTCACCCGGTCGGATTCCGCTGGGCGATGGAAGCTAAAATTCACAACGGCGCGAAGCTGATTGTGATCGATCCGCGCTTTACGCGAACCGCAGCGGTGGCTGATTTCTATGCGCCGATTCGTTCCGGTACTGACATTGCTTTCCTGTCAGGCGTCTTGCTGTACCTGCTGAACAACGAAAAATTCAACCGCGAATACACTGAGGCCTATACCAACGCCAGCCTGATCGTGCGTGAGGATTACGGTTTCGAAGATGGCCTGTTCACTGGCTACGACGCGGACAAACGCAAGTATGACAAAACCAGCTGGAACTACGAGCTGGATGAAAAAGGCTTCGCCAAACGCGATGTCACCCTGCAACACCCGCGCTGCGTGTGGAACCTGCTGAAACAGCACGTCTCCCGCTATACGCCGGACGTTGTAGAAAATATCTGCGGTACGCCAAAGGCTGACTTCCTGAAGGTCTGTGAGTACATCGCAGAAACCAGTGCCAAAGATAAAACCGCGTCGTTCCTGTACGCCCTTGGCTGGACACAACACTCCGTAGGTGCGCAGAACATCCGTACCATGGCGATGATCCAGTTGCTGCTTGGCAACATGGGTATGGCCGGCGGCGGTGTTAACGCCCTGCGCGGTCACTCCAACATTCAGGGTCTGACCGACTTAGGCCTGCTGTCACAAAGCCTGCCGGGCTATATGACGCTGCCGAGCGAAAAACAGACTGACCTGCAAACCTACCTTGCCGCCAACACGCCAAAACCGTTGCTGGAAGGTCAGGTGAACTACTGGGGCAACTACCCGAAATTCTTCGTCTCAATGATGAAAGCCTTCTTTGGCGATAAAGCGACAGCGGAAAACAGCTGGGGCTTCGACTTGCTGCCGAAGTGGGATAAAGGGTACGACGTGCTGCAGTACTTCGAGATGATGAACCAGGGCAAAGTGAATGGCTATATCTGCCAGGGCTTTAACCCGGTCGCGTCATTCCCGAATAAAAACAAGGTCGTGGCTTCACTGTCCAAACTGAAATTCCTGGTCACCATCGACCCACTCAACACCGAAACGTCTACCTTCTGGCAGAACCACAGTGAGTCGAACGATGTTGACCCGTCGAAAATCCAGACCGAAGTATTCCGTCTGCCGTCCACCTGCTTCGCCGAAGAGAACGGTTCTATCGTTAACTCCGGTCGCTGGCTGCAGTGGCACTGGAAAGGCGCGGATGCCCCGGGGATTGCCGTTACCGATGGTGAAATCCTCGCCGGTATCTTCCTGCGCATGCGCAAGATGTATGCCGAGCAGGGTGGCGCGAACCCGGAACAGGTGCTGAGCATGACCTGGAACTACTCCACACCACACGAACCGGCTTCGGAAGAAGTGGCGATGGAGAGCAACGGTAAAGCGCTGGCCGACATTACCGACCCGGCAACAGGTGCAGTCATCGTCAAGAAAGGCCAACAGCTTAGCTCGTTCGCCCAACTGCGAGACGACGGCACCACTTCCAGCGGCTGTTGGATTTTTGCCGGTAGCTGGACGCCGGAAGGCAACCAGATGGCACGTCGCGATAACGCCGACCCATCAGGCCTTGGCAACACGCTGGGCTGGGCATGGGCGTGGCCGCTCAACCGACGCATTCTGTATAACCGCGCTTCCGCTGATCCGCAGGGGAATCCGTGGGATCCAAAACGTCAGATCCTGAAATGGGATGGGGCGAAATGGAGCGGGATGGATATTCCGGACTACAGCGCCGCCGCACCTGGTAGCAACGTTGGGCCGTTCATCATGCAGCCGGAAGGGATGGGACGCCTGTTTGCTATCGATAAGATGGCGGAAGGTCCGTTCCCGGAACACTACGAGCCTTTTGAAACGCCGCTGGGGACTAACCCGCTGCACCCGAACGTCATATCTAACCCTGCCGCGCGCATCTTTAAAGGTGACGCGGAAGCACTGGGTAAAGCAGATAAATTCCCGTACGTCGGTACGACCTATCGTCTGACCGAGCACTTCCACTACTGGACCAAGCATGCGCTGCTGAACGCCATCGCACAGCCGGAACAGTTTGTGGAAATTGGCGAGAAGCTGGCGAATAAACTCGGTATCTCTCATGGCGATACCGTCAAAGTCTCCTCTAACCGCGGCTACATTAAAGCCAAAGCAGTGGTGACTAAACGTATTCGCACGCTGAAGGCCAACGGTCAGGATATCGACACCATCGGTATTCCGATTCACTGGGGCTACGAAGGTGTGGCGAAAAAAGGCTTTATCGCTAACACGTTAACGCCATTCGTCGGTGATGCGAACACGCAGACGCCGGAATTTAAGTCCTTCCTCGTGAACGTGGAAAAGGTGTAACGGAGACGACCTATGGCTTATCAATCGCAAGACATCATTCGTCGTTCCGCCACTAACGGTTTCACCCCCGCGCCTCAGGCGCGGGACCATCAGGAAGAGGTGGCGAAGCTTATCGACGTCACCACCTGTATCGGCTGTAAAGCGTGTCAGGTGGCGTGTTCAGAATGGAACGACATCCGTGATGAAGTGGGCAACAACGTTGGGGTGTACGACAACCCAGCTGATTTGACCGCTAAATCCTGGACGGTGATGCGTTTCTCAGAAGTGGAACAAAACGACAAACTGGAGTGGCTTATCCGCAAGGATGGCTGTATGCACTGTGCCGATCCGGGCTGCCTGAAGGCGTGTCCGGCTGAAGGCGCAATCATTCAGTATGCCAACGGTATCGTCGACTTCCAGTCCGAGCAGTGTATCGGCTGTGGCTACTGTATCGCAGGCTGTCCGTTCGACGTGCCGCGCCTCAACCCGGAAGACAACCGCGTCTACAAATGTACGCTGTGCGTTGACCGTGTCGTGGTCGGGCAAGAACCGGCCTGCGTGAAAACCTGCCCAACCGGCGCGATTCATTTCGGTACTAAAGAGTCGATGAAAACGCTGGCAGGCGAGCGTGTGGCGGAGCTGAAAACGCGTGGTTACGAAAACGCGGGTCTGTACGATCCGGCAGGCGTTGGCGGTACGCACGTCATGTACGTATTGCACCATGCTGACAAGCCGAATCTGTATCACGGCCTGCCGGAGAACCCGGAAATCAGCGCCACCGTGAAATTCTGGAAAGGCATCTGGAAACCTCTCGCAGCCGTCGGCTTTGCAGCGACATTTGCGGCCAGTATCTTCCACTACGTCGGTGTAGGCCCGAACCGCGCGGAAGAGGAAGAAGACAACCTGCATGAAGAAAAAGACGAGGTGCGCAAATGAAACGACGTGACACCATCGTGCGCTACACGGCGCCGGAACGCATCAACCACTGGATCACTGCCTTCTGCTTCATTCTGGCGGCAGTGAGCGGGATGGGCTTTCTCTTCCCGTCTTTTAACTGGCTGATGCACATCATGGGCACTCCGCAACTGGCGCGAATTGTGCACCCGTTTGTCGGCGTGATCATGTTTGCCTCGTTTATCATCATGTTTTTCCGTTACTGGCACCACAATCTAATCAATCGGGATGATATCTTTTGGGCGAAGAATATTCGTAAGATTGTCGTCAACGAGGAAGTAGGTGACACGGGACGTTATAACTTCGGCCAGAAATGCGTATTCTGGGCGGCGATTATCTTCCTGGTCCTGTTGCTGGTGAGCGGAGTGGTCATCTGGCGTCCGTATTTTGCGCCTGCTTTCTCAATCCCGGTGATCCGATTCGCGTTAATGCTGCATTCATTTGCCGCAGTAGCGCTAATTGTGGTTATCATGGTGCACATTTACGCCGCCCTTTGGGTGAAAGGCACCATTACCGCGATGGTGGAAGGATGGGTTACCAGCTCATGGGCGAAGAAACATCACCCGCGCTGGTACCGTGAAGTCCGCCAGAAACAGGAAAAGTCATCTGAATGAGTATTCGCATAATCCCGCAAGATGAGCTGGAGAAGAGCGAGAAACGCACGGCGGATATGATTCCGCCGTTATTATTCCCCAGACTCAAAAATTTGTATAACCGCCGCGCTGAGCGCCTGCGCGAGCTGGCCGAGAACAACCCGCTGGGCGACTACCTGCGCTTTGCCGCGCTGATCGCCCACGCGCAGGAAGTGGTGCTGTACGACCATCCGCTGCAGATGGATCTGACCGCGCGCATCAAAGAAGCGAACGATCAGGGCAAACCGCCGCTGGATATCCACGTCCTGCCACGCGACAAGCACTGGCAAAAGCTGCTGCAGTCGTTGATTGCTGAGCTGAAGCCAGAGATGAGCGGTCCCGCGTTAGCGGTGATCGAGAATCTGGAAAAAGCCTCAGAGCAAGAACTGGAGCTGATGGCCAGCGCGCTGTTTGCCTCTGATTTTGCCTCCGTCAGCAGCGACAAAGCACCGTTCATTTGGGCTGCCCTGTCGCTCTACTGGGCCCAGATGGCAAGCCTGATCCCCGGCAAAGCCCGTGCGGAATACGGTGAACAGCGTCAGTACTGCCCGGTGTGTGGTTCAATGCCGGTCTCCAGCATGGTGCAAATCGGTACCACCCAAGGTCTGCGTTATTTGCACTGCAACCTGTGCGAAACCGAGTGGCACGTGGTGCGCGTGAAGTGCAGCAACTGCGAGCAGAGCCGTGATTTGAACTACTGGTCACTGGATAACGAACAGGCGGCAATCAAAGCTGAAAGCTGCGGCGACTGCGGGACATACCTGAAGATTCTCTATCAGGAAAAAGACCCGAAAGTCGAAGCCGTGGCCGACGATCTCGCTTCACTGATGCTGGACGCGCACATGGAGCAAGAGGGCTTTGCCCGCAGCTCCATCAACCCGTTCCTGTTCCCGGGTGAAGGGGAGTAAGTTCTTCGCACTACCGGGCGGCGTAAGTCGCCCGGGTTATAATGTATACGGTGTGACCACACCGGATAGGCCTGCAAAATCCTTAGTATTTCGCGTAACCAGCGTAAGACGATGAATCTGTGCTGTTGCCAAAATAATGGCATCCGGCAATTTCATCCCATATTCCTGTCTGATACTCACGCTTCGTTCAGCAATATCCTGTGAAACGCCGATCACGTTAAAAGCACCTAGCGCAACACGAGTACGGGCTTCCTGATGGTATTTTTTTGCACCCACCATCACCTCCATCCATGTAATGAGGCTGATTGCATTCTGCGGCGGCCATGTTTCTATCGCTAGTTTTGCTTCATTTCTCCCACTAAACAGATCGATGAGGATGTTGGTATCAAAAAGCGCGGATCCTTTGACCATTACCATTCCTCACGGAGTTTACGCTGGTATTCAACACCATCTTCCTCACAGCCTTGCCACAGCCCAAGAGCACGTGAAATTGTGGTTTCAGCCTGATCCTGCCTCTCAAGATACTGTTCAACGGCCTCCCGTAAAAGTTCTGCTCGCGGCAGGTTGCGCTGCACCTTGAGGTCATCAAGACGTTTAATCACTTCATCTGATAAATCGAGTAAAATTCTGCCCATATCCATCCCAGCCATCATACTCATATATACCTCCAGTATATCATCAGCGATTAATTTCCACACAACATACACCTGAAAAAAGCGAGAAAATAGCCTCCACGCGAACGATTTTTACTTTTGCGAGCCGCTTTCCAGATTCATTCCCACCCCTATTTTTCCCATTTTCATTCTTAGTAATCCAGGTTATAAACCTGTATATCCATACAGATAAGAGTATTTAAAAATGGTACTGGAAAGCGGGATTGCGCAGTTAGTGGAGGCATTTATCGCGGCGGGACGCCCTTCTTCCCGTGAGCAGAATATTGATGACCGGAGAGCGGCCTATATTGCCAGTACGGCGCTGGCCGGAGAAACTGAAACCCGCGTACAGGCTGAAGATATTGAACTCGATGCCATGGCATTTCGCGTTATTTCGCCGCGGGGCAGCACGGGAAATCTCCCCTGCGTTATCTATTATCACGGTGGCTGCTTTGTCAGCGGTGGATTTGCCACACATGATAACCAGCTAAGGCAACTCGCCTGGTACAGCGGCTGTCGGGTCATTGCGGTGCAGTATCGCCTCGCACCAGAGCATACCTTCCCGGCAGCACATAACGATGCTGAAACCGGGGCCAACATTATCTGGAAGTATGCCCAGAAACTGGGGGTAGACCGGGACAACATTACGCTTGCTGGCGACAGCGCAGGTGGACACCTGGCGCTAGTCACCGCACTACGCCTGAAAGCGGCCAGGCAATGGCAATCTGCACAGCTTATGCTGATCTACCCGATGCTGGACGCAACCGCCAGCTTTGCGAGCTATGACCATAATGGACAGGATTACATTATCACTCGCGATACACTGCTTTCGGGCTACGAAATGTATATGCCGAAAACCGATCCATTACATCCCGAAGTCAGCCCACTCTGGCGCAAAGACTTCAACGGTTTACCGCCCACGCACATCATTACTGCCGAATTCGATCCACTTAGAGATGAGGGTGAAGCCCTGTATCAACGGTTCCTGGAGCAAGGCGTGGAGTGCTCTTGCCAACGCTATCTCGGCGTCATCCACGGTTTTTTCCAGTTGGCAGGGGTGAGCCCGGCGGCACGAAATGTGATGCGAGATGTGGCCTGGCGGCTTGGCCAATAAGGATGTTCATGAGTTCTAAAATTAAGGAAGGTACCCGTCAATACAATTATCGACAGCATGCGATTTTTATCAAAATGCGGATTATGGCATTTTCATAATCCGCATTTTACATCAGCAAATGAACCCAACATTACATTTTAGCCAGAGGACCTACTCTTCCTCGTTACCGCCTTCTTCATATGCGCCAAACGGTTTCGCAGGTAGCACAATGTAAGTACCTTCAAACACGACGCCCGGAGTGTCATCGCCAAACACCCCGACCTGCATCTGAACTCGCGCCTTGCGACCTCTTGCCAGGCGGTCGAGGTCACCGCTCAACGACCCCAGATCGGCAATAGCAGTTGGTTTCCCGGTGATCGGCCTGCTGTATCGGATATGCGCGTCGGCCAGGATTATTGTCCCACCCAGATGACGCTCGCGCAGCATCAGCCAGATAAGTCCCCAGCCCGTTAGCGTAGCCAGTGAAAACAGGCTACCGGCAAACAGGGTATGGTGCGGATTCTGATTGCCTGTCTCGGGCATCGTGGTGATAAATTTCTGCCCAGTGTACTGCTGAATGCGTACGCCCATTTTCTCACTCAATGGAATATGTTCGTACCAGGCTTGTTGTAGCTGTCCGCACCAGTCACCGCGATGGAGAATATCGTCCAGCGTCGCAATGGGCTTAATCATCAAAAAGTGGCGCACCGGCGTGGTTTGTGGCGTGGTGATTTCCCCCTGGCTCACAAAACCGAGCTTGGCGAAAAATTCGACCGCATCTTCACGGGCACTACAGGTTACGCGTTTGACCCCTTCCTGACGCGCCACAGACTCCAGAGTCATCGCCATCAGCGTGCCCAACCCTTTCTCTTGCACGGAAGGATCTACGGCCATAAAGCGTATGGAAGCTTCGTTATCCGCGTTGATATACAGACGCCCTACCGCAACCAGATTCCCCTCTTCGTCCACCACCATCTGGTGATGCGCCATCGCGTCCCAGGCATCCCGTTCGGAGCCTTTTGGCTGGTGCAATGGTTTACGCAGCATCTCCCAGCGAAACTGGTAGTAGCGCTCCAATTCTTCTTCTGTTTGCGGTACTCGAAGGTGATACATAGTCGTATTCTCTCTTGTTGTCCGCGGCCATACCGGTAGCTGGTTCATACTTGTAACCAGAACGTCACCGGGCCATCATTAACCAGTGAAACCTGCATATCCGCAGCGAATCGACCGGTTTGCGTATTCATTTCCTGTTGGCGGCAACGCTCAACAAAGTATTCATACAGCGCTTCTGCACGCTCGGGCGCTGCGCCTTTCGAAAACCCCGGGCGCATGCCACGCTCGGTATCTGCCGCCAGCGTAAACTGTGAAACCACCAGCACGCTGCCGCCTGACTGCTGCACGTTGAGGTTCATTTTACCTTCGGCATCGCTAAAGATTCGATAACCGAGTACACGCTCGCACAGGCGATTCGCTTTCTGTTCGTCATCATCCCTTTCGACACCTAACAGGACCAAAAGTCCTGGGCCAATTTCACCCGTCACCTCGCCCTCCACGGTGACGCTGGCACGGGTTACGCGCTGAATTAATGCAATCATGGTTGCTCTGCTTCTTCTTCTTTTGCGGCTTGTTTAAGTTTGCGGTATTCCCCGAGAGTGACAGTTATTTCCGCGCCTAGCAAGACGATACACCAGGTCCAGTATACCCAGACAAATAAAATGGGGATCACCGCCAGAACACCGTAAATGAGCTGATAAGACGGGAACATCGTGATATAGAGCGCAAATCCTTTCTTTCCGGCTTCGAACAACACAGCAGCCACAAAGGCACCAATAACCGCATCACGGTTGGGTACACGCGTAGTCGGTACAATGCTGTAAAGCAGCCAGAACGAGAGCCAGGAAAGCACCAGCGGGAAAATACGCAGGACGTTATCAATCACCGTGTTGAGATCGCTGGCCCAGCGCAATGACAACAGATAAGAGCTGATCGCCAGACTGGCCCCCGCCAACATCGGCCCCAGCGTTAAAATCATCCAGTAGACGGCGAAAGAGTAAACTTTAGGGCGAGTACGCTTACTGCGCCAGATAGTATTCAACGCATTATCAATGGCATACATCAACAATAACGCTGTGACAATCAGCCCGCATGCCCCGACTGCCGTCATTTTGTTCGAGTTGGCGACAAACTGTTCGATATAACGTTGAATGACGTCTCCCGTCGCCGGGATAAAGTTTGCGAAAATAAAATGACGTAACTGGACACTGACGTCGGAAAACATCGGAAATGCGGCGAAAAGCGCAAATACGACGGCAATAAGCGGCACTAATGAGAGCAACGAAACGTAGGCAAGATTCCCTGCCAGCGTCGTCATATTGTCCTCATCAATCCGCTGCCATAATAGCTTCAGCCAGTCTCGTACAGGACGCGTATGATGCCTGGCTTGCTGCTGAACATTTTTTAGCATAACAACGTCGCGAAATAGTCAGGAATGGTCTTTTTATCGACGACCTGGATACTGGTGATCCCTAATCGGTTAGCCCCTTCAATATTATCGGCGTTATCGTCAAAAAAGACCGCATCGTGCGCAGAAAAACCTTCAGACTGCAGGACGTGCTGGTAAATCCGCGCTTCCGGTTTACGCATGCCCAGTTCCTGGGAAAGGTAAATATGGTCAGCAGCCTGACGGATCTCGGGATATTCATCCGGCCAAAACGTGGTGTGCAGGCGGTTGGTATTCGACAAGACGACCACCCGATGCCCCTGCTCACGCAGCTTTTGCATGATGTCGATGACCTCAGGGCGCAAGGCGACAAAAACGGCCTGCCAGCCGTGAGAGAACTGCTCGTAACTTAGCGGCAGCGCCATCTCATGACATAGCGCCTCGGCAAAGGCTTCATCCGTTATTTCACCTCGCTCGTGCTGGTGAAAAGCCTCCCCCATGGTGAAACTTTGCTTTAGCGAAGCCAACGGTACACGACTTAGATCGCTCCATGTGCCCAACACGCGGTTGAAGTCGATATCGACAATCACATTACCCAAATCAAAGATATAGAGCATGCCCTTCTCCTTATTCGCCGTGGATGAATAACTGTAGCGGGAAAGGAGAAGTTTGACTATGCGTCCCTGTCGGGATTATTGGCTAAGCCATCAGAATTCCTGTGTAAATTGCCAGCGCGACTCAATCACCAACGGAAGACCTGCACTGACAAACTGCGGTGTCCTATTTATCGCATTTGGCGCCTGAGTAAGCGGATTGACACATGTTGCGTCGGGCTGTTTGTCAAAGATAACCAGACTTTGCGCACTCGATGTCATCGTCATACTCAGCTTACCTGGCCACTGTAATCTGACATTGAGACCGTCATTAAAACCAAAGCAGTCATCCCACGGACCTGATTGCGGAGGGATTTTATTACCTGTTGGTAACTCATTATTCCCGGCTTCTTCCTGCCAGTTGGCCTTAAAACATACCAGTAATTCATCTTCTTCATTCTGCTGGCCCAGTTGTTTTACAAACCAGGGGTGCCATCCAGCAGATGCCGGAAAAGTTTCAGACATGGTGTGAATTTCAAGTCGCAGAATTAACGCATCGTCTTCAAGAGTCAACGTCTGCAGGACCTCTCCTTGCCAGGGCCAAGGAGCGCCAAGTGGCATGCGCAGTTTCAAGGTGTCTGCTTTATGTTCGACAATTTCCCATGATGAATAACAGGCCATACCATGTAGAGCATGGGGCGGTTTGTTAGCAGGTAATGCGTACTGCTTCTCCCCCATTGTTAACGTTGCATCGCCAAGGCGGCCTGCCCAAGGAACCATAGGAAAGCAGCCATACTGAAATGCTTTACGCTGTGGCTCCCATTGACGTAACACTTCAAAACCAAATGCCTGTAGCGAGGTGATTCTGGCACCATCACGCGGAAAAACTTGCAGATGTAAATGTCCTTTTTCCAGCAAAATAGGTTGGCCGATCGGTCCCGGCCAGGCGGTATCAAAAGCACGCTGTAATGCTTGATAATGCTCAGTATTCAATTCATTGTTCATGTTATTGCTCTCTGATATTTCGGTAAGAAGTTAAATGTTATTAGCGTCATTTTTATTGTCTGAATGTGGCTCTATAAGCCAGACGCAAATAAATGAAAGTATTGAGATAACAAACAGAAACAGTGCTACATACCACGGTTTCCCGCCTCCCAGTGCCAACAAGCTGGAAGCAATTAGCGGGCTTAACCCACCCAGAATTGCTGAGAACTGATAGGCAAATGAAAGACCCGTATAACGCACTCGTGTTCCGAACATACGGGTAAATAAGGTGGGCTGTACAGCAAACATCATCGTTGGCCCCAGGTTATAGCCAATAATCATGCAGCACCAAATAATGAGTGTGCTTTTTGTATCCAGGAGCATGAAGAATGGAAATGCGAAAAGGATGCAAAAACCAGCGCCAAACAAATACATCCGCCGTTGCCCAACGCGGTCGGAAATCCAACCAATTAATGGACAACATACAATGCCAATTGCCGAAGCGATCAACATACCGTTGAGTGGAATATCCCTGGATAACGCCAGCTGACTAGAAATATAGACAATCCCAAACGCATTAATAATATTCGACGAAACGCTCTCTGCCAGTCTCGCGCCAAGCGCCAATAAAATATTACGTGGATGTTTGCGGAAAAGTTCAATCAACGGCGGCGCTGATTTTTTCTTCGATACTGCCGTTTTTTGTTTCTTAAAGTCCAGAGTCTCTTCAGTATGCAGTCGTATGAACATCCCAACAATTAACATGATGGCAGACAGCCAAAAAGGGATACGCCAACCCCAATCCAGAAACTCTTCTTGGGTTAGAAAGTGATTACATATTGCAAACACCCCTGTCGCCAGCATAATCCCAACCGAGGCTGCCGTTTGTGGAAGCGAACCTAAAAATCCTCGTTTTGCTTCAGGCGCAGATTCAATAGTCATTAATGCGGCTCCGCCATATTCCCCACCGAGACCGAATCCCTGCACCAGACGCAAAACCATCAAAATAATCGGAGCCCAGATACCAATATCCTTATATGTTGGTATGAAGCCGATTAAAAACGTTGATGAACCAACAATCGCTAATGTCCAAATCAACGTTATTTTGCGACCGACTTTATCGCCAAAGTGGCCAAAAACAATGCCCCCTAACGGACGTGATAAGAAACCAACACCAAAAGTCGCGAATGCGGCGATCAGACCAATAAAAGGATCGCTATCAGGGAAAAATAGAGGAGCGAAGATAAGCCCCGCTGCCGTTCCGAAAATGAAAAAATCGTACCATTCCATCAGTGCGCCAGCGAAACTTCCCATGACAACGCGCCTCATGGCTTTGCCGGATAGTTCTTTCCCTTGTGCCTGTACTATTTCAGCCATAATTTTCCTCTCCGGGTCGGCGAGAAATCTGCGCAATAAAATCACTAAAAAAGCGGCGGATTTATACGAAAAAGCGCGTCGACATTTTGCGACGCGCTTGCTTGTTATTTATCCAGCTCAGCCAGTACCTCAGCGTCTTCAGCGTCAACGTTTGCACCAAGTGGTTCCCACTTGATCAATACGCATGTCAGGAAACCAAGGAAAGGAACAACTGCCAGCCAATAGAATGCATCTGTCTTTAGCGCTCCCCATAACATAGGCCAGAAAATAAGTCCGGCAATTGCCCCTGTACGCATAATGGCACGAGCAAATCCTACGCCGGTCGGGCGAATAGATGGTGGATAAGAAAGTGTGGCAATGGTCATTCCCAGGCCGCCCGGGCCCGCTGAATGGAAGAAAATGATTGCGCCCAACAAACCTAAAGAAAGCCATGGGTTGGTGGTTGCTAATGCACCTAAAGCCAGTAATGCAACCGTTACGACGGCGAAACCATACATCGACTGAAAGCGAGTACCCAAACGCTGGAGGATAAGTGAACCAATCAATCCACCTGTAATGCCACACAGGGCATTCACTACCGCAGAACCGCTAAGAGCCCCAGTTAATCCACCGCTCAGTATTCCCGCCAAAGTCAGAGGTAAATAAACACCCACGGCGTTATATTGCCAGGCTTGCATCGTCGCCACAACGCAGCCGAGAATAGTACGTTTGCGATAACGTGAGTTAAATAAAATCCCATAACCACCATGAAACTTACTTTCTGTTTTTTCAGCAGAAAAATCATCGCTTTTTGGTTTGGCAGCAACGCGAGCATGAACACCATAGCGTTTAGCCAGAATATCGCAGGCTTTATCATAACGTCCGACTCGTGCGGCCCACATTGCAGACTCACCGATGAAGAAATAACGCAGGATCATGATAATGACGGCAAAAATAGCACCAATGAAAATACCATAGCGCCATAATTGCTCTTCTGCGATACCCGACAACAACAGTGGAAGCAGCACAAGATAGACGACCGTAGTTGATACATACCAGGCCATTTGCCAGAGATTAACTGACGAACCGGTTTTCTTAGATGTTGAGCCGCGTAGTTCTGCCACCGCATTTGTTGCCAGCGGGAAATCAATACCCAAGCCAAATCCCATGATTACGCGACACACCAGCACCCACCAGATGTTCGGGGCTATCGCGACGGCTGCGGCACCTATTGTGCACAGGCCCATTCCGATGATAAAAGCACGCTTTTGACCAAAGCGGTTAATCACACGGTTCGCCAGTAATCCACCAATCAGGGCGGCGACTAAAACAGAGGCGTTAACCGTCGCCGCCAGCCCCGGTGAAATACCAAATTGCAATGCAATATATTTATTACCAAACCCCACCATCGCCGCCTGATAGGCATCAATTAGAATGCCGCCAAGAGCGATAAAAATGACGCCGACACTGGTGTTTACTGCTGAATGTTTGTTAACAATATCAATCACGTCCTGGGGACGGCCGATCGAGTAAGGTGTAGGACTGGTGATGTGACTCATCGCAGCATCCTTTTTCATTGTTGTAGGATGGCGCTACCCATAAGCAGCGCCAGACAGAGGGTTACAGCATCAAACCTCAGCAAATTGCAGCATGACTTTTATAGAGTCATTTTGCTGCGCACGTTCAAACGCCTTATCCGCATCTTCGACAGGGAAGAGATCAGTCACCAGTTCGCTGGTGTCAAACCGCCCATCCGCAAGCCATTCAATCACGGCATCGAAGTCTTCCGGGATATACATGCCGGAATTCAACAAATCGCGTTCGAAGCGCTGCATCATCGGAAGAGGTATTTCACGTGGGCCACTCGGTACCCCCATGCACACTACCGTTCCGCCAGCATAAACGTGGGTAAATGCATCATTCAGCGTGGTCTGGGCAGCAACAACATCAATTGCCCCCGTAAAACGGACCTGTGCATCCAATTCCCCCGGAGCCCAGACTTCGGTGGCACCTAGCTTTAACGACAACGCGCGCTTGGCGGCATCAGGTTCGATGACGGTGATCTTTCCCGCGCCCATGATGCGCAATGCTTGAACGATGGATAAGCCTATTGTCCCTGCACCTATCACTAGTACACTTTCCAATGACGCTTTCGGCATACGGCTCACGCAATGACGCGCGCAGGCTGCGGGCTCAGCGAAAGCCAGTGCTTTTAGTGGTAACGAAGCAGGTGCAACATGGCAATTTCGTGCAGGTACAATGTGCTGCGAGCGGGCAAAACCCGGTGCCCGGAAGCCTGCAACCTGTGGCGGCTCACAGAGATTAAAGCGGCCCGCTTTACAAGCACGACACTCCATGCAGGCCATTATCGGGTCGACTACGACATGATCGCCCGGCTTAACATTCGTTACTTCACTGCCCACTTCAGTTACGCGTGCCGCAATTTCATGTCCAGGCACAACCGGAGGTTTTGCAAATGGGTGTCCTCCTTTCAGTACATGCAGATCAGAGCCACATATTCCGTAAAACACCGGAGCAATGCGGACTTCTTGCGGTTTAAGTTCCTGGTGCGGCAGCTCAACATATTGGGTGGTCACCTTCCCAATATCAGAAAATAGAACTTGGGTAATCTTATCCATGGTTCTTCTCCAGATTCGTTAAAATGGGTGATTAACGCTGAGAAATCCCTTCATCGACGATTTCTGCCAGACGTTGTAAGCGTGGAACCGACACATCACGCAACATTGTTTGCGGATCTTGAGCACCAACAACCGATGCCCAAACGGCACGCCCTGCCAGGAATCCGGAAGCTCCACCCTTTATGGCGATACGGACCGCACGGCCAAAAATATCCGCATCAACACCAGAAGAGAGAATGACCCACGGCATTTTCATTTGTTCATGCAACTTTTGACACGCAGCAAGTAGGGTCTGTTCATCACCTTTGCCGCCTAATGGCATTTCAGCTTTATAGAGGTCAGCATCGGTGCAACCGAGTTCAGCCGCTGCGGCAACGATGGCACTTTCCCGGTCAAATTCCCAACCACGACGAGGAGGTCGGACGACCGGTTCAATGATGCTGACCAACCCTGCGCTACGGCAGCGTTGAACAAACTCAGCCACCATAGCCAAACGTTCTTCTGCAGGTTCATCTTCACGCCACAGCACCAACAACTTCATGGCTTTCGCACCCATTTCGCGGGCTTTATGCGGATCAATCGCTCTGTCAATTTCGACACTATCAACTGGAATACCATTACCCGGAACAAAATGGTCAGCCGCCACAATCAGTCCACATGAATCAGCCACTGCACCTTGAGAGACAATCTGATCGAGACAAAATTGTTTATCTGCCAGAACCGCTGAAGCGTAAGGAGACAGAATTTGTGTTGCTGCAACTTTAAAATCAGTCAATACGCTGTCGGCAACCGGTTTAGGGTGTCCAGACGCTGCAAACATCAGGCGCATTGCTTCACGCTGATCAACGGCCAGCATGGCAAATCCACCGCCAGGGCGAGAAATATCTTTCAGCGTGTATGGGGTATTGTGGGAAGACATAATAACTCCTGTAACTGTTTAAAATTTAGAGTGAATCTGGTCGGCCAGCCTGCTGACGAACCTGAGATAACAGTGCACTCCAGTCCTGACGGCCTCGACCGTTCTCGCTGGCACGGGTGTAATAGGTTTCTGCTGCAATGCCCATATTGAGCGGCGCGCTGGTCTGACTAGCGACATCGACGGCAATGCGCAGGTCTTTCAACGCGAGGTCCACCATGAATGCCGGAGAAAGGTCTCCTTTAAGTACCTTGCCAGGCCAGGTTGTCGTAAAGTGCCCCTTGCCTGCGGCAGTACCGCTCATGACTTTAATGGCCACATCAAGGCTCAAACCCAATGATTCGCAAAGAACAGCGGCTTCCGCTGACAAGGCGTTCAGCGCAATACTCATATAGTTATTGATGAGCTTTACGCGGATCCCCATACCGGGACCGCCAGCTTCCACCAGCTCATTCCCCATACACATCAGCACAGGGCGAGCACGTTCAACCTGTTCAGGCGTTCCGCCAGCAAGAATCAGCAGCGTGCCGTCAATCGCGTTAACTGACGTCCTGCCCACGGGGGCATCCATCATGCTGATGCCTTTCTCTTTCATCTCATGGATCAATGCATCGGTCTGCAATGGATGAATCGTGGACATGTCAATAACCAATGCATTGGGAGACAGGCCTTCGCTTACGCCATCTTTACCCAGCAGAACTTGCCGAACGATGTCGCCATTTGGCAGCATAGTGATAATGAATTCGGCACCTTTAGCGGCTTCGGCAGGTGTTTGAGTAGCAGTCGCACCTTTTTGTACTAATTCATTGACTGCCTGTTGGTTTACGTCGAACACACGCAAAGCATGTCCCTTTTGCAACAGATTATTAGCCATTGGGCTGCCCATCTGGCCCAAGCCCAAAAATGCAACGGTTGTCATGAATGCTCTCCTGTCTCAGGTTGACAAAATAATTACAATTAAAAAATCGTTTTCGTCTGTTTTTGAGCATATTTGTAATTTATGACTAAAAACAAGACACACGTCACTAATTTGATCATTTATGTCATTAAAATGGACAAAAGAAGACAAGATCACACAGGACTAACCAAATATGACCAGAATTGCATGTGTTGGAATCACCGTTCAGGACCGTATTTATTCTCTAAACAGCCTGCCCGATGGCGGGGGGAAATATCAGTCAAATCAATATCTGGAGACAGGTGGCGGCCCGGCAGCAACGGCAGCTGTCGCCATTGCCCGGCTTGGTATTGACGTTGATTTTATAGGACGTGTAGGCGATGACAGTTGTGGGGATACCTTGCTTAACGAGCTTCAGAGCTGGGGGGTCAATACGGCGTTCTGCCGGCAATACCCGAACTCCCGTTCATCCCAGTCCGCAATTTTGGTCGACCAGCATGGCGAACGCATCATCGTGAACTATCCAAGCCCAGATCTCGATACGGATGCAGGGTGGCTGGAGTCGATTGATTTTTCCCGTTATGACATCGTTCTGGCCGATGTACGTTGGCATGAAGGAACGTTGAAATCCTTCGAACTGGCACGTGCCGCTGGAGTTCCAACGCTGTTGGATGCCGATATGACACCACAAGATATAACCCCATTGGTGGCGCTGGCCGATCATGCCGTTTTTTCAACTCCAGGTCTGAAAAGAATGACCGGGCAAGATGATGCACAACAGGCACTTAAACTGGCCGCTGAGCAAACCAATGGTAAAGTGTACGTTACGCTTGGTGGCGAAGGGTCACTATGGGTCGAAAATGGGCATATGTGTCAACAGACTGCATTTTCTGTCAATGTTGTGGATACAACCGGTGCAGGCGATGTTTTCCATGGTGCAATGGCAGCAGCTCTTGCAGAGCAAATGCCGACTGACCAGGCGATTCGCTTCGCAAGTGCGGTGGCGGCGATGAAATGCACTCAGGCGGGTGGACGAGCCGGAATTCCTAATCGTGCGCAAACCGAATCATTTTTGTCATTTTATGCGTAAAATAGCCAACAATTACGGGGAAGAAGTCCAGGAGTATTCATGAGCATCATTGAAGTCACCGGTAATCCGCGACACGATCAACTTGTTCATTACATTACAGAACGCGGCTATATGAATATCGAAGAGCTCGCACAATTGCTGGACGTGTCCACGCAAACCGTGCGCCGGGATATTCGTAAATTAAGCGAACAGGGCTTGATCACCAGACATCATGGTGGAGCCGGACGTGTATCCAGCGTCATGAATACCGCCTTTGAACAGCGAGAGTTGTCCCTTACCCAGGAAAAAGAAGCGATTGCGGAAGCGGTTGCTGATTATCTTCCTGAACGCTGTACAGTATTTATTACCATTGGTACAACGGTGGAAGCCGTCGCACGAGCTTTGCTGAACCGCCGGGATCTCCGCATCATTACTAACAGTCTTCGTGTTGCACAGATCTTATATAAGAATCAAGATCTTGAGGTCATGGTGCCCGGTGGAACGCTACGTGCTCATAATGGCGGTATTGTTGGTCCAGGAGCAGTGAACTTTATTGAAGGATTCAGAGCCGACTATTTGATTACTAGTATTGGTGCCATTGAGGAAGACGGCACCCTATTGGAATTTGACGTTAACGAAGCGCTTGTCGCCAAAACGATGATTAAGCATGCACGTAATACGCTGTTAGTTGCTGATCATACTAAGTTTACTGCCTCAGCCGCTGTATCCATCGGTAATATGCGTAAAATTCAGGCATTTTTTACCGATTCCCAGCCACCAAATTCATTCAAGCAATTGCTTGATTTAGAAAATATTGAGCTAGTCATTGCAGAGCAGGAAACGACCTGATCTTTTAGATAAAAAAAGCCGCTGATAATCAGCGGCTTTTTTATGCTTACCTGAGAAAGAGCGTTAATTACTCTTCTTTCGCGCCACGCATTGCACGGCGACGATCGTTTTCAGTCAGGTGACGCTTACGAATACGGATAGAGGTTGGAGTAACTTCTACCAGTTCGTCGTCATCGATGAATTCCAGAGCCTGCTCCAGAGTCATCTTAACCGGCGGAACCAGAACCGTTGCTTCGTCAGTACCGGACGCACGCATGTTGGTCAGTTTCTTACCGGTCAGGCAGTTTACAGTCAGGTCGTTAGAGCGGCTGTGAATACCGATGATCTGGCCTTCGTAAACTTCAGCACCGTGACCCAGGAACAGCTTACCGCGGTCCTGCAGGCTGAACAGTGCGAACGCAACTGCTTTACCCTGGCCGTTGGAGATCAGTACGCCGTTCTGACGCTGACCCACATCACCCGCACGAACATCGTCGTAGTGGCTGAAGGTGGAGTACAGCAGACCGGTACCGGAAGTCATGGTCATGAATTCTGAACGGAAGCCGATCAGACCACGGCTTGGGATCACGTAGTCAAGACGTACGCGGCCTTTGCCATCTGGATTCATGTTTTTCAGGTCGCCTTTACGCTCACCCAGAGCCTGCATGACAGAACCCTGATGCTGCTCTTCGACGTCCAGCGTTACGTTTTCGAACGGCTCTTGTTTACGGCCATCGATTTCGCGGAAGATAACTTTCGGACGGGAAACCGCCATTTCGAAACCTTCACGACGCATGTTTTCAATCAGAACAGACAGGTGCAGCTCACCACGACCGGATACGCGGAACGCATCCGCATCTTCGGTTTCTTCAACGCGCAGCGCAACGTTGTGCACCAGCTCTTTGTTCAGGCGGTCAAGGATCTGACGAGAGGTAACATATTTACCTTCTTTACCACAGAACGGAGAGGTGTTTACGCAGAAGAACATGGTTACGGTCGGTTCATCAACGGACAGAGCCGGCAGCGCTTCGACGTTCTGCGGATCGCAGATGGTGTCGGAGATGTTCAGTTCGCCCAGACCGGTAATCGCGATGATATCGCCGGCTTCGGCAATATCGCTCTCGATACGTTCCAGACCCAGATGAGTCAGAACTTTACCGACTTTACCGTTACGGGTTTTGCCTTCGCTATCAATGATAGTGATCTGCTGGTTCGGTTTAACTTTACCGCGTTTAATGCGGCCGATGCCGATTACGCCAACGTAGTTGTTGTAGTCCAGCTGAGAGATTTGCATCTGCAGCGGGCCATCAAGGTCTACGTTCGGAGCCGGTACACGATCAACGATGGTCTGATACAGCGGAGTCATGTCTTCAGCCATATCTTCGTGATCCAGACCTGCGATACCGTTCAGCGCGGAAGCGTAAACGATCGGGAAGTCCAGCTGTTCGTCGGTAGCGTCGAGGTTAACGAACAGGTCGAATACCTGATCAACAACCCAGTCAGGACGCGCGCCAGGACGGTCAACTTTGTTGATAACAACAATTGGCTTCAGGCCATGGGCAAAGGCTTTTTTGGTCACGAAGCGCGTCTGCGGCATCGGACCATCCATTGCATCCACCACCAGCAGCACGGAGTCGACCATGGACATTACACGTTCAACTTCACCACCGAAGTCGGCGTGCCCCGGGGTATCAACGATGTTGATACGGTAGTCATTCCATTTGATAGCGGTGTTTTTAGCGAGGATGGTAATCCCACGCTCTTTCTCCAAATCGTTGGAGTCCATCACGCGCTCTTGGGTTTCAGCACGTGCATCGAACGTACCGGATTGTTGGAGCAGCTTGTCTACCAGGGTCGTTTTACCATGGTCTACGTGCGCGATGATGGCGATGTTACGCAAATTTTCGATCACAACTTTGCCTCAGGCATTTTAGAAATAGCGCGTTATTGTACACGGATTAATCGCAGTACAAAACAGGATCACAAACATCCTCCGCAAACAAGTATTGCAGAGTTTCTTTGTGATCACATTCACGGAGCGTTAAAAGGGGTAATCTGACATGCTTTGCACCAATATGGTGCTTAATGTTCACATTAAAGCACTATAATGGTGCAATACAACCTTCATGGTGCAGCCCCTTTGCACGATAGTGCGCATGATAACGCCTTTTAGGGGCAATTTAAAAGTTGGCACAGATTTCGCTTTATATTTTTTACGGCGACACGGCCAATTTTTTGCAGAATTGAAGACTTCGTTACCACGACGACCATGACCAATCCGGGAGAGTAAGTATGTCCGCTGAACACGTTTTGACGATGCTGAACGAACACGAAGTGAAGTTTGTTGATTTACGCTTCACTGATACCAAAGGTAAAGAACAGCACGTCACTATTCCTGCTCATCAGGTAAATGCCGAATTCTTTGAAGAAGGCAAAATGTTTGACGGCTCCTCAATCGGTGGCTGGAAAGGCATTAACGAATCAGACATGGTTCTGATGCCAGATGCGTCGACTGCACTCATCGACCCGTTCTATGAAGAGTCTACCCTGATCATCCGTTGCGATATCCTGGAACCCGGTACACTGCAGGGCTATGACCGCGACCCGCGCTCCATCGCAAAACGCGCTGAAGAGTATCTGCGTTCTACCGGCATCGCAGACACCGTTCTGTTCGGGCCAGAGCCAGAATTCTTCCTGTTTGACGACATCCGTTTCGGCGCGTCTATTTCCGGTTCCCATGTGGCAATCGATGACATCGAAGGCGCATGGAACTCCTCCACCAAATACGAAGGTGGTAACAAAGGTCACCGTCCTGGTGTGAAAGGCGGTTACTTCCCGGTTCCTCCGGTAGATTCTTCTCAGGACATCCGTTCTACCATGTGTCTGATCATGGAAGAGATGGGCCTGGTTGTTGAAGCGCATCACCACGAAGTGGCGACCGCTGGCCAGAACGAAATCGCGACCCGCTTTAACACCATGACCAAAAAAGCGGACGAAATTCAGATCTACAAATACGTCGTGCACAACGTTGCGCACCGTTTCGGTAAAACCGCGACCTTTATGCCAAAACCGATGTTCGGTGATAACGGTTCTGGTATGCACTGCCACATGTCCCTGTCCAAGAACGGCGTAAACCTGTTCTCTGGCGACAAATATGCGGGTCTGTCTGAGCAGGCGCTGTTCTACATCGGCGGCGTAATCAAACACGCTAAAGCGATCAACGCCCTGGCTAACCCGACCACTAACTCTTATAAGCGTCTGGTCCCAGGCTACGAAGCGCCGGTAATGCTGGCTTACTCTGCCCGTAACCGTTCTGCTTCTATCCGTATTCCGGTGGTTGCTTCTCCGAAAGCGCGTCGTATTGAAGTGCGTTTCCCGGACCCGGCTGCTAACCCATACCTGTGCTTCGCAGCACTGCTGATGGCCGGTCTTGACGGCATCAAGAACAAGATCCACCCGGGCGAAGCCATGGACAAAAACCTGTACGACCTGCCGCCAGAAGAAGCGAAAGAGATCCCACAGGTTGCTGGTTCTCTGGAAGAAGCACTGAAAGAACTGGATCTGGACCGTGAGTTCCTGACTGCAGGCGGCGTGTTCACCAATGAAGCGATCGATGCGTACATTACGCTGCGTCGCGAAGAAGATGACCGTGTGCGTATGACTCCGCACCCGGTAGAGTTTGAGCTGTACTACAGCGTTTAATCGTTTGAGTTGCCGTGGAACTTTTAGCCTGCTCAGGCAGGCTTGAGATCGATGGCGAATGATAGGACGCCTGATGGCGCAAGCTTATCAGGCCTACCGGTAACATCACCTTGTAGGCCGGATAAAGCAAAGCCGCCATCCGGCATCTGCGTTTGCCAGTCATCTGTAGCCCATCCCAGGATGGGCTTTTTTCTCCACTAACAACCTGCTTTCTCGCGCTTTTTTGATGTAAAAAGCTATAATGCACTAAATTGGTGCAACACTTTTCAGGAGACTGCTGAATGGCAACCGGCACGCTGCCCGATGCTGGGCAGATCCTCAATTCTTTAATCAACAGCATTTTGCTCGTCGACGATGAGCTGGCGGTACATTACGCCAATCCGGCGGCACAGCAGCTGCTCGCCCAAAGCTCCCGCAAACTGTTTGGTACACCGCTTCCCGATCTGTTGAGTTATTTCTCCTTAAACATCGGACTGATGCGAGAGAGCCTGGAAGCAGGCCAGGGCTTTACGGATAACGAAGTGACGCTGGTGATAGACAGCCACTCACATATCCTGTCAGTGACCGCTCAGAGGCTGCCTGATGGCCTTATTCTGCTGGAGATGGCGCCAATGGATAACCAGCGCCGTCTGAGTCAGGAGCAGCTCCAGCACGCCCAGCAGATTGCCGCCCGCGATCTGGTGCGCGGTCTGGCGCACGAAATCAAGAACCCTTTAGGTGGATTACGCGGCGCAGCGCAGCTACTCAGCAAAGCGCTTCCGGACCCGGCGCTAACCGAATATACCAAAGTCATTATTGAGCAGGCCGACCGCCTGCGTAATCTGGTCGACCGTCTGCTGGGACCACAACAGCCTGGCATGCATGTCACGGAAAGTATTCACAAGGTGGCGGAGCGCGTGGTGGCGCTGGTCTCAATGGAGCTCCCGGAAAACGTCACGCTGATTCGTGATTACGACCCGAGTCTGCCCGAATTACTGCACGACCCGGACCAGATCGAGCAGGTTCTGTTAAACATCGTGCGCAATGCTTTGCAGGCGCTGGGAGCTGAAGGCGGTGAGATCATTCTGCGTACCCGCACCGCGTTTCAGCTCACGCTGCACGGCGTACGTTATCGCCTGGCGGCACGGATTGATGTAGAGGACAACGGTCCGGGTATTCCCTCGCATTTGCAGGACACGCTGTTCTACCCAATGGTCAGCGGTCGCGAAGGCGGTACCGGGCTTGGATTATCCATCGCCCGCAATTTAATTGATCAACATTCCGGCAAAATTGAATTTACCAGTTGGCCGGGTCATACCGAGTTCTCGGTTTACCTGCCTATCAGGAAATAAGGTGACGTTTATGCAACGAGGAATAGTCTGGGTCGTTGATGACGATAGTTCCATCCGTTGGGTGCTTGAACGTGCGCTCGCAGGGGCAGGGCTAAGCTGTACCACATTTGAAAGTGGTAAAGAGGTACTGGACGCGCTGGCCAGCAAAACGCCTGACGTACTGTTGTCGGATATTCGCATGCCGGGCATGGACGGTCTAACGCTGTTAAAACAGATTAAACAGCGGCATCCGATGCTTCCGGTCATCATAATGACCGCGCACTCCGATCTGGATGCTGCCGTCAGCGCCTATCAGCAAGGGGCGTTTGATTATCTGCCCAAACCTTTTGATATTGATGAAGCCGTGGCGCTGGTCGAACGTGCCATCAGCCATTATCAGGAACAGCAGCAGCCGCGCAATGTTCAGATCAACGGCCCAACAACTGACATCATCGGCGAAGCGCCGGCAATGCAGGACGTCTTTCGCATTATTGGCCGCCTGTCCCGATCGTCAATCAGCGTATTGATTAACGGGGAGTCCGGGACCGGTAAAGAGCTGGTCGCCCATGCGCTGCACCGTCATAGCCCGCGCGTCAAAGCGCCGTTTATCGCCCTGAACATGGCGGCAATCCCAAAAGATTTGATCGAATCTGAGCTGTTTGGTCACGAGAAAGGCGCGTTTACCGGGGCGAATACCATTCGTCAGGGGCGCTTTGAACAGGCTGACGGCGGTACGCTGTTCCTCGATGAAATTGGCGATATGCCGCTGGACGTGCAAACGCGTTTATTGCGCGTATTAGCCGATGGACAGTTTTACCGCGTTGGCGGCTATGCGCCCGTGAAGGTGGACGTACGTATTATCGCCGCCACGCACCAGAATCTGGAACTACGCGTACAGGAAGGCAAATTCCGCGAGGACTTATTCCATCGTCTGAACGTCATCCGCGTGCATTTGCCGCCGCTGCGTGAACGTCGGGAAGATATCCCACGTCTGGCGCGCCATTTCCTGCAGGAGGCCGCGCACGAACTGGGGGTTGAAGCCAAACAATTACACCCGGAGACCGAGGCGGCGCTGACCCGTCTGGCCTGGCCGGGTAACGTGCGTCAGCTTGAGAACACCTGCCGCTGGTTAACCGTCATGGCCGCCGGCCAGGAAGTACTAATTCAGGACTTACCAGCCGAGCTGTTTGAAACCACCGTGCCTGACGCACCGTCCCATATGCAGCCAGACAGCTGGGCAACCCTGTTGGCACAGTGGGCAGACCGGGCCTTGCGTTCCGGTCATCAAAACCTGCTTTCTGAGGCTCAACCGGAAATGGAGCGCACGCTGTTGACCACCGCGCTACGTCATACCCAGGGGCACAAACAGGAAGCCGCACGCCTGCTTGGCTGGGGCCGTAATACCTTGACGCGTAAGTTAAAAGAACTCGGAATGGAGTGACGATTCGTCACTGTGTAAAGATTGATAATTGAGCGCAAATTGCTGCTATTTTGCGCTTTACTGTTCCGATGAGTTAAGTATGATCGTGCCCGGCAAACGGGGGAAGTCATCATGCTGGAATCAATGATTAATCTGCTGTCGAGCGGTGCGGTCGAGAGCCATACGCCACAAACTGCGGTTGCCGCAGTGCTGTGCGCGGCGCTGGTTGGGCTGTTCAGCTGAAGGCGCGCCGGATGGCGCTAACGCTTATCCGGCCTACAGATTATCGCGACGTGTAGGCCCGGTAAGCGTAGCGCCACCGGGCAACCCGGTTAAATGACGCGGGAGAACTGCTGCATGCGTGCTTTCTGCCGCAGATAAGCATCAAAGCACATGCAAATATTACGAATTAGCAGGCGCCCCTTCGGCGTAACCTGAATCCCCTTCTCATCCACATCCACCAGCCCATCTTTCGCCAGTGGTGCCAGCAGTTTCAGGTCTTCGGCAAAATAGTCAGCGAAGTTCAGATCCCATTGCTGTTCCACAGCGGCATAGTCGAGGCGGAAGTTACAGATCAGGAGCTTAATAACATCACGACGAATGCAGTCATCGCGGGTCAGGGCAATTCCGCGCCACAGTGCGTTCCCCTGCTCGTCAACCTGCTGATAATAGCGCTTCAGCTCTTTCTGGTTCTGCGCGTAGTTGTCACCAATCATACTAATGGCTGACACGCCCATTCCCAACAGATCGGTATCACCCTGGGTGGTATAACCCTGGAAATTACGATGCAGCACACCCTTGCGTTGAGCAATCGCCAGCTCATCATCCGGCCGAGCAAAGTGATCCATACCAATGAACTGATAACCGGTTTCGGTCAGTGAAGAAATGGTTTCCTGCAGGATATCCAGCTTCTGCTGCGCGCTGGGCAGGTCGGCGTCTTTAATCTTGCGCTGAGCGGCAAATAGCGTCGGCAGGTGCGCGTAGTTGAAGACGCTCAGTCGGTCTGGATTCAGCTCAGCAACGCGTTTCAGGGTAAAGGCGAAACTTTCCGGCGTCTGTTTTGGCAAACCATAAATCAGATCGATATTCGTTGAGGTAAAGCCAATCTCACGCGCATGATTCAGCAGCGCAAAGATAAACTCCTCATCCTGCTCACGGTTCACCAGGCGCTGAACTTCTTTATTGAAGTCCTGCACCCCCATGCTCAGGCGGTTAAAACCTTCAGCGCGTAAATGATCGAGCACATCCAGCTCAATTTCACGCGGATCCACTTCGATCGAGATTTCGGCGTCGTCGTTAAAGTTAAAGTTGCCACGCAGCAGCGACATCAAACGGCTGATTTGCGCTTTATTCAGATACGTTGGCGTGCCGCCGCCCCAGTGCAGTTGACTGACATGACGTCCGGCAAACAGCGGTGCGCGATGAATAATTTCTTGTTCTAAGACATCGAGGTATTGATCGGCTTTATGCTGCTGGCGAGTCACGACCTTGTTACAGCCGCAGAAATAACACAGCTTGTGGCAGAACGGGATGTGAACGTACAGCGAGAGAGGACGCTCAGGATAACGCGCCACGGCCTTTAGAAATGCTTCAGTGCCGTAGTCTTCAGAAAACTCCAGCGCGGTCGGGTACGAGGTATATCGTGGCCCGGAATAGTTATATTTCTGGATCAGGGCCAGGTCCCAGTCTATTAACTGCTCTGACATGCTCACTCCTTCCGATGGCGTCTCTGGCGGGTACGGCGTACCGACTTAACCCCAGTACGGGTGATAAGTCGGTTGCGCAGCCACTTCTGTCGCCGCGACAACCGCTGTAGTTTAACGAATAACCACACCAGATAACATATAACCGGAAGGGTTATAAGCAGGACGGGAAGACCCACGGTGTAAAACCGTTAGTTGCCGCCTTTCAGCAGGCGCATCATGTCTTCCTGCTTTTCTTCTTCTTCCTCTTCTTCCTCGTCATCGTAAGAAAGACCCAGCTTTTGCATCAGCTCATCAATGCGGTCCAGCTTGGCATCAACCCAGGACTGATCTTCCGCGCTCAGGGTCTCTCCTGCTTCAAGACGCTCCAGCAGCGCATCCAGGCGCTCATCCGTTTCCAGTAAATCCAACTCAGCCTGTGGTGAAAGCATAGGTTTCTCACTCTTCGGTTTGTGCTGTTTGGTGACTTTTTCGGTCACACCCAATGGAATGGGGGTTTTGCTGCCAATACGAGGATCTTTTTGCTTATTTTGGTTTCCGCCACCAGATGCGCCTTCGCTACCGGACGCACGGCTACCTGCCGCATGACCACGGTGTTTTTTCTGGCGCTTACGGTCGCGGGCTTCCTGGTTAATTTCTTCGCGTGTTTTACGACGCGCTTTTGCAGGACCTTTACCGCGTGGTGTAGAAGTTGGTTTCATCATGATTCGTCTTTGGCTGTTTTATTCAGTATATAATTGCGCCGGAATCTAGCAGAAATAAAGAAAAAAGGCGACAGAGTAATCTGTCGCCTTTTTTCCTGACTCTCAACCCTTACGGGCTCTACAATCCCTGTTGGCTATCAACACACCCTGTTTTTCCCTTAGCCTCTAACATTCCGTGTTGTTTCCATTTCCTTTTACTAACGTCTCCGGACGTTTGTCTTCCTGACAATCCTGTGTCTTCGCCTCCTGGCGCTCCTGACCCTCATCCTGAGTTGTCTATCCTGTCAGCTTCCTCGCTATGGACGCTACTTTACCGTTTTGGTTTAAACGTACAAGTAACCTGGGTAACAATTTCTGATTTTAAGAATAGCGCCCAAATGTAACTCTATGATTTATTTTAGTTCTGTCATTTTTTACTCTGTCATCTCGTATAGAAACTGTCGGCAATGTCTCACAAAGCGCGTGGTTTTTACTCACACAGCCCACTCGTCGAAAAACCAGCCTTTTGCTGGGGTTCAGGTATAATCGCTGCAAAGCCCTGATTGATGGAGAGGACTGCTTTGACTAACTTGAATTATCAACAGACGCACTTTGTGATGAGTGCGCCTGATATTCGCCACTTACCTTCCGACACCGGTATAGAAGTGGCTTTTGCTGGCCGTTCCAACGCAGGCAAATCCAGTGCGCTAAATACCCTGACGAATCAAAAGGGTCTGGCACGTACATCTAAAACGCCAGGTCGTACTCAGCTCATCAACCTGTTTGAAGTCGTTGACGGCAAACGCCTGGTCGATTTGCCTGGATACGGTTATGCCGAAGTTCCAGAAGAGATGAAGCGTAAATGGCAGCGCGCGCTGGCTGAATATCTGGAAAAACGTCAGAGCCTGCAAGGTCTGGTGGTACTGATGGATATTCGTCACCCGTTAAAAGATCTCGATCAACAGATGATCCTGTGGGCGGTTGAGAGCAACGTTCAGGTTCTGGTACTGCTGACTAAAGCAGATAAGCTGGCCAGCGGTGCACGCAAAGCGCAACTGAATATGGTACGCGAAGCCGTACTGGCATTTAACGGTGATGTGCAGGTAGAAGCATTTTCATCGCTGAAAAAGCTGGGTGTGGACAAACTGCGGCAAAAACTGGATAGCTGGTTTAGTGAACTGGCACCGGTTGAAGAGATGCAGGACGGGGAATAACCCACCGTATTGCCGGATGGCGCCGCTGCGCGTCTTATCCGGCCTACAGCATGTACAAAACTTTTCTTTCGCACAATAAAAAACGCCCCAGTCATTACTGACTGGGGCGGCTAAAATATTCAGCCAAATCCGATTACGTGAAGTAAAAGGTCTGAAAGATAGAACATCTTACCTCTGTACCCTACGAGAATAACTTTACTCTTTTTTGAGCAGCTCAGAAAGCACTTTTTGTAATTTTTTTTCATTCCTTACATAGGGAATTCTAATGGACATCACAAAAAGCTCTTTCTTATGTTGCTTAGTTACGAAAAATAGCCGTTATTCAGTAAACCCTTAGTGCGCCTGATCCCAGTTTTCGCCACTACCGACTTCCACCAGCAACGGCACGTCAATCTGGGTCTCGTTTTCCATCAGTTGGTGGATCTTTTTAGAGACGCTTTCGAGGTCATCTTTATGCACTTCAAACACCAGTTCATCGTGTACCTGCATGATCATACGCACACGCGGTTGCTCGGTTTGCAGCCATCTGTCCACCGCAATCATCGCTCGTTTGATAATGTCTGCGGCAGTACCCTGCATCGGGGCGTTAATTGCCGCGCGTTCTGCACCTGCACGACGAGCACCATTACTGGATTTAATATCCGGTAAATAGAGACGGCGACCTTCCAGCGTTTCTACATAACCCTGCTCTTTCGCCTGCGCGCGGGTACGTTCCATATATTCCAACACGCCTGGGTAGCGTTCGAAGTAGAGATCCATGTACTTCTGCGCTTCTTTACGCGGAATATTCAACTGGCGCGCCAGACCAAAGGCGCTCATCCCGTAGATCAAACCGAAGTTAATGGCTTTCGCGCTGCGGCGTTGCTCGCTGGTCACAGAATCAAGCGGTAAACCAAAGACTTCTGCCGCCGTTGCGCGGTGAATATCTTTCCCTTCGGCAAACGCGGTAAGCAGACCTTTATCACGTGAAAGGTGCGCCATGATACGCAGTTCAATCTGTGAGTAGTCCGCAGAGACAATCACGTAGTCTTCTGGCGCAATGAACGCCTGACGAATACGACGACCTTCGTCATTACGTACCGGGATGTTTTGCAGGTTCGGATCCGTTGAAGACAAGCGACCCGTTGCGGTAACTGCCTGATGATAGGAAGTGTGCACGCGCCCGGTCTTCTTGTTAATCATCAACGGAAGCTTATCCGTATAGGTCGACTTCAGTTTTGCTAACCCACGATATTCCAGGATAACTTTCGGCAACGGATAATCCAGCGCTAACTCTTCCAGCACCTCTTCCGACGTTGATGGTGCGCCGCCCGGCGTTTTCTTCAGCGGCTTAATACCCTGCTTTTCAAACAGGATGGTTTGCAGTTGCTTGGTGGAAGACAGGTTAAACGCTTCTCCGGCGATCTCGTGCGCTTTTTGCTCCAGCTCGTTCAAACGCAGCGTCAGTTCTTCTGAATGCTTGTGCAGAACAGCCGGATCGATTTTCACACCGTTGCGCTCAACACGAGACAAAACTGGCACCAGCGGCATATCGATATTTTCAAAGACGTTCAGTGGCCCTTTATGCTGCTGTAATTCTGGCCACATTTTCAGATGCAGCTGTAGCGTAACGTCGGCGTCTTCCGCAGCGTAACGCCCGGCTTCTTCCAATGCTATCTGGTTAAAGGTCAGCTGGTTTTTGCCTTTTCCAGCGATCTCTTCAAAGGTGATAGTTTTATGTTTAAGCCAGCGGTCCGACAGGCTGTCCATATCGTGTCGGCCAGCGACACTGTTAAGAATGTAGGATTCAAGCATGGTGTCAAAGGTGATGCCGCGCAGCTCGATGCCATAGTTCGCCAGGATACCGCGATCGTACTTCAGGTTCTGCCCGACTTTATGCGCATTCTCATCTTCAAGCAGCGGCTTCAGCAGCTCCAGCGCGCGATCGCGAGCTATTTGATCGGGGGCATCCAGGTAATCGTGGGCAACAGGAACATATGCCGCCACACCCGGTTCAATGGCAAAAGACAGGCCAACCAGATTCGCGGAAATATTGTCCAGGCTGTCAGTTTCCGTATCGAAGGCAAAGACAGGTGCTTTTTTCAGCTTCGCGATCCACTCTTCCAGCGTCGCTTCGTCCAGAATCGTCACATAGTTATCATACGAAAGAACCGTAGCCGGCTCCTCAGGCGTTTCATCGACGACAATAGTTTCTTGCGGTTTTGCCGCCGGCTTCGTCCCTTTCGCCTGTAGCCATTTACCCGCTTCAACGTCAGTAACCCAACGTTTGAATTCATACTGTTTAAACAGGCCAAGCAGTTCTTCTGCTGCCGGTTGACGGACTTCCAGCTGCTCGCAGGTCAACTCCAGCTCAACATCCGTTTTGATAGTAGCCAATTGATAAGAGAGGTACGCCACCTCTTTATTCTGCTCAAGTTTGCCCGCCATGGTTTTCGCACCACGGAATGTCAGCCCCGCAATTTTGTCTGATTCAGCATAGAGAGTATCCAGCCCACCCAGCCCCTGCAGCAGAGCCTGCGCAGTTTTTTCACCTACGCCTGGAACGCCAGGAATGTTATCTGAGGAATCCCCCATCAGCGCCAGGAAATCGATGATCAGTTCCGGCGGGACACCGTATTTATTCACCACTTCATCCGGGCCGAGGATCGTATTGGTCATGGTGTTGATAAGAGTGATATTCGGCGTCACCAACTGAGCCATATCTTTATCACCAGTGCTAATCAGCACCGGACGACCCACCTTCTCCGCTTCCCGCGCCAGCGTACCGATGACATCATCCGCCTCCACGCCAGAAACCGCCAGCAATGGCAGCCCCATCGCTTTTACCATCGCATGCAGAGGTTCAATCTGCGCACGCAGATCGTCCGGCATGGGTGGGCGGTGCGACTTATAGTGTTCGAATAACTCATCACGGAAGGTTTTACCCTTGGCGTCGAATACCACCGCCGCGTGGGTCGGCTGATATTGCAAAATCAAGCTACGCAGCATGTTGAGGACACCGTACATCGCGCCCGTAGGTTCTCCTGCGCTGTTAGTCAGCGGTGGGAACGCGTGGTATGCGCGATACAGGTAAGATGAGCCATCTACAAGGATAAGTGGGTTTTCTGGGATCTGAACCATAATGTCCGTGCCTGTTTATCAGATTATGGGTAAAGGATGCCACAGACAGGATGAAAACATGAGTTTTTCGCCGCATTTGTCGAAAAACTTTTGTAGATCTTCTGCTTTGCTCGCAAAGACATCTGTGGATAACTTTGTGAATAAATAATTTACAGCTCTTTAAATATAACAAGGCAATTACTGCCTCATAATATTTTTATATGTATTTCAATAAATTAAATAAATACACAGCATTTTATTCCATTTTTACAGCTTATATCCTGATGTGGATAGATATTCCTCTTTTTTCTATTGAGGGAAGATCCATCATTTGGTTCGTTTTCTGATAAAATCAGTCCCTTGCGCCTCTTTCGCGCACTGTCTATGGCTAACCTTTTGAATAATTTAATTATGACGAGAATACTCGCTGCGATAACGCTGTTGCTGAGTATCGTATTGACCATATTGGTCACGATTTTTTGTTCTGTGCCGATCATCCTTGCCGGGGTTGTGAAACTCCTTTTGCCTATTCCTGTCGTCTGGCGCAAGGTTTCTGTCTTCTGTAATTTCATGATGTACTGCTGGTGTGAAGGTCTGGCGCTACTGCTGCACCTTAATCCACGGCTAAAGTGGGATGTTGAAGGACTGGAAGGTCTTAGCAAGAAAAACTGGTATCTGCTCATTTGTAATCATTACAGCTGGGCCGATATCGTTGTGCTTTGCGTTCTGTTCCGTAAGCACATCCCGATGAATAAATATTTTCTCAAGCAGCAGTTGGCCTGGGTACCCTTTATTGGCCTGGCCTGCTGGGCGCTGGATATGCCGTTTATGAAACGCTATTCACGTGGCTATCTGCTTCGCCATCCGGAACGCCGTGGTAAAGATGTCGAAACAACGCGTCGTTCCTGCGAGAAATTTCGCGTACACCCGACAACCATTGTGAATTTTGTCGAAGGTTCGCGCTTTACCAAAGATAAACGTGAGCAAACCCGCTCGCCCTATCAAAACCTGCTCCCTCCTAAGGCGGCCGGTATTGCAATGGCATTGAATGTACTGGGTTCACAGTTCGATAAAATGTTGAACGTCACGTTGTGCTATCCGGAAAACAGCAGTCGACCGTTCTACGACATGCTGAGCGGTAAGTTAACGCGGATTGTCGTGCGGGTGAATCTGGAGCCAATTCATGAAGAGTTGCACGGTGATTACGTGAACGATAAGGGATTCAAGCGTCGGTTTCAGCTCTGGCTAAATACGCTATGGAGTGAGAAAGACGCGCAGCTCGACGCGATTAAAGCCTCAAATAAAAAAGCCGGTCAGTGACCGGCTTTTGCTTTTATTTCTGACCAACCAGGTACTTCACGGTATCCGCATACTGTTGTACGAAAATATCCATGCTGCTGGTATCCATGCCCTGCGGGTTGACCTGATATTTGCCATTCACGAACATCGCCGGAACGCCCTGCAGCTGTAAATCAGCCGCCGCTTTTTCCTGCTGTGCCACGAGTGATTTCACCACGAAGCTGTTCCATGCCGCATCATAGTCTTCACCTTTAATACCTGCGTCGACAAACACTTTACGGATATCAGCAACAGACTGAACGGTCTGGGTTTTCTGAACGCCTTCAAACAGCGGAACGGTGACCTGATCTTCAACGCCCAGCGCCATTGCAACCGCCCATGCCTGCGTCAGATCTTTACCCAAAGGCCCGAGAAACTCGACGTGGTATTTGGTCATCTTGGTGCCTTCCGGCAGCTTTTTCTTCACATTATCAGATACGTGAAGCACTTCTTCAAACTGGTAGCAGTGCGGGCAGTAGAAGGAGAAGAACTCCAACACTTGCGGTTCACCCGCAACTGGCTTTTCCAGAGTGATGTATTGTTTGCCATCCTGGAACTGCGCTGCAGATGCGCTAAAAGCTAAGACCATACCAGCCAGCGCCAGCCATATTTTTTTCATGTTCAAGTTTCTCCGGTTAATACATTGGCGTTAATTGTAAGGGGGGCTCTTGCAGAATTTTTGCCTGCTCAATAAAGGTCGCGGTCTGACGATGCCAGTAATCTTCCCCGGTTAACCACGGGAAGTTTTTTGGAAATGCAGGGTCAGCCCAACGTCGAATTAGCCAGGCAAGATAATAAACTAAACGCATAGCGCGTAAAGGTTCTATCAGTCCGATTTCAGAGATGTCGAACTCACTAAACTCATCATAAGCCTCGATAATGGTTTCAAGCTGCATACGTTGTTCAGCTTTATCGCCATTGAGGAGCATCCATAAATCCTGAATAGCCGGACCGTTGCGGGCATCATCTAAATCGACAAACATCGGGCCATCGCGCCACAGAATATTACCGGCATGACAATCACCGTGCAGGCGTAACGTGGTAAAACGCGTATGCCAGCGTTCGGTAACGATCGCGATAAGCGCATCCGTTGCTTTCAGGAAGGCCGCTTTTTGCCCTGATGGGATTAGCTGTGCGTGTTCAAAAACTTTACGTGGCTCAGTCAGGTATTCTTCAAGGCCGATCGTTGGGCGGAAGGCAAAAGTACGCTTGCATCCGGTCTGGTGCATACGCCCGAGATAGCGCCCCACCGCCTCCATCTGATCGATGTTGTCGGCTTCAAACTGGCGTCCACCGACGCTGGGGAAGATCGCATAATGGAAACCCTGATGGCTTAATAGCGTTTGGCCGCTGAATACCAGCGGAGCAGCTACCGGGACTTCATCGCTTACCAGTTCCAGAGCAAACTGGTGCTCTTCCTGGATCTGATCGACAGACCAACGTTCAGGGCGATAAAACTTAACGACAAAGCGTCGACGGTCTTCGTCCTGAAATTGATAGACACGGTTTTCATAGCTGTTAAGCGGGGTAAGCCCGGAGTCCACCCGGATCCCCTGCTCAAACAGTGCATCCATGATGGTATCCGGGTGTAGCGTCTGGAAATTAAAAGCGTTGTCGTTCATCCCATCATCCGGAAAATACTACGAATGATTCAGGATATCATTTCGCAGCGCTTTCGGTGGCGGCGATTACAAGCTTTTACTCTTTAATTACGCCACGTGCGCGGAGTAGTGCAGTTTTAAAATCTTCTTCATAATCTTTCTGAATACCTGGAATGACCGCATCTTTCGCCGAGTCACGCATTTTCAGGTGATAGATCAGAATGTCATCAGTTAAATCCGCCAATTCGCCGTCAAAACCTGACTCTTGCGCCAGTTTCTGTAAAAATTGCATCAGGTTAAGATCGGGTTCCTTCTGCCAGGCAGGCTGGAGGAGTTCAATAACTTCATTCAGACGTTTACATTTCATGGTTGTGCTCCTTAGGCTCAATACAGATACGTTAGCAGGGTCAATCCCACATTAAAAGAGGCGATATCAGTGATTCTGGATAGTGCAATAACAGGGGTTGTGCTGGCTGGCGGTAAGGCCAGACGGATGGGCGGAACCGATAAAGGTCTGCTTGAGCTGGACGGTAAACCTCTTTGGCGACATGTGGCCGACATTCTCGCTTTGCAGGTCGAAACCGTGGTGGTTAATGCCAATCGCCACAGGGATATATACCAGCAAAGCGGCCTGAAAGTTATTCCCGATTCATTGGCCGATTTCCCTGGCCCACTGGCCGGGATGCTATCGGTATTCCTGCAGCAAACGGGAGAATGGTTTTTGTTCTGCCCGTGCGATATGCCCTATATTCCTCACGATCTGGTCGCTCGTTTAAAAGAGCAGCGCAAAGCAGCACCGGTTGTCTGGGTGCATGATGGCGAAAGAGATCACCCAACCATTGCGCTGATGCACCGCTCTATGCAGCCTTTACTGCAGGATTATCTTCAGTCCGGTGAACGACGCGTTATGGTCTTTATGCGTTTGGCAGGCGGTCATGCTGTCGATTTCAGCGATCATAAAGATGCGTTCGTAAACGTGAACACCCCCGAAGAGCTCGCAAAATGGCAGGAAAAATCATGATCCCATTACTCGCCATTGCGGCATGGAGCGGCACGGGAAAAACCACGCTGCTCAAAAAGTTGATCCCGGAACTACGTGCCAGAGGTATACGTCCCGGATTGATTAAGCATACTCATCACAAGATGGATGTCGACAAGCCCGGTAAAGATAGCTATGAGTTACGCAAAGCTGGTGCAGCACAAACTCTGGTCGCCAGCCAGCAACGTTGGGCATTAATGGTAGAAACACCGGAAGAGCCCGAACTGGATTTAGCGTATCTGGTAAGCCGGATGGACGCTTCAACGTTGGATATGGTGTTGGTTGAGGGATTTAAGCATGAACCTGTCGCTAAGATCCTACTTTTCCGCGAAGGCTGCGGGCATAGTCCTGAGGAATTGGTGATGGATGACTATGTTATAGCGGTTGCCAGTGACGTTCCGCTGGCGGCGGATGTTCCATTGTTAGATATCAACAACATACAGCAAGTAGCTGATTTTGTTACGCAATGGGCCACAAGATAACTGCGATGTCGTGATGTGCCTGATGCGCTGCGCTTATCAGGCCTGCACAATACGTTCAGCCCGGCGGATTTGTCCTCCTCAGGAGAGCGCTCACCGACAGACCACAGATAAAACAAAAGGCACGGTCTTTCGACCGGGCCTTTTGTTTTTATTTGATGCCTGGCAGTTCCCTACTCTCGCATGGGGAGACCCCACACTACCATCGGCGCTACGGCGTTTCACTTCT
>NZ_JAOWES010000041.1:0-524 GCF_030334095.1 Citrobacter sp. Cf118 | reverse complement strand
GTTAGCCCCAACCAGGCTGCCAGTTGGCGCCCGTTCTTAAAATCATGGGCATTGCCAATACTGGCGACCAGCGCACTCGCCGTTGTGGGCCCAATACCTTTCAGTTCCATTAACTGCTGGCTGCGATGATCTGTTTTGGCAACACGAGATAACACCCTGTCATATTCGGCGATTTTCTCTTCAATATTAGTGACATGTGCTAATAGATCATCAATGCACAGCCTGACCTGTACTGGCAGAGTTTCCTTCTGGTCAGAAACAGCATGACGCAGAGCATCAGTGCTTTGTGGGGCAATAACCCCGAATTCAGATACCAACCCCCGAAGACGGTTATACGTCGCTGTTCTTTCCTGAATAAATCCCTGTCTTGTCCTATGTAAGCATTGCATTGCCTGCTGGCTTTCGTCTTTGACGGGTACAAAGCGCATGTGCGGCCGCTGCACAGCCTCACAAATAGCTATTGCATCAGCTGCATCATTTTTCCCGGTCTTACCCGCCATGCGATAGGGTGAGACAAATTTCGG
>NZ_JAOWES010000040.1:0-524 GCF_030334095.1 Citrobacter sp. Cf118 | reverse complement strand
GTTAGCCCCAACCAGGCTGCCAGTTGGCGCCCGTTCTTAAAATCATGGGCATTGCCAATACTGGCGACCAGCGCACTCGCTGTGGTGGGCCCAACACCTTTCAGTTCCATTAACTGCTGGCTGCGATGATCTGTTTTGGCCACACGAGATAATACCCTGTCATATTCGGCGATTTTCTCTTCAATATTAGTGACATGTGTCAATAGATCATCAATGCACAGCCTAACCTGTACTGGCAGAGTTTCCTTCTGGTCAGAAACAACATGACGCAGAGCATCAGTGCTTTGTGGGGCAATAACCCCGAATTCAGATATCAGGCCCCGAAGACGGTTATACGTTGCTGTTCTTTCCTGGATAAATCCCTGTCTTGTCCGATGTAAGCATTGCATTGCCTGCTGGCTTTCGTCTTTGACTGGTACAAAGCGCATATGCGGCCGCTGCACTGCCTCACAAATAGCTATTGCATCAGCTGCATCATTTTTCCCGGTCTTACCCGCCATGCGATAGGGTGAGACAAATTTCGG
>NZ_JAOWES010000039.1:0-265 GCF_030334095.1 Citrobacter sp. Cf118 | reverse complement strand
GCTTGTAGCTCAGGTGGTTAGAGCGCACCCCTGATAAGGGTGAGGTCGGTGGTTCAAGTCCACTCAGGCCTACCAAATTCTTTCTGATACCGCGTTGTGAAACGACTCGCATACTTCAGTATGCTTCGCCGCTCCACGCCTTGTCTCAGCAAGAATTAAGGTGAATGAGATAACTACGATGGGGCTATAGCTCAGCTGGGAGAGCGCCTGCCTTGCACGCAGGAGGTCTGCGGTTCGATCCCGCATAGCTCCACCATCTTTACTG
>NZ_JAOWES010000038.1:0-1503 GCF_030334095.1 Citrobacter sp. Cf118 | reverse complement strand
TGTTTAATCTGTCCTGTCAGTCTCAGGTCTGCCTGATGGCGTTGTGAATGCGGCTGCTGAAGCCAGGCGTAAAAACCACTAGGATGAACATCCAGCACCCGACAGAGCAGGCGAACAGGCCAGCAACAGGAGTTGTCACGGATAAAGGCGTACCTCAGTCGGACAGCTTTGCGAAGTACGCCGCTGTGAGTTCAACAGGTGGATGCAACACATTGGTTAAAACGCTCTGCGGGTGATTCATAGTCTAGCGTTTTTCTTGGCCTCTCGTTGAGCTGCCTGGCAACACTGTTTAGTCTTTGCTGGCTGTGAACTGATAAGTCAGTTCCTTTTGGAAAATACTGTCTGAGTAATCTGTTTGTATTTTCATTTGAGCCGCGTTGCCAGGGAGATTGAGGATCGCAGAAGTAAACCTGAATATCTGTGGCTACGGTCGTGGGGGCAGTCCAATGGGAAAAAAACGCTCCCGGACGGGAGCATAAGCCAGTGACTTCGGCGTCAAATGAGGGTCTAACAAGTGGAGCTGCGGGTTAATTCTGGGTGATCTGGCTGCGATGCTTTTCAGCCTGCTGCTGATGAATAACGGAAGATTGACCATTATTCGCCTTCTCATGCATAACAGCGGCTTTCTCATGCTCGTTCATTTCGGAAAATGATTTTGCTGTTTCGTTAGAAGCTGCTGGCTTGGATTTCATCATTTTTTTATGCATTTCAGCCATGTCCTGATGGGCAGCAGAATTGCCGTTTTGCATCATTTCATGGGACATTGCGGCCTGATCGTGACCGCTCATATCCATCATTTTCATGCTCTCCCCCTGAACTGCACTTTTTTCAGCGGATGATTGCATCTGATGGGCAGGCGCCTGGGCATTATTTACCTGGTCATGCATGTTCATTGTCTCTGCAGCCCAGGCAGATGAAGCGACAGCCATCATGGCAATAAAGGATACAAGGATCTTTTTCATGGTTGGGTCTCCGGTGTTTTCATACCCGAACAATCAATGCTTATAACAGAGAAAGCATTTGATCTCAGGGCTGGTTGATCATCACGCCAGGAACCGGGCGATTGAATTATCACGCTGTCCTGATTTATGGCTGATTATAAAAAACCGACTCTGTTTATCGCGTGACTGAACGATGACATTTTTGTCACCTTCCGGGTTTCTCCTGAATAACGGTATTAATCCATTAACAGACGCACACTGAACACAATTTCCCGCCCCTGCTGTTCTGCTGACAGCTCGCCGCCGTGAGCATGAATGATCGACCTTGTAATTGATAATCCCAGCCCCGCGCCTTCCGTGTTGTAGAACCTTGATGAGTCTGCGCGATAGAACCGGTCAAACAAACGTTCCAGATTAGCGGGAACCTGGCCGGACATCGTATTCGTAATCATCACGTTCACACAGTCACTGTCACGCTCAAGGTGTATCGCTGTACAGGTGTTATCGGGAGAATACTTGATTGCATTGGAAAGCAGGTTACTGAAAGCACGTCGGAGCATAT
>NZ_JAOWES010000037.1:0-465 GCF_030334095.1 Citrobacter sp. Cf118 | reverse complement strand
CCTTTGAATGGGTTCATGTGCAGCTCCATCAGCAAAAGGGGATGATAAGTTTATCACCACCGACTATTTGCAACAGTGCCTAATCTAGACACTTCCGAGCCGTTGATTGGACTGACCCCACGCCCGTAGACAAATTCTGTCCTCACGACGAGGCCTGTTCGAAGGCCTCCGGACTGACGCCGCCGAGGTGACTGTGGCGCCGGGCCCGGTTGTAGAACACTTCAATGTAATCGAAGATATCCGCCCGGGCTAGATCCCGGGTTTTGTATATTCTCTTCCTGATGCGCTCTTTTTTCAGTGAACTGAAGAACGATTCGGCCACCGCATTATCCCAGCAGTTGCCACGCCGGCTCATGCTCGGGACCAGGTTATTAGCCCGGCAGAAGGGTGATGCTGCCAACTTACTGATTTAGTGTATGATGGTGTTTTTGAGGTGCTCCAGTGGCTTCTGTTTCTATCAGCTGT
>NZ_JAOWES010000036.1:0-206 GCF_030334095.1 Citrobacter sp. Cf118 | reverse complement strand
GGCTGGTCCGGCTGAAAATTGCCGACGTGTTTCCGTAAGGCCGGGAGAACCCGCATGGATGCGGGTTCAGGGCGCGTTTTGCAGGGACGCTACCTCGCGCCCGGCCCGGTAGCCTGGAGGAATAAGCGGAGGGAACCACGAAGTGGCAATTTTCCCGCCGGGAGCCGGGATTGTTAAGGGTACGGCGATAGTACCCTTAACACGTT
>NZ_JAOWES010000035.1:0-292 GCF_030334095.1 Citrobacter sp. Cf118 | reverse complement strand
TAGGGAAGGTGCGAACAAGTCCCTGATATGAGATCATGTTTGTCATCTGGAGCCATGGAACAGGGTTCATCATGAGTCATCAACTTACCTTCGCCGACAGTGAATTCAGCAGTAAGCGCCGTCAGACCAGAAAAGAGATTTTCTTGTCCCGCATGGAGCAGATTCTGCCATGGCAAAACATGGTGGAAGTCATCGAGCCGTTTTACCCCAAGGCTGGTAATGGCCGGCGACCTTATCCGCTGGAAACCATGCTACGCATTCACTGCATGCAGCATTGGTACAACCTGAGCGA
>NZ_JAOWES010000034.1:0-266 GCF_030334095.1 Citrobacter sp. Cf118 | reverse complement strand
CCTGGTAAGCAGAGTTTTTGAAATGTAAGGCCTTTGAATAAGACAAAAGGCTGCCTCATCGCTAACTTTGCAACAGTGCCGTACGGGGGCTATTCACTTCCACGAAACGGCAAAGAGCGACATTGCTCAAGCCTGTTGTGAGTTGTATCAGCAATCACCTGAAAATAGTCGCGTCATGGCACCGACAAGTGACCTGCCCCCACGATTAGATACAACACTCAGTTAGTAACGTCGGAATCTTCATTCTCAGAATGACCCTTTCTCCA
>NZ_JAOWES010000033.1:0-216 GCF_030334095.1 Citrobacter sp. Cf118 | reverse complement strand
TGCCCGGTAGCTAAATGCGGAAGAGATAAGTGCTGAAAGCATCTAAGCACGAAACTTGCCCCGAGATGAGTTCTCCCTGACTCCTTGAGAGTCCTGAAGGAACGTTAAAGACGATGACGTTGATAGGTCGGGTGTGTAAGCGTAGCGATACGTTGAGCTAACCGATACTAATGAACCGTGAGGCTTAACCTTACAACGCCGAAGATGTTTTGGCGA
>NZ_JAOWES010000001.1:0-307 GCF_030334095.1 Citrobacter sp. Cf118 | reverse complement strand
AGTGGCTGAAGGAGCACGCCTGGAAAGTGTGTATACGGCAACGTATCCGGGGTTCGAATCCCCGCCTCACCGCCATATTTTAAGAAGAGCTCGTACGCAAGTACGGGCTTTTTTTTCGCATATTGCATAGCCTGGCGGGGATGAGAAGCCCGGACCGGGGTTCGACTACTGGCGCAGCCAGTTGGACAGACTGAGAGCGCAGCGAACCGGCTGCCCGCAGGGCGAGTGAAGCGAGTCAATCCCCGCCTCACCGCCATATTTTAAGAAGAGCTCGTACGCAAGTACGGGCTTTTTTTTCGCATGTTGC
>NZ_JAOWES010000032.1:0-233 GCF_030334095.1 Citrobacter sp. Cf118 | reverse complement strand
CTCACCCACTCGTAGCCGTTCTCTGCCATGCCGTACAGCCCGCCGGGGGTCGGCGGATAGCGATCGACGGCATAACGCACGAAGGAACTTTCCACGCCAGTGGCCTCTTCCGTAGCCTGCCGGTCCTCGCTGGTGGCGTAGTTTTCACCGCGCCCGGTTTTCTCATCTTCACGCCAGTCGCCGTCATCCGTTGCCACCAGAATATACTGGCCCCGGTCACGCGCCGCATACTC
>NZ_JAOWES010000031.1:0-212 GCF_030334095.1 Citrobacter sp. Cf118 | reverse complement strand
TGATAGTTGGCCTTATATCCCTCCGTTAAATGGGCCAGGGATGCTTTCATAAACACCACTGTTCCCCAGGCAGCACCTGGAGATTCAGGACGGGTATGACCATAATAATATTTTCCTTTAGATTTTTTCTTTCCGTCTGTATATATAGAGAGATAGTCGGTATCATCGAAGTATTGATAATCTATACCCGGACCACCCGGCTTTAAACGCGG
>NZ_JAOWES010000030.1:0-249 GCF_030334095.1 Citrobacter sp. Cf118 | reverse complement strand
AGGGCGCTTACCACTTTGTGATTCATGACTGGGGTGAAGTCGTAACAAGGTAACCGTAGGGGAACCTGCGGTTGGATCACATCCTTACCTTAAAGAAACGTTCTTTGTAGTGCTCACACAGATTGTCTGATGAATGATGAACTTCTGAATGTACTTTCGAGTGCATTAAGAAGTTTTGCTCTTTAAAAATCTGGATCAAGCTGAAAATTGAAACGACACACTGTTTCATTTCTCCGTAATAAGAAATGA
>NZ_JAOWES010000029.1:0-231 GCF_030334095.1 Citrobacter sp. Cf118 | reverse complement strand
GCGCACGTATTCGGTGAACGCACTATGGCGACGCTGGGGCGTCTTATGAGCCTGCTGTCACCCTTTGACGTGGTGATATGGATGACGGATGGCTGGCCGCTGTATGAATCCCGCCTGAAGGGAAAGCTGCACGTAATCAGCAAGCGATATACGCAGCGAATTGAGCGGCATAACCTGAATCTGAGGCAGCACCTGGCACGGCTGGGACGGAAGTCGCTGTCGTTCTCAAAA
>NZ_JAOWES010000028.1:0-228 GCF_030334095.1 Citrobacter sp. Cf118 | reverse complement strand
TTAAATTTCCCCTTGTCAGCCTGAAATAACTCCCTATAATGCGCCTCCACTGACACGGAACAACGGATTACAAGCCGCCGAGTCAGCGGGGTTCCACTGAGAACTCCGGCGAAGAAAGCGAAATTAAATGCTTGACTTCGTGGCGGGATGGCGTATTATGCACACCCCGCGCCGCTGAGAAAAAGCGAAGCGGCACTGCTCTTTAACAATTTATCAGACAATCTGTGT
>NZ_JAOWES010000005.1:0-43021 GCF_030334095.1 Citrobacter sp. Cf118 | reverse complement strand
CGCAGCGAATTGAGCGGCATAACCTGAATCTGAGGCAGCACCTGGCACGGCTGGGACGGAAGTCGCTGTCGTTCTCAAAACCGGTGGAGCTGCATGACAAAGTCATCGGGCATTATCTGAACATAAAACACTATCAATAAGTTGGAGTCATTACCTACTCATGGTAGCGATAGCGCGGTGTATCACTGTCAGGATAAATGGACGATGGTGAAATAGTGATTGAGCTCCTGCCGCCCCATGAATGTTTGGCACTCCAGTTGACCCGAACTTCAGGCGCAGGGCCGGTGAAACCATATGCCTGTCTATAGAGGTGCAGAAGATACCCTGAATACAGAAAAACAACTTTCTCCGCCGTCATAACGCGAGAAACGCCATAGCGAGCAACTGCCCTATCTCTGGCTGTCAGAACGGGGGTTTTTACCCGTGGGGAGAATAATTTTGTTGGGCTGAATAGCCAGACTTCTGAATCGTCATCAGGCATATCCAGTATCACCTGAATTTCTTCAGGCGACCCAACTCGTTGATGCCACCTTTCAAGATTATCGCCCACTTCATTCAGGCTGATTAAATCATCGGCATTCTCGTAGAATAACCAGATCAGCGTTCCTCGTGGGAGTGCTTTCTCAGCTGTAATATGTGAGAGGATAATTTGACGTGGTGTCATCTTATTCGCCACAGTTCCCGGATGCTTCTATCAGTTTTATTTTTGTTGCTTCTGCCGCCTGCATTTTTTGTTTCATCTTCTCAATGCTAGCGGTCACACGGCGGGCGCACCATTGATACGCTGCCTGACGTGATTCGAAAAACTCATAATCCGCGTGCAGGTAAACTGATGTGCCGTAGGAGACGGACATACGGTAACCCTTCGGCGTTTCATTGATGACTTCCCGTTCTTCTACACAGTTTTCAAACTCAGGGACATAATCCACGAATCGACGACGCAGAATGCAAAACAGCACCTTTATTTGGTTTTCATCAGTCATTTGTTATCCTCGTTATTCTTCTTATTTATCATCAACCTTTCTTAATTGTCGATGCTGAATACGGCGGAGCGGATTTCACGCTTGGCCTGCTGACGGGCGCGGTGTTTGCTTACACGAAGAGATCTATCGTATGCATTGTTTTTACGATAGCCACGCGAGCGGCACAGTGAACAAGTGCAGCCTTCTACTGAATAGAAAATCCCAAACGGTTTCATAAGTATCACCTTTAAGCTTGATAATAATGTTTATCATAGCTGGAGTTATTCAGGTGACGAATAGTTAAGGGGCGCGTTTTGCTTGGGTTTTTACACTATCGTTTATTGAGTCGATGAGGTCGGAAATAGAAAGGAGTTTTCTGCCAAAGAATAGTTTTCGTCTGGCTTCTATTTCGTAGCGGAAGGGTTCAATAATTTCATCTTCATGCATGATTACGAAACGATAGCCGTTATTAAGGAGTTTATGCAGCTTGTTTGTTTTTTTTCTTATGGGACTTAGCTTAAACATTGTTATCAACTTCTCATCATGATCACCTGAATTGTTATAACACAGTTATTTCCGACACGCTGCTGCTTTTGCTGAAGAACTCGGATTGCTTTGGGCTGGGCCAGCAGGTTGTATGCCGGGCGAACCCGGCATCGTTATCACAGGGCTTTTTCTTTTCCCTTTCGTTCTATCCCACGAAACATCGCGCATTTCCGCACAATATCCAGTGTCGGGATGCTACCACTCCCCTGCTCTTTCACGCTCATTCGCAACGTGAGCCGTAGCAACATCTTGATGTCACGTGGTGGAAGTTCTGGGTAAGTGTTTACAAGTGATCTGACCAGTTCATCAGGAATGTTCACGCCAAAGTTCTCACCCATAATCTTCCAGATCTTTTGGGCATCTGATTTCTCCGGCACATCATAGTGAATGATTGCAGCGCATCTTGGTATGATAGCCTCATCGATGTCACTACCCCGGTTGCTTGTCATGAACATCAACCCATCGAAATACTCCAGTGTACGGAGGAACTCCGCAACGATGGCATTTTGAGTCAGTGATGCTCCACGCTGCATGACAAACACATCGGCTTCGTCCAGAAGCAGGACACAGTTCCAGCGTTTAGCCCGGGTCAGAATCGTCCGCAGATTTTTCTCAATGTCATCGGCGTTGGTTCCCAGTGCGCCAGCATGAATTGAGTACAGGGGCCGTTCAATGACCTCTGCATACACTTCAGCAGTTAATGTCTTCCCAAGTCCGGGTGAGCCCACGCACATGATGATGTTACCCGCGCTTTTCCCTTCAACAATATCGCTGGTGAAAGCGCTGATATCCGTGGTCAGTATATCGAGTAAATCACGGTGGTCTTCCGGCAAAACCATCTTTTTTGGCAGTTCTTTATCATACTTGTATGGTTCTACGTTATTGGCATGTATCCAGATAAAGTCTTGCAGCGAGAGATCAAAATAACGCTGCACAGGAATTTCGGGTAAAAGGCCAAACTGGTCATCTTCAAAAAGAGGCGACTCCACTTCTGCACCGTAGGCATCGCACTCACTATCAGGCAAATCGTGTATCAGTTTATGCCCTGCTATTTCCAGATTCCGGTCGCTGTAGCTATACGATTCCATTCTGACAGCCCTGCCGGTTGCTTTAAACTGATTGCCAAATTGCCCGTCGACCACTTCCTTAAACCGCGTTAGTTGTTCCAGGTACTCTTGTTTCAGCTCATGCGTTTCATGGTAGATATCACGGTCGGCCAGTGTCTTAGCGACACTGCGCCGCGCCACCTCATTAGGCTCGAAATTCAGGGCGGTAAGCTGGGTTCCGTAAACCTTTTTGGAGTGCGAATATTCGCCGAACCCATACCAGCTGATTTGTAACAATAGTGATGGGGGACGGTCAGAGTTTTTTTCTGATTTTACTTCTTTTATTGCTGTAACAAGACCGGGGTACAGGTTGCCGTCATGACCGCGTCGGTATATCCAGCCATCAATTCGATTTGACTTCAGATACTGTAGTAACACACGACCGAATGCCGGAAAACTGCTCACAGGCTTATCGAAATCACCTTCCAGTGCAGTGATGATCGATTCAAGAGCTCGTCGATTTTTTGACTCTCCATCACCACGACATGCCTGTAAAAGTTCATTCAGATCATCCCGAGATAAACATAGCGGATCGACGGCAATCTCATCGTCAGAACTACGGTGGCTATAACGATTACGTAAAGCCTCAAATGTTGGGCTTGTGGTAGCTTTTAGTGTTTCTGTTTTTATCGTGAGTGCCATAGCCGTCCTCGTCAGTAATTTACTTTGATATGCCTTAAGTTCACATGGAAGGGGCAACTTCGAACGCATTAGGAACTCTGATCCGCGAGCCTATTTCCAGTTTAATGGTTGCCTTTACGTATTCACCCTCCTTCAGATAGGTGATGTCTTGGTTATGAAATGTTGACTTTTCATGTGTAGCCCACCATTCCATAGAGCTTGGGATTTTTAACGTTAGCCCAAGATGTTCAGTGAGATAGCATACTCCCATGTTTGAGTAGGTCTTAACGGGGTTCGGGTAGAATTGAAAGTTACCCTCTACGAGACAATCAGTACGAGGATCGATGAACGAAAGGAAAACGCTAAAAGTACCCTGACGTTTTAGCTCGGCGTAAGCCTCAAGAATCGTGAAACGCTTTAATGCGTCATTTGAAAACAGGGTTACAATTTTTTCCGAAAGCATAGCCACCTCATGAGCTGTTTTTTTCCTATTATCAACCGGTGTCTCCTCCTGACGAATAGGTTTGCGGCCAAAAAAAAACTGCACCAGGAGGTGCAGTTTCGATAATCAAGCAATGGCGAATTGTTATTTTTCGCTACTCAGTTTATCCGTAATAAATGCTTCAATTTCTGCCATGAGCTCGGTACTCATTCGGTTAAATTCAAAGCGAACTTTACGGCCCGATGCATTTTTGCTGATACGGGCGTATTTGTCCTTATTAGCAAAATTAGCCAGATCACGGGTTTCCCAACTTTTTGCAGGTGGCTTTTGATCGAGTAATTCAACCGCCTTTGTGATCTGCGCCATGACAATTTTCTGCGCTTCCGGGATGTCACTGATGTCCAGATTAGCAATTTCTTCTTTCACCCTATCAACTACATCTGCAAGAATGAAAAGGTTGCTCTCTACGTATTTCTGAAGTTTGGACAACCGGCTGTAGAAGGAGTTTGGTATACCTTCATAATCCGGGAACAGAGCTATCAACGAACCGTCAATACGCGCCGCCTGAATACGTTTAAAGACTGACACATGGCTTATGCCAAGAAAGAGGGCAAGCTCTTCATTTTTGGTGAATCCTTTTTCCTGCATTAGTTCCAGATACTGAAGCCCAACCTCTCGGTATGAGAATCGGCGTGATGTTTGTGCAGCGGTAATAATCGCCTTGATGTCCTCAGCTGATAGATCATCTGGTAGCACCCATAAAGGCAGATCTTTTTGAGCCGCAATACAGCAAAAACGTCTGCGGCTACCTTCAATAAGCAGGTACACGCCATCACGTTTAACGGCAACACCTTCAGTATCAACACCCCTTGACTCAATTTGTTGCAGGATATCTCGTACTGCGTTTGTGGTAAGCGCTTCCTGATTTCGCGGGTTCATTGGGTGAACGGCGGTCTCAGTAGCGACATTTTCAGCTGCTACAGTGACGTGCTCAGCTTCAAGTTTTCGCCCGTTATGAAGGGTAAAGAGTTTCTTAATGCGAGGGGGACTCTTAAGGTTAGCTAACCCGGAACGGTGGCCTACATCGGTTCGCTTTGGCGTATTTAGATAACGCGATTTATCGTTTCCGATATGCTGTTCATCACTCATGCGTTAACTCCTTCCTTCGCTGAAAAACTCTTTATCTCATTAATAAACTGTTGATATACGGACATTACGGATTCTTCGGCAATATCCAGCTGCTTTGGTGAACATAACTCTTCAGATTTCTTAATATCGAGAACCGACCTACCCCGTGACGCAGCTGCTTTGAATGCTTCAGAGTTTTTGATATTGGTTGCCATAAACAGGTCTTGAACGGTTCGAATTAACTTATCGAGGACTATTTTTTCGTATGGGCTTTTATCATCGACGTTAACGGCCAGTACTTTAAACCATTTAATATTTTCACCTTTATTGGGAGACTGACGGAATCGCTCACTGATCGTCAGCATAAAATCAGTTGTGGATGCATAGTCGTATTCTCGCGGAGAAACTGCGACAAGAATACCGTCAGCGGCCTCATCAGCGGCCCAGATAATTGGCGAGTCTTCTGGAGGGGTATCGAAGATAATAAGGTCATACTTAGCTTTCAGGACTGGCATTATCACTTCTTTGAATCGTAGCAACAACTGAGTGCGCTCTTCTTTACTGCACTGCCAGTATTTATCTTTGAATCTCGCATCGGTTGGGAACGCAGTAATTACATCAAGATTTGGCAGATGGGTTGAGAACGGCATATTCTCAATGATTTCAGCCTCAGAGTAACCCATGTCGAGGTATTTTTTATATTCAGAACCTTCTTCATACACGCCCAGGATTGCGTCGATTGCAGTCAGGAATACGTCGTCTTCAGATACGCTTTGAATCATACCGCTACCAATAGAGCCTTGCGGATCCCATTCAATTACTAAAACTCTGGCATTCAACTGGAGATCAAGTGCTGCTGCTACAGCCAGAGCCACTGAGGTCGTGCTTTTTCCTGTCCCACCTTTATGATTCTGAACAATGATTGTTCGGCTCTGGTAGTAATCTCTATAGCGCGGATAACCCAGGGCATCCATAATATTCTGGACATCCCAGCGGGTATAAAGGTGGTTTTTGTTCTGATAAATAGGTTGACCCACCAGCCTTTTTTCTTCGAGATCAGCGAGAATTTTATTGAAGGTAACTCGAGATTTTCCAAAGAAGTCGGAGAGATTTTTTTTATTCAGGCAGTGGTTATAGATAAGGCGATCTACCCCCTCCACACTGTCATCTGATACAGATACCCGGGAAGAAGCCAGTAACGATTCTTTCAATGAAATTTGTTCGGACTTCATGCGTTGCCCGACAAGGGCAATTTTATCTATTAGATTCATTCTCGTCATACCCTCAAACCTGAATTATGAATTTAAACGCATATGCGTATACTTTACGTATAATTCGTAAAATGACGCTCTATGCGTATAATTGTAACGGCAATCAGATTGAGACGCTAACATTCTATTTTGTTTTTTCTTCATTTTGCGATCTCGAAATGCAGTTCAATGACACATCATCTTTCTCTTCTGGCGATTAAGGGGGTTAAGTAATCCACGGGGCGGGCAGAACCCGGAGAGACTGACTGGCGATTAAGGGGGTTAAGTAACCCACGGGTCGGGCAGAACCCGGAGATGCTGGCTGGCGATTAAGGGGGTTAAGTGACCCACGGTACGGGCAGAAACCGGAGAGGCTGGCTGGCGATTAAGGGGGTTAAGTGACCCACTGTACGGGCAGAAACCGGAGAGGCTGGCTGGCGATTAAGGGGGTTAAGTGACCCACGGTACGGGCAGAACCCGGAGAGGCTGACTGGCGATTAAGGGTGTTAAGTAATCCACGGGTCGGGCAGAACCCGGAGATGCTGGCTGGCGATTAAGGGGGTTAAGTGACTTAGCGCTGGAGGATACGCCCTGCAACTATTGGTAAATGAATGACAAGGTTTCCCGTAAGACCCATCAAATAAAAAAGCCTCTGAAGTAGAGGCTCTTGGGTATTCGATATAGTTAGGCTAATTCGTCCGGGTCGTTGATGGCACTAACGAAGAACTCCGTGCGGTAATCATTCCCCCATCCCAACCAGACAGAAGGTGAACCCTCCTTTGCCAACGAACGGTCACCCGTCATGCTGTCCGCTTGGACAGGAACTGTCACGCATTCTTTAATAGTATCGGCCTCGGCAACCAGTCCAGTACTCTGGGTTTCAAATCCGGCAATTACGACAACAGCATCAGGGTCGTGTAGCTGAAGCTGGGCGATAAGCTCTTTAACTTTCATAGTGATCCTCTGCGCTAGAATTATCCAATTCTACCACGCTTGATGGTCAGGCGTATAAGTGCTTACTGTACAGCTCGAAAGCTTCATCATGTTCCAAATCGTCCAGGATAACGATATCAGGGCCATGTTCTTTTTTGATTTGTGCGATGTATGAAGCGTATTGAGCCTGGCTTTTGTAGCCCACTGTCCAAAGTCTACCTTCGCGTAAGACGCAGATTTTCTTGCGGTAAACCTTCTTGAAACTTGATTTAGTTTTCCGGTTACGCTCCTCGTCACTGACAAGCTGGTCGATTACTTCAATCAGGTTTGAGTCTATGAGAAATGGCTTGCCATTGTGTTCGCCAAGGCAGATTGGCAGAAGACCCTTCGCATATGATTCGGCCTGGCGGAGCAGCTCTTTTTTTCCTGGTTCGAACAGTACGCGAGTTTCGCCACCATGCCCATCATTATCAGCTGTACCTATGCTCAGCCCGTCGAAGAGGACAGTAGCGTTAAAGCAGACTGTTTCCTGGCTCATGCCAGTATAGATTTTGAGGCCTTTCAATTTGATTCTTGTCTGAGTGTTCATTGTGTGTTCCCCGCTTTCTAATTGTGATTCTATTTTCAATCACCTTGAGCAGGTGACGAAGTGATACGGAGAAATAATTGTTGGGTCGCCTGATAGCCGGGCTGGTGGCAGCCGCAACCCTTAGTCAGTACTTCGGGATCGTAGTTCCGAAAAGCCACAACAGTCTCCACAGCGTTTTGGGGGTGTTAACCCCCATACGCTTTGAGACTTTGCCCTAGCGGGCCGCGAATTCGCCTAATCGCCCCGTGAGGGCTCTATTCGAATTTACATGCCGTGCCTGCTTCGCTTGAGAGCGAAGCTTTTGGACGGCGATTGCCCGCGTAGCGGGCAGACATTTTTACGTGCGCATTGCGCACGATTTTCTTCGGTTACATTACAGGGCTGGCTGGGGATTGGCTTATTGCAATATTCTACAACGAAGCTGGGAACGGCTGGCTGGAACGCGAAGATTTAAATCATACTCTATATCGACTGATATCAACGACGGTATCAGCGGGGTCTGTTGCCAGCTTACAGGTCACTTGACCTTCCTGATCCAGCATCAGTGTCGCGGTTAACGGTTCATTTTGAGCATCGATTACAGTGACATTCACGCGTAACCGTGTTGGAAGCATCATCAGAATTCGCGTAGGGCTCTCTGATAATGACACGTTTCTGGCTTGCAGAACCGCTAAAACACTCTTCATTAACTCTGCTTGGTCGATCATATAGTCACATGCCACTGGATGTATTGGGATGAAATCGTGCCTACCGCAGGGCTACACGAAAGATATAAATCAGTATGACATGCGGGCCGGACTCAAACCATCAATTACTGGAACCAGTCCGAAGATAGCGCTCTGGTTTTTATGCTGTTGAATTTACATAGTTGTTATTTAGTGAATTATTCGTACCTTATCATTCACTGATATCACTTAAATTCAAAGTGAACAGGAGAGGATTGGATTAAAAGTCCATAAAATGTGAATTAAAAGTGCGCTAGGAAATGCGATAAACTGATTGATTTGTTTTGATATGGTTTTTATGTGAATTATCGGTGAGTTACTTGTGTGCTACTTATCTCCATGCTGCTATGCCTTTCCAATAAATAGATTGGATAGGGCAGGGAGATGGAAGAGGGGAGAGGGCTTACTCCGCAGGTGATTTCACTTTAAATTCAAGCCATCTTGCCCCGAGCCTGTTTTTATCCAGATTGTAGAACAACGGTTTTATACAGACCCCTTCATACTCAGGGAACTCTATACCGCTGGCGAAGTGAATCTGTAGTGTATCAGGATCAATACCCATCATGTTTGTGTCAAACAGCCTGTGGAATGTTGGTGATAGCAAAATGCCGTTACTGGCGTTATAGCAGCCTGCTACGGATGTTGGTTCAATATGTGCTGCCTCCAGCACACCGTTGAGGTGTTTGCCCGATACCGCGCACAGGCTTCCGAAATTCTTATCCACCAACTCACGGAACTGAGACTGGACATGCACATCGCGAACGCTAACCTCTCGGCGGAAGCTCGGGGAGCGCATACGGATATCTGCATGGGGGAGGTGACCGCGTGGTAATGGCAATACAGCCGGTTGCTCATCCATTACTGGATTCTGCTCCTCGCAGTAGGTGTCCACGGACTCAATCAAACGGGATGTGTCATTACCAAATCGGCGAGTGAACCAGAGCCTGAAGTGAGCCAACCGTGATGCCGGAATTTTGTTACGTGCGTACTCCTGAGCATTCTCCTTTTCGATTTCAGTATTTAGTAAAGCCAGACGGGCCTGAGAAGCACGAATTTCTTCCTGGACTCTGAGATATCCTGCCAGTAGACAAACTTTGGATTCCTGATGTTCAGGCCGTCGCGGATAACCAGATCCTGTTTCAACCACGCCAAAGGCTTTGTACCGGAACATTCGGGGAAAAAGCGTTAATGCCACCCGGTTGTTACGACGAACGAGGGAACGAATCAGATTGGTTATCTTCCTCATGTTCTGAATAGTGCGGGGAGAAAAGAACGCGGCGTATTACCTCTGCTCTATCTATTCCCGACATTATCCCTCTGCGAATGACACCACGGAGGTGAGCATTATGTCTTGCCCCGCTTACTAGGCCGAACTCACGGGACAAACTGACATACTCTTTCAGGAGGTGATGCTTAGGGTCGGTAAACGCCTCTGGAGGAATCACCTGATATGCAACTGACGAAAGTATACGGAAAGTCAGTTCAGATGCTGTCCAGCCCTCACGCCGAAGCCGAATAATTGTTATAACGAGATCATCGATACCAGGCATATCCGGTTCGATATATAGGGACATCAGAGTGTCGTTCATTCCGGGAGGAAGGCTAGCAGAGTGTGACGGGTTGCTCATAGGGTAAGGTACTGATCGGACGTAGAAGAAGCGCTTATGTTACGGAATTCGCTCTGGTGGGTTTTAGCTCCAGTGGCGAACGCTGGAACTACGGGTAAAAAAATCCCCGGTTTACCGGGGAAGTTAACAACTACCTCCAGAAGGGTTGGAGGCAAAGCCGGTTGGGCGACCGGCCACAGGGAATGCTACGGCTTAATGCCGAGTACTACACCGCCATAGACCAGGTACATCACGATGGCGAACAGCATGAAGAAATGGGTTACCGGGTGCGCCAGCGCGGCTGCTGCCGCATTGCTTGCGCTGAGCTTCAGTGAGCCAAAAGAGTGATTACGAACAGCTTGTGCTTTCATGGGTCGCTCCTGATAACGGGTTACATGTTGTGGCTTCTGTATCCAGTATCTGGTGAGTGACTCAGGTGACGAAGAAAACCAGGGCATAAAAAGCCCTGTATTTTCAGAAAGATAATATCGGTTTCGTTTTGTGTTGTGCTTGCTATTCCGGGCATAAAAAAACCGCCTGGTGAACCAGACGGCTTTGGGATAAACAGGCTTTACACAGACAGGTCAGTGGATCATTTAAGTCACTTAACCCCCTTAATCGCCAGTGTATTGCCACCAGCAGTACGTGGTCTAACGCTTAAATATCGTAGCGACCTTCTTTGATTTGCTGGAGCTGTTCAGCCAGCACCTTCGCCAGTGGTTCGGCTTCTTCTTCATCATCAAGATTGTCGATGAGCGTCAGATTCGACTCACCCGCACGGCGGGCATAAACCCCATACGCTCGCTGGCCGGAGATATCGGTGACCGAAGTCTGAGAGTGATCGCAGATGATATTGCCGTGACGGTCTACCGGCCCGAAGCTGATGGCTTCATAATCCGCATCGTGGCCCAATGGTAAATCGCGCAAAACAAACAGGCGTAATGGGAGAACGTCGTACTCAGCACCACATTTTGCTGCCACATCCAGATCGTTAATTTCACGGAGAAAATCTTTCGCTACCACCGAGTCAGAATGCATCCGGTAAATGGTCGATGCGGCCCAGATTGCACCAGCATAAAATTGTGATTCTTCTTTTGTCATTTAGCACCTGCTCTTATTGTCATGGGTATGCCGGTCGAACGGTATCCCCGTGCAGACCGTCAGTAAACGGTTATTTCCTTTGCGCAGCAGTCGCATTGGTATTCGTTGATACCACCAGTTGCGACCCAGTTTATTGCGCCGCAGCGGCAACTCAACAGCTGGCGCATACCAGGAGCAAGTGCCCGCTCTGAAAACGACTCAACCGGGACTTCGCCCGGGTAGTAGTAACCTTTTATCAGCTTGCTGCGTGAATGCCCGTCAGTGTCGGTGTAATGCAGATACACCTTCCGGGTATAAATCATACCCGAGTCAGTGCCGAACTGCGTTTTCAGAAGCATACATATCCTCCAGACGCTGAATACATTGTTGTGCGGCCTTATCAAGTAGTTCAGCCGTGGGTTCATCATAGATGCCACGTACCAGCAGACCAAATATTTCCGGGTCTACAGACAAATCGTACATGCATACGCGAACGCCAAGCGCTGTACGTAGCGCATAGACATGGCGGTTAGGCTTTCCGCCGATACCGGTGACTGACGCGACATTTTCAAAATTACCAGGGTTAACCAGGTTAATCACGGGGCACGATATACACTCAGGGATCCGCTTCAGAGCCACAGCATCCAGATACAGGCTGTGGCCCACTTTCAGGTTTTTTGGCAACGCTTGCAACGGCATGGCTTCGAGGGCCAGATTTTCTTCAAGATGCAGGTTATCCGGCAAAGTGGTAATACGGGTGTTTGACAGCATCATACTGCCAGCTACTTTCAGCGTATCCGGCAGATAGGCGATATCAGTACACATGATGTCCAGAACGCGGCCCACCGTCAGATTTTCCGGCAGATACTTAAGACGTGAAGAATTCGCCATGAGCGTACCGGTAATGGTCAGGTTGTCAGGGAGAGATTCCAGCTCAGAGTAGCTGATAAACAGATTGCGGGCCACCAGCCCGGCAGGGATGCTATGAATGCCCGACAGAATGGTCAGGGTGTTCGTCACGGTCAGATTCGCGGGAATATAGTCGCAGGGAATTGCCGGATCTTCTGGCTCAAGCGTAAACCCGACACGAAGATCGCCTTCAACGATGATTCGTCCGTCCTGAAGGGTAAAGGCCACACCATTCGCTGCCAGTTTATCAATGAAGTCTGTCATATCGGTTTCCTTTTAATGGCCCGACGAGCCGGGCCGGAGGTTCAGAGTTTGCTGACAAAGTTCTGCTGCGTGAACAGGTACATATCGTCCTGCTCATTGAACATGCACAGATTTTCGAGGATGCGCTTTTCAATCCAGACGACCGGCTTTTCACGCATATCCTTCGCGAGCGAAAAGGTGTTTCGCAGCCGGGTAATGCGGTGCTGATCATTGATTGCCTGGTGAATTGCGGCCTTTGACGCTGCCGCCTGCTTTTTTACGTTGTTGCGGGCACACCATAATTCGCCACTAGCGGCTGATGCCCGCGCTGCTGGCTGACGTGAGGAGTCCAGTTGGTCATAACGTAAGAGATTCGGCATGATGCCCCCTGTCATAGTTTTGTCGTTATTGACCTATTATCTGGCAGGTGGGGCTGGTGACGAAGGGCGCTGAGGTTGTCTGATGGTTAAAAGATTGCCGTTAGTGTTCCATATGGTATAATTGAATTACCAAATGGGAGGGCTAGTTATGACGATGAAAGTTTTTTCTCCAGACGTTACCAAAACGAATCAGCACTGCTTATGGCAGGTTGCTGGGCTGGATAATGACGGTATCGCGCTGATGGATAAAATCAATCACGGTCTCGATGGCACAGTAGCTAAGCACATTTCTGAATGGGCTAACATCACGCCGTCTGAGCTGCGCAAAATGTCGGGTATACCTAATACGACGTTTAATCGTAGCATCAAAGACCGTTTCACTGCCGATCAGAGCGAACGTCTGGTGCGCATTATCCGCGTAATTGAACGCGCTGTAGAGCTGTTTGAAGGTGACAAAGAAGCGGCGCACAAATGGCTGAACGAAGCGAACCGTGGTCTGAGCTGGAAATCACCGGCAGAGCTTGTTTCTTCTGAGACAGGTGCGCTTGAAGTGATGCGCCTGATTACGCGTATTGAGCACGGGGTATACTCGTGATCCTTTACCGACTGACCAAGACCCGTTATCTGATGACTGCGTGGTCTGGTCTGGGTGCGAAAGAAACGGGGGGCCGCTGGAACAGCGTAGGCACTGCAATGGTCTACCTGTCTGAAACGGCCAGCCTTACCATGCTTGAAACGCTGGTACACATTCACGCGCCGCAGTTACTGGACGACTTTACACTGCTGAGTCTTGATGTACCGGATGATCAGATCCAGACCTTCGACATGAGCCGTCTCCCTGATAACTGGGCGAGTGAGGATGCTCCTGCTGAGCTGGCGCTCTACGGTGATAACTGGGCTGAAAGCGGTTCTTCTATCGCGCTGCGTATTCCAAGTGCGTTGTCTCCGGTTGAATTTAACTACTTGCTGAATCCGGCACACCCTGAACTCTTTGACCTGATGGCTACGGTTAAGAAAATTCCGTTCCGGTTTGATTCCCGCCTGAAATAACACACAGGCAACTCCCCGGCATTGACGAACTGAGGTGTCTCTGATGATTCAGAAAGCGAAAGTCGCTAAAGCGTTTATCTCTGTAATTGCCTTGTTCGCCTTTGTCTACTGGGGACTTGATCCCGATTCAATTTGTCAGGCAGTTGGTGACGCATCTCAAACCTGCGGTTACTCCGGCAAGAATGGCGATGCGAGTCTGGTTGGTTCCGTGTTTGCTCTGATGCTGACGGTGTTGGCGGGTGCGATGCTTTGGGCGTGGGTCAGGAAAGGCTAATCAGAACTCTTGCAACTCCCTCCGTGATGCCGGGTGACGCTCCTCACTGAGCGCCACCAGTCAGTCATTACAAACGGGTTGATGATTCAATCGCGGGCGGAAGGCTACTATTCAGCGCGTCGAACCCGCCAAATGCCCGGCCCTCTTTTGTCAGCACCAGATGCATCGGCGTTTCGTTGATATTACGGGCGATGTAATCGTTGATGAATGCCCGCGCCTGATCGGCATTTTTAACCTCTGCTGTTTCCGGCATGGAGTTATGGGAACGATTAAAGACGACAGAGACATAATTCCCTTCAATTCTTACCGGGCGAGTCGATACGGTGAGTTTCATGGTCATTTTCCTGTAGTGAGTGTTGTGTGTATTGGTGTTCTGCCACTATCTACTGCAACGTTGCGGCCACAGGGCGAAGAATTGCTATCGCCTTTGATAACGCCTGCCGCTCACCACCATCAAGGATTCTGACTGCTTCTACGCAAGCCGCTTCTGCTGTATCAGCACGTTCTACCAACGTCCTGACGGTATTTTCATATGATCCGCAATCAGGCTCCTGATTGCTGTCTTCGCTCAGCGTGTTCCATGACTCAGTGAGGTTAACTGCAACAGCGACCAATTGGTCAGTGCTGATATCACCTTTTACGCAACGGCAGGCCACTTCAGCGCCCAGACGTTCAGCAATGTCGTAGTACCAGACTCCCGGTTCTTCAGATGCCTGATACGCAGGTTCGCAGGCTTTACAGATCTGCTCTGCGGCATCCAACATCCAGTGAGCACATTCAATTTCGCCACCAGCCAGCGTTTCACAGATCATTGTCTGTACGCTGTCACAGTTGAAGGTGAGGGGGATAGGATTAGCCACTGATAATGCGGTCAGACGGGAGACTTCATGCTGGAAGCCCTGAAACATGAACATGGCGCAGATAGCTGGATTTAACATGGTAGACCCCTGTAGTTATGTGTGTTGTTCGTTTTGTTTACATAACCAGTTAACCACGCTCCCCGCAGGTGACGAAGGCTTTCGGGGCAGAAAATTCACAAAAAAAACCGACCATTAAGGCCGGTTATGATCTGGAGTATATGGGGCTGAAAACCGCGTTATGCCTTCACTTTCGCCATAAACAGCTGCATGGTTTCTTCAGCAAGCGGAGTGCCAACCTGCTCAAGAACATACTCCGCGACATGCGGGGTGAGAATGAAGTCGATAAACTCCGGCAAGGACATGCTGTTCAGGCTCGGTAGCTGTCTGGACAGTGCATTCTGGTAATTTTCCACTTCACCCAGTTTGCGCTCGGGCCAGCCCACCAGCTCAGGGTGCTTTTCCTTAAGTGCGAGGCCGCGCTCCGGGAAACTGTTACTGATGGGGTGTCTGGCGAGGGTGGGGATCAGGAGATTCGCCAGAAAATCCACTTTCTCGTAATCAAGACAGACAGAATTCATATAGGTTTACCTCTTGCCACTGGCTATGATGTTCGCTTGCTATCTGGAAAACTCTACCAAAGCGGCTGGCGATATCTCATTGAAAACGCCAGCAGAATGCGGTCATTTCCAGCAGGAGTTACCCCATCTGATAACTGTCATAAGATGCCCCGCAGGCTTCCACCAGCGCATCCAGATCACCGGTAAACTCTCTGGCCCGCTTCATCAATGCACGGTGTAATTCCGCTGGTGGAATGTCATCGCTACTCTTCGCCGGGTATTCAACACTGAACGCGATGGTAAACGCATGGCTATACCACGGCCCGGCATTCTGGTTTTCAAAGCGGGCCATCAGCTGGCTTTCGGTTGTATCGGTAGCAAATGTATCGAGGTGGACGACATCGACCGGCACGTTGAGTGCCCCGGCAGTGGTTGATGCCAGCTGCCGGGCTTCGTCTCCTCGCTCTGGTGGTGCGCAGTAGAGACATTTCCCGTTCAGTACCACCAGCGTCTGACCGTAGGTCGTACTGACGATACTCACGGTGTTAGCCGGTTGCGGGTGTGTGGTTGCAGTGTGCTGCATGGTGTTCTCCATTAGGTCACTCACATGGCAACCAGCTTACCCGGCACAATTCAGCTGACGAAATCAGGACGGACTGGTGTATATCGTTCGCAAAATAAAGATATTTTTTATCATCAGCACCGGTAGTTACGGGGCAAATTGCAGGTATCCGGTACAATGGTGATATGAAGGGCATTACATGCAGAATCGTGTGGCCCGGCAGACGGATACCGAATATCAGCAGAAGGAACCAGGACAATGCAGGAACTCGACTTTGACCATATCCAGATAAACCTGAACCCGCGAGCGTGTGCTGTCACACCTATCCCGGAAGACCTGAAAAGGGAGCTGGCTTATCTGGGCGCTATCGCAGAGAGAAAGAAATTCGCGGCAAGCCTGATTGTTAATCTCTACAACCCGGACGTTTGCGGGGCGAATATGTACAAACTCACGGCCTATTGCCGTAACGAGTCATGCGATACCCTTCGCGATGGCATGATGACCCTGATACAGCTTTGTGCATACATGGAGTCACATGAGATCTATGGCGAGACGTTTGTCAAAAAGCTGATTAAACAATGGGAGTTTCGTAAGTAGTCTGCTGCTTCAAAATACCTTTCTGACAGGGCGCTATGTGCGCCCTTTTATTTTAAAAAAACGGGAAGGTCTTGCCCGGGTATTACCTGCTATTTTCAACTACCAAACCACAACGGCAGAAGAAAATTGACCAGTCGAAGCAATTCGACCAGGAGTTCGACATACAGGAAATGGAAGTCTTTCATAACAGTCTCTTCATATAATTGGCTCGACAAAATCGTTGCATCACGACGATCGCAGGTGTGAGGTTTGTTTTCTTCGTGGGGGTTGTCAGCTATCACGACATTGAGGCAGGCAAGCGCAGGTGTCACAGTTTCGGGTATATTTTATGCTGGTGGGGTGACCACCAGCTGCGGGTATAGTTACTTAATGGTTTTCAGGAGGGTGAACTTGGTTTTGCACCGGGTGCATTGCGCTTTCAGAGACCCGGAGCGCACCTGTTTCAGTTTCCCGGCGCACTGGGTACAGGCTACGTCCTTCACACGTTGTGCCATTCGCTCATCCACAGCGAGTGTTTTGGTCGGGTTATGCTTACGCTTGGGAGCCTTCAAAAGCCCCAGCGCCCGCAACGTGGCTTTGTACTCCCGGGTGATCCATTGACCGTCGCGCTCATAGTGCAGGCCATCCCCCATCATATCGCCAAGCTGTATCAGCCGCTGATGCAGCACTTTTTCTTCTTCAGGACTCATATACCGTGCTCTCTTTAAATTATTGAGACGGAACCGAGCCGATTGATACCTCATATGAGGCCACCAGCGTCTTTACTGGCGTTTCAACGAAGCTGACGCTCTGCTGAGTAGAGTCGAATGAGAATCGCGTCCAGCGCCCCACAGAGCGCGATCCTGAAGCTTTCGCTATGACCGTCCCGTTCGCGCATCTCCAGAAGGGCATCCAGCTCGTTATCGTCAATCGGCAGTGGCCCGGAACAGAAGGTTTTCACCATGTCAGAGGTGTCAGGGTTTATACCTGCAATGCGCAGGATATCGGGAACCTCAGACCGGTAGATCACCGGTCGGCCTGATGGCGGTGTCCACGTTATCGGCTCTATCTTCAGTTGCGGTAAGCCAGCACCGGCGAGGGCGTTATTCAGATCGTCTATAAGCACGACATCCGCTCCTGAAGGAGGATGTACGCCGAGGGCCGCAGGGATTTCGACAGAGATATTGTGCATGGCGTTTACCTCAGTGAAGGACGTGATTAACCAGCGACGGGGGGATATCGAGTGACCCGACACTCCAGCCATTGGCAGTTGTCGCAATAAGATCTGGCCGGAACCCACCCCAACCCGTCACACGGCCCGAATCGTTGACCACCACCACCAGCGGCGCACCGGTATTTTGTGTCAGGCGAACGAGATCTGCGTTGTCCACCAGCGGGATCTCATTCACGTCCACCCCAGCCAGAGAAAAGCGGGTAAGCGTCATGCGACATTTCGGACAATCAGGGGCAGTAAACACAGTAATTTTCATTGGGATAGCCTGGTGTATACGGGATATATTCATTATCCCAGCTTTCCGCTTCTGACGAAGCGTTGCGCGGGTAATCAGAGCGTAAGCAGGTAAGATATTGTTGGGGCCATCCTGCAACATCAGTTGCGCCAGTTGCCTGGCTATTCGTCGCTCTCTCCATTAGAGAAAATAAACCAAATAAGCAGAACGCCTCCGACCCACATTCCAACAAAGAGGCAAATACCGATCAGGTCATAGACGTATTGTGGGATTTCATTCATAACGCATCCTCATTAATAATTTGTATTCAGCCTTAAACCGGTCATTTCATTAACCGAATCCGGTCTATCAAAGCGCTACCCTGCGTTGCATTCAGCCCCTCGTGCCGGTGAGTCAGGAACAGGGCAGGGCAGTCAGTTGGAAAGAGTCGAGCGGTATCGTCCACGAAGGTGTAATGCTGTAGGCCGAACCGTTTAACGACCGCCATGCATTCGTGATAACGCACGTGGTTATTCACCAGCCCATCCAGATCGGGATTGAGTCCAGCAATCCGATCGCGTATACCCGCAGGGAAATGACTCAGCACCATCTCCCGGGGTACGCCGGTACGCCAGTTTGTGGAAAGGATAATTCCCGTCTGCGGGCATTGCGTCAGCACGTGATCCAGCACAGGCATAAACTCCAGTGACCCGTTTTCCGCCCGGTGGAGTACACCGTCGATGTCCAGGAAAATCCAGTGACGACGGGCATCTATTTCCAGCCAGAACTCGCCCGCAGAGCGCCGGGTCGACATACAATCTATATCGTCCTGACAGGTAAACCTGACTAACCACTTCTGTAATAATCGGAACATAGAGGCCTCTCGCGGTAGTTGACTATATGCAGAACCGGCAACCATCAAAATCATACGGATTCTGTTGCCATGAAATACGGCCACACCCGGGGCAATTCCAGCGAGTCAGCCCCTTTGACTGTCGGCGATTTTGGCGTTTCAGCCAGGCAGGCATCAGCAGACCGGCCCCCTGCGTCATTTTACGGCGGTCTATCCGCTCAACACTGAAGGTAGGGCGCTTTGCAGCGTCAGGGATGTGATGGGGTAACCAGACGACATCAGGTCTATCTGCCTGTGGTGAGTCAAAAACTCTGGCAAGGGAAAAATCCGTGGTAGTACCCGCATCAGCCAGCCAGAACAGATCGTTTCCGTCCCATTGGCCATTAACGAAGCCGACATATTTGGTGGCGCTTTCGGAGAGAATGGTTTTTCCCGGTACAAACTGATGATCAACATGAAACACGAGATGGCGGTCGACTGCATCGGCATCAACCGGCAGGTCAAACTCCCGTCCCGTATTCCATGCGCGTTGTGCTTCCTCGCGGGTGTAAACCCGGGCATTACGCTGATCGGTGCTGTAACCTCTGCCGTGATGGCTATGAAAAGCGGTATTGCTACCAACGGTGTCACGCAAGCTGACCAGATAAAAACGGTCTTTCATGAAACACTCCAGAGGATGATGGCAGGAAAATAGCCCGGCGCGGCGGATACCGACACCGGGGAGGAGGGGTTAGCTTTCGATTTTGCTGACGTTTACGGTGTCATCGTCGTTACGCTTTACACCCAGCATGGTATCGCCATCGACTTCGATAATGCCGTCAAAGTAGTCGGTCATTTCGTCATAGCTGACTTCATCAAGGTCATCCAGCCGGTAGGAAGAGCCATCCGGCAGAACAAACTGACCATCCAGCGTGGCAAGGTCATACGCCAGCGGGGTAACCGTGAAGTAATACTCATCGGTGAACCAGACCGCGCCAACCACCAGTGGGTGAGAAATGTGGAATTCGACGGTGTTATAGCCCTGCGCTGCGATTGCATCCAGCAAATCAATGAAGCCGGGCATCGTATCGCCATCCCAGCCATCAGCCGATAAGGAAGGCTTGAGGTTATCCCAGTCGCTCAGACTGAAAAACACTGTGCCCTCACCGTCATCGCTGATATGGGATGAAATGTACGTCGCGCTTGCTTTTGAAGCCATTGCAAACAGGAAGTCCTCATCGAGCACGTGTTTGAGGGAGGTTTTAAAAACCTTGTCAGTGCCTGCTGCCGGGATAATCGCTAACATGAAACACCTCAGTGGTTGTGTTGGTCTGTTTTTATTATCGAACGACTGAGTCTGCTGACGAAGGAAAAAAGGGGACAAAAAGAGGCTGTTTTCTCAATAAAATCAGAAAGATTGTGACGGCCCGAATTCAGATGAAACGGGCGCAGACGGGGGGTTATTTGCTGGCGGATTCGGCTTCGTAAATGACTTCGTCGGCCCAGTCTCGATCAAATCCCGGCATCACCGGTAATGCTGCAACGACATCGGTAGGGAGGGCATCAATATAATCGCGCATGGCTTTTGCCACTTCCAGCAGTTCATTTTGCTTCATCATTTTCTCGCTCATTATCTCTGTCAGAAACCATCCAGCAGGAAGTCCACCGCACTTTTGATAGTGTGCCGGAACGGAGATGCGTCCATGACCGCCTGACCGAGCTGCTTCACGCGGACTGAAGCCATTTCATGCGTCATCAGGATAACGTCATTCCCTTCCACCTGTATGACCGGAGTTAATCGCGCAACCGGGGCCGAGGCTCCTTTTTTAAGCCGATGAAGGGGGATCACCAGGCGGGTATTTAACTCGCCAATGATGTCGCTCTGTATATCCAGCAGGTAAGGGTATGCCTGGCTGTTGCCGGGATTGCGGTAAACGGTATATTGCATTATCAGAACGTCCTGTATTCGTCAGACAGTAACCCATGCTCTTCAGTGATGCGGTTCAACTCCTGAATACCAGCACGATTCTGTCGTTTCCATTCTTCCGCTGCACTGGCCTTCAGTTTGCTCTGAAGCGCTTCTGCCAGCGTGGCGGACAAGTTAATCCCAGCGTCTTTTGCCTGCTGTACGAGCATTGGCTCAAGGGTGACACTGACGGTTTTTTTCTGGCGAGCAGCTGTAGCCTGCATGTGTCCTCCAATAAAAAAGCACGTGTCGATTACACGTGCTTTAAGTATGCGCCCATTTTATCCCACCAGCAAATTTGTTTGCCTCCGAGAGAGTCTACTGCGTCAGTTCAGCAGGTCAGATGGCCTAGACCGCAGAGGCTACGTTTTTCCAATCATGATAAGCAACACACGCCTGTTTGGCAGGTTGGCTGCAACTTTAGCTGCTTTATCAATGCTTTGTGCTGTATACACTACCCCTCTTTCTTTCAGGTTCTCCGCGTTCTGACGCAGCGTTTCCTCTGAAAAGCTGGACGACTCATCAATGCCAACTGGGCCGGGCTTTGCACCGCGCAAACTGAATGGCACAGGGCCATGCCAATCATTCTTTACCAGTAACAGTCGGGCATCAATGATCCGTCCTGGTAGCGTTCTTTCGATGAGGTAACTTTTTCCGGTTCCAGTGCTGCCAATCAGGCAAACGGTGTAACCGAAACGCAATGCCCATCGAATGATTAGAGCCCAATACCGCGCCCGGAACGCGGAAATGACAGGCATTTCACCTGGTCTAAATACCGCTGCGAAAAGACATGAATAGCTATATTTCTCAGCGTTACAATCTTTCATAAAACTTTATCCAGTGATGTGTTTTTGGGGAATTTTCTGCCCGCCCAGCAGGTAGCTGGTGTATCTGAAGTACATAACATCTTGTAGTTGCCTCTGACTATCTCTCTGGATATAGACTTATCAAATTCATTTCTATCCATATCAAATAGCCAGTAGAACCCATCAGCATAGATAATTGTGGTTCGATTGGGATCCGAAGCTACGACGCGAGCATCCGTAATCAAATTCTCCTCATAGCGCAAAGGCGAAGCGGAGAAAAAGAATATTATTAATACGAACCAACTCCCTATGAAACACGGTAAAACATGTTTTTTGCAATCCTTTAAACCATCTTTGTTGCCTTTCATTTTGTAGTCATAAAGACCAAGCAAAAAAAGTAAGAAAGAAAAAGCAAACCCCAGAAAAACGTGAGTATAAAACTGATGGATGCCGTCACTCCATGTAATACTGATACTTCCAGCATTTGTTCTTTTTGTTGTTATTTCTAATACGGAAATGAAAATGGCTGTTAACTGACTAAAACAAAATATTTTTATGCTTAATTCAGACTTAAACGCTTTGTTATATACTAATACAATCACAAAAAGTATTACGATTACAAAAGCTGTAATCATAAACTCACTCATCATCATGAGCACACTGTTATTAATACTGTAATTTATGTTCATCATCACTCCTTAATTTCACAACTTTTCATCATTTTATTTGAGAATTGACAGGCTTATCGAGTAGGGGGTTTAGCGTCCTTGAATATGTTCGCTCGTGTGGCGCTCACTAGACACCAGATAACAGAAGAAAGCAGAGCAAGCATTGCGTAAACCATTCGGAAGTTTGAATCCCACTTCGCGGTTACTATTGATTCATCGACCGCCTCGCGAACGCAGGGAGATTCGATAAGTGTCGGGGGAGTCGTGGATTGTGGCTCTTCGGTACATACCATTAGTTTGCCGACCGGAGCACCATCAATGACAGCCCTGGCTGCACTAACCAGATGCGCTGAAGGTGAACCTGAATAGTTCATGCAGATGAACGTGATAAATAAAGCAATCGCCGGGCCGGAGACCAGAGTGAAGAATGCGAAGCTGCGGCAGGCCGTAGTATGGCGATGCAAATTAGCGAGAAATGTCATCATGATTTGTCACTCTGGGTTTTAGTCGTATCCGACTCGGTGTCACATCGCTGGAAAGCTACTTGAGGAGGAATTTGATCAACCCCGGTAAAGCAATATTTCAGGGATAGTTGCTTTTTTCCCTCATCCAGTCCAACAAAAAAGATATCGACCGGATCTTCATGAAGTAGCTCTTTTGAGAGCCGGTTGTAGGCCATCCAGCTCCCAACCATATCGACCATTGGCTTAAATTTATCAGTTGCGTTATCTGTAGGTTTAAATGGAATTACACGGAAAACATTCCATCGTGAGCAACGAACCAGCAATTGAGCATCACTCTGAAAGACGTCCAGATCAGTGTTATTTGTCAGGACTTTACACAGCGACTTGAGATCGTTACCCCTGACCTCCAGTTGGCTGAAGCTTCTATAATACTTTTCACATCCAGTTAAGTGCTGAGCGTAGCACTGCTTCAACAGTGTTGTGTCGTTACTGGCCTGCAATTGAGTATCTTTCGCCACATAGGCATCACTGATAAGAAAATCGGGATAGAGGTGTCCCTCCCATAGCAGTTTCTCGGCGATAGCGCCCCCCAGCACCACCACCAATAAGATAAAAAAAATTGGGAACGTCTTACCCAGAGGTATTTTCATAAATCTCACCAGTCGTTAATTTGAGGTAAATTTGCTTTCCAGATTCAGAATGCATTTTTCATGTGCATACATGACGGCGGAATCATGGCCGTAATAGAGTTCGCCATTTTCACGCTGCCACTCACGCGCTTTTCGGGTACGGAATGCTTCTGACATATGTTTTCCACACAACTCACATGGCCCGAAAAAGTCGCTGCTGCGGCCTGTTGATTTTGTGAGTCTGACGATATTGCCTGTAGGTCTACCCATACTGCCCCCTGTGCTGCTGGCATTGACCGGCTGTCTGCCGTGCTAAATGAGTGGTTATTTATCCGCGTCATCATCGGATTCTTTCGGCACGAGTTTTGTATAGCTAAATGTCATATCAGAGGGACGGATCCCATAGCGCCACGGCTTTCTGCGGTAGTTAACTGCCTCGCTTACCATCCAGCAGATAAGAGCGATACCCGCCACTATCAGGTAGCCTTTGAGCAACAGCGAGTCCCATTGTTTAATGGCATCATCGGCATTCACCACGTGTCGCTGGCATTCTGAGGAGCGGAACGCGGCAAACACTGCTTTCTCTTCAGGGCAAACCATGACCGAGGTGCTGGTGGCATTTCCAACCAGACTACGGGCCTGATCGAGGAAGACCTTGGATGGTGAACTGGTAAGAACTGTGCAGAACAGAATGAGCAGTAACGCAACTGCCGGAGCAGTGACAAACGAGAAAATGAATGCCTGCCCGGATTTCCATAAAACGTCGCTGATGTAAAATTTCATGTCGGTGTTTCCTCTTATCGGTATTCAGGCCCAGAGCAGCCCGGGGCTTAATTTATGCTGACTGGAGTCCGCCAGATTGTTTCTCTTCAGCGCGGGTATTCCAGCGCGTCACAGCGGCTTGTTCGGAGTCCTGAAACGCCACCGTGGCCTCACAGGAATTGCAGCAGGCGCGAAAATTATTCGAAATCTCCCGAACCCGGATAGATGAACAACCGCAGAAAGGGCAGGGCTTGACGTTATCGTGTCTCATCGTATTTCCTCGCTGGTGGGCTTTATCCACCGAAGCTATTGAGCCGAATTTCAGGTTCATCACCGAGCTCGTACATGTGTCCCATTTCGTTCATGATGGTGCTACTGCCATTGAACCAGGTAACCATGCATCGCCAGTGCTGACTGCCGTTTTCACCCCAGCGGCTCACGCCCGCAGCATCCATTTCGTCTTCAGTGATAAAGAAATCCGCGCCCGGCAGTTTCTCGGCATCAAGGCAGATCTCAGGCTCAACGACGAAGCAGATACCGTTGCTGTTCATGACGTACATACGCCGCTCAAGGGTTTCAGTACTGACAATGACCTGCTTATCAGAAGTAAGGTGTGATTTAGTGACTTCCATGCGAATCAGGTTCTTTGCATTAGCCTGTCCACTCGCAAAAACCATTGACGCATTGCGAACCATTAACTCAGCAGCTTCTTCACCGAAGCTACGAAGGCCCATCAGTGCAAGCAACTCACTACATTCGGCTTTACCGAGGTTGCCAGTAGTCAGATTAACCACGCCTTGTAGAGTGCTCAGTTCAACCGGTTGTGACCGGAGGATGTCGCGAAGCAGTGTATTACCCGCCGTGCCCGGGTCGCTCCAACTGGAGGATTCGGGACGCTGATTTTCAAGAAATAGGGCGCTTTGCAGTAAAGCCGCTGGTGGCTTTCCGGCAAAACTCAGTTTTACTCTGACCGAATCGAATGGGTGCATGACGGCGGTTTCTCCATAATATCGTGAAGCTAAAAACTGTTTTAATCCTATTATCCCACCGGTCGACAATTGACGAAGTAATCGGGTATGAAATGGACACCCCTTCGATAATTCACATATAGCGAAGCCTTTACGCCTTTGTCTTATCCGCAGGCTGGGGAATGCAATAACTTAAGATGGTGATAGTTTCCCCACGCTTTGCTTTAGGCGCGGCACTCTGGCATTCATCATAGGTTTTGTAGTCAGGTATTTTCTGAGAGGTGACACCACTTGGATTAAGACCACTTGAATAAAGCCCAATCACGAGAACTAAAGTAAACATGTTATTACTCCAGAATGTATTGATGGAAAGTAAGTGAGAATGCCATTATCCATTTCTCCTAAAATCCCGAAAAAACTTTTCAAGAAAGGTACTTTTCGGTTACTTCAGCGTAAGCATACTTAGATCGCAAAATGAGTGAATAAATAACTTTGCTCTGCAATTGTTTTTGCTGAACTTCAAATTAATCAGTCATCGATTTCATCAGGCAAGTGAAAAGCTGAGACGTAAAGCTTGCCATCATGAAAATCCAAACCATCTTGGCAGTGATAATCGGAAATTCGAGAGTGCCAATATAATAAATAATAATTATCAATCCCCCCAAGGCCAGACATCCAAGGAGACCTGCTGCTGCCTTTAGGAAATCACTGCCTTCAGGATTCTGGAATGTGAATCCAGTTATAATCAGCGAGGAAAAACAAGCGAACAAACAAGTTCTATACAAAGGCCAGTCCCCGGATATAACATTTTCTCGAATAAGCACTGCCCATATCAAAAATTCAATGCTGAAAATAATCAGCGGAACTGCGAGCACACGAAATGAAAGTTTTTCATATAAAGTGGTAATAATTGATGTCATAGCAAACCCCGCTTGCAATATTCAAATTAATTTTCGTGGTTTTTACCTGCTTTTAACAAACGCGTTATTTCATCAGTAAGGCAGAAACTTTTCCCAGATGATGGTTTCCCGATAACCACAACGTGACCAGTACTTGGAGTTCCCTCTACTTTAAAAAATGCAAGTTTTGCATCGATAATTTTATTTTTCATTGCATCGGTAACCTTGTATGACGTGGGGGTAAATTTTGTGCGTTAATGTTCAATGATAATATTAATCGCGAAATACTGTATCTATAGGGTCTGTTGATTAAGACTATCCCTCTTGAAGTAAAATACAATCATCATTCCTATCTGTATGGAATAGGAAGCCAATTCAGCATATGTTACATAATTGCTTGTGATGAAGGAAAAACCTCGCGCGATTACAAGTAGGAGTATTGATGCAATAAACACTAAAACCCAAACGGTAAGCATTCCCAGCACTGAAAGAAAGTACTCATATTCATTTGGGTCGTAAAATACAAATGCTGTTGAGAATATTGCAATAATACATAACGGAAGTGATGTAGCGAGTTCCGACCATTGAAGGTCAATTTTTCCAACCACCAGCAATGTAGAAATGACAGCGTACTGTATAGCCGATAGAACTGTTACCGGAATCGCAGCTCGAATGAACTTAAAAACAGAATGTTGTGTTTTAGCCTGGTTTTTCATGTGTTACCACCTGTCATTTGTTTCGAAACCAATCATAACCAGAGTGATAGATTTCAGAGTGAATAAACCACTACAAAACGCCCCCATTTATTGCTGGACATCATCCGCAGGAGTGGCATAAAACTCACGACCTGACGCGCCGAGTTTTTTCTGAAGCTTCTTTGTTGCTTCAGCCTGACTTCGGGCCTTGAAATAGAACGTCCTGATAAAATCCCCATTGTTGTAGTTAACGTCCTCTGGATTTGCCCATTTCTGCATAGCAACAAACCGGATAGAAGGCTTCGGGATGGTTTTCACCTCGACATACCCCCGGCCCTTGCAGCGAAAACACACACCGCCTTGAACGTGCCGGAACGCTCGGATCTCACCCTTACCACCCAGACAGCGTGGGCATTCAATTTTATGCATAGCAACCTCTCGACTGTTGATTAACGAATTTCGCGCCTGAAAGGGGGCAGGGATGCGAGGATGTCTTTCCCGTAGGCTTTTGTCTTCAGGCGTTTATCCAGGATAGTCACCGCGCCGGTATCGCTCTCTGTGCGGATAAGCCGACCAACGGACTGGGTCAGTTTGAGGCAGGCCTCCGGTATCGAGATTTCCCGGAAAGCATCACGCCCGTTTTTCTCCAGCCACTCCGTCAGGGTCTGGCCCACCGGGTCGGTCGGAACGCTAAAAGGCAGCTTGGCAATGATGACGTTGTTGCAGTACACGCCAGGCAGATCCACCCCTTCACTGAAAGAAGCCATACCAAAGATAATGCTCGGCTCACCACGGTCGATTCTGAGCTTATGGCGCAGCAGTATTTCCCGTTTTGGAAGTGCCCCCTGTATCAGCAGAAGCGGTGAAATGTGTTGAGGCATCGCCTTGCTGACTTCTTCCATCTGCCTGCGGGAGGCGAACAGCACGAGGCAACCCTGAAGCCGAAGCACCAGTTTGGGAAGGAGTTCGATGATCTCCGCCGTATGTTCTTCATGATTGGTCGGAACCGAGCGCATACGGGGGATGAACAACACGCCGTTGTTCTGGTAATCAAACGGGCTGCGGGCCAGCAGGGTAGGTGTATCGACTGGAAGACCGGCCTGCTCCAGGAATGCGTCAAACTTGCTAAGGGAGCGGATTGTTGCCGAGGTCACAATGGTGGCATAAGCCTTCGACCAGAGCTCGGATTTCAGGTGTTCGCCCGCATAGACCGGACTGCAATTAATCACCACTTCGGTGCTGCGTTTAGTACGACGGACGTTAATCCACCGGGCCATAGGCATACCAGAGACGGTTTTATTCCCGCAGTATGAGGCCAGAGCCTGATGCATACCCGCCAGGCGATTTGCCAGCTCGCCGACAGCCATCTTTTGAAGGGCCAGTTCTTCCTCGCTGATATCCCGCCCGGCCTCATCTACAATCGCCGTCATTTTCACAACGATATTCTGCATCTCGTTTACTGTCTTTAACCCAGGCTTAAACAGGGCCGCAATATCTTCAGGAACGAAACCTTCCGGGAAGCGATAGATGTCCGATTCCGTGCCATTTGGCATTTCGTGATCGTTTCGCCAGTTCAGGGAGCGTAAAAGTGTCCCCCGCAGCTCACCGAGCTCATCACCGGCATGGCCCGCAAGCTCCACCAGCTGCTGCACGTGCTTTTCCATAGTCCCGCCGTAGGACTCTGGCATGGTCATTACCATGTCGAAGATTTCGCTCATGAAATGCCTGCTGGCATCGAGAGAGGCGGAGGTCGCAAAGTGGTTAATTGCTTTCTGCGGAACGTGGTGACCTTCGTCGAACACATAAATGGACTCTTCCTGCGGGGGAAGGATAATACCGCCTCCCAGTGACAGGTCAGACAATACGATGTCATGGTTGGCGATAACCACATCCACCGACTCCAGCAGGGCGCGGGCGAGGAAGAACGGACAACGGTGATAATGTGGGCAACGCTTTTTAGGGCACTGACTGCCAATAGCATTGACCCGACCCCATACCGCCTCATTGATCTCATCAGGATAGGAATCACGCTCTCCTGTCCAGTGACCACCAGCAAAGGCCTTGCTGATATCCTCCACATCATCGCGGATGTAGCCATAGGCATTCATCTCGCTTTCCATATGAACGTCACAGCGCATCTGGCAGAAGTAACGGCTACGGCCCTTCGCCATCGCATAGGAGAAGCTCAGGCCCGCTCTCGCCTGTATTTCTGGCAGATCCTTGGAGATGATTTGTTCCTGAAGCGCAACGGTTGCCGTGGAGATGATCAGCGTCTTATGCTTTTCCATCGCCAGGGGGATCAGCGGCAGACAATACCCGAGTGTTTTCCCTGTCCCCGTACCGGCCTCAATAACCCCGACGCGATACTGCTCCTCAGCGGGGGTAGCGTTAACGACTGCGCTGCAAAACGCCATCATGTCTACCTGCCCGGCACGAGGGGACAGACCCTTTGCGTCCAGGAAGAAGTGATAGGCTCGCTCAGTCATTTCAGCGGCAGTCATCCGGGGTTTATTGTCTGGCATATCCGTACCTTGTCCTCTGCTGCTCAGGAGGCACAGCCCGGCAGCGGCTATCGAAGTCAGGTACATCCTCATGCTGGTGGATGTACCGGGTTCATCAGTCTTCCAGTGAATGGCCTTTAAAGCGTCTCACATAGCGTTTAATTTCAGTTTCGGCCTGTTCCAGTACAGCTCGGTTGCAGTGCTCAAGAACACAGTAAGGCCCATGTGCTGGCCCGCCATCGCTGGTTTCGCAGGCATCAAGCTTGAGCCGAACGGAGGCATCGAAGATAAATTGGGTGATTTTCGCAATGGAGATCTGGTCTTTGTCTTCCTGCTCTTTGGTGTCGATGACATCGCCGTTATACACGTCGAAATCGAGCCGCAGGCGGTAAACTGTGTCGATTGCCATAATCGGATCCCTTCAGAGGATGTCGTAGATGACTGGGACGCGGCCACGTTCTACCTGTTGATTCAGGGTGCGGAAACCACCGTGATCAACGATGTAGAATTCACCCGCCACGGCGGAGCGATGGAAGTCGGCGAGCTCTTCAGTGCCAAAGACGAAAACCGGGGTTCCAGAGGGGACGGTCATGCAGGCAGTTTTTCCGCCATAGCCGCGAACCGTAAAGGTGATTACCCCATCCGCGCTGGTGGGCAGGAAATCGGCGAAAATCGAATGAAAGGCTTTATTCGCCTTATCGCTGAATACGTCGGTCAGTGTCTGCATGATGCGCCCCGTGATCTCGTTTTATGTTGTACTGATACCAGTACAACACGGGCCCGGCAGGTGACGAAGGCGATACGTCGGGTATTATCAGAATGAATATGTCGGTCTGAAATGGTTTATCAGTGAGCCATCAGCTCCGGCCCCGGGACGCGAATCAACGGTCGTTATGCTGTAGCACCTCCACGAACTGTCCGCAGCTGTCGCAGCAGTACTCATTGGCGAACCTGCCATCGTCTTTCCAGTTGTTTGCCCCGCAGCGGCAGAGCAGTACACGTACCTGAGAAGGGCGGATGCGAGCTTGACCGAATTTGGTTGTCCACTGAGGCTCGCCATCAAAGCGAAAAGAGTCAATGCGAAACCTGCTTTCGCGTTCGTAGGTGTTGAGGTATTTGAAGTACAGCTCTTCAGAGAGAATGGCATCGGTCATCGTGTATTCCCTGTCTGGCCCCGTGGAGGGTGATTTGCGGCAGAGTGTTGCGTTGCGAAAACTGCCAGGTTGTCGGAGCCATTACACCACGGGTCATACAGGTCACGAAGGGGGTTACTTACCAGCCAGCGCTTTCTCTTCCCTGGTAGCCAGGCGCATTTGCCCGAAACCTTCACGGATCAGCAACGGCTTTTCTTTCTTCCAGCCCTTAACGACGGACTCACCGAAACGACGCGGGGCGTTACCATTCCAGGTGGCTATGACGTGGTTATCATGGACTTCGACAATCACGACCGGGTGGACGACAACTGTTTTAAGTGTGGTGTTGCCCATATTTACCCGGCTAACCGACCAGACACTCATCCCGACTTCCAGCTGGCTTATTTTCATCTTCATTTCCTTCTAAACGAACGTAGTGCGCCACGGCGTAATGTCGTGACGCACATTACCATGCCCGGGGCTTATCAGAACATAAGCCAGGTGGCGTTACCGGCAGTATTTCTGGACTGGTAGGCTTTTGCCTGCGCGTGAAGCAGCTTCCACAGCTGACGAAGTGTAGCAGCATGATTTTCACCACCAGCATTAACCCGCAGTTCGCCGATCTCGCGGGTAACAGTGAAACAATTCCGGCTCTCATCCCAGCCTGAATGTTCACGCGCTTCCACCACCAGATCATTAGACGTATCAGGGCCGGTCTTTGCTGCATTCAGCACGAACTCCGTTTTAACAGTAATACGGCTGGCGTTATCCGGCGCATCCAGAAAGACGGTGAACCCCTCAGTTCGGCGGTCAGTTATACGACGGCTCCCCCAGGAGGTGATCCCCCTCTGGACACGCATCATTGAAAGAGCGTGGGACTCGGTTGCCTGCACTGTGCGATACAGGTCGGTCAGGGAAGAAAGGCTGAAGCTTTCAGGGGCAGTCTGGATAGCGTCGGTCATGGTAGATCCTCGGTTATATGGTGTGTTTTCTGGCTTCAGTAGCTGTCGTTTGCCACGTAATAGGACGTGCCTGGATAGAAGTAGCGGTAATCCGGCTGCATGTCATTGGTGATGACGGATGCTTCTTCCCAGACCCCGCTGGTGGACATAAACTCATCTGTCGTTTCATTCTCCAGCCGCATATAGCGTTCAGGAGCGCATTCCGCCCAGGCGCGTTTCACCGTATCCCAGTTAGCGTACTGGCTGATTTCAATATTCAGGGGCGCATTCTTCTCAGGCTGGTTACGGCGGGAACTCAGCACGAAATTCAGCTTCAGGACGATACGACTGTCGTTGTCAGGAGTATCCATCCAGATCTGGTATTCAGCCGTAGGCCGGGATGACTGGTTTTTGCGGCCCCACGAGGTGACACCGGTTTTAACCTGGACTATCGAGACTTTATGCGCATCAGTCTTGCCAACGCTGGTCATCAATTCAGACAGACTTTTAAACATGGTGCATCCCCAGTGATTATTGGTATGTTCGTTTTGTTTACTTATTAAATCACTGGTTACCCGGGTGACGAAGTCAGAGCCGGGTAAAAAAAGGACAAAATTTGCGGATTAGTGGCTGGTGGTGGTATTGGCCTGCGGGACAGGGCCATCGAACAATTTGTCAAAAAATTCCACGCCACGCTGGTACACATCGCGCAGCTCCATATCTTCACGCTCGGTCAGGCCCATCTTATTGAGCACGGCAAGGCCGGTACGAAGGCGAGGAATCAATACGGTTTCCAGATAGATCCTGCGGCCCGCAATAATTTCCGGGGATGCTTCATTGATGTAAAAATCAACGGTTTTCGTGATGCTGAAGTGCTTTACTTCGCTCATCGTCTGGTACTCCTCAGAATGATGTCATGATACTCGGTTTGATTCAGGGGAGGGGAGCAACCCGGGCAAACAAGCCCGGGCGCAGGCAGCAGTTATTCGAGACCCAGTGCAACGTGATCGCCATCATCAGAAAGGCGAATGAATAGCATCTGCGTACCGCCGCTCAAGCCGAACTGGAGATCCCAGCCTGGGACAGAAGATGTCTCGCATTCACGCACATCGATGACCTGGTCACGGTAGAGCAAGAAGCGTGTATCAGACTTGTCATCTTCAGCGACGTGGGCCATCTGATCAGCAAATTTGTCTTCGAGGTCGAACCAGCTTTCCAGCCAGACCTTATCAGAGACCAGGCTGATACCGCAGGCGGATTCCGCCGTGCCGGTCACAGCCTCAGCGACTGGTTCTACAGAAGTCATATTAAATACCGCATCAACTACCAGTGCCTGCTCTGAGGTCGCCGGGTAGATACCTTGCAGATAAACGCTATTGCCGTTCACTTCGAAGCCGTCTTCAAGACTGATGTCGTCATGATCAACGTCATAAACATCCGCGAGGTTGCGAAGACAGATCAGGTTGGCTTCATCTTCGTTCTCCGCTTCAATGCGCATCAGTGGCAGTTCGCCACCACTGGAGTCGGATTCATAGTAGTGAACGTAGAATACATTTTTCTCTTTGCTGGTGGTCATGGCGTTGCCCCGTGTTGTTCGTTTTGTTTACTTATAGTCTCACGGGGTATTCAGGTGACGAAGGAAATCGGGCATAAAAAAGCGGGGATTTAACCCCGCCAGTTTTGATATTTATAATTATGCCAACATGTAGTTCCAGCGCAGTTATTACTTAGGCCTTGGGCCTTTTCGTGTATTACTTTTTTCTGGCTCTTCCACCGACTCTTCTGCTGGTTTTTCCACCGACTCTTGTGTTGGCGTTGTAGTGGCTGCGGCTGCTGCTGCGGCAGTAGCGGTTGAATCGTCATAATCAGTGGTAGCAGTAACATCACCCGATTCAGTCATATGGAGAGTGACAGTGACAGGTTTGCCATCAACAGCAAAATTGAGACTAACTGAACCTTTCATCTTCAGTAAGAGTGCGGCCCGGGTATATCCATCGGAAAGTTTTAAACCAACAGAAGCTAAAGCATCAGCAATTTTGTTATGAATATCGTTGCTCATTTTCATTCCTTAATGTGTGTGTATTAGCGGAATATCAAATCATAAGACTTCAACTGAAAAAGGGTCAGAAGTGAAAAGTTATTTTCTATACGTATGATGGCACAGGAAGGTGGGGTGACGAAGAAGAATAAGCAAAAAAAAAGCGGGGTATTATCCCCGCAAAACTACACACAGCAATTCAATAAAACAACTTCCAGGGGGGCGATGCACACATCACAACTTCGGTCTGTCAGACGGGAACCGGCCTTGGGCGCTTGTATCCCATTTGACGAAAATTTGGTTTTAAAACCGGTAAATCGTTACTCTTTCTTCCTGCTACCCCGGTCTATCACCGGGGTAGCGGAGTCCGCCATTCTCGGCAGCGCCAGCTGATCAGATTACATAGACTCAGATTTAAAGTTACGCGTTCGCATATAACCTCCTTAGTGTGGGCCGGTTCACTGGATTGTGAATTGTCAGTAACGCTAAATTTGTAGACTTCAGGTCTACAGCCTGGCTTATATAGGCAGGCGCGGCAGTTTTTTAAGAGTTTGAACGTAACGAGAGCATTTACATAAATCCTCCTTTCTGTAGCTGACCAGATTTAACGTCTTTGTCTATTCAGTGAACCATACCCTATTCATGTGACGAAGGTTTCTGAGTGTAAAAATACGTAATAAGCAACGCTATTATCGCTAATTCTAAAAATAGGGCGAATTAAAATACCGGCAAAACGCGGACGTTTATACCGGTATTATTTCTGAGCTGCTGGTGCAATATCGCGAGGTAAGCTGTAGTCAGCGCGGCAGGTACTTAACGGCTAGGCTTGCTGGTGGTTAAGGCCTCATCCTGCGCCAGCAACGTGATCACATCCCCGGCAATCTCCGGGCGGATACCAGGCGATTTATGCGCGGCATGGGCCGCGACAGCCAGCGGTCTCCAGTTGAGTGATGCTGCAATACGTCTGATCTCTTCAATAACCCGGAATGTATCGCTCTCCAGCGCCAGACCCGCACGGGCGGTATCGAAAGATACGCGCTGCGCCGAAGTGAGCGGCGAGTGCTTCTTCAGTTCTGCGGTGATGATACGCTGCGCTTCAGCACCGATTGACGCGCCACCTTCGACGACCCCGGTTAAACCGACGAGCTTACCTCCATCACTGCGGCTATTATCGTCTTTAACCCTGGGTGGCGGGGCCAGGGCGGTCAGATCCACGTCCTGCTGTAAGAGCTCCAGCAGGTCAGCCAGCATATCGGGTTTAATCACACCTTTTAAACCCGCTGCGCGTTTCGCTAGGCTGACAGGAGAACGGCCCAGGCGGGCGGACATCGCAATAAGGCAATTAGCCAGAACAAAGAGGTCATCAACCCCAATCAGTGGCGCACACTCTTGCCTGAACGTCTGATCATCCCGGAATGCAGGAGCTGGTGGGGCCGGTTTAGGCGTTTTGGCCTTTGCCTGCGGCTTGTCATAACCACGTAGGGCTTTTTCTGCACTGTCTGAAACCTTACGGATGCTTTGCGCCAGATCATCACCACCTGCCAGGCCTGCGGTCAACTGAAGCATATAATCGAGCCTGCCGAGCATGTCAGGGGAAGCAAGCCCGGTCGCTATCTTCTGGCTGATGTCGTTAAGGTTGCTGAGTATACCACCGGCGATTTTAGACGGAGGAGTAACAACCGCCTGGACATTATGGCTGGTATGAATTTCCCGCGACACCAGGGTGAGGACTTTGCGCCAGTCAGGTTGTACACCAGCATCAAGCGTCTCAAGGTGGCTTATTGCATTTCTCAGGCTATCCCATCTGGATAGCTGTAGAGGGTCACCGTTCTGCTTTCCTGATTTCAGCCACTGAACGAGGTAGACGAAGTCAGATGTAGCTGAGGCCACCAGCCCGGCAATAACGCGCTCTCTTGCTTGAGGCGTTGTAGGGTTAGATCTTCGCACCGGCAGACGGTCATTTTTATGTGCCGTTGGTCTTTTCATTTCGAATATCTCAACTTGGTTCCATCAACGATAACTCCGCGCCCGGGAGCCAGACAGCATGAAACAATGTATTTACCATGTTTGATAAAAGCGCAACCGGCAGCGCCGTCAAAAAAATGCTATATGACAGCGCTGGTTAGAGCAGAAAGATTCAGGGAGGTTTTACATCTACTCTCGATCATCTGTGAGGAAGAGATGCAGTTGAGTCACAAAGGCATCGAGATAAGGGGTATTTCTGGCATTGTCTGCAAAGTTCATTTTGGCATTGGTGTCGTCGTATACATGCATCCAGCCGCTGTTTCTGGCAATACGACGTACATCAGTATTTGCCGGGTAGAGTTTCCCAATAGCTTCACGCAGACCTTCAATTTCTGAGATCAACTGCCGGGCATTCGCAGCAGGCTCAGGAGCCGATGGGACGAGAACCCGGAATTCAGCGGTTTCCGGCTGCATCTTAATCACTTCAATGACTTTGTCCCGGGCAACGGAATTCCATTCAGTAGTCATGCCGTTGTACTGGTTTCGGATGCGGAACTGGTAAACCGGCTGCTGTTCGTTAACAAGCAACCAGGCATCGGCAAGTGCAAGATAGAACGAGACAGGCCGGTTTATCATCTGGTGTTCCTGAAGGGCTTTTTTATAGCTATGGACATCTTCAGGAAGGACATCAGTGATACTGGAGGTGAATTTTAGCGGATCCAGTGGACAGACCGGGCCGATAACCCTAAGCACAGCAACAGGATTATTACCATCATCAGTAAACCAGAAGTCATTTTCTGGGCCGATATTGAGCCTTACATCTGCGGTCTGATTCTCTGCGAGAACGGCCTGCACCCGACGACCGTTCTGCCACCAGCGTGGTGTACCTTGCATACATACCTCGTACAGGAAATTAGCCCGAAGCCCACCTGCTGGTGGGCGGTCGGAACACAAGTCTACTGAAGGTACTGCTCTGCCTGAGCAATACGAGAAAGAGTACCGGCATTCGGTTCAATCATCTGGATACGTCGGCTGTCCTCCAGTAAACCGGCAATAAGGTGCTTGTCGGTATATGGGGCATCGTCATCCCCGAGCATACGGCGGATAGCAGATAAATCGCCGGATGGAACCGGGTATACCGACTCAATAAAGAGCTGGTCACCGTGAGGATTCTCCCACTCATATGGGGTTTGGGCGGAAGCAGCAAAACCCGAATCATTCAGACGTGCGAAATCTTCAAGCGCCTGGAGGCGGGCCGCAGATTCATCGGTAGCGTAGATTAGGATCATTCGCGCCGTCTCAGGCGATGAGCAGAACAGCAAAATGAGAAATGGCAGCATGTTATAGACTCCTTCAGTTTGCGACTTGTTGAGCTGGCGGTGTGGCTACGCTAGTGAGTTGCTTAAGGCGAATGTTCAGCTCATGAATTACATCATCGCGTTTGCGCCAGCTGGTGGATGGTAGAGCCAGGAGCGCTTCAGCTTCGGACACGGAGAGACCGGCCAGGTGAGCTTTCGATGAAATCTCTGCGTTATATAATTGCTTCAGCACAATCAATGAGTGCTGGGAGGATGCAGCCATCATCATGAAATGGCGAAGCACCGCACAATAGATTTGAGTAGACATATTAAGCCGCCTCGTTCAATGCGTGAGGTAATGATTAATGGCATGTTCAACATAGCCAACAGATTTACCCACCAGGTGTGCAAGCTGCTGCACATGATGATGGTGAACTTCACGGCACGGGCCAAATGAAGTGGTGTAGCGATACCAGAGGCTGCGGCCTACAGAAAAAAGTTCTTTCTCTGTCTGCGGGCGAACTGGATAACAAACAGGACGTGCAGATGTAGTGCGACGAACGTTATTTCGTACTTGATGAATTGCAGTATTCATAAATCACCCCGCGTATGTTTTTCGTTTTGTTTACTAACTTCAGTTAAACACACGCTGGGTGGCTGACGAATAGAAAATCCATAAATAAATGAGCTAAAGATTTAAGCTCTTTATGAAAGAATTATTCTGGGGTTGGAAACCAGATAATGTCCGAAATAGGCTTATTGCCCGTCAGTAAAGCGAGGCTGGAATGCAGTTCTTTAACGACCTGCTTATTATCCTGCGTTTGCTCAAGTGCGGTTATAGCCTTTAGCAGGGTATTTGCCACAGATGCTTTAGCATATGCCTGCGGTGAGCCGATTAGCACCTGACGCATTAGCTCCGCATTGTTAGAAGCCAAATAGCCTTGCTCCTCGGAAATTCTTTCTGCATCGGGTGCTGAAATAACCAATGCGGCAAGTTCGTGATCGTTTGCATAGTTGATAACATCAGATAGCATTTCGAGAGCTGTGGTATCTGTCATGATAAAGCCGTCAGCTACCCACTGAGGAGCAACATCGAAGCGAACTACCCAGGAATAAGGTTTAACGTTTGACATACAGAGACCTCATTAAAGAGAGATATAAGCGTCGGGATTTTCTTCAACAGAAAGAAACTCAATATCTTCGAGATGCATTCCTGCATTACGAATGCCTACCTCGGATAACCACGACAGTATTGTTTCATGATCCGGTTCACCAGAAAAATCAACAAAGGCTGGAAGAGCCCAGTCGGGTGTATAGCCAGCGCTATACATTACAGTGGCAGTAAAGCGCCCAATGTGGGGAATTTTGAAAAGGATGGATGCCTGCTCAGGGGTATTAATTACCATGCCGTGATGATAGACGACATCCCAGTTTACCCCATGCTCCCCTGTATTTCCTCGATAGAGATGGTGGCGGTCAACGGCCCAAAGGACACCTTCGCTATCCAACCAGCAGAAATAATTATTATCTGGGGATAACGTGATCCCAAGGTTCATTAACTCCGCCACCAGCAAGCAAGGGTTAATATCAGTTACAGTTTTAATAATCGTCAGCCCCATCTCGGTTCCGGTAGTAACTGTCAGTACCTTGGAGGCACTGATCCAGAATTGATAACCTGCTTCTTTAGCCTTCGCGATTAAATTAAACATTGTTGCTTCCCATTGAATGGCAGTTAGGTCAATAACAACATGAGGCTGGTGGGTGACAAACAGGGAATCTGACGATATTTCAAGAAAGAATTTAGCGATGAGAAATGCAGGGGGAACAATATGGTCTGTACTTGCCAGCGCTTCGCTCGGCCAACCCCTCGACAGCCCGAAAACAAGTTTCGGTCTGCCTCACGGTTATCTACTGACAAAGGCGGGGATTATTCGGGGTACTGTATGAACTACACAATTTCAATCGGAACAAAAGAAAGCAGCAACCCCTAAACAAATGATTGAGAGTAACCAGAAAAAGGCGAGTACTACTACAGCGCTTAAAGATAGTGGAACGGTTTTTGATAGCATAACGCCCATACCTACACCAAATGAACATAGTGCGATAGATCCTAATTTCAATTTGCTCTTATACGAAATTAACATTGGCTTCTCCTCAAAATAGGTGTGGTGCTTGCCAGCGCTTCGCTCGGCCAACCCCGAGACAACCCGAAAGCAAGTTTCGGTCTGTCCCGGGGTTCCGGGTAACGGCCAGACTTACCGCAGATCTTCTTTAGCGTTAATCATATGACATATGAATAAGAATTAATCACGATACAACTGGATAAAACTCTCCACACGGGTTCCATCACAATAGCTCGGCCAGGCGTTCATCACAGGTAGTTCTTCTGTTGTGAATCTTCCCAGTGCGAGAGCTACAGAATACCAGACCGGGAAAATCGTATTGGCTGATGTCATATTCCCATTGTTGATTAACTCATAGAGTCCGCGTCCATTAGCCCATGCACTTTCTGGTGTATCACCGGCAAGGTAGTTATCCACCCAGATGGATGGTGACAGAGCCTGACCTTTCGCCAGTCTCGCTAACAACTCGTACCACTTCAGATATTCCGTGGTTCGCAGTGAGAGAATCGGGATTCCGCCACGTCTTAACAGTGCTGCCGCAGAACGTGAGTCTACCGGTGCGGCAATTCTATCCAGGTGGTTACGGGCTTGCTTTATCCGTGCTGATATTCCCGCAGGGCTCACTCGGGAGATGTATTTCTCCACCGTCTCAGTAGCTTCAGCGATATCCGGGGCCAACGAACCATCAACATGGAGGGGACATAAAACAAGGCCGGTATCATCGTGAGTCACCCAGGCAGAATTGTCAGTCGGGTTCCTGACGATAGACAACGACTCACTTTGACCCAAGATCGTTAACCTGAATGACTTAAGCCTTTCGGCTATCCAGCTGCCTCCATCACCAAAAACCTCAATGCGCTCGTGACTCATACCGCATCACCTCTACAAGTGCTTTACATTCAGACCTAATCATAACGGCTTCCCCGTTCGGAACAAAATCAGGGCATAGCCAAACCATACTCAGGAAATTTACAGATATGTCGATCTACAAAACGCGCTCAAAACGCTCAGGCGCGTTTTAATCAATCCGATCGTGAAAATACCAGGGGGATAAGCTCAGAATCGTTCTGAGGCGATTCTGGCGTGGTTTTATCCCAATAACGGATCCTTTTGCGAATACAGATCGGTTTACAAGGGAATTTGGCTGGTATGAGACGGAGATGATCCACTTTGATAATCTGAGCGATAATTTGTTAATGGTTTCGTTTTGTTTACGCGTGTATCGGGAGGGAAGTTATTCCGAACGAGGGTATCGACTTCATATTGTCCGTTTCGATAGCCGATCACAATTTCTAAGCGGTACTCGCCGCGACAAAAACCCCCGGAGGAAAACCATGTTGGTTATTCACTTTTGGTTTTCCCCGGCGATTAAAACCAGGGCAACCTCCGGTTGCCCATAAAAACCCCCGGAGGAAATTCATCTTTCCTCCGACATCGTGCGGTTTGATTATTACCATGCTCAACCTCCCGATGTAAAAATAGAGAAAACCGACGCTATCGCTTCCGCTTTGTTTACCTTCCATATTCGCGCCCGCGAAATAGTCCGCTGCATTCCCACCCGATCATACCCGGGCGAAAACACTCGCGATCATATTGCGATCATCCTGATTCATTTCCGCCGCGATAAGTCCGCTATCGCCTGAAGGCTCACTAACAGATCGCCTGAAGGCTCACTAACAAAAATACCAGGTCATCGCCTGGTATTCATGTATATCCGTTATGTTTACTCCAGAGCGGTTTGTATTTCTAAAGCTGTTTTCTTAGGTGAGTTATTCGAAGTGAAAGTGCCTGCCGAATTGCACGGTTTTTTCGTAACTCATCACGCAACCAAATAAGCTGACCTTCATACAGTTCGATAAGCGCAAGTTCTCGCTGGCTTGCATCCTTAAATTTCGCTGGTGGATATGATTCGCCTTTGTTGAGAGGTAGGTATTTGGGAACGACACGATCAATGCCTCCACCAGCTTTGCGCAAAGGTGTCAATCTGGCCCAGCGGATCCTGATAGTTGTTCCTTGCCTGGTTACGTTAAAGCTGTACCGTGCCTTCTCGTCATCAGCAATAGCTTTGTCCCAGTATTCCTCCCGAAGACTATTGGCCTCGTTAAACAGAAGTTCTGCGGCTGAATCAACCGCATCACGAGCCTTTTCCAGATCATTGATGTACCCGACGAGTTGCATAAAACCACCTCGATGTTTTTTGATTAGGACTTAACCCCAAAAAAGAGAATCTCTATTATTACGCCAGAACTCTATGTTTCTGGAGAAAGAGAAAACTCCTTTTCAGGTTCGATTTTTAGTTTTCAGTTCCAAAACAGGAAAGATTGATTCTCCAGTTAAGTATCTTTCTGGGTGTTCTCATTTTTTGCATGTTTCTGGAGAATACAATGGCAATCTGGTGATTGAGCTATTAATATCTATCTGTACGGGTACTTTTATCAAGCCATTTTATTTTAATCAAGCAGTTTGCCAATCTCTATATGATATGGCAGAAAACTACGTTTCTGGGCATTTCTGATTTTTAATAGGTTTCTGGGGAATATAATGGAAACTTACTTCCCCTAATGTAGAGGCGATTAACGGGATGACGCCCACCGCTGCACAAACCTCTTAGTAAACGATTATGTAGAGTCGCTATATGATATGGCAGAAACTTATGTTTCTGGCTTTTCCACTTTTTGTTACCTTTCTGGAGAATACAATGGCAAACGCAGCTGAAACTTCCATCACCTCCCTCCGTCTTCAGGATCAATCCTAAATCACAGTAACTTCATAGTGATTTATGTCACATTTTGTAGGTATATATACTAGTTTGAGAGAGTTTTTTTGGGGGGGAAGTGAAGGGGAGATATGCATATTTAAGTGAAATTATAACTTGTGCTTAAGTAAAATTTTCACGAAGTGTACCCTTGAGTAATCGCCACAACATACCTTAATTCACCTCACCGAAGCATGTGTTTTTAGTATATATACTCCGCGAAATCCCCAGGCGGAAAGCCAATCTAAATGTGTTGCCCTCATACATTACCACCTAATTTCCTCAGTCTGATTTAGGTTAGGGGTTAAGGTTTTTAGGGCCGGATTTAGCCATATATGACGTCCAGTTTCATGCAGCATTTATGTACATATCTGACATTTTAAACGTCCGTATCTAGCCATTATTAATGTCAAAAATGGGGACGTTTTGCCGATAAAAAAAATGGTAATCGATGATCGTTTGAATACCATGTTACAACTTGTTAACGGTTAATTCCCGACGTTGACAGAGGGAGGCCACCTTTCTTTACGTTAGTGCGAACCCCTTTTTGGCGCTCAAATGTTATCGGAGTGGCAGTAATTCATTTTTAACTTGCAGGGTTAACGAATGAGCAATGACAAATTGGTTGTCTGCGGAATTGATATTGGATACAGCAATGTAAAAATTGCTGTAGGGGATTCAGCGGATGACAAACCCACAGTCAGTATTTATCCGGCCTACGCTACGAATGAGCCAGTAGATGATGTGCGGCTGGTAAAGCGTAGCTGCGAACATGAAGTGTTGGTGTACCCAGGAGGTAAAGAATGGCGGGCTTTTACCGAACGCCCCGATGCGCGTGAGCTGCATGACCGTTACCACATGACAGAAATGTACCTGGCACTATATCTGGCCTCACTGGATAAAATCACTGCTAAAGCAGGCAATGAAATCGACCTGGTAGTAACTGGTTTACCTGTCCGTCTTGCTAATGAAAGTGAACGCGCGAAACTGACTGCGAGGCTCACCGGTACGTTTACTATTGCGCCAGGAAAAACAGTGACTGTTAAAAAATGCCTCGTTCTTCAGCAGGGCGTTGGTGTCATCAATGACATCGTTAACAGACCGGGCCTTATCAGTCAGGAAGAATTAGAGAAGTCGACCATTCTCGTGGTTGACCCTGGCTTCTTCTCGATGGACTACATCGCCTTTAAGAGCGGAAGCAGGGTATCAGGCTCTTCAGGTTCATCATTAAAAGCAACCAGTGCAATTATCGAAAGCATTGTGAACCGCCTTAATGCCGATAACCCGGAAGAGCGAATTGATGATCTACCAGAAATTATTGAAATCGCTCTCCGTAACAATGAGCAGTCTTTCTTTAATGGGTTCCGCCACATTTCCCTACGTCCTCTGCTTGAAGAAGCTATTCCCTCCATCGCCAGTGATGTAGTCAAAGAGTTGCGAAAATCGACAAGGGTTCTCGGGCCAGTCCATATCATTGCAGCTGCCGGTGGTGGGACAAGGTTCTACGAACAGACCATACGAGAAGAATTCCCCCGAGCCAGGATCGTATCGAGCCCGTTGCCTGTTGCCAGTAATGCCATTGGTTTCTGGAACTATGGCGTTGACTTGATGCTTTACGGCGATGATTGAGCAAAGGGGGTTTCATGCAAGTTTGACCTGCTCCCCGTTGATTAGTACACCCCGATGTTAGTAATGTCTTCATAAGCCACATGAGGACATCCCCATGAAGA
>NZ_JAOWES010000027.1:0-227 GCF_030334095.1 Citrobacter sp. Cf118 | reverse complement strand
CTGCCCGCCACCCTCCGGGCCGTTGCTGCGCAACGTTCAAATCCGCTCCCGGCGGATTTGTCCTCCTCAGGAGAGCGCTCGCCGACAAACAACAGATAAAACAAAAGGCCCGGTCTTTCGACTGAGCCTTTTGTTTTTATTTGATGTCTGGCAGTTCCCTACTCTCGCATGGGGAGACCCCACACTACCATCGGCGCTACGGCGTTTCACTTCTGAGTTCGGCATGG
>NZ_JAOWES010000026.1:0-212 GCF_030334095.1 Citrobacter sp. Cf118 | reverse complement strand
CAACGCCATCAGGCAGACCTGAGACTGACAGGACAGATTAAACAGTTCTGGCTGGAATCGGGATGCGTCTATGGTTATCGCAAAATCCATCTGGATCTGCGGGACAGCGGGCAACAGTGCGGAGTGAACCGGGTCTGGCGACTGATGAAACGTGTCGGGATAAAGGCTCAGGTCGGATACCGGAGCCCGCGGGCACGTAAAGGCGAGGCCAG
>NZ_JAOWES010000025.1:0-256 GCF_030334095.1 Citrobacter sp. Cf118 | reverse complement strand
GGATAAACATTGACCCAGAGGGATTCGTTATGACCATCACCACTGTCGGTATCGATCTTGCTAAAAATGTGTTTGCTGTTCACTGCGTTGACCAAAATGGTAAAGCAGTTCTGGTTAAACCCAAGGTGTCGCGTGCAGCACTTTCTGAACTCATCGCTGGTTTACCTCCCTGTGTCATTGGAATGGAAGCCTGCTCGGGTGCCCACTATTGGGCAAGATTATTCAGGCAGTATGGCCATGATGTCCGGTTGATGGC
>NZ_JAOWES010000024.1:0-268 GCF_030334095.1 Citrobacter sp. Cf118 | reverse complement strand
GCTTGTAGCTCAGGTGGTTAGAGCGCACCCCTGATAAGGGTGAGGTCGGTGGTTCAAGTCCACTCAGGCCTACCAAATTCGCCTCCGTGCTGTGTTACGGCGATGCTCGCATACTTCAGTATGCTTCGCACCACCGCGCCTTGCCCGGAAACGAATTAGGGTACAGAGATTAGCATTTACGATGGGGTTATAGCTCAGCTGGGAGAGCGCCTGCCTTGCACGCAGGAGGTCTGCGGTTCGATCCCGCATAGCTCCACCATCTTTACTG
>NZ_JAOWES010000004.1:0-264 GCF_030334095.1 Citrobacter sp. Cf118 | reverse complement strand
GGAGGATTCGAACCTCCGACCGCTCGGTTCGTAGCCGAGTACTCTATCCAGCTGAGCTACGGATGCATCGGGAATTGCTGATTACTACTGATACTGCAAAGAAGATGGTGCATCCGGGAGGATTACTCGGCTGCGCCTCGCCCTGCGGGCCGTTGCTGAAGCAACGTTATTCTCCCTGGTACTGGCGATTATCTCGCAGACCATGAAACAACAGTTTTGCTGCTATCTCGGAGAAGATGGTGCATCCGGGAGGATTCGAACCTC
>NZ_JAOWES010000023.1:0-1628 GCF_030334095.1 Citrobacter sp. Cf118 | reverse complement strand
CCTGGTAAGCAGAGTTTTTGAAATGTAAGGCCTTTGAATAAGACAAAAGGCTGCCTCATCGCTAACTTTGCAACAGTGCCATAGAAAGGTTACATTTCTAAAAATTATAACGCTGACCTGGGGACCGGGAATATGTATTCATTTATCGCACGCCAGCCTATTTTTGACACAAAAATGCAGACCGTCGCTTATGAGCTGCTTTTCAGAGACGGAATGAACAATGCCTTTCCCGATGTTTCACCAGAATACGCCACGTCCAGAATGATTTCTGACCAGTTTTTATGCATCCCTGTTCCCCGTATAGCCAACAATCACAGTTCTTTTATTAATGTGCCGCACCAGATGATCATTAACGGACTGGGCGATACGCTGCCGAATGAAAAAGTGGTCATCGAAATTCTGGAAAATGCAGTCCCGGATGATGCGCTTTTCTGTGCCGTAAAGGATATGCACGACAGGGGTTACCAGCTTGCGCTCGATGATTTCACGATGGATGATGAATGGGACCGCTTTATGCAGTATATTTCTGTCATCAAATTTGATGTCAGAGACAATGACTATGAAGATATCCGGCAATATATCCACAGAAAAAGTCAGCTTCTGCAGGGCATAAAATTCCTTGCTGAAAAAGTGGAAACAAGGGACGAGTTTGAGCTTTACAGCCGGGCGGGTTTCGCGCTTTTCCAGGGATTTTTCTTCAGTCGCCCGGAAATCCTCAGAAATAAATGCCTTTCCCAGAACCCCCTGCCACTCTCCAGGCTGATGATGGAGGTGAACAGGGAAAACCCGGACTTTGCCGCGGTCGAACGTCTGCTTAAAACCGATCTGACGCTGTCATATAAAATCATGCGCTACGTCAGAAACATGCTGTTTAAATCACATGGCATAATTCAGGCGGACAATCTTACCCTGAAAGAAATGCTGATGTATATGGGGGGCAAAGAACTCCGGCGGTTTGTTGCGGTGGCCGCCCTTTCAAATATGGGGCGTTCCGGCATCAGTGAACTTTATCATCTGAGCATGGTTCGCGGAAAATTCTGCGAATTAATTGCCGAAAAAATAAATAATGTTTCATTGTCCTATAACGCATTTATATGCGGTCTGTTTTCATTGCTGGATGTCATTCTTGAACTCCCCATGGACGATTTAATTAAACAGATTTCAATCCCGCAAAACGTAACTGCCGCGCTTTGTGAACATAAAGGTGAACTTTTTGACATACTGACCCTGTCGTTATGTTATGAGAAACTTAACTGGGAGGAAACCGCGAAAATATGTAATACCCTCAATATCAGCGAGTTCACTGTTATAGAAACCATGCAGGCCGCAACAAAATGGGCGGACGAGCTCGCCGTCTGTTAAGGATATTTATCACAAGACAAATCAGTCATACACATCATTTTTTTAATTAAAGAAATACCGGTGAACGCCGTTATATCCGCTTATCCAGACACAACGAGACACTATTATCATGGTAATAACTCCAACTTATTGATAGTGTTTTATGTTCAGATAATGCCCGATGACTTTGTCATGCAGCTCCACCGATTTTGAGAACGACAGCGACTTCCGTCCCAGCCGTGCCAGGTGCTGCCTCAGATTCAGGTTATGCCGCTCAATTCGCTGCG
>NZ_JAOWES010000022.1:0-530 GCF_030334095.1 Citrobacter sp. Cf118 | reverse complement strand
CTCAGCGTCACTTCATGCACGGGTTTGGTATCTTTTTCCGAAGAACAGCGCGCCCCCTCACCGTGCGTGCGGGAGCAAAAGTCCCCCATCCAGAACGTACCGCCCGGAATAAACACCAGATCGCCGGTGATGCGTTGCAGGTAGTGAGCTAATTCAGGGTTATCCTGCGCCGCAGGCTCCGGTTTATCGCAACCACTCAGCAACAGCAACAACGCCAGGCTATATTTTCCAACCTTCATTTCACCGCCTCCGCAGCGTTCACCGCACAGCGGACGGTGGTGCCATCGGGGTAAGGCTTGTCCTTGATGGCATAGCCGCGAAAAAAGGTGAGGCCCACATCAAACCCGGGAGAAGGATTGTCACCTCCGCGGCGGACCTTCAGGTATTGCCCAGTTTTTTTATTTTTGATGACCGGTGTTTCCGGGCCCTGCGGATCCTGGCGCGGAGATTTCGCGTAATAGTCCGGGTCATACCAGTCGCTCACCCACTCGTAGCCGTTCTCTGCCATGCCGTACAGCCCGCCGGGGGTC
>NZ_JAOWES010000003.1:0-843 GCF_030334095.1 Citrobacter sp. Cf118 | reverse complement strand
TGATAGTTGGCCTTATATCCCTCCGTTAAATGGGCCAGGGATGCTTTCATAAACACCACTGTTCCCCAGGCAGCACCTGGCGATTCAGGTCTCATATGGCCGTTCACATACTCGCCACTGGATTTATGCTTGCCTGGTCTGTAGAGATAATACGTGTCATCAAAGTATTGATAATCTATACCCGGACCACCCGGCTTTAAGCGCGGGTCGTCAAAAGGGTATGAGCTCAGATATAAATGTCCTTGTGCAGTGGAAATAAATGCCTGATTATTAACCACCACCACTCTTTTTATTTCTTTTCCTTCAGGTCTATCTACCATATTCCCATCAGAATTTTTCTCTTGCCCCTGAGATGGGGACATATACGTTGCGACCTGCCACGTTTGTCCATAGTCTTTAGATATTGTATATGCACCGGGTTCCCATTCAGGAATAAAGATGTATTTATCCGATGGATGGATATATATCCCAGAGAATATCCTGAAGGAAGCAAATACTCCATCATATATCTCTTTATGAATATTTTTTTTACCATCGTGATACCAAAGTGCTCCCTCACAATAATAGCCTTTTAACTCCAGATAACGATTATCGTCATAACGATAAATAACCTGTGAGGGTGTTCTTTTTGTACAGGCAGCGATAGCACATAGCGAAATAGTTCCGATTATTATTTTTAACGCACTTCCCTTATTCATAATTTATCCTTAAACGTTAAGTGTTTTAGGCATATCCCATTGCCGATTATTTCCCCGCATTCAGGTCGCAGTGCATTCGGGTCCAGCCCTTATAGCCCACCACTTCTGGTTCTTTGTCCGGCAGGTTTTGATAGTTGGCCTTATA
>NZ_JAOWES010000021.1:0-288 GCF_030334095.1 Citrobacter sp. Cf118 | reverse complement strand
AACAGCAAACACATTTTTAGCAAGATCGATACCGACAGTGGTGATGGTCATAACGAATCCCTCTGGGTCAATGTTTATCCCATGATTGCATGAAAGTTAACCAGGCGCATATCCAGGGGAAGTCCCTTCCATTCGCTAAGCCAGTGACTAAAGCAGGTATGACGGTCCGCTTTGAATCGCCACGGGTTTAACAGACACCTCAGAGTCATGTCATGCAGCTCCACCGATTTTGAGAACGACAGTGACTTCCGTCCCAGCCTTGCCAGATGTTGTCTCAGATTCAGGTTA
>NZ_JAOWES010000020.1:0-201 GCF_030334095.1 Citrobacter sp. Cf118 | reverse complement strand
GCCTGCTGTCGGCCTTTGAGGTCGTGGTATGGATGACGGATGGCTGGCCGCTGTATGAATCCCGCCTGAAGGGAAAGCTGCACGTTATCAGCAAGCGTTACACTCAGCGCATTGAGCGACATAACCTGAATCTGAGACAACATCTGGCAAGGCTGGGACGGAAGTCACTGTCGTTCTCAAAATCGGTGGAGCTGCATGACA
>NZ_JAOWES010000019.1:0-206 GCF_030334095.1 Citrobacter sp. Cf118 | reverse complement strand
TATAGCTCAGCTGGGAGAGCGCCTGCCTTGCACGCAGGAGGTCTGCGGTTCGATCCCGCATAGCTCCACCATCTTTACTGCAAAAACACAAGAAAACTTCAGAGTGTACCTGAAAAGGTTCACTGCGAAGTTTTGCTCTTTAAAAATCTGGATCAAGCTGAAAATTGAAACGACACACTGTTTCATTTCTCCGTAATAAGAAATGA
>NZ_JAOWES010000018.1:0-234 GCF_030334095.1 Citrobacter sp. Cf118 | reverse complement strand
GATGGTCTTGAACAATTGGCGGGCCAGTTGATGCTGCTCCAGCAGGTGGCGGAAATTCATGATGGTGGTGCGGTCCGGCAGGGCGCTATCCAGGGATAACCGGGCAAACAGACGCATGGAGGCGATTTCGTACAGAGCATCTTCCATCGCGCCATCGCTCAGGTTGTACCAATGCTGCATGCAGTGAATGCGTAGCATGGTTTCCAGCGGATAAGGTCGCCGGCCATTACCAGC
>NZ_JAOWES010000017.1:0-246 GCF_030334095.1 Citrobacter sp. Cf118 | reverse complement strand
ATCCGAATGAACCAGCACCTGTTTTTGGGGATTACGCCGCCATACAGCCATCAGCAGTGCGTTCAGGACAATGTCCTTTGTCATCCGGGATTGCATGGACCAGCCGATAATTTTGCGTGAGAACAGATCAACAACAACGGCAAGATACAGCCAGCCTTCGTGGGTCCTGAGTAGAGTAAGAGGCAGGGCGTAGTCGGACTATTTCCCTGCCTCTCCTCCCCGAACCGGACGTGCACCTTTCAGCGC
>NZ_JAOWES010000016.1:0-241 GCF_030334095.1 Citrobacter sp. Cf118 | reverse complement strand
GAGCTGGGTGCCTCAATGATGGTGGCATCCACCAAAGTGCCTTGGGTCATCATGACGCCTGCTTCGGCCAGCCAGCGATTGATGGTCTTGAACAATTGACGGGCCAGTTGATGCTGCTCGAGCAGGTGGCGGAAATTCATGATGGTGGTGCGATCCGGCAGGGCGCTATCCAGGGATAATCGGGCAAACAGGCGCATGGAGGCGATTTCGTACAGGGCATCTTCCATGGCACCGTCGCTCA
>NZ_JAOWES010000015.1:0-1888 GCF_030334095.1 Citrobacter sp. Cf118 | reverse complement strand
TTCTTCATGGGGATGTCCTCATGTGGCTTATGAAGACATTACTAACATCGGGGTGTACTAATCAACGGGGAGCAGGTCAAGATCTCCAACAACGATGAATTCCATATTGTTGATATATCGGCAGATCAATTTGGCTTCGAAGGAGTTATCGTTAAGAACATCAAAGAGGTAGAAGGCTGGCCACGTTACATCCCTGGAAACCAGGATGTCGTAAATGCTGGAGTTGAGGAGCTCTTCAACCACGGATACTAAATGGTCGAGTCTAAGTGCGATTTATACACCTCAAAACGCCCCCATTCTCGATTCAAGAATTATTGATTTACAAGTAATATCAGAAATATTTAGTTCACTCTAAGGCAAGTGAATGAAGAAGAAATTACCGTCATGGTCACCAGCTGAAGATCTGAAGCTTATAAAAGGGCTTAAGGATGGTTACTCATTTGCAGCGCTTACGTCCATTCTTGGATACAATGAAAGGATAATCCAGTTAAGATGTATCGAGTTGGATTTATACCTTCTCATAAGAGAAAATCTCTCCGAGCCTAACGAAATTACCCTCAAGCCTAACTCTTCAATCAGAGTGCCACCGGCTGAACCAGCTTCAGGTATAACTCTTAAAACCCTGCTAGATAATGGATGGGTAGCACACTGCATAAATGGTGAAAATGTTCTGTACTCTCCAGAATGGTGGCGAACAAGAAACACAAGCCTGTTAGTACCCGAAGATGAGGATACTGATCAGCTACATAAGAAAACATCTTCACACCTCATTACCGGTAAACCGTGGACTCCTGACGATACTCGGGTCTTACTTAAGGCGATACAACATGGTATCAGTAAAACGGCACTTGCCGAGCTTACCTTAAGAAGCCATCAATCCACTCTTCAGCAACTTATAGAGCTTGGAATGATTACCGTGGGCGCTGAAGACGATTCATCTAGTACGGTTATATGGTTAAATAAAAAAATAAGTTCTGCGAAATTATCAAAAAAACGTTTTCTTGATGTCCTGCCACTAATCGAATTCGGCTGGCACATTGATGGATTCGACCTTACCGCCCCAGATTGGTGGAGCAAGCATATAGTGCTTAATGAAATTATCTATGAAACCGTACCAGATAAAACCATTTCAAATTACCCGGCCAGAACTGACATTGATTGTGATAGTGAAAAACCACAACAAATTAAGGAAAGATCAGTGCCTGAACGGAACCAAAGAGAACCACAAAAACCAGCCAAATGGGTATGTGGAAACTATAAGTTTTTAATTACACTTCTATCTGAGCATCGTTCAATAGAAGTGATTGCCAAGAAAATGAATAGGACAGATGGCGCGATTAGGTCACGTCTACAGCATATCGGTATAACGCGTTACGAGAAACCAACAAAACCTGGTGAAAAAGGAAGTGTCATTAAAGCTACATCAATTTCTACAGATATCTTCAGAAACCAGCCATTTTTTGTGAAGAGATTACTCATAGATGCCGGATGGTCTGAAAAAAACAATGAATTGCATTGCCCGGTCTGGTGGAGCAATTATCCACACAACGTTTAACGGGCTTAGTCACGAACTCTACCCTGGAGAACTATATGTTTGATTATTTTAACAGACCATTTGACACTTTCGACTGGGCGCTGATTATAGGATGCGGAATCCTTTTTGTCGGGCACTTTATCTGGAAAATCTTCTTCAGCGATGAAGGCCGTAGGAAAATTGATAATGAAGCGCCGCCTCCAATCATGACTCAGAAAGTAGATGATGAAACGGATGGTAAATAAGCACACAAAAATAAAACGCCCTTAAGTTAGGTAATGACTCCAACTTAATGATAGTGTTTTATGTTCAGATAATGCCCGATGACCTTGTCATGCAGCTCCACCGATTTTG
>NZ_JAOWES010000014.1:0-281 GCF_030334095.1 Citrobacter sp. Cf118 | reverse complement strand
CACACTACCATCGGCGCTACGGCGTTTCACTTCTGAGTTCGGCATGGGGTCAGGTGGGACCACCGCGCTACAGCCGCCAGACAAATTCTTTTCTAAGTGCCGAACTTTAACCGAAAAACTGGTGCTGATACCCAGAGTCGAACTGGGGACCTCACCCTTACCAAGGGTGCGCTCTACCAACTGAGCCATATCAGCACACTAAATTTGATGCCTGGCAGTTCCCTACTCTCGCATGGGGAGACCCCACACTACCATCGGCGCTACGGCGTTTCACTTCTGAG
>NZ_JAOWES010000013.1:0-211 GCF_030334095.1 Citrobacter sp. Cf118 | reverse complement strand
TTCTTGGTCTGATGCATCTCCGGATCGCGTTGCTGCTCTTTGTTCTTGGTCGAGCTGGGTGCCTCAATGATGGTGGCATCGACCAAGGTGCCTTGAGTCATCATGACGCCTGCTTCGGCCAGCCAGCGATTGATGGTCTTGAACAATTGGCGGGCCAGTTGATGCTGCTCCAGCAGGTGGCGGAAATTCATGATGGTGGTGCGGTCCGGCA